>JBGCFG010000017.1:0-106517 GCA_045106815.1 Burkholderiaceae bacterium | reverse complement strand
ACAGAGTTTCAGCCCACCACCCTGCAAGACAGTGACGACCTGCCAACAGAGTTTCAGCCCACTACGCTTCAGGATTCTGAACATCTGCCCAGTGAGTTCCAAGCAACTGAATTGCAGTCACTGGACGAATTCAAGGCCACGCAGTTTCGTGAGACACAGCTACACATTGAAACGGCCGGGATAGATGAAAGCCCTAATCACACGATTGACCCGATGACACCTGATGACGGCGCACCCTCGCCGGAAGAATTTCCCAGACACTCTGGGCTCCCTGAAAAGGCACATGATACTGAGCCGCTTATCGATGATTCGCTGATCGCCGACGAGGCTAGAACAGAGCCTTCGTTACACGCGCCGCCTACAACTGAAGAGGTACGAAACCACGCTCAGGAGAAGAGTTAGCCATGGCTGGTATTGGCTTCGAGCTAAGAAAGCTCCTTCAGAAGGAAACCCTGCTGGGCATGATCCGTGCCTATATGTACGCCGGCGTGATCAGTTCAGGGCCATGGGTCCTTTCAATCGTTGGCATGGTGATGATCGGTTTTTTCAGCTTTTCGGTGATCTCTCCGAATATGCTGATCACGCAGTTCCAGGTGACCGTTACCAACATCATCGCCTACAGTCTGATGCTCACCGGTTTTGTCCAGCTCGCGTTTACCCGATTCGTCGCTGACCGACTATTTGAACGCCAGGAAGCTATCGTGGCGGCGAACTACCATGGTGTCTTGCTACTCATTACCGCGGTTGGTGGATCGGCCAGTTCGATATTGGCTATGGCAGCATTCGAAGGCCAGACGCTCCTTTACCGATTTCTTCTGGTTGCCACCTTCGTCTGCGTGTGCAACATCTGGATTGCAACCGTTTTCCTGTCCGGTATTAAGCAATACCGAGAGATCGTCTGGCTGTATCTCATTGGATACGGTGTCAGTGTGACTGGCGCCTATGCGTTCATGCCGTGGGGGCTGGAAGGCCTGCTTGGCGGCTTCTTTGTTGGTCAGCTACTGCTGTTTGCGGGCATGCACGCACTAATCATTCGGAACTTTCCAACGCCTGACGGCCTGCGATTTGAGTTCTTCTACAAAAAGCTACGCTATCCAACGTTGATGTGGATTGGTTTTCTCTACAACTTTGGCGCGTGGATCGACAAGCTGATCTTTTGGTACTTCCCGCCTACCTCGGCCGACGTGATCGGTCCGTTCAGAGCATCGGTCATTTATGACCTGCCTGTCTTTCTGGCCTATCTGTCGATCATTCCCGGTATGGCTGTCTTTTTGGTTCGAATCGAAACCGACTTCGTTGAATACTATGATGGTTTTTATAGTGCGGTGCGCGAAGGCGGTTCTCTTGAAAACATCGAAAAGCACCGCAATGGCATGGTTGATACCGTCCGCAACGGCATATTCGAGATCATCAAGATCCAGTCAATTGCAATCTTGTTGCTATTTGTAGTGGGCGAGCGCCTATTCAACTATTTGCAAATGTCTGATCTATATCTGCCTTTGCTATACGTACAGACGATTGCAGCGGCACTGCAAGTCTTGTTTCTTTCGATCCTAACGGTCTACTTCTATCTGGATAAGCGCGTCATTGTATTGGCGCTTTGCCTGCTATTTGTCATCGGCAATGGAAGCCTCACCTTGTTATCACTATCGCTTGGCCCTGTTTACTACGGATACGGTTTTGCGCTGTCTCTGTTGATCTGTGTGATCGTCGGGTTTAAGGCGCTGGAGCGCACATTCGACCGCCTTGAGTACTCAACCTTCATGTTGCAATGACTATGGCCAAGGCCGAACGATCCCCAGACCGCTACCAACTGACTCGTCAAGACCAGGTTGACTACTTGCATGCGTCAATTTCGCAGAGCATTCCCCTGGTTGTTCTTATCATCACGTTAACGGCGATTGCAGCGCTCTCAACGGGCCTCACCAAAACCGTAATCGCCTGGACAGTTGTCTCACTAATTGCGTTTGGTTCGCAGGTCTACCAGGCCATTCAATACAAACGTCTGAATGAGAGCGGCAACACAACGGCTTCCACGACTCAGTCCCTACTGATATTTGGCGTGCTAGTAACCGTAAACGCACTTCTGTGGGCGGTGCAATCGCTGCTGTTCTTTCCAGCATTGGACCTGGCGCGCCAAGTCATGATGATGCTCTTGATGGTCGCTTTCACAACCGGGGCAGTTTATTCACTATGTGTCTCCCGCACTATCGCAATGATTCATGCGAGCTGCACGATTGGTCCGATAAGCTATTTGCTCATTACCAGTCAGACCGATATGAGCGTTGTCGGATATACCGGTCTGATTTATCTGATTCTGGTGTTTGTCTGGGCATCTACTCACCAGCGCAGAATCGCTGCCGAGATTGGAACACGCCAGCAAAACCGCCGACTGATGCAGACGGCCGTACGCCAGCACAATAAGGCGCGGGGCTTGAACAACAAGCTAAAAAAGGCTCAGAAATCGCTCCTCGAACTCAATCATCAGCTTGAAGAAAGGGTCAAGCAACGGACAAGCCTTCTGCGCCGCGAGATTTCTGAACGTGAAGGCGTTCAGCGCGAACTGGAGAGCCTGGCTACTCGCGACCCCCTCACCAGGCTTGCCAACCGCGCAAAGCTTGAAGAAGTCATGCAAGCCGAAATTGCAAACGCTGATGAATCTGGTCAACTGGTCGCGCTCTTCTTCATCGATCTGGATCGCTTCAAGGAGATAAATGATGGCCTTGGCCATGACATTGGCGACCGGGTATTAGAAATCGTCGCTCGCCGACTTCAGCACCGGGCTGAAGACGCTGCTTGCGTGGCGCGCTGGGGTGGAGATGAATTCATCATTGTTCAACCAATTGGTCATGTGAGTAGTGATCGCCTGGAGGCGTTTGCTGCTGACCTTGGTGCGCACTTGCGAGAGCCGATTCAACTGGGCGCCAACTCCCTCGGCGTGGGTGCCAGCGTCGGCATCGCGCTTTACCCTACTCACGGAAAAGATACCGAATCGCTTATCCGGCATGCAGACCTGGCGGTCTACCAGGCCAAGCTAGACGGCCGGGGCCGCGCTCGCCTTTTTCAGCCGATTTGGCAAAAGCAGGCTAAAGACAAGCTGGATATGGTTAAGGCACTCAAGGCGGCCATCACTAATGACGAGCTGAGAATTGCCTATCAACCCATTGTGAATCCGAGTACGGCTCAGGTGTCTGCCATGGAAGCACTGCTTCGCTGGGACCACCCCGAGCTAGGGGAAATTGCCCCAGAGATCTTTATTCGGCTAGCCGAGGAGAACGGTCTCATGGTGAGCCTGGGCAATTGGGTACTTCGCCAGGCCGGCCGTGACGCAAACCTATTGATAGGGCCGAACTGCCCCTGCATTACGGTGAATGTCTCGATCAACCAGTTCACGCACGGCGATTTTATTGGCGTGCTCGACACCGTTCTCGCAGAAAACAAGCTGTCACCAAGCGTGATCGAACTGGAGATGACCGAGACCGTCTATGCCCGTGACGAGCAAGGCGTTCGCGAAACCCTTCAGGCCATTCGCGAACGCGGTCTTCGGATTGCGATTGATGACTTCGGAACGGGCTACTCTTCGCTGTCGTATCTGCAAAGATTCCCGGTAGACGTTTTGAAGGTTGACCGCTCGTTTGTGCTGTCCCTTGACTCAGGCGGCGACACAATCATTGGCGCAGTTGTGTCAATGGCCAAGAGCTTGAATGTAAGTGTCGTGGTTGAGGGCATCGAATCGGTCAATCAGTTGCGACGGGTTCGCAATCTGGGCGCGACCAGTGTTCAGGGCTTCCTGTTCTCACCCCCGATGCCGCTTGAAGAAGCTCAAAGCTGGCTCACAAAGCATCAGGCGCGCACCTTAAAGACTGCCTCGCCAGCCTAATCAGCGTCGACCGGCAACCTGCAAAGCGCCCGTCCAACACAGCTCATCATCCGGTCAATCACCCTTGTCTCCAAAGCCGATAAACTATGGCAATACCAGACAGGAGAGACCATGGCAGACCAAGACGCCCCGAATCGGCGCTCAAAGAACATCACTGAAGGTGTCGCCCGAGCCCCAAATCGCTCAATGTATTACGCGATGGGCTATCAGAAATCAGATTTCGCGAATCCAATGATCGGAATCGCCAACGGGCACAGCACGATTACCCCCTGTAATTCAGGCCTTCAACCACTGGCTGACGCCGCAGTTGTGGCCATCCGTGAATCAGGCGGTAACCCCCAGGTCTTTGGCACGCCCACTATTTCCGACGGCATGTCGATGGGCACTGAGGGCATGAAGTATTCCTTGATCAGTCGGAAAGTAATTGCCGACTGTATCGAAACAGCTGTCCAAGCCCAGTGGATGGACGGCGTCATGGTCATTGGCGGGTGCGATAAGAACATGCCTGGCGGCATGATGGGCATCCTACGCTGCAACGTACCGGCCATCTATGTGTACGGTGGCACGATCAAGCCAGGCAAGTGGAAAGGCCAGGACCTGAATATCGTGTCAGTGTTTGAAGCCGTGGGTCAGTATTCGCAAGGCAATATGAGCGATGAAGACTTTGAGGGCATTGAGCAGAACGCGATCCCAGGTACGGGTTCTTGCGGCGGTATGTACACCGCCAACACGATGTCCTCCGCGTTCGAAGCACTGGGCCTGAGCCTACTCGGTTCGTCGACCATGGCCAACCCTGACAGCGACAAGGCTGACTCGACAGCCGAGTCTTCGCGGGTACTGGTTCAGGCTGTACGCAATAACCTCAAGCCGCGAGACATCGTGACGCGCGAGTCGCTGGAAAACGCTGTGTCGCTCATCATGGCGACCGGTGGTTCTACCAATGCGGTGCTGCATTTTCTGGCTATCGCTCATGCGGCTGAAGTGCCCTGGACGATTGACGATTTTGAGCGTATCCGACAGCGGGTACCCGTCATCTGCGATCTCAAACCGTCTGGGCAATACCTGGCTACCGATCTGCACCGCGCCGGCGGCATTCCCGAAGTGCTCAAGCGTCTGAATGCTGCGGGGCTACTCAACGGAGACTGCATCACGATTACCGGGCGCACGATTGCCGAAGAACTTGCCGATTGGTCAGTCCAGGCACCAGCAGACCAAAAGGTGATTTACCCGGTCGACAAGCCAATGTACGCCCAAGGCCACTTGGCTGTTCTCAAAGGCAACCTGTCACCAGAAGGCTCGGTCGCAAAAATCACGGGCCTCAAAAATCCGGTCATCACGGGTCCCGCCCGCGTATTCGATGATGAGCAGTCGGCACTCAAAGCGATCATGGACGGCAAAATTGTGGCGGGCGATGTTATGGTGCTGCGCTACCTTGGGCCGCGCGGAGCGCCCGGGATGCCGGAAATGCTTGCGCCGACATCCGCCCTCATCGGTGCCGGGCTGGGAGAATCAGTCGGGCTCATCACAGACGGACGCTTCTCGGGCGGCACCTGGGGAATGGTGGTTGGACATGTCGCGCCAGAAGCGGCGGCCGGCGGCCCGATCGGCCTGATCGAAGAAGGCGATTCAATCACGATTGATGCGCACCAACTTGTGCTCAACGTCAATGTCGATGATGCAACGTTGGCGAATCGTCGTCAGAAGTGGCAAGCACCCACTCCGCGATATAGTCGGGGTGTACTGGGGGAGTTTTCAAGACTCGCCGCGTCAGCGAGCCAGGGCGCAGTCACCGACGGTGGCGCCGACTAAAAGCCCTATTACAAAGCGCTGTTTTGCAAGGAGCGAATTGCAGCCCCAAAGAAAGAACCCCGGCAGCGCTGACTGACCGGGGTTTTTTTGAACTCAGACCTCAGCCCTTGCGCGCCTGGCCAGGTTGCGCGAATTGCGCCTGGATTCGCTCGCGCTTGGCCTGGTCATCTTCGGCCTCGCGCTGCTTCTTGCGTTTGTCAAAGCCAAGGGCGGGTTCGAGCCCCTCAAACCAAACAAACGCCACTGCAAATGGAGCAACCGCCCACCACCAGCTCATCTCTGCCAGAGGCTCGAATTCGAGCACTTTGCCAAGCATTAATGCAACGCCCAACCAGATTAGATACACGGCTTACCTCTCGCAGATTCGGATTGCGTGAGTGTCGCTTGGCCTGCGCAGCAACTCGCCTGATATCAGCCGGTCGGCCCAATCACGCGGATGGGCGGCCGGTCATCTCAGGCGTTTTCCGTTTCTTTGGGCAATTCGTTGCTCCGAACGAGCGTTGACGTAGGCCTCGCCAGGAGCTGTGCGTTATGATCGCAAAGCATTCACTTGGAGTCTCGCCATGAATTTCCGCACTGCTAGCCTGACAGTAGCGTTCTTTGCCTCGATTTTTGTCTCAAGCCCAGCCTTAGCAGATGCGGCGATGGCTAAGGCTAAAAACTGCACGGCCTGCCATGCTGTCGACAAGAAGCTGATCGGCCCCGCATTTAAGGCAGTTGCGCTCAAATACAAAGAAGACGGTGGTGCAGCCCAGAGACTCGCTGGCATCGTCCGCAAGGGTGGCGTGGGTGTTTGGGGCCAAATCCCAATGCCAGCCAATCCGCAGGTAAGCGAGGCTGAGGCGGCGTCGTTAGTGAAGTGGATCCTCTCTCAGTAGTCAGTTAGCTGTCACGGCCAAATCGCCTGGCCGGTAGTAGCCAGCGAGTAAAGCGGCTTTAAAACAAAAACAAACCCTCGCTTGCTGGATTTGGATCTGGCAAAGCGTTCTATGCCCGCGCCCGTCACTTCCGCAGCCTCGCGCCTTGCTCATGCAGCGCGCCTCTCGTTTCGCGAATTCTCGCGCTCACCCAGCGCTGCTATGGCAGCGCAAAACGGCCGCAAAACCCTGAATTCAAGTGACTTTTATCACGTCGCCTCCGTCTGTCCGACTTGGCTGCCCGTCAATCCGCATTGCCGTGCCAAAGCTCTTCCAACTCCGTACATTCCTTTTTGTCGAGAGCACTTTGTGCTTTTGAGTAAGTCTCCTCCTCCGGCCATCGAGATCTTTTTCCTCCCTGGCTGGTTTGCCCCGCTCTACGCGGGGCCTTTTTTTTGTGCCACCGATTCGAACTCAGCTCTGATTGCAGCCCCGTGCTGATTTAACTCAGGCGTTGCCTTAAATTGAGTCGGTTCACAGTCGGTGTGATACGGCACAGCTGGCAACTCGACCATTTCGCCGCCAACGGGCATCGCGGTCGTGACAAACTGCGGATGCTCAATAAGATCTTCAACACTGTTGATGGAGCCAAACGCAATGTTGGCCTCGGTGAGCAAATCAACTGCTTGGAGGCGACTTAGCTCGGCAAACCGATCACCAATCGCCTTATCAAGCGCCTGCCGGTTCTCGCAACGAGCAGGGTTCGAGTGGAACTGCTCATCGGTTGCAAATGCCTCATCCTGCATAAACACTTTGCAAAACAAGAGCCACTCGCGTTGATTCTGAATCGAGATCACGACGTCTTTTTCATCGCGACAACGGAATGAGCCGTACGGCGCAACACTGGGATGCTTCAGACCAATACGTTCTGGCGGATTATTCGCGTAACGCGTTTGCAGGTATGGCACAGCCATTAACTCGGCCGCCGTCCCAAACAAGGACACCTCCACCGGACCACCCTGACCCGTTTTATCTCGCTGCAAGAGCGCCTGCTGAATCCCAATAATGGCATTCATGCCCGCACCGATATCACAGAGAGACACACCAATTCGACCCCAGGGACCAGGCGCTCCGCTTACGGCCACAAGACCGCTCTCGGCCTGGACCAGTAAGTCGTAGGCCTTTTGCTTATGTGCCGGGCCACTGCTGCCATAGCCTGACACATCGCAGGTAATCAGGCGCGGAAACTGCTCGCGCAAAGAGGCTAGCCCCAGGCCCAGTCTTTCCACAGCGCCCGGCGCAAGGTTTTGCACAAACACATCAGCCGTACTCAAAATGCGTTTCATCAATGCCAGATCGTCGGGCTGCTTTAAATCTAGGCTAACGGACTCCTTACCTCTGTTGATCCAGACAAAGTAGCTTGAGTCACCATTGACCGCAGTATCGTAGGCGCGCGCAAAGTCGCCTTCGGGTCGTTCAATTTTGATAACCCGCGCACCCATGTCGGCCAGACGACTAGTGCAGTAAGGCGCAGCAACAGCCTGCTCAAGGGCAACAACGGTAATTCCATCAAGCGGAAGGATTTGCTTCGGCGACATCGGCGGCAGTAGTAAAGGAATCAGCAAAAAATGCATCTGCGGGTAGAGCGCAGTGCGCGGAAAATTCGTCGCGGGCGGAGTCGACAACGATGGGGGCGCCACAGGCATACACCTCGTGACCAGACATATCAGCAAAGTCTTCCATCGCTGCCTTATGTACAAAACCAGTGCGCCCGGACCAATTGTCTTCGGGTAGTGCATCGGAGATCACGGGAACATAAGTAATGTGCTCACGTTCCGACGCCCACTGCTCACAGAGATCGTTGAGGTAAAGGTCGTGCGGGCGTCGCCCCCCCCAGTAGAGCGTAACCGGGCGCCGGTTGTCTCTGTGAATCATCTGCTCCAGGATCGCCTTAATCGGGGCAAAACCTGTTCCACTCGCCACCATGATGATGGGCTTTTCTGTTTCCTCGCGCAAAAAGAAAGTGCCCATCGGCCCTTCAAAACGTAGGATGGCTTTTTCTCTAACTGGCGGCTTTGCATCTCCAAACACGGTTTCAGTAAATTTGCCGCCCGGCATATGTCGGATATGTAATTCGATCTGCTCGGCAATCTGCGGCGCACTGGCCATCGAGTACTCGCGGCGCGAGCCGTCGCGCAGAATCAATTCGATATACTGACCAGCCAGGTATTGCAATTGCTCATTAGCAGGAAGTTGCAGCTTCAGAACCGCCACATCCGGCGCCGGTTTATCCATTGACGCGACCCGGCACGGCATCTTTCGAATGGGAATGTCCCCTACGCCCTCCAATACCCTTGCCTCGATAACAAGATCCGACAACGGTTCCGCACAACACAACAGCGCGTAGCCCCGCTCCGCTTCTTCGGGCTTGAGCGCTCCGGTCGAATGCGGACCCTGCTCAATCTGCCCATCGACAATGAGCGCCTTGCATGAGCCACAGGCGCCATCTTTACAACCGTATGGCAGCACAATATTGGCCGCCAGTGCCGCGTCCAGCACTGCCTGGCCGTGATCGGCCTCAAACTGTTTACCGCTGGGTTTGAGCGAGACTTGGTGCTTCATCGAATCGAATGCTCCATCTAAGTTGACGCCGGTCCAGAGAATTGCCTGGCTGCTGAGGACGGTATTATCACCCGATGGTCATAAAACGTCCTCGCCGCGCGCTACCGCGCGCATTTAGGCAGCTTCGCGTGTTAGTGATAGGGTGCGGCGACGTGGGGCTGCGGCTGCTTCGCGCCCAAGCCGGAAAAGCCCGATTTGTCGGCACCGGCCGCCGCCAGGAGCAACTGGATAGCATTCGCGCCCATGGTGCTCGCCCGCTGCGACTTGATCTTGATCGCGCTGCCACGGCAGCCGGCCAGCCCCCAGAAGACACCCTCACGGCGGCAACAGGCCACCTCGCACGATTGACGGGGCTCGCCAACCACATTATTTATCTTGCGCCGCCCTCAACCGACGGCGAGCGTGACCACCGCTTGCGACGAGTGCTGGCGCAACTTGACCGCCGCAAAGTAGCCAGCCGGCTGCGCATGGCCTATTGCAGTACTTCCGGAGTGTACGGCGATGCGGCTGGTCGTTTGCTGACCGAGTCCACGCCGATAAACCCACAGTCAACACGGGCAAAGCGCCGGGCGGATGCCGAGCGGCAGCTTCGCAGGCGCTCAAAAACAAGTGGTAGCGCGCGAATGAGCATCAACATTCTGCGAGCGCCGGGCATTTACGCTCAGGAGCGTTTACCCCTGACCCGTCTGCAAAAACGTACCCCGGCACTGACGCGCGAACACGACAGCTACAGTAGCCACATTCATGCAGATGATCTGGCCCGAAGCCTGTGGATGGCGATGCTGCGCGGTGCCGCCGGCCGAACATTCAATGCCAGCGATGGCGACCAGCAACTGATGGGCGATTACTTTGATCAGGTAGCGGAGCACTTTGGCTTGCCCCGCCCCAGACGTCTAGCGCCCGAGGCTATAAAAGCCGAAGTCACGCCCATGATGTGGTCTTTTATGCGTGAGTCGCGCCGCTTGTCGAACCGCCGGCTGCGCAGCGAACTGAAAGTCAAATTGCGTTATCCCAATGTCGCGGCAACGCTTGCCACGATGCCACGGGGTGGCTCTTAGTTCGAGCCGCTCTCCGAAACACTTTTCTCGAATGCCAGTTTCCCTATGAGCAAGCCCAATCAAAGCGTGGCCCCGGCCAGTTTCATCGCCCACCCTGAGGAACTGCCACCGGTGCCGATACACCCAGGTCCAGACGGCCCCCCGCCAGAGCCCGACGCCATTTGTGCAATGGATGCTAGCGAGCTTAGTGCAGCCATTCACGGCAAGAAGGTCTCTTGTGTCGAGGTGATGACAGCCTACCTGGCCCGCATTAGACAACTCAATGGTGACTACAACGCGCTGGTCGCGCTGGCCGATGAGGCACCTTCACTGGCGCAGGCAAAAACCTGCGATGAGCAATTGGCCGCCGGGCAGTCTTGCGGGTGGATGCACGGATTTCCGCAAGCACCTAAAGATCTATCACAAGCGAAAGGCTTTCCATTTACCAGCGGTTCACCCGTGTTTGCGAACCTCATGCCAGAAGTAGACGCTGAGATCGTGTCGCGAGCACGCGCTGATGGTGCGATCATCATTGGCAAGAGCAATACGCCCGAATTCGGCCTGGGCTCGCACACTTTCAACGAGGTCTACGGCACAACGCGCAATGCACTTAACCCGGCACTAACCGCTGGCGGTTCAAGTGGTGGTGCGGCAGTCGCGTTGGCGCTGAATATGCTGCCGGTCGCCGACGGCAGCGACATGATGGGATCACTGCGCAACCCTGCTGCGTTCAACGGCATTTATGGTCACAGGCCAAGCTTCGGCAGAGTGCCGCAGGTGCCAGTGGCCGATGTGTTTGTCCAGCAGCTTGGCGTTGCCGGCCCGATGGGCCGTACCCCCCAGGATTGTGCCCGTTTGCTAGCTACCCAGGCGGGCCAACACCCGGCGTCCCCCCTCACACTCCCGGGCGATGGCAGTGAGTTCCATGCAATCGCAAAGATCACTGCTGCCACGCTCGATAGCAAGCCACTGGCGGGTCTGACCTTCGGCTGGCTGGGAGATCTGAATGGGCACCTTGCGATTGAGCCCGGGCTTATCGACATAATCGAAAAAGGCCTCACCCACCTGGAAGGTCTTGGCGCCACAGTCACGCCCCTGCCGCTCGGGATTGATCCAACCCTGCTTTGGCATAGCTGGATCACACTGCGGCAGGGCTTAAACGGCGGTCGACTCGCTACGCTTCTGGAAGATCCGCATAAAGCAGCTCAAATAAAGCCTGAGGCGCGCTGGGAGGCCGAGCACGGTGCACTAGCGAGCGCAGCCGATTTCTGCGAAGCCTCAGCCAACCGAAGCACCTGGTATCAAGCCGCGCTGCGGTTGTTTGAAAAGGCAGATTTTCTAGTGCTGCCTACAGCGCAGGTATTTCCGTTTGACATCAGCGAACGCTGGCCTCGCGAGATCGCAGGGCGGCAGATGGACACCTATCATCGATGGATGGAAGTCACCATTCCAGCGTCGCTAGCTGGCTTGCCGGCGGTCAGCATTCCCATCGTGCCGGATGCATCCGATGCAGCATCAATGCCACACCAGATGACCGGCTATCAGGTGATTGGTCGGCCGCAAGATGACTATGGCGTGTTGGAGATCGCCGCCAAAATCCACGAATCCGGACAATACTGAGAGAGCTTGGCGCGCGTGGCCGCCACTCTCCGATAAGCAACCTGTCGGCCAGAGACCAAGGCTCAGCTTGCGCAGCCGATGTTCGCTGCTACACTTACAGGCTGGACTGCTAGCGCGGAGTGTTTTCAACCCGCAGCGTTCAAGTGCTGGTGTAGCTCAGTTGGTAGAGCAGCTCATTCGTAATGAGAAGGTCGGGGGTTCAAATCCTCTCTCCAGCACCAACCCCCTCCCTAGTCAGCTAGTCTGAAAGCGGGCCAACAAATGCGCTCGCTGCAACATTGCCTACCATTCGCCGAACCGGGCCGCGGTGCTTCGGTGACTGCATCATATAGAGCATTACCGTGCGACTTTTCGGATCGGCAGTGTATGCGGTGCCGGCTGCACCGCCCCAGCCATAGACACCGGCGTTACCGATACGGTCCGACACGCCAACTGTCCTACGCACGCCAAAGCCTAAGCCAAATCCATAGCCGTCGCCAACGAAGAAGTACTTGCCCGGCTTAATTTTCTCGCCCATATGATCGGCCGTCATTGACCGAACCGTTGTTGGCGACAGCAGGCGCACACCGTTGAACTCGCCGCCGTTCATCATCATCTGCGCAAAGCGAGCGTAATCGTGAATGGTCGACATGAGCCCACCGCCGCCGCTTTCGAACGTCGGTCTTTTGCGTGGATCAAACACATCAAACCGTCCGACTTTGCGATCCTCAGGCATGGGCTCGGCAATGCGGTTGTGATCAGCCGGGTCGGCCACCCAGAAAGCGGTTTGCGTCATGCCTAATGGCTCAAAGATTCTGCCCTTCAGAACCTTACCAAGCGGCGCCCCCTCCACCACCTCTATCAGCGCCCCCAGTACATCGGTTGCCCGACTGTATTCCCAGGCTGTGCCTGGCTCGTGCTCCAGAGGCAATGCCGCGAGAGCCTTTGACACCTCACGATTAGTCATCGTCCGAAACGAATCGTTGACTTTATTGAGCGCAGTTCTGGCTGGTCCTTTTCCGAAGAAGCCGTAAGTGAGGCCAGCACTGTGGCGCAGCAGGTCGTGAACCCGCATGGGGCGTTTGGCCGGAGTTGTCTCAATTTTTTCGTCAGCCGCAACACCCGTGGCGACCGTCATCTCTTTGAACTCTGGCAAGTATTTGTGGACAGGGTCACCGAGCAGCACTCGACCTTCTTCAACCAGCATCATGGTCATCACGGAAACAATAGGCTTGGTCATCGAATAGATTCGGAAGATGGTGTCTTCGGTCATCGGTGCACCGTCAGGAGTTCTTTTACCAAGCGCCGAGAGATGAGCCACTTTGCCGTCCCGAAGAATCATCGTCACAGCACCAGGGAATAGTCCCGCTTCTATTTTTTTAGTCACAAGGGCATCCAGGCGTTCCAGTCTCTCTGTAGAAAAGCCGAGTGATTGAGGATCAGTCTTTTCGAATTCGGCTGCTGTCGCCGTCAAACCGATGGAACATATCGCCGCAGCGAGATATCGCGTCATTGTCTTCATTGAGCACTCCTGCACAGGCTTTTGAAAAGAGCGCGCGCCCTTGGATTGCCTGTCGTTTTTGTATTGACTTCTTCTTGTACAAGCTGCTTGTACATGCACGCGCCCGGCTGATTGAGTATTGCACTGACGGTCCGCCCCTGTCATCAACATCAAAAAAACGCTGCTGGTGCATTCAGCCACTCGTTGGCCGAAATGAACTCGCGACCCGGCCCGGCCAGTGAGTGCAATCGCAAAGACGTTGCATGCAACACGTACCAAATGCTGGTGATCAATGTCGCTTTGAATCAACTCAGAATCACCAGCGAATCACCCAGCAAATCCTGGTAATAGCGACCACTATTGCCCAGTCGGTTTCGCGCATGCTGGGCGCCGGCAAATCTTTTGATATCACTGGATCATCCAAGGAGTCCGCCATGTCCTCCCTACAGACTCAGCTCACACCTAAAACTGAACCCAATCTTGTCAGGCGCGAGCGCCCGTGCGTTTGGGATCCAGGCCGTTACACCCGTATTGGTGTCGCCCTCCAGGTAGCAGGCGAACAGCTCTGCGAATCGATGGACTTACGGGCGGGGCAATCCGTCCTTGATGTCGCTAGCGGTAACGGCAACACGCCTTTGGCCGCAGCTCGCCGCTTCTGTCGAGTGGTTTCAATTAATCGAGACCAGAGCACGCTGGAGAAAGCACGGCGGCGCGCCGAGGCTGAAGATCTGCCGATCGACTATCGGCTAGCCGACATTGATGAATTGCCTTTCCCGGCAGGTCAATTCGACAACGTCACATCAACCTTTGGCGTTATGTTTGGTACTAACCATAAACAATCGGCAAGCGAACTCCTGCGCGTGTGCAAACCTGGCGGGAAAATCGGCTTAACTAGCTGGATGCCAGAGGGCTTCTTCGGCGAATTAATTCACACCCTTCAAAGCCATCAGCCTTCCCTTGCCGACAAGGATTCGCCAACGACTTGGGGCAGACAGGCGTTCATCCAATCAGTCTTTGAGCACAAAGCACGATCAGTGACCACCACTATGAGGTCGTTCACTTTTCGATTTCAGTCGCCGGCTCATTGGGCGGACGTTTTTATGTCCGACTACCAAACGGCGCTGACTGCGACAATATCGTCAGCACCTGATACCTACCGAGCAATTCGTCGCAATATACTTGCGATTGTTGAGCGCTTCAATTGCGCAACAGATGGCACGATGGTTGTGCCTTCCCGCTACCTCGATACCGTCATTGTCTGCGACGACTGACCGCCCATCAACGGCTAGCTTCCCGCTCTAAGCGCGACCAACTTTTGACCGAACTTGTGCCCAACAAGAAACTGAATCTGCTCTGGGGTGAGATCTGGTGCGGCGCCATAAGCATCATCGAGGGCTCTCGATGCACCGGTCATATCGCTTTTCTGATGCAAGATGGCCGCAAGCGCAATCCGCGACCAGTAAGCGCCATATTCCCGCCGGCAGGCAATCTCTGCCTCCGCCTGCGCCTCATCAAGCCGACCTCGCATCAAAAGGGCAATAGCCAGTATCGACCCCCAAATAGACAGACGGCTATCAAGTGGACTGATTGACATGCCGTGACGCAGCTTCTCGATGCCAGCATCAAGTTCGCGTTGCATGACAAAGACGGAGCCCCTCGCTACCCAGGCCTGAGCGTTGGCAGGATTAAGGTCAATGGCCTGTTCGAGCACCGAAACCGCCCGCGAAGGATGTCCCAGATCGGCCAGGGCACAGCCAGCCAAACCAAGGACGGTTGAATCCATACTGTCTGCCTGCAATGCGTCTTCGGCTGCGGCCATCGCTTCATCATGAAGCTTCTCACGACCCTCGAGAATACCCAGACGATTGCCCAGCCCAAGGACAAGTGACAGATAACCAGACGCGTGAGCAAAGTCAGGCGATAGCGCACGACTCTGGCGTAACAGATCAATGGCCACCGGAAACGACTTGTAGTGATAGCCCTTAAGCGACAGCAAACCGCTCGCTTCGAGATAAAGACGACGCGCAGTTGGTGCGCCATCCAGCGAACAGACACTTTGGTAAATCGCCCGCACGAGCTGCGGCTCAACTTTGGCGATGACCGCCACCGTCGCTGCCTGCACGGGATCGGTAGTATCAGCTGGCACATCAAGCTTTTCAGCCCAGAGGCTGAATCCGGTTCTGGCATCCAAAAGCTGAACGTGAACGCTCACTTGATTAGCTGACGCTTGAACACCACCCTCAATAACGTAGTCCACACCTAATGACTCATGCAACTCTCTAACCGACGGATACACTGCCTGCCCCACGTAGCGGAAAGTCTGCGCACTGAGCTTTAACAACGGAATCCGAGTGAGAACAGTGCCTATTCGGGTCGCCAGATCGGTACTCAGTGCGGCGCATTCTGGCGAATCCGTTAGGGGCCGGAAAGGCAAAACTAACAACGAAGGATCGTGCTGATCCTCCGTCTGGCGCGCCTGAGGATGATTGGCAGCGGCGCTGTCTTGCATAGAGGCCGGTGATTTGACGATTGCTACAAAGCGAAAGCCTCTGCCTCGAACCGTTTTAATAAACTGCTGTGCCTCGCCCGTATCACCGAGGGCTTTACGCGCATTCTTGATGCAACTTGAGATGGTGGTGTCGGAGACGGTACGACCAGACCAGACAGCCTCAATGAGTTGATCATTAGTGAACACCTGATCGGGGTTGGCGGCAAAGTGAGCGATCAATCCAAAAACTTTGGGCTCGACCGCGATGAGCTCCCCACCCTTGCGCAATTCAAAAAGATCGGGATCTAGCTCAAAATCTGCAAACTGGATGGTCATTTTTCTCGGGCAACTTTGTGCCTTTTAGGAGTACATAACAAGCAATCTTGGGAGCAAACCAACCACCGGGCTAACCAAAGTCCAAATCGTCGCCACAGATAGACCCGCCACGACCGCCGTTGACCCGGCTATGACGACCCACTCCAAAATAGCTGATGCCACTGCCGAAACGCTTGAAATCGATTCCTTACTCATTTGACCAGCTCCTGACGCTGTGAATTTGACAGGAGTAACTATGGGCAAATCATGGGCGAATCGCTTGAGCAGACCTTAGGGATTGTTTGGTGGTTTCATGGGTTTGCACCTCCGCTCCGGGGCGTATCCGTCAACCTGGCTACTCAGGGAGCTCAGGCCATTGCTTCTCAAACGACCACACCCGCTTGAATCCCATCAGTTCGCTGAACTGCTGGAAGTTATAAAGTGGTGTCTGAATGCCAGCACTAGAGCCAGTCTTCTCAATATGCTGATAGGTCGATTGAAGCGCCGCCCCCATGGCCAAAAACCCCGTCGCTGGGAAAATCGCCATGCTATAGCCCAGTTCCTCGAGGCTTTGCAGCGGCAATACAGGCGTTGAGCCGCCATCCACTACATTGACGAGGGTTGGTTTTTGGATCGTCCGGCAAATTTGCTGCATTTCATCTTCCGACTCTGGCGACTCAATAAAGATGATGTCTGCACCCGCCTCCTCAAATGCCTGCCCCCGCTTCAAGGCTTCAGCCAAACCATAGTTGGTTCGTGCGTCCGTTCGCGCAATGATGAGAAAGTCCTCAGACTCTCGAGCGGCCACTGCCACCTTGATCTTGCGCACCATATCTTCAAGCGGAATCACTCGGCGGCCCGGGGTATGCCCGCACTTTTTAGGAAACTCCTGATCTTCCATCTGGATCGCGGCCGCACCTGCTCGCTCGTAGCCGCGCACGGTGTGATCCACATTGAGCAAACCGCCATAGCCGGTATCACCATCGGCAATCAAGGGTTTGCTCGTGGCACCAGCCATCGTGGCGACGCGGTTAACCATGTCGGTGTATGAGGCCAAGCCCGCGTCGGGTAAACCAAGATAAGAAGCCACCGTGCCGTACCCGGTCATGTAGAGCGCCGGAAAATCCATCTGATCTGCGATCTTTGCAGAGATCAGTTCAAATACACCCGGCGCGACAACAAACTCCCCGGCGTCCAGGTGACTCTTAAGTGCACTGCGTTTGGTATTCAATTTAAGCCGCCTTTGCGATGGGTGAAAGTGTGTTGAGATATTCCACACAGGTATCGACTGTTTCAACATCTGCGAATTTGGCATCAATATCGAACAGGTTCCACGCAACGGCGCCCGGCACCCGATCGCCAATCGCTTCCTTGACCGCGATGGTTCTAAAACCCTCAGCCAATCCGTCACAGATTGTTTGGCGCACGCACGCACAGGCGGTAACACCTGTCACCAAGATGGTGTCAACATTGTTCGAACGCAAAATACCCGCCAGCTCAGTCCCATGAAAGGCACTGGCCCGCTTTTTGAGCAAGGTGTACTCACCCTCGACCGGCGCAATACGACTGTCGATTGCCCAGAGTGACTCGTCTTTGATGTTGAGCACATCCACTGGAATCTTCTCGTGCCACAAACCCATATCAGTGAAGGACGCCCCGCGGTCAGTAATCTCATAAGCCGTCGTCGAATGAACCACTGGCCGGCCATTCGCGCGAAACGCTGCGAGCAAACGCTGCATACCCGGGATAATCTCGTTGTCCATTTTGTCCTGATCACACGTAAACGGATTACCCGGACGGGTCCACGCATTGGCCATGTCCACGCTGATTAGGGCCGGCCGGCTGCCGAATCCGATGCGGCGCTGAAATCCGCGCTCCTTATAAAGCTTGGTCGCAGCATCAAAGGCCGCCTGCAACATTTTGTCGAGTTCTGCGTTATCTACCTGGCTCATCGTTAATCCTCTCAGTAAAAGTGAAGTGTCGGCGCAAGGGGAATTGTCGGCGTGAGAACTAACGGGCATCATAGCCCAGCCACCTGGCCCTTAACTACCCACAATCACCCACAGTTTCGTCCATGCCAGTTGACTGACTCATTAAGGGGTCCGGCAGCTGGCCGCTATCAACAGTCGACCAAGAGCGCCTCTAATGACCTTGAGCATCGGTGACAAAGTCCCCAACATCGAATTGGTTCAAATGACCGAAAACGGTCCAACCCCCCTTTCTCGCGATGAATTGTTCGGGGGTAAAACAATTGTGCTGTTTGCCGTTCCCGGCGCGTTCACGCCCACCTGCTCTGCTCAGCATTTGCCTAGTTTTCTCGATCACTACGATGCGATCATGACCAAAGGTGTTGACGCCATTGCGTGCGTATCAGTTAACGACGTGTTTGTCATGAATGCCTGGGGGCAGGCAAAAGATCCGGACCGTAAGGTCATGATGCTGGCCGACGGGGTCGCCGCGTGGACCAAAGCCGCCGGCCTAGACTGGGATCTCACCAACCTTGGGCTGGGTATCCGATCACAGCGCTACGCAATGGTCGTACGCAACGCTAGCGTTAGCCACCTGGCGATTGAAGAAGGCGGTGCGTTTGACGTATCGAGTGGCCAGTCGATTCTGGCGGCTCTTTAGAGGCGAGAGCTACTGCCTGATTGTCACCAACGCCAAGCCTTTCAATCCATCACGATGCTGCGGCTTTGCTGCCAACAGACCGGCTTGAACTATCCACTTGCCTAACAGACTCAAGGCACTCGTCAAGTGACACCACATCGGCGTACTTGGCGTCCATATCAAACAGGTTTGCCTCGTGCGGCCCTTCAGCGCGATCACCGCACCCTTCTCGAACCACAATGGTGTGGTAGCCGTACTGCAACGAGTCAACCGCAGACGCGCGCACGCAACCGCTGGTTGTACAGCCAACAATTACCAAGGTATCGGCACCCTGGTTACGCAGGTAGGTGTCAAGGTTGGTGCCAAAAAATGAACTGGCGTATTTTTTTGACACGATATAGTCGTTGGCCTGCGGCTTAATTTGATCATCAACCTCACACATCGGAGAACCGCGACGCAAAATTGCCAAAGACGGCACCTTCTTTATGAATACGCCCGCGTCGTTGAAATCGTCGTCGTATTCAATCGTCGTGTAGATAACCGGAAAGACTGCCTGCCGAAAAGCCGCGATCAAGGCCTCAGTCGCCACCAGCTGACTCGAAAAATCGCCGCCCAGCGGCGAGGTCGGGTCAGTAAACCCTTTCATGTAATCAACAATCAAAAGCGCTGGCCGTCGGCCAAAACCAGAGCGAGCAGCAAAGCCCTTGGCTTGATAGCTTTGCAGGGTATCTTTCAGCCATTCCATCTGTGAGCCCTCCTGGTTGTCGAGTCAGCGCCAGAACAGGACAGGTTAGCGGCATTATCGGAATAGGGCAATCTTGGCGAATGGATGCCTTACGCTTAGACTGACCGATGCATTTACAGACAGCTTGCTTACTGGCTTTCCTTTTTCCGCTCAACCATCCAGGGGCGAAAACGCAATGACGAGATTCACCAGCGGGTCGGGCAGACCTGGCCGCACTCATCCGGCAAACAATGTTACCGGCGCAAGATATCAGCCGCGCCCTCTCATTGTGCCGTCAGGCCGGTCGTCATCTCTCGCTTCACGTTCACTTGCTAGCGGCGGCAAGAAAGAAATACTCTGCGCCTTTGGCGTTGACGTGGATGCCGTGGCGGGCTGGCTGGGTTCATACGGCGGCGAAGACTCACCATGCGACATTTCGCGCGGCCTGTTTGCAGGCGAAGTCGCCGTCCCTAGAATGGTGCGACTATTTGACCGAATGCAAATCCCCACCACCTGGTTTATTCCCGGTCACTCCATCGAGACTTTTCCCGAACAAACCCGGATGGTGGTTGATGCGGGTCACGAAATTGGTATGCATGGCTATTCCCATGAGAATCCGATTGCGATGACCCCCGTCCAGGAAGAGGCGGTAATGGATAAGTGCATCGACCTCATTGACAAAATCTCGGGCCGGCGGCCAACCGGCTATGTTGCGCCGTGGTGGGAGTTCAGCCCGGTAACCAATGAACTGTTGCTGGCCAAAGGCATCAAGTACGACCACAGCCTGATGAATGATGACTTTCATCCGTTTTACGTGCGCGTGGGCGATAGCTGGACCAAGATCGACTACTCCAAGCACCCCGATGAATGGATGAAGCCGCTCGTTCGAGGGGTTGAAACCGACCTGATCGACATACCGGGCAGCTGGTATCTTGATGATCTGCCACCCATGATGTTCATCAAAGGGGCACCGAATAGCCACGGGTTTGTGAATCCACGCGATATCGAGCAACTCTGGACGGATCAATTTGATTGGGTCTACCGCGAGTTCGACTATGCCGTATTCACGATGACGATTCACCCAGATGTGTCAGGCCGGCCTCAGGTTCAACTGATGCTTGAGCGCGTTTTTGAACACATCAGTAGCCATGCCGGGGTTCGTTTCTGCACTTTCGATGAAATTGCTGACGACTTCGCACGCCGCAACCCGCGTGAAAGTCAAAACACCGCGGCCCAGGCTGTTTAGCCATGTGCGGCCTTTGCGGCATATTAGGTGGCATGGCTCATTGGACGGAAACGCAGCGTGCGCCACAGGCATTTGCAGGCCAGGATAGAACCCAAACCCGCGAGCGCATTGACCGGACTGCGCTCGTCAATCAGGTGCTTGGTCACTACCGCATGAGCCTGAAAAACTGGTCTGGGACTTCCTACGTGCTCAAAGGCAGCACAGGCAAGACGGCGCTGGTTGAGAATCTGACCCAACTCTGGGCGCAGGCTGAGAGCATGAGTGGCCAGTCATTTGATCCCCTTGATGAGGCCCTTATCGCCTCGCTTAGCAAACAAGCGCCGGCCGACTCCGGGCAGACGCAAGCCTCCCGCTAGATGGCCTATGGCGAGCTGATCCCGGTAAATGTGGTCACCGGGTTTTTAGGCAGTGGCAAGACGACACTCTTACAGCGACTGCTCAAGTTGCCGCATCTGTCTGACACTGCTGTTCTGGTCAACGAGTTCGGCGAGGTTGGCCTCGACCACCATCTGCTGGAAAACGCGACAGCACCAACGCTCCTGATGGAAAATGGTTGCCTGTGTTGCGCTATTCGGGGCGACCTGAGCGACGCCTTAAGCGATCTATTTGTCAGGCGAGAGCGCGCAGACTTGCCACCCTTCAAGCGCGTCATCATCGAAACCTCTGGGCTCGCCGACCCAGCCCCGATTGCCTACACCGTGATGGCAGAACCCGTTTTGCAACATCACTTTCGCCTGGGGCACATCATAACGATTGTCGACGCGGTTAATGGTGAGAAGCAGCTCGACTCACATGAAGAGTCAGCCAAGCAAGTCGCAGCGGCAGACAGGCTCTTAGTCACCAAAACAGATCTTGCCTCACGTGAGGTCATTAAGACTCTCAAGCATCGACTGGCGAGGTTGAACCTGACCGCAGGCGTTGCGGATACCACCGCCGATTCGCTCGATCTGGCCGGTCTGCTCGCCGAAGATTCTCAGACCAATGCTGGCAAAACTCGCGATGCACACCATTGGATCAGCGCGAGCAAAGCAAGCACTACCCAGCTCAGCGGCCTCACATCTGGCCTGACGCATCGCCATACGGAAGACGTCGTGTCATTTGCGCTGTTGTTCGATGAGCCCTTGGACTGGACCGCATTTGGCGTTTGGCTCACCATGCTGCTGCACCGTCATGGTGACAAAGTGCTACGAATTAAGGGCCTGCTCAATGTGCGTGGCCTTGACGCACCATTGCTGGTCAATGGTGTGCAGCACATCGTTCATCCGCCTGCGCATCTGGATACCTGGCCCGATGAAGACCACCGCTCACGGCTGGTATTCATTGCAAAGGGAATTGAACAGCACCAGCTCGAAGCTTCGCTGCGTGCGTTTAATCGTCTCGTGCCTTAGTCGAAGGGCTTGCCCGACACAGAGCGCGTGTTAAGAATTAGCTCTGGCACTGGCCGGATGCGGCGGGGCACGTCTGGTCGTCCAGCCATCTCTGAACGCACGTACCAGGTAGTGCAATAGGTAAAACAGCAACGCCAAAATCACCAGCAAAATAATGGCGAGAAGATTTTCCCCCAGCCCAGAGGACAGAATGGGCCCTTCCCCGGTTAGGTGAAGCGCGAGCATCGCAACTGCCTGCAGCGTGGCACCCGCCAGAAAAATCACCGCGATCAGGATCGAAATCTGCAGCGTGTTAAACACCAACCCGGTGGCATCAAGCGTTGTCACTCGTGATGACAGATTTTGCCGAAACGAACTCCAATGCGAGACGGTATAGGCGATCACTCCAACCACCGAGGCAAACCAGAAAATCACATTGGTAAAGTGAATGTTTGGGATAGCCCCTTTGACAAAGGTTTCGAACGGGGCATAGAAGTATAGAAAAATCAATGCAATCGCAATCGCGATAAGCACCATCCAAAAGCCTGGTCGCTGACGGTACTTCATTTGGTCTGACATGGTGCCTCCCAGCGCTCGCCTACTCGCCCTACTTTGATACCAGGCGGCAAAATTCGGTCCTCGGGCATAGCAGGCCGCGAGTTTTATCGGTAATGTCTTGATCGTATCGGGATTCTTAAGACTGTCAACCAACAGACTTTCACCGGTACTATTGCTCATCGAAATGATTCGGTATGCGGAGGGGTGATGCCAGACCCAGTGACACGAGTAGGCATTGATGCGAGCGGCTCGCACATCAATCTGTGTCTGTTCGACCGCGTCACGGGTGAGAGCTTCACTCACAAGGCCCCTGCGCAGCCTGAGTCCCCAACGGCGGGCATCCGGCAAGGTCTGCAGGCACTGCTGCAATCATCCGGCGTCCCTGCTAGCCAGGTATCTGAATTGGTGCATAGCACCACACTGCCGCTCGATCTTTTGCAATCGTGCAACGGCTCAAAGCTTGGGCTACTCGTGACCAAGGGCTTTGAGTCCACATTCGACTTTGCGGTTTCTACGAAAAACGGAACAACCGGCGGGACCGCAGCACTGACCGATTCAGCGACGACCCGTGGCATTGCCGAAAGAGTCTCTGCCAACGGCAATACCCTCCTGCCTTTTGACGACGAGCAGGCACGCGAAGCCGCGAATGAGTTGCTAAGTGCCGGGGTGGAATCGATCGCTATCTGCCTGTTGCATGCCTATGCAAACCCCGCGCACGAACGGCGCACCAGAGACATCATTCGCACCCTGAATGAATCGATTCCGGTGGTCATATCATCTGACGTCGCAGCCGAGTCTGGTGAACAATCACGCGCACTGGCGACTGTTGTGAATGCATCCGTTTATGCTGGTACAAAACAATACCTGAGCGAGATGGCAGCTGAGTTGCGCGAAATTCAATTGGCAGCGCCAATTAGTGTGATGCAATCATCTGGCTCGCTGTTTAGTGTTGCCGAGGCCGTCGACATGCCGGTGAGCATGATGACGGGCGCGAATGCCGCGAGTGCAAGTGGCGCGGCTTGTATCGCCGCAAGCGCGGGCTACCCCGAAGCGCTCGCCTTAGACATGGGCAGCGCTGCGGCTAAAATTAGTTTGATTCGCCAGGGCTCGCCTCGGCTATCCAATCAGACGCTGCTCTGGCCTAGCGCAACAGGCGCTGGCGAGCCACTGTCGATGGCCGTTCCATCAATCGATGTTCGAATTTGCAATACGGGCAGCGGATCAATGGCAACCTCGCCAGCAGCGGGTGCAGTCGCGCTCAGCCCTGGTAGTGGCGAACACATCCCGCGACGGGTCGGCACAGGATCCACTTCACGTTCACCCACCGTCATCGACGCACAGTTGGTGCTTGGCCGCCTGCAGACCACCGGCATGCAGCAAAAAATCTCGGCTGCCGAAGGGGCTGTTAGCCGCCTCGCAACCTCTCTGGACACCGATCGACACCGCGCTGCCCAAGGCATCATTGATATTGCCAATGAACAACTGGCTGGCCCCCTGCGCCGGACTGCGCTGGAAAAAGGTCTTGACCCGGCAGAGCTTGCTTTGCTTGCCTGTGGTGGCGCCGGCCCGATGCATGGGTGCGCCATAAGCCTGTTAACAGGATGCAGTCCCGTCATCGTACCGCTCGCCGGCGGCGCATTGTCCGCGTTTGGTCTCACGCAAGCTAACCGCGCCCGGCAATTTGCGCAGACCGTAAGCCGCCCCCTCGGGGAAAGCGCAGAGATTCCCGCAATCATCGCCAGCCTTGATCATCTGACACAGCAGGCCGATGCGTGGAGCACAGACGATCAACATCGTAGGTCTAGCGTTAGTGGCCAGCCGACAAACATTCAGTATCGCGCGGAGCTTAGATACCAGCGCAGCAACTTTACTATGTCCGCCCTCGTTGAACCGGCGTCACTCAAAGACCTGGCCGGGCATGCCCAAATCATGGTCAAACTCAGTCAGGCATATCAACGCCGCTTCGGCAACACGCCCAACGAGAAGGCTGTTGAGTTAGTGAGTCTGCGCGCCATCGCCTCGGCGGCCGCTGCGGGCACGGAGCTGAAGCGATTTGATCTTCGCGACGCTGACCCTGGCACTGCGTTGGTCACTCATGAACAGGTCTACTTCAACGGTGGCTTTACCCGCACAGCGTTTTACTCACGCGAGAAACTGTTCGCGGGCAACCGCATTCATGGGCCGGCGATCGTGACGCAGGCTGATACGACAACCGTCATCGAGCCTGGTTTTTTTGCCGATGTTGACGCCTATCTGAATCTGCTTATCCGGCAAGACGATACGCAAATGGGTGAGCGGCAATAAGATGACCAACAAAGCATCTAGCCAGCCCGTGAGCGACGAATCCCCACAGTCGGCATCGAAGTCGTCTGGCGCAGCATCGCTTGACCAATTGTTGTCGCAAAACAGAGCGCTTTTCGACAAGCTGTTTGATAGCCAGATGGCAGCAGCACCGCCCCCGATTGCGCCGGCCGCTGCGCGCCGCGAACCCGACTCAGCGACAACTAACACTGACACCGACCACACCAATGCAAGCAAGCAAAGCGATCATATCGTCGCGGCGACCGACAAGCCTGATCGTGTTGAAGGAACTGATACCGCACAGCCTGGCGACATTACGGCGGAGCTAAACCGACGATTCACGATAACCTGGTCGAGCGAAATACTTGAGCATCGTGTTGACAATGAACGCGCAGTTGTGAGTTGTCGCCTGACGGTTGCAGAAGATTCGTTCATTGCGTCCGGCAGTAGCCGGATTTTTGATGACGGCGACGAACAGGCAGCGCTCAACCGCGCCAGAGACCAGGCGCTCAAAAAGTGCGCCGATCACTTTCGTCCAGGCCCGAAGCCGCTCATTGCGCCTGAACGCACAAGGCATGCTGGTGCAGGCGCAGCCAGCTCAGGCGCAGCAACAACGGCCGGTCCGCTAGATGCCATGCGAGTCGAACAACTCAATGTTGCCTTGACAAATTGCCGGCGCGAAATGTCGACTGTTTTTGGCTACGGGCGTGTGTTGCAAAACGAGCACGACCATCCGGGAGAGACCAGCTTCTTAACAGATGTTCGGGGCCACATGCTCTCGGGTGAATCTGGGTCGTTTCTGGCTCATTTGCTAGAGACGCTCAATGAAGATTTGGGCGCTGGCGATGTCATGCTGGTCAGTGACCCATACGCATGCGGTGGCGCGGTCAGCCATCTGAATCAATGGCTGGTCTTCATGCCGGTGTTTGCGGGCGATGACCCCATTGGCTATGTTGGGCTGATCGGAAAGATTACCGACGCCGGTGGACCGACCGAGGGCAGCGCACCGGCCACAGCACAATCGATTTTGGGTGAAGGCGTTCGCGTAGCGCCCCTGAAAATTGTCAAGGCCGGCATGCTCGACGAAACGGCACTGAAACTCATTCTCGCCAACAGCCGCACGCCAGACAATAATCGCATCAACCTGCTCGCGCTGATCAAAGCGTGCAAGGCCGGGGCGTCACAATTCAGACGCCTGCGCCACCGTTTTGGTGCAGGCCTCTTTGAGCAGGCCAGCGCTGCACTGCTCGATCGCAGCCACCAGTTGATGCGGGAGTTGATTGTCTCAGGGCTCGCTCAGGAGCCTCAGTCATTTGAGGACCAGATCGACGATGACGGTTGCGGTGGCGGGCCATTCCGGCTCAAGGTATCTGTGTGGCGCGAAGGTGAACATGCCTACATCGACTGGACCGGCACCGACCCACAAGCAAACGGGCCGATTAACTTCAAGTTACCAATCGGCCTGGCCAAGGCGCTGGTGGGCCAACACCTGGCCCAGCCCGGCCTACGGTCCATGCTGAGCAATGATGGTTACTATGATTTGGTTCATGTGACAGTGCCGGCAGGAACGCTCTTAAACCCTGACTACCCTGCCCCTCTCGGGCGTCACGACAGTACCGCGCGGCGACATCGTGAAATGCTGACCCACGCGATGAATCGTCACACACCAAATCACCTGAGTGCCGCTTCCTACGGCACCCACCCTGCATTCAGCTTTGTCGGGACAGATCAGCTTGGCCAGACGTTCCAATTTTCAGAAACTCTGTTCGGCGGCATCGGCGCTCAACGTCAAAGTGACGGCCTTCACGCTCAGAGATGGCAGCCCGCAGATATGCTGACTTCCATCGAGCAGAACGAAAGCAGCTATCCGATCGTCATTGAGCAAAACACCGCGATTGCCAATACCGGCGGCGCAGGTCAGTATCGGGGTGGTAATGGGTTTGCGAAGATTTACCGATTCGGGGTAGACGGCCACATATCAGTTCATGATGACCGTCATCGCTCAGGCCCTTGGGGGGTTCTGGATGGCCAGGCGGGCTCAGTCTCTCAAAGATGGCTTATTCGCGCCGACGGCACCCGGCAGGATCTGCCTGCAAAGTGCGACGGCATAGCCGTTTCCGCTGGAGATAAAGTCGTTTTCCAGACGGCTGGCGGGGGCGGCTATGGCGATCCCCTTAGCCGGGCACAGGAACAGGTTGAAGCGGATGTGAAACGTGGGCTGCTAACCGCTGACGGAACAGCGCCCTACGGCCTGATGCTGACTGGCAATGGGCAACAGATTGATCAACAGGCAAGTGAGGCTCTGCGCGCGGCCCAAAAGCGGGAGCAACTTACTTGAGCAATATTGATTTTGCTGATCGGCTGCGGTATGAATGAACAGCGCTTAGCAAACTGTCTAAAGAGAATCAGAGACCGGAACCGACAACATGCTTGAAATCTGGATTGGATTGATCTTCACCGCGATCGTCATCATTGCGCTGTTCTACGTGATCTCGATTTGGGTCTACAAACGAGCGCCCGCGAATATGGGCTTCATTCGAACAGGCTTCATGGGCACGAATGTTTGTCTGGGCCGGGGCGCAATGGTCTTGCCGGTCTTTCATGAAGTGTCTTGGATTTCTCTCGAAACCCTCAAAGTCATCGTCAATCGATCCAACGAGCAGGCCGTGCTCACGGCCGACAAAATCCGCATTGATGTGGTCGCCGAGCTCTATACCCACGTCGGCCGCACCGAGGAAGATCTGCTGACCGCCAGCCGCAGTCTCGGCGAAAAAACCTTCGACGCTGAACAGATTCGCAGCCTACTCGAAGCAAAAGTTGTTGGTGCGCTGCGCAGCTATGCCGCCACCAAGACTTTGACGGAACTGCATGAAAACCGTGATGGCTTCGCGCAGGCTATTAAAGAAGCCACGGTGGCCAGCTTTGAAGCCAATGGCCTCGTGTTGGAAGAAGTCACGGTTGTCACCCTCGAACAGGCAGGCAAAGAGTATTTCAATTCAAACAATATCTTTGATGCAGAAGGCCTGAAGATCATCACTGAGATCACTTCCGATGCCAAACGAAAAGTGCATGACACCGAGAAGAAGACCACGGTTGCGATTCGCCAGAAAGATCTTGACACCCAGCTTGAGCTGCTTGAAATAGAGCGGCAGGAAGCCTTTGCGCAGGCGGTACAAGACAAAGATGTCGCCAACGAGCAGGCGATGCAGCTTGGCGAGAAGCAGGTGTTTTTGCTTGATCGCCGCCGCGCGGTCGAAGAGCGCGAAATTGCTAACGAAGTCGAACTCGAGCGCCAGCGCACCGAGCGAGAAACCGCGATAACCGAAGAAGCCAAGAAGCGCGAGGTGATTGAAATCCAGCGCCGACTGACACTCGAACAGGCTGAGAAAGACCGCCAGATTGCGCTGATCGAAAAGGCCAAGCAGGAAGAGCTTGCTGAGATCCAGCGGGCCTTAACCCTTGAACAGGCCGAGAAGGCCCGTGCAATTGAGTTAGCGAGCAAAGAACGGGAACGCAGGGAGGCCGAGATACTGCTCGAGACCGAGGTGCTGAAGGCCGAAGAGTCGGCCCGCGATGTCCGCCACCAGGCGT
This sequence comes from Burkholderiaceae bacterium, assembly GCA_045106815.1. GTDB lineage: Bacteria > Pseudomonadota > Gammaproteobacteria > Burkholderiales > Burkholderiaceae_E > JAUIAI01. The sequence goes on along the minus strand of JBGCFG010000017.1, from coordinate 78,015 downwards.
CAGAGGAAGCCGCCATCAGCATGCGCCAACGGGCCTTGCAAACCCGCAAGGAGGTCCTGGAAATTGAACAAGACGAAGCCTTCTCCATTGCTCATCAGGAAAAGCAGGTCGCCGAGGAAAAAGCCCGCGTACTAAGCGAGCAGCAGCGCACCCTGCTCGAGCGCCGCTGGGAGGTTGAACAGGAAGAAATTGCTAAAGAGAAAGCGATTGAACAGGCCCGCATTGAAAAAGACGCCGAGATCATTGCGGCGTCCAAGCAGCGTGAAGCGGCCGAGATTGCCAGGCAGCTTGCGCTTGAAACTGAAGAGCGCAGTCGCGATATTGCGCTGATTGGCAAGGCCGAAGAACTTGAACGCGCAGAGATTCGTCGTCAGCTCGCCCGTGAAGCCGAGGAGCGGGACCGCGAGATTGCGCTCATTGCCAAGCAAGAAGAGCTCGAAAAAGCCGTGTTGCAGCAACGCACCACCGTCGAGCTACAACAAAAGGAAGGCGAAATCCGCGTTATCGCCAAAGAGCAGGAGCGTGAAAAGGCGGACATCCAACGCTTCCTGGCCAGAGAAACAGAAGAGCGCGAACGCGAGATCAGCCTCGTTCGTAAGACGCGTGAGCTTGAAGAAGCTGAAATCGACCGCTTACAAATCACCGCCGAAAAAGCCAAGGCAGAACATGAAACCGGCAAAGTGCGCGTGCTTGCAGATGCCGAGCAGGAAAAAGCCGTTGAACTCATCCGCGCCGAACAGCGGGCCAATGCCTCACGTATTGCCGAGAAGGCTCAGGCCGAAGTCACCTCCATGCATATGGTCAGCGAAGCTGATGCGCGCATGCAGTCAGCGGAACGGGAGTCTAAGTCGGTTCTGGTTCGAGCCAAAGCCAACAGCGAGGCACAAACGATTTCCGCCGCCGGCATCAAGGAAGAATCAGCTGCCCGCGGCCGAGCCGAAGCCGAGGTCGAAAGTCTGCGGGTACAAAACACCGAGCGCATGCTCCAGGCAGAGGCCAGCGGCATGGAAGCGAAAGCAGCGGCTTTGAAGAAGTACAACGATGCCGCCATGTTCCTCGAGCTGTCCAAGCTGCATATTGAAGCCGAGCGTGACGTCCATATCGATCAGGCGAAGGCGATGGGCAGCGCACTGTCACAGGCGCAGATCCGCATGTATGGCGGCGGTGACGGTACCGTAGACACGATCCGCGATATGTTCACATCAGGCTTCTCACTGGGAGAAGTCCTTGAAGGTGTGGCGCAGTCTCTACCCGCAGGCCTTCGCGACCGTTTTGCGAGCAACGGCATTCGCGGCATCTTTGGCAAGCCGGGTCGGAGTGGGCAGTTCCAGGAAATGACCACCCAGCTGACCCAACTCGTGACTGACAACTTTGGCGACGCTGAAGCGCGCAAAGTACCGTTTGGGCAGGCGCTTGCTCTGCTTGAGAACAAAGCGGGACAGAATGAAGCGCAAACACAGGCTCTTAGCCTGCTCAAAAGCGCTAACGAGGACGGGGCGTTTAATGATGTGCCATTCGATACAGTCTGGTCACTCCTGAAAGCAACCGCCAAAGCTGCGGAGTAACGAACGCTGGGTACAGACTACCCCCGCGGCCCCAGGCAAAGGGAGCAGACGCTTCGTGGCTGATTATGACGTCGTGCTGACGAATGTCGACAAGACTTATCCGGGCGGCGTACGCGCAGTCATCGACTTCAATGCCGAGATTGAACATGGTGAGTTCGTCGCCATGCTCGGGCCGTCCGGTTGCGGTAAGACCACCACCCTTCGCATGATTGGTGGCCTCGAAGAGGTGAGCGAGGGAAAGATCTTCATCAAAGGCGAAGACGTCACCGACCTCCCCCCCGCCCGTCGCGACACCTCAATGATGTTTCAAAGCTTTGCGCTGTTTCCACACCGCAATGTCTTCCAGAATGTTGAGTTCAGCCTAAAGATGCAGGGGATAGATAAAGATGTCCGGGCTCCCAAAGTGCTCGAAATGATCGATATGGTGGGGCTTAAAGACTTTGCCGCGAGACGGCCGGGTGAACTGAGTGGCGGCCAACAGCAACGGGTTGCATTGGCACGGGCGCTCATTAGTAACCCGACGGTGCTACTGCTCGACGAACCACTCGGCGCGCTGGACTATTCACTTCGCCAAACGATGATGATCGAGCTCAAGCGAATTCAGCGCGAACTCGGTATGACCTTTATCATGGTCACGCACTCGCAGCAGGAAGCCATGGCAATGGCAGACAAAGTGATCGTCATGAGTGATTCCGTCATTCAGCAAACCGGCTCTTCACGCCAAATTGCCGAGCGGCCCAGAACCAAGTTCGTCGCGCAGTTTATTGGTAATAACAATCTTTTCAATGGCGTGGTCAAGTCACGCAGTGGATCGATCATCCTGATCGAATCAGACGGTCATTTTTACTATGTCAAAGCCGCAGATACTGACCCTGCCGTCACGCCGGGTACTGAAGTGAGCTTCTCGGTTCGCGCCGACCTCATGCATGTGGGCGAGCATGCCGATATGGCCAACAAGGTGGACGGTGTTTACGTCAATACCGAGTATCTCGGCACGCTTGAAACGGATGTGTTTGAGATTGCACCTGGGCATTATGTGTCGGTTGAGCAGCACCGAAAAATCTCGGAGCGCGAGCGCGAGCTTGGTGAGAAACAAGTCATTAGCTGGGCTGCCGACGCGGGCATATTGCTCGAAGAGGCCACGGCCCGCAAAAGACCACCTACTGCGAACGCCTGATTAGAATGGTGTAAATCACCAAAAACAGGCCAATCATCAGCATCGAAAAGATTGTCGATACAGTCCCCAGTGCGAACAGTGTTGGACGGATACGCTGCGTCATGGAGGCGTTGATGTCGAGCGGCAGCGTGTTGAACTCACCAGAGAGCAAGGTGGTACGAGCAAATTCATCGTAGGACAGCGTAAAGCCAAACAACCCCGCTGCGACAATGCCTGGCAGGATCAACGGGAAGGTCACCTCCTTAAACACCACCCACTCACTTGCCCCCATGTCGCGCGCCGCTTCTTCGAGCCGCGAGTCAAATCGATTGAACACAGCCATCATGACCAGATAGCCGAATGGCAACGCCCATACGACGTGCACGGCCAGGGCCGAGGAATACCACGCTGGTGACAAGCCAAGTTGGCGCATCAAAGTGGCCAGACCAAGGCTTAATAGAACACCTGGCACCATCAAACCGGCGAGGATGGTATAGAACAGAACATTAGAAAATCGGAACGTTTTTCTAAATGCCATCGCCAACATGGTCGAGAACAGTGCCGTAATCACCATCACCATGAGCGCGAGCATGATGGACCGCCCCATTGCGCCCTGCAAGTCGCCCACAGTAGAAGGCTCTATGAGTTTTTGCCACCAGAACAGGCTCCAGCCCCGCATGGGAAAGCTTGTACCGCCGCGCGGCCCCTGAAACGATAGGATGAACATCGCAATCATCGGGCCGTAGATGAAGAGCAAAAACACAATGAAGTAGAGACTGAAGCCAGTCTTAATGCCCAGTTTTCGCCGTCGCTCGGGAGTCCATCGCGCCATCGCTTATAGCTCCTTGCGAATATCAACGAGTCGCAAGATGATGATAATGCCGACCACCATCGCGACCATGAGCATCAGAGCATTCACCGCCGCAAACGGATAATTGGCCGTTGCGTAGTAGTTCAAAATCACGGTGCCGGCAGTACTCGTCTTACCGCCATATACAACCACAGCAGTTGCAAACTCGCCCATGAGCATCACAAAGATAAAGATCATCCCAATGGCGACCCCGGGCAGGGACATCGGTGCGATGATCTCTCGAAAAATCTGAAACGGCGTCGCACCCATATCGGTTGCGGCTTCGATGATGGCTTTGTCGATTTTGGCGAGCGAAAAGAAGATTGGACCGATGCTTAACACCACGTAAATCTGAACAAGCGCCACAACATAGCCAAATTCAGAATAGAACAGAAAATTAGCGGGCTTATCAAGAATGCCCATGCCCATCAGCGCCTGGTTGATCAAGCCGCGCCTGCCGAGCATGGGCAACCAAGCCACCGCGCGAATGAGATAGCTCGTCCAGAACGGGACCATGCAAAGCAGGAACAGCGCAAGTTGCCACTTAAATTGCTGCACCTGCATGGATAGAAAATAGGCAATGGGATAGCCAATCAGCAGGCATAGCGCCATCACAAGCAAGGTGTAGTAAAGCGTGGAGCCAAGCGTGCGCAGAAAGATGCTTGGCCTTAGAAACTGCCGGTCTTCCGGATCAAAAAAATCTTCTACATAAAAGTACTCGCCGTAATACTGCAGGGTCAGATCGGGCACCATCCCTTGCTGGGTCAGCGTCCAGAAACTGAAGACGATGATAGAGGCGAGCGGAATAACGAGAAACAGCACCAGCCAGATGGTTGCCGGTGTGACGAGCCAGCCAGTGGCAAAGCCCTCGACCGGTCGCACGATTTTTGCGCGAACCGACTGCTCATCGGGTGTGGGCTGTGTGCCAATCAGCCCACCGTGATGGTTCACGTTGAATTCAGTCAGACGGTCAGCCATACGCCAAACCCAGGGCGCGACTAAGCGTCATACGAACTCCAGCAGTGCTTGCCACTAGGCTTGCAAAAACTCCGTCCAACGTTTGACGAGGTAGTCATTTTCGTCCATCAGGGAATTCCAGACGGCGATGTTTTTGAAACGGGTTTCATACGAGCCCCCATCGCGTACCGATCCGGCTTCAACCAGTGGCGCACCAAACGGATCAGGCAGCTCGCTCGCTGCAGGCTTACCTTCATACCAGTAATCCCACTCTTCAGCTGGTAGGGCCGCCTTGGTGTTCTCGACAGTCGACATGTAGTAACCCTGGCGGGCAACAAATGCACCGGCCCAGCCGCTCAACCACCAGTTGATGTACTCGTATGCCTGATCAAGTTTAGATCCGGTGGCCTTGGCCGAAATAGCGAGCGCACCATGCCAACCACGCATACCCTCCTTGGGAGAGGCATAGACGCATGGCACGCCCTCAGCGTTAACAGCAGTCACTGCTGGCGACCACATCGATTGCACGGCCACTTCGCCACTGACCATCAGATTGACCGACTGACCAAAGGTTTCCCAAAAGGCGCGGAAATGACCGTCTTCTTTCTTGGTGATCAAGAAGTCAACGAGGAAATCGATTTCCTCTTTGGTCATATTACCCTTGTCGCCGAATGTCTTCAGCCCCATGGCTTCAACGCCCATCGCAGCATCCATGACACCGATTTGCGGCACGTTGATCAGCGCCACCCTGCCCTCAAAGTCTTTGCTATACAACTCGGCCCAGCTGTCAATCTCGCGCCCCGTGTCATCCGGGTTGTATCCGAGCGAATCCGCGTTGTGCCAGGTGGGCACTGCAGCGATATACCGCGAAGGGCCATCAGTAGGTTTGCCGTTTTCGTCGACCCATAATTTGGTGACAGGTGCATCGCCCTGGCCGATCGATGAGCCCTCTGTCAGACGCCCAGTTTTGGTAAGGTTTGAGACCTTGTCCCAGTCTTTGATCCTTTGTGTGTCAATTGGCTGGAAAACACCAGCGGGTAACATCACGTCAAACATATCGAAGTAGCACTCAGAAACTTCGTATTGATCATTCTGGTTGAGTGACTTGCCAAACAGCGCGCCATAGCCCAGAGCCTGACCGCGCACACCAAAACCAATGTCCTTAGACGCCTGGGCCTGAATTTCATTGATGATGCTGACGCCAAGACCGATCGTCCGGATAGGGTCTGCAGCTCGCACAATGCTCGGAAAGCCAAAGGCCGTACCGGCCGCTGCAATACCGGCTGCGCCGCCGACAAATCTGCGTCGTGAAACGCCCTGAGTTGAACCATCAGTCTTTTTGTTGATCATGCTTGTACTCCCTGCCTGTGACCCGGTCGTGCGGATCGTTAACTGGACTTTTCGCTGCTGACAGTGCCGGGCAGCGGGCGACGTTCACCTAAAGCAAAAGGGATTTCTCTCTCTCAATTGTTCGGTCACGCAGTCAGGAGACGAGTCAAACCTTCCTGACAGTGATCTCTGATCAGACAAGCCACAGCTTAAGCTTAAAGGTGATTGAACCGCAAGGACTGTGCAGGGCTAGCCAGCGAAAGCGATGCCATGGCGTGCGCATACAAGCGTTTTTGAGACCGCTTGCTCGCGCAATGTGGCAATGCACCAGAGCCACGCATAAGATGAACGCCCGCCCAATCTTGGCGCACGACAGAACTGCCCACCTTTGACGAGCCGGACCTAGCCTCTTTCAGCAGCGACAACGCCACCGATTGACCGTGACGTGCCCGCTGAGCGAATGTTCTTAAGCAGCCAGAAAATGAGACAAAAAAGGCCGGTCAGGATGAGTAAGGCCAGTAGCGCGATGAGCCGTTTTCCGAAAGCGCCATCCAGAGCGTACCCCGGCTGCAGCAAGTAAACTGCGAGCATCTGCACGGCCTGCAAGGCGGCACTCGCACTGAGCAAAATCGCCGTAAAGGTGGAGCCCATAAGGGAACTTAAGACCATCGCCTCAACATTACGCTGGTTCACGATATGGAGCTGGTAGGCACGCCAGTGAATCCAGCAAAAGCCGACAATCCCGATAATGATGCCGGCCCAGAAGATCGCATTGCTGTAGCTCAGACCGTAAACCACCAGGTTAAAGAGATCGGCAAAGGGCTTGTAGAAATAAAGAAAGACCAGTACGACGATATAGAGCAAAAAGCCCACTAAGGTCCAAAACCACTGCCACGTACTCATCATCGCCCCCACTCACTCCTCCGGCATTCACCGGGTGTAAACCGATCCTGCGCCAGCGCGCCCTACTGACGCACCTCGACTTCCTGCGATTAACCCGCTACGGCAACTGGCCGCGCAGCAATCAGGATGATGACATACAAGATCAGGAAAATGACATCTTTGGCCGTTCCCGCGCCTTGACTGGTGTTATCGCGATTGGCGATCAACACAATGATCTCCAACACGAAAAAGACCAAAGCTAAAAAGAAAAATGGCCAGATGGTCGACCACCAACTCACTTGCTCCGCGGCCGGAACGCCTTGCACGGTCTGCCAGATCAGCAGCAACAATGGCAGCGCCAACAGCCACGCATGCGAAAACAAAAACCGTAAGCGGCCCGTTTTACGGTCTAGAACCCACAGCACCAGCAGCAGGCCGACGACATGTAGAAAGTCCCAGAACATGCCGCGATAAGTCTCGGGTGCGCCTTCAGAGGCACCAAAACCGAGCAAATTGAGATAACCGATCAGGTACAACATCAGCACGATATTGCAGTGCAACCATTCGCGCATCGACTCGCCTGGCAGCTTCACATGCCAAGCACGGCTGGCCTTATCGAACAACATCACGAGCGCGACAATCAGGCCGGCCGGGTAAATCAGGCTCAGCATCATCGTGTACTGCTGGCCGTAGGGCACGTAGGACCAATTGAGGATGACGTAGGCAAGCGCAAACCCCAACAAACCGAGCAGCCGCACCGATGACGGCGACTCATGTTTCGCCGTGGTCTGCTGGGCGGCAGCGCTTCCCGCAGGTGGTCCAGTTGAGCCCGGTGCCACCGCGACAGACACGCCAGGAGCCCCATGGCGCGGCGATTTGTTAAGTCGCCATAAAATCGACACCACAAAAACAAGCAGGCCAGCCACCGCAATGACGAGCATCACCGCGAAAAAGACCGTGGCACGGCTGCCTTCCTCGACACCCGCAACGGGATCTGCCCCGGCCCACGGTGGGTATTGCCAGAAAAACAGGATTGCCACGATGATGACGGCTGCCGCCGCCAGCAGGACCTCAACCCAACCAGGATGATAAGAAGCGGCTGCAGCCCCGCCCTGGGCTCGAACTGTCTGGCGTGATGTTTGGCGAGACACAAGAAAGATCAAGAACGCCACCAGCCCCAGCACGCCGATAGCGATCATCACTTCCAGGAATGCGACTGATTGTCCGTCCACGCTTCTCCCTTGGGTTCGCCCCTAACCGGAGCAAACACTAACACTGGCTTTGTCGTGTGTCGATTGCCACCTCCGCCCGGGCCTATGATACTTTCTGATCAGGCTAAGGAGAGACAAACATGAGTGATTCATCCGATTCCATCTATCAGGAACGCACTTATGGTGCCGGCGACATTGGCTTTGGCCGTCGCGCCGGCATTGCGGTTGTTGATTTTCAGAACGCCTTTACTGATCCAAAGTACGCATTGGGTGGGGCGCCACTCATTGAGCGGGCAGTCGAGAACACGGCGCGGCTATTGAAAGTGGCGCGTCGCTGTTCTGTCCCGGTTGCGACTTGCTACACGGCTTACACCTCACGCGAAGACATGCCGTACTGGAAAGTGTCGGCCGTCACTGAGCAATTGCTCCACGGTACACATGCCACCGAGCTTGATCCCCGCATCTACGACCCAGAGTACGACGTGCGCCTGTGCAAAACCGGCGCATCGATTTTCTTCCAAACACCCATTGTCCCCTTCATGCTCAAGCAAAAGGTTGACACGATGATTGTTGTCGGATGTGTCACTTCGGGGTGTGTACGCGCCTCCATCATCGACAGTTTTCAGAACGGCTTTCGCACCATTGTTCCGGAAGATGGTGTCGGTGATCACAACGAGCGCCCACACCATGACAATCTTCGCGATGTGGGCAGACGCTATTGCGATATTTCGAATACAGACAGCATCATCGACTGGATCGAGTCCACTCATGAGCAAAAGGCATGAGCAATGATCGCGATAGCGCCAAGAGCTGGTTTGACGATCAACTTAAGGGCCTCAAAAATGAGTTTGACCGACTAAGTGGCTCACCGGGAAGCAGCGCTCCAAAGACAAAGACTGATTCAGCAGCGAGCGGCGCTCCATCCGGCAACGGCACTTCACCGATATCCACACGCCCCCAAATAGCGCCTGTTGCAAAAGCGGCCCCGCTAGCTGAGATTGCCGCGCCGATGCAGCAACCAGTCAGCCGTGACAGTGAGCGCAGCGCCAAAGCCTACGTGCCTGTCAGTCATCCGCTGGCGCGTGACAACGATACGCCGAGTTCACCACCACCCAGACGCCCCCCTTCCCCCGCACGCAAGCCGACGGTAAGCAAACCGGTGAAGCCGGTTGCAACACCGCGCCGCGGTGGAGACTCCGGCGGCGGCTGGATGCTTGGGGTGGACGTTGGTGGCACCTTTACTGATCTGCTGCTGATCGAACACACCTCCGGGCAAACCTTCACCGCCAAAGTGCCCTCCACCCCGAGCGACTCCTCCATTGGCGTGCTTAATGGTGTTGAAAAAATCTGCGGCATTGCCGGCATAGAGCCCAAGGCTATCAATCAGGTCATGCACGGCACGACCGTTGCCACCAACACGGTGCTGACAAATTCAGGCGCGCGCGTCGGCCTCGTCGCCACGAAAGGCTACAAGCAAACCCTGCAAATCGCACGTTCCTACGTCCCCGGTGGTCTGGGCGGCTGGGTAATCTTCAAAAAGACAGATCCGCTTGCGCCACTTGAACTCACCATTGAAGCCGATGAGCGCGTCGGCGCGAAAGGCGAAATCGTTGAGCCTCTGGACGAAACCGCACTCAAGCGCGACCTGACCACGCTGAGCAAGCAAGGCATTGAAGCGCTGACGGTATCACTCATGAATGCCTACACAAACGGCACACATGAAGAAAGAATCAGGTCTATCGCCGAACAGATCATGCCTGGCGTGCCCGTGTCGATTTCATCAGAGATCGTGCCCGAGATGTATGAGTATGAACGCACAGAAACCACTGTCGTCAATTCGTATATTCGCCCGGTGGTCTCAAAATACATTGAGAACCTTTACGATGAATTGAATCGGCGCATGAACGGTGTGCAACTACACATTCTGCGTTCCGATGGCGGGTTGTCGTCTGAGGATGCCGCCAAAGAACTGCCGGTGAATCTGCTGATGAGCGGGCCGGCTGGGGGCGTTTCCGGTGCCATCTGGATGGCCAAGCAGGCTGGCTTCAAAGACCTGCTGACCTTTGATATGGGTGGCACCTCGACCGACGTCGCGCTGATTCAGGACGGCGTTGCCCAGACACGGCGTGAAACCCGCGTGGCTGATGTCACGGTTCGCGCGCCCTCTGTTGATGTGCGCACCGTCGGCGCAGGCGGCGGGTCTATCGCCTACGTCCCTGAATTGACCAAGGCGCTGCGGGTTGGCCCGCAAAGTGCCGGTGCCGAGCCGGGCCCGGCCGCTTACGGCAAGGGAGGCACAGAACCCACCGTCACAGACGCCAATGTTGTACTCGGTTACCTGCCCTCAAGTTCCAAACTGGGCGGCGATATGCAGCTTGACTATGCCGCGTCTGAGAAGGCCGTCAAGAAAGTGGCCGATGCCATGGGCTTACCACTCAAAGAAGCGGCGGAAGGCATCATCAACATCGTCAACGAAAACATGTTCGGTGCACTGCGGCTGGTCTCGGTTGAGCAGGGTTTTGATCCGCGGGACTTTGCACTGATTGGCTTTGGTGGCGCCGGGCCGCTACACGCTAATGCACTAGGCAAACTCATGAATTCATGGCCGGTGATCATCCCGCCGGGGCCTGGCGTGCTGTGCGCTTATGGCGACGCCACCACGCGTGTTCGCAATGAGGCGTCGCGGACATTCGTGCGCCGATTCGATGAGACCAGCGAGACCGAAGTACACGAAATTCTAAAGGATCTGGCAGCCTCCGCCGTGCAGGTCCTCGATCAGGAAGGCGTACCGCGCAGCGAGCAAACCACGCAATACCAGATTGACTTGCGTTATGCCGGTCAGGGAATGCGTTTAACCGTCAATATGGGGCCGGAAGAATTTGCGGCTCAAGGCATGACCGAACTGGGCCGGCGCTTTGATGATCTGCATGAACAACTATTTACCTTCCGACTCGATGCGCCGCACGAGCTGTACAACCTGCGGGCGGTCGTTCAGGGCGGCGAAAGCTCGGCGCAGGCCGAAACCCTGCCCAGTGGTAACGGTGACCCCTCAGGCGCAGTAAAGGAACAAAGCTCAGTCTTCTTTGGCGGCCGAGACCATCCTGCAAACATCTACGACCGCGCTCTGCTCAAAGGGGGTGATCGCGTTCCAGGGCCAGCTATCGTCACTGAAATGGACTCAACGTCCCTTGTGTTACCCGGCCACACGGCCGAAGTAGATCCGGTGGGCAACCTGTTGATCCATCCGGATTGATCCACCCACACTAACGTCGTCAGCCAAAAGACTTCTCAAAAGGCAAGGCAATGCCCGCGAAAATCATTCAATCGAACACGCGTCCGTTTAGCAAAGTTGATATTGACCCGATCAGCCTGGACATCATTGAGAATGCGCTCAAGAACGCGCGCACCGAGATGGATGCCGTGCTGTTTCGTACTGCAATGTCCCCCGGCATTCGAGAACAGCACGATGCATTCCCCATGATTGCCAACCCAGACGGCAAGATGGTTGTCGGACAGTTTGGATCGTTTTTTTCCGGGTTTATCGCCGGCTACGAAGGCGATATTGAAGAAGGAGATGTCTTCCTCACTAACGACCCGTACGGTTGTAACGGCGCGGTTAGTCACCTCAATGACTGGCTGACCCTGATGCCGATATATATCGACGGACGCATTGTGGCGTGGGGTGCCATGTTTGGTCACATGACCGATATCGGCGGCAAGGTGCCAGGCAGCTTGCCAACTGACGCAGCGCAAATATTTGAAGAAGGCATTCAGATTCCGCCGGTCAAGATTATCCGCAAGGGCGTGCTGAATGAAGAGATTCTCAACCTCATCTTGCGTAACTGCCGATTGCCTGAATGGAACAAATCTGACTTCAATGCAATTGTGGCCGCACTACGCCTGGCTGAAAGACGTGTAGTGGAAATGGCCGATCGATTTGGCGTTGACCAACTCGTAGGCGCAATGCAGGAAATGCTCGATCGCAACAAAATGGCGATGGGCGCGATTCTCAAAATCGTCGTCCCCGAGAAGAAGCAATACTTTGAGGACTACATCGACGATGACGGGATGGGCATGGGGCCCTACAAAATTGCCTGCCACCTTTGGCGCGAGGGTGATCGAGTCGTCTTTGATTTTGAAGGCACCGACCCGCAATCGATCAGCTCGGTTAACTTCCTGCTCAATGAAGAAATGTTCAAGATGTTTTTGGGCTCATTCTTCATCAATATCTTTGATCCGCAGATTCTGTTTAATGATGGCTTCTACGATCTAGTCGACGTGCGCATCCCCAAAGGTTCCATCCTGAAACCGATTCGCCCGGCCGCGCTGAGTTCCCGTACCCACATGCTGGCGCGCATCTTCGACATCATGAGCGGCTTGCTTGGGCAAGGCTCGCCCGACGCGCTGTGCGCTGCCGGCTTCTCAGACAGCCCGCACTTTATGTACTCGGGTTATAACAAGCAGGGCGAGTGGTACCAGCTCTATCAAATTGGCTTTGGCGGTGTCCCCGGGCGTCCGGCCGGTGACGGACCTGACGGACATTCACTCTGGCCAGCTTTCACCAACGTACCCAATGAATTCTTGGAAGCCTATTTCCCGCTACGCATTGTCAAATATGAAACCATTGCGGACTCGGGTGGTCCGGGCTTGCATCGCGGCGGTAACGGCCTTTCCATGGGGTATCAATTCCTGGAGCCGGGCGAAATCTCGATTCACGACGACCGCTGGCTGACTCATCCGTGGGGCGTCAACGGCGGACTGCCCGGCCAGCGAAGCGACAAGCTCATGGTGCGCGCCGATGGTTCACGCCAGTGGATGGAACCCAAATGTGATCGCATCAAGGTTAGTGCAGGCGACACCTTGTACTTCAACACCTGGGGTGGCGGGGGCTGGGGTGACCCACTGCAGCGAGATGCGGAACAAGTTGCGCTCGATGCCCGCCGAGGTCTTGTCACAGCCGAGGGCGCGAAGCGCTATGGCGTCGTGCTCACAGCTGACCTGACGGTTGATAGCTCAGCCACGCAAAGTCTGCGACAGCGAATGGGGTCTGAACGCGGGCCGATCCAATTATTTGACCGTGGCGGCACCGTGGAAGAACTCAAAGCGCGATGCAAGGCCGACACACATCTCGAGCCGCCGCGAACCCCAGTCTTTCAGAAATGGATGGGGGGCTCAGACCGCAAACCAGCGCGGGTTTGAGTGAAACGATCTTGAATGACTAATCGCCGCGCAATTGCGCGCGCGGCGGCAGTCGGCTAGCTCATGATGGCTTTCAGATCGATGTCGAACTTGTTTTTGATGATGTCAGCAATCTGGTCGTAGACACAACCCACCCGCACAGTTTTAAAGTCGCGCAGATCAACGATGGTGCTGCCCAGCCCCTTCTCATTGTGATACGGCACCAGGCCGTAGTCGATTTCAATATCGGCAACCGCGCGCACCTGCTCCTGAACATCTTCAAGCACAAACTTGCTCCCTGACAGGGAGACATTGGCTGAAGAGCCTGAGACACCATAGTCATTCTCGCGCGCAAGCCGTGCAATCTCGTCGTGCAAAGGTCCGGCGTTCATCAGCAAGTCCATCGTGCCGGCCTTGCTCGCATTGTTTAGCGTAAAGGGCGGCAGACCCTTGACTAGTGGATGGGCTTCATCAAACGGCGCAACAACCGAAAACGGCAGGTTGTGATCCTGAATGATGGTTCGCACGACTTCACGCGCCTGATCCGAGACATTGAGCAATTCGTTGAACAGAGTCCAATCACCAAAATTACCGCACGGCTTGTTGAATGATCGCTCCTTGGCGTCATAGATGCGTTGGATCGCCGCCTCCTCGTGTCCGACGATCGCATAGCCGACACTCACCGGAAAAATCGCAATGCCTCCCTTGCGAACAGCATCAAACACCCGCTTGGCATCGTCCTTGATTGGTTGTCCTTCGAACATCTGATCTCCCCCGCTTCTGAGTTGCATTCGAGTCAGTATAGTGGCTAAACCGCTGCCTGCCATAGATGTCCGGCAGCGCAAGCGAGACGCGCCTTGTTTCATCTATTGTCCAGCGCCCTGCCCTTTAAAAGCGCCCCGAATTCGCGTAGGGTTCGCGTTACCGATGGCACTGTCAGGTGCAACGAATAGTCGAGGATTAAATGAGCAGACCGGATATTGCTGGCGACGCCAGCCGGGCATTCGAAGTTCTAAGAGATGGCGGCACCGCGATACTGCCGATGGATGTTGGCTATTCACTCATTGGTGGCTCCTATGAAGCGCTGTCTACGATCTTTAAAACCAAAGGACGGGCGCCGGCCAAACTCAACGCCATGCTCGGCGACATGACCCTGCATCAGGAGATACATCAGACGGACACTCGCGGTAAAGAAATCGTTGAGGCGATTACGCTCGACTATGGCCTGCCGCTTGGTGTCATCGCACCTGCGAAGATGGACCATCCTATCCTGCAAAGGATGACACCAGACGCCCTGGCGGCCAGCACCAAAGACAATACTGTACTCATGCTGGTCAATGCTGGCAGCTTCCACGCGAGAATCTGTGAACTGAGCAGAGAATTTGAGCACCCTTTGTTTGGCTCATCAGCCAACCGGTCACTTCAAGGCACCAAGTTCAGGGTTGAAGACATGGAGCCGGAGATTCTTGCAATCGCCGACATTGTGATTGACTACGGCTTACGCAAATACCATCTGTATCAGGCGTCTTCCACCCTACTCAACATCCAGACCCTGGAAGTTGTGCGGTTTGGCGCCTGCTATGAACTGATAGCCGACATTCTAAAACGTCACTTTGGGGTCCAGCTACCAGAGGCGCCGCCGCGCTGAATTAGTCGCTGAATCAATCGCTGAATCAATCGCTGATTCAATCGCTTGGTCAGTCGCCCGGGTTTGCAACGAGGTAATAGCCAGCCACTCGAAACTGCCCGTCCGCATCTTTCATGATCGTCAGGCGTTCGCCTAATTCACCGCCAGTTTCGAACAACGACTGAAACGCAATCACGACATAGTCGCCAGGCGGCGCACCGGGGAGTTCTGACTTCGAGTCGCTGGAAATCAGTTTTCGCGCCTTCAGTTTGCCCAGAGGCTGCCTCGCCTGCGCCAACCGGTCGTCCCATTCAGCCTGCGATATGTGGTCGCGAAAGCGAGTAGATGCCTGTCCCCAGGCCGCAGAAGAATCGCTTGCGTCAATGAGCTTCAGCCAGGCATTTGCTACAAGGTCTTGCCCGCCACTAGCGTTTGTCACGGCCTTACGCTGGCTGCCTGGCAACAGCCTCGCGACGCCGATCGCTCAGCGGATCCAGTGGCTCGCGCTGCGGAAACTGCAGTAATAACACAGTCGCACCAGCGTCACCTGCGGTTAGCACAAGCGCCTGTTCATCCGGGAAACGGTAAACACAAGAGTGTTTTGCAAGCGTTTGATCACCATGAGTCACCGCGCCTTCGAGCACCAGCGCATACTGCCCGCCGCCCGCTACCGGTAAATCAACGGTCGATTGTTGATTTGCGTCCAGGTAAAACAGAGAAGTGCCCAAACCATCCGGCTCGGCTGGAATCACCTCTGCAAGATCGGATGCTGGCGGTTCAGTCTCAATTTCTTTTGCAAGCCGGTAGACCCGGCGAACGTGCTGCAGGTTCGGGCGGTTCTCCGGCATCGGTTTGCCGCCGCCATCCCAATGAGCGCGAAACGTGAAGAAATGAGTTGCCTCATGTTGAGTGAGAATCGGTCCATAAGGTGTGTGCCCGCCGGCAAAATGGACAGTTAATGGGCCAATAGGCTTTTTGCCGAACACAGCACTACCGTTAATAAAGACCTGGTACTGATCGGTATCGTGATAGTGGGCCGGAATCGTCGAGCCGGGTGGTTGCTCTACCAGATACGCCTGCGGCAAGGTCTTGTCATCATTACGGTAAGCGAGCGTATCGCGAGCAGAGTCTGGCGGTGCACCCATGTACATCGTAATGAAGTAGTTATCTTCTTCGCGGGTTGTGCGGGTATAGCCCGGTACGGCAAGAACCTCGCGGCCACGGCTGGCCTGGGCAACGTCGACGATAATCGGCATGTCAGTCTCCTATATGAGCCAAACGTTACCTGATTCGCGTTGGCGTGCCAAGATACGGGGCAAAACCCCTATCAAGCTTCAAGCGATTTCTCCATCGGAAACGCTGTAAGATCGCCCCACTGCTGCGGCTCGCCAACATCATGCCAGCCGGCCGCCCGATAAAAGCGATGAGCCGTTTTTGTACTCGTGAGTGTGCCCGTCGGAATACCGAACGCTTGCAGGGCCGCTTCCATGTGCGTTAGCAACTGACGACTCACACCGCTGAATCTGGCACCGGGAGAAACATAGTTAAGCGCGACCTCCCCTCGTCTCAATATGCCGCCCACACCGACGATCTCACCGTTTCGTTCGACGACATAGATCTCGGTACTCGGCGCTTGAATCCATTGCAACAAAACGTCAGGTGTCTTGTTGCTAAGCCATTGATTCAGCACTTGGTCATTGTTTTCATGGTCCGGGACACATAGCGTCCGAATTGAATCGCACAAGATTGCACTGCAGTCGGTGGCGTCATCAACTGTGGCAGATCGAATTGAAGTTTCAGGCATGCCGTTGACCTCGCAAACAGATCTACAACCTAAAAGGCTCGCTTACTCAAAATGGATCGCTTTCCCAGGGCCCCAGGCTCAAAATGCGCTGATCAGCATCCGGGCGTTCGCTGGGTTGCCCAGTACAAGTGTCCCACGACTGACCTAGCGGATAGGCACCCACACAAAGAAACTGATTGTCCTTAAGGCATCGGTGCGCCACGCCAGCAGGAATAACAACCGCATCGCCCGCCTGAACGCTTACCCGATAATTTTGAGCCCCGCCAAATTGCAGACACGCAGAGCCGCGAAAGCAACCCAATACTTCATGGGCGCTGCTGTGATAGTGGTCAAAATCGAATATCCCCGCCCGCCATGCCGGCATCCAGCCATTGCGACGAAACAGATCCTCAAAAACCTCGGCACCGCTGTCTGCCGGCAGCAATTGACGTGCCACCGTCAACGGAAGATGCGGGTTGTTTGGGAAGCGACCATCATCGGCCAGCAACTTGGTTTCAATTTCTGGTGGGTTTGATTTCACGTTAGCTTGAAGGTCTAAACGGGCACATCGATTGTCAAGCCAAGAATCAAAAAACTCCATGACTTGCCATGCGGGTCAACACCAAGCGAGGAGTTCACGCCGCCCTCAAGCGCATCACTCATCACGAACTTCAAGCCGTGCAAATTGTCCAATTCATAGCGCGCCACTTCGCCCTGAATCAAATTTGGGAACGCATGCTTAACAAGTTCTGGTGTTAGTCGTTCCTTGAGCAACAAGTAATTCTCTGGAGAATAGGCCCAGACGGACACATCAGACGTATTGCCTTTGTCACCAGCGCGTGCATGCGCCAACTCATGAACTTTTACCGACTGTGTTTTCATGACTCGTATACCTCCACGCGGGTGGTCACAGCATCACGATCAATCATCGCTGAATGAGTAACGACACTAGGCGTGATGTACCCCCGATACCCACCACCGCCGGCCGGACCGCAGCACAGCATCGCCTCTAACTCCCAGAGCGCCATCTCAATCCGTTCTCTGTCCATAGAGCGCATTGCCAGTCGAACTTGTACGTCTTCAGCTATCTCGGGCTCTTGCGCGCCGGCCGTCTCATGCATCGCATTCAGACCTACTACGTCAATTCGATAATTGCCCGCCATACCTCCCATACGATCCAACCGTTCGATCAGCGTGTCGCGTGCAAGTCGTCCACGCGCAGCCGCATTGACACCGGCATAACTCACGCTGCCCTCGCCGAGTAAACCGCCGTCGAATCCAACCGTCACTTTCAACTGTTCTGGCCGTTGACGACCAGACGCCTGGCTCACCAGGACTTGATCAGATCCAGTCTCAGCAATGTGGACACCAGAAAAATCAGCGGTCACATCCGGGGTCAGGTAGCGCGCCGGATCATGCACCTCATAGAGCAGTTGTTCTTTGACCGTTTGCATGTTCACCAACCCACCAGAATCGGGCAGCTTGGAAATCGTGACTTCGCCCGAATCCTGGATGTCCGCAATCGGATACCCAATGTCGGCTGGTCTCGGGACATCCTTATACCCGGGGTCGCCAAAGTAGCCACCCGTGATTTGCATGCCGCACTCCATCAAATGCCCCACCAGCGTGCCCTGCCCCAGAAGTGGCCAATTGTTATGGGACCAACCAAAGTGCTGCACGATGGGCGCCAAATAAAGAGACGGATCGGACACCCGGCCCGTAATCACAACATCTGCGCCGGTCGCAACGGCAGGCGCAAGCGCATCAATGCCCAGGTAGGCATTAGCGCCAACTACTGGTCTGCCGACTTCATCAATGCGTCGACCGCCGTAGTCAAATAACACCGTATCGCCGTGCATGAGCGCCGAAACATCGTCGCCAATCAGCGCCGCAACCTTCAAACCCTTTATGCCAAGCTCGCGTGCAACCTGAATAGTGACCTGCGCCGCCGCTTCGACATGAGCGACACCCATGTTCGACATGATGCGGGTCCCGTTAGCACGGCAATGGGGCAACACCGCTCTCATACGGGCAGCCAGTTTGGGGTTGTAACCGCGCTCAGGGTTCAACTGCCGATCACGGCGACCATAGGCCAGCGTTCGTTCGCCAATGGTTTCAAAAACCAACCAGTCAAGCTGCCCTTTCTCAGCGAGATCAACTGCCGGCCCCAGCCGGTCCGAAGCAAATCCCGCACCCGCTCCCATTCTGAGCATTTGTGTTTCCTTACGATTGATTCAATTTTGCTGCGCTGCATGAACAGGCCGCCCCTTCAGCTAGCGCTGTTCGCCCGATATGAACGGAGAATAAACGAAACCAGGCGCGCTCAAGATTCGCGCTTATCCTGGGCTCACCATTACCTAAGCAGTTAACACGGGGAGACAAGTATGAGCACAGCAGCCAAGCGGCTTGCCACGAGGGCAATTGTCACAGCAATTGCCTGTATGACCGGGGCCGGCGCTGCCAGCGCACAGGAATACAAGCTTCGCTATTCCGATCTGGGACCACCGCGCGGCTCACGCCCGCAGGCCATGATGTGGTGGGCTGATGAACTCAAAAAACGCTCCGAAGGCCGAATTGAAGTTGAAATCTTCTGGAGCCAGGCGCTTGTGAAGGCAGAGGAAACACAGAAAGCCGTTGGCTCAGGCCTGGTAGACACCGGCACTATTCTTGGCCTGTACACACCAGCGGATTTACCCGTCTGGAATCTGGCCAATGCGCCATTCGGTGGCCGCGATGTCTGGGTAGGTATGCGGACCTGGCAAGACCTCAGAAAGAGCACGCCTGCGCTACAAAAAGAAGCGGCTAAGAAAAACGTCAAAATTCTGGCTAATCACACGACCGGCTCAGTAGACATCTTGTCTCGCGGCACACCAATCCTGACGGCGGCCGACCTTGAAGGAAAAAAGATTCGAGCAACGGGTGGCTGGGGTGCACTGCTCAAGAACCTTGGGGCAACACCTGTACGGGTTGGCTTTGGCGAGGTTTATCAGGCACTCGACAAAGGCACGGTTGACGCCACGATCAATTACATCCCCGCTGTTCGAGCCTACAAACACTACGAGGTAGCTGACCACATCACTGAAGTTCAGATGGGCCAGGTTCTCGGCTTTGGCATGGGCATTAACCTCAGAACCTTCAACGGCATGCCCAAAGATCTGCAAGATATCCTTCTTGAGGTCAGCGATGAGTATGTTGAAGTCGCCGCCCGTCTCTTCATAGAACAAGTTGAGAAGTATCGCAAGGAACTAGTGGACGGTATCGACGGCAAAAAAATTGCGTTCCATCAAATGGACGAAGCGGAGCGAAGCAAATGGCGAGAAGCTGGCTCGGTCTTTGTTGAAGATTGGATTGCCAAGGTCGAAAAGAAGAACATTGATGGCAAGAAGATCGTTGCGGATTTGAACCAACTCCGTGCGAAGTATGAAGAAGAACTTGCCACCAAAGGCTACCCCTGGGCGAGAAAGTAAGGCGCCGCTTAAAGCGCTAGTGTGCTAGCCGCGGGCAGATGCACGGTCTGCCCGTATCCCCAGTTTTGCCTCAACAGGAACCGCAATGCTCACCCGCTTCTCCATGGCAGTTGATCGTACGCTGGTCATCGCCGCCGCAATTGCGTTTTTTGTGATGCTGAGCATTACGGTCGTCTCCGTCATTGGGCGTTACTTCTTTAACGCGCCAATACCCGACGACATCGTGTTCAACGAGTTGCTTATGGTGTTTCTGGTGTTTCTGCCGTTCGCCTATGTGCAACGCAAGCGACAACACGTTACGGTTACCCTGGTTAGCGACTGGTTCTCCAAACACAACCAGTACTACTTTGAAGTGTTCGGCAATGTACTGGGCTTCTTGATTTTTTGTCTGATCAGCTACGCCACATGGCAAGACTTTCAATCGTCCTGGGAGGTGCTGGCGTACAACTAAGGCACGCTAGAGCTGCCAGAGTATCCCTCCAGATTCGCAGTCTTTTTTGGCGTGCTCATTATGACTTGCCGCTTGCTCCTTGATTCAATCGAGGGCATCACTCATCTGACGCGCGGGACACGCCCGGAGTTTGAGGAGCCAGATCCCATGTTGTCGGCGGATAGCGCTGAATTGGAATCGCGCTGATGGACCCGGTCACCACAGGCTATATTGGACTCGCACTCGCCCTGCTGCTCATCTTTGCGCGAGTTCCGATTGCGTTTGCACTCGCGATTGTCGGGTTCAGCGGCTTGATCGTCACCATTGGCTGGCCCGAAGGCCGGCCGTTTGATTTTGAGCGTGGCTGGGAAGCAGCTATCTCTTACATGGCGTTTGAGCCATTCTCGTTTATCTCATCATTCTCGCTTGTCGCCATCCCAATGTTTTTGATGATGGGCTATGTTGCCTTTCATGCTGGGTTCACCCGGGACTTGTACTACACAGCTCGCGTCTGGCTATCTAATACCGCTGGTGGCCTGGCCATGGCATCGGTGGCAGGTTGTGCCATGTTTGCGGCTGTCAGTGGCTCAAGTCTCGCCACCACTGCCGCAATGGGTAAGCTCGCCGTGCCCGAGATGCTGCGTAATAAATACGAAGAAGGCCTTGCGACAGGTGTTGTCGCGGCTAGCGGCACGCTTGGCGCCCTCATACCGCCCAGCATCCTGATGATTCTCTATGGCATCTTTACGGAGCAATCAATCGGCAAGCTATTGCTCGCTGGTCTCATCCCGGGTGTGCTGTCTGCCCTGATTTACATGGCGATGATCTGGGTGCGCGCGACGATCAATCCAGAACTTGCCCCACGCCCGGCGGCAGTTGGCTGGCCAGAACGCTTCCGTTCGCTAAAGGGCACATGGTCAGTAATCCTGCTATTCATTCTTGTGATGGGCGGCATTTACCTGGGCGTCATGACCCCGACTGAGGCAGCAGCCATTGGCGCGGCTGGCGCCTGGATCCTGGCACTCATCTCGCGTCGGATGAACTGGGGTACAGCGCGTGCCACCGTCATTGAAACAATCTCTCAGGTTGCCAGCGTGTTCGCGGTTGTCCTGGGTGCCAAAATCTTCGTCGGCTTCATCGGCATCACCGGCATTGCCAGCGACCTTGCAGGTTGGGCGCTTTCGCTCGAGTTGTCACCGTTTGGCATCCTGCTTGCCTTATCGATGATCTACATCATCCTGGGCACATTCATGGATCCACTGGGCATTATGTTACTGACTCTTCTGGTCGTCACACCGGTGGTTCAGGAACTGGGCTTTGACCTCATTTGGTTTGGTGTGATCATGGTCAAGCTGCTTGAGATAGGTCTGATAACGCCACCCATTGGTCTGAACGTCTACGTACTGAAGGGCGTCGTTGGCGACCGCGTACCCCTTGAGAAAATCTTCAAAGGCATCTTCTGGTTCCTGGCAATGGATATCGTCACGTTGATTCTATTGCTCAAGCATCCGATTATTAATTTGTGGTTGCCGAGTCTGATGTAGCAAAAGCTTTCACAGCAAGGCAATTGAATAATCCGGTACCCCGGTTGGCAGTATTGCAACGGGCGTCTGGCGCCCCTCAGTTAGTCGAGTGACATATTGCGAGACATAGTGAATGAGTCCAAGCACGGTAATGTTACCGGTGCTGTAGGGGTCAGCGTCACCATTGATGCCAGCCAACAATCCTTTGGTAAACGCACCGTTACTCCACGCAGCATTTTCCTCTGATAGTTGCCGCCCAGAGCTTCCGGCAAACACGACCACTCCGTTCTCAGGGGATGACAAATCATTCGCAATAGTCGCCAACTCAACACTCCCTGCCCGGCTGAGCGCAGCACCGCCATAACAGGTATCGACCAGCATCAACGCTTTTCCACGTACGCCACTGAGTGCAGACCGCAGCGAATCTTCGGGCACACCAGTATTGGCTAGATCCTCGACATTTGCGTCATGGGGTAGAAAATAGTATTTCCCCTGCCGCGAATTGACACCGTGCCCAGCCAAAAACAAAACACCGGTATCGTCAGGCCCAACCTGTTCCTTAAACGCTTGCAATGCCTGTACGATTGAAGACCGCGTTGCGCGCTTGTCTACCAGTGTCCTCAGCACCACCTGATCAAATTGCTTAGTGGCCTGCCTGTCCAGCGCGCGACCAAGATCCAATGCATCCTTTGCGGCAAACTCTAGTCGATATGCGGGAACGGCATAGTCACTAACACCAATGGCAAGAATATGCATGGTTGCGTGTTTCTCAGGCGGAGCAGAGAACTGAGAGACCGCCGCTACTGGTGGTAGAGCGGCAACGCTTAGCGCACTATTTGCATCGGGTAACGACACTACCGTCAAGGGTGCTGTTTCAACTCTTGGCTCCGCCACGGGCAATAGTAGGCGCTCAGCCATTCGTCGCGTAGATTCGGTTGCCAAAGACGTTTCTTTCAGACTCGCTGGTCGCGCCTCTTTTTCTATAAAAGTTGCGCTCTGTTCAGTTTCGGCGACTGGCGCTAGAGGCTTTTCAAGTGACGCCGCATAAAAGTCATATTGCCTAGGCGCAGACACACCAAACGAGTTCTTGGCAATCAGTAAAACTGAGGCGTCAGTTGAAGGTAAGTCTATTGAGACAACGCCGGTGATAGTCTTGCGGTTACCTGAATGACTAGCTTCATCAGACAATCCGCGGGCTGGCCTACCGTTCACCCTTGCGGTGACTGTTATCTTCTCGCCGTTTGGACGCACGCGATAAGGAATCTCCAGCTTTCCATGGGGCGTCACCCTCAGTGACTCAGGTGTCACATCAAATACAGGGGGGAAACCAATAGGAAGGATCTTGGAAACAGAAACAGACGCACCGACCTGTGATGAAGAGTCAGCTTTCTCATCGGCCAGTCGGACTTTTGATCCAGAGTTCTCTCGTGCGTTGACCAAAGCTATTGCCTGCGGCTCATTCATGCTTCTAAACACTTCGTCAATGACGGCGGGTCGATTAAACCGATTTCTTAGCTGTTTTAGCGAGTAGAAATCCGCGGTGCTTTCGTCTGTGCGATTAACCACCCAACCCGCGTATTGATCTGCACCGACACTGGCATCATAAAACCCACTCGCAGTCCAAGCGATCCACCGATCGTTTGACAGCCCAAGAAGCGACAGTAGCGCCAAGCCGTCACTCGTACGCCACCACCGCAGACTTCCGTCTGACATGGCTGTCACGACCAACTTATCATCTGCCGAGACGTTTACCGCGCGAACCTCGCCGGCAGTGGCGATACTCCAAACCAGTTCACCGTTTGCCGCAACTCGAATCAGCCGACGTGATGTCCCCACTATCGCGTCACCTGACTTGTTTCGAAGGTATGTGAGAGAACGAGAAAACTCATCAGGCTCAAGTGCAAGCTCTTGGCCACTAACTTTGACTTGGCGCGTGTTCTTCCACTGAGGGTTGTCGAACAAGCCAAGTTTCACTTTTGGCGAGAGCAATCCACTTGGTGCTTTTTTCGACAGAACCCGCTGGGCAAAGTCAAACGACCACTGGCTGTTTGACTGATTGGACTGCCAAGAAACAGTCTTCGCATCGGCGCTGACAAGTAGATTTTCAGCGCCGCGGAGATCAGGTATTGGGGAAGACACTCGATGCTCAAGACCACCACGCGCAACGCTACCCCATCCACCGTCAAAGCTAGCAAAGACCGCCTGGTCTGTTCCAATCGCTTTTAGCTCTGTGACGCTATCGGAAGCCACAATCACTTGATCGATGACTTTGTTAGCTTCTGGATCAATCCAAAACACAGGTATTTGATCAGACCGCCCTTGATACCCTCGGCCCCCGACGAGCAGAGTATTACCCTCGTTAGCCCATTCCACCCGTTCTAGGGCGCCGTCAGAAATACCGGGCATGGTGAGCCTCTTAACGAGGTCACCAGAACTCAAACTAAAAATCTCTGGTGGGGTCATACGGGAGAAGTACCCCACTGCGAGCAGCCGGCCGTCTTTAGAAACCGAGACAGAAACAGGCTTTTTGCCTCCGACTGAGAAATGGAGCCGCTCGCTGATACCGTCATACGAAGCCTTTAGGACTACGACTGATCCATTGAGAGAGGCAGCAGCAACGGTCCCGTTTGCAGCCGCTTCAAGCGCATAAACCGCTGCTGAGAATTTACGCTCGAACGCCAGAGCGCCACTCCAATCGAATGCCCTCAGCATATTGTCGCCAGCATAAGAAGCAAACAAGTACTGTCCTTGGCTATCCCAGGCGAGATTCTTTATGTCCCCGCCCAGCGCATCTATTGATCTGATGTGTTGCCGACTAACATAGTTAAAGAAGTGAATCTCATGCTTGGCGTTATCGCCTCCAGTACTCCCGCCAATAGCGACAATCGCCTTCGTGGGGTGAATCGCAACCCCATAAAGAATTCCGAGACGTTCAGCGCCAATCTTTGGCCTGAAGATGTGCAACAGCTCACCAGATTTCAGTGACCAAAGACGGGCAGATTTATCTTCTGAAGCAGTGACAACCAGCCCACGCTCCTCATCGACCGCGATACGTCTCACTGGTGCAGCGTGCGCGCCCATCTCGATCTTCAGTATGCCGCCAGGCTTGTCCTCGGGCTGTGCAGCAGCGGTCGCAACAATGGAAATACAGAAGACGGCAAGGATCAGCCGGGTGACGACTGACCCCTCTCTGGCAGCATTCATAAGGTCATATCAAAGAAAGGGTGAAGTATAGAAATGCTCAAAATCAAGCGTTCGAACATCTCCGATTGGATTGCCAGAACCGTCAAACGCCTGCCGTGTGAGCAAACCCGTTGCGCCTTTGAAAGAGCCATCGTTAGCATGCGATGTGCAGACCAGTCCACCAAACCCAGACAAGCTTGCCTTAACCTGCAATTCGAGCGAGTAGCAGACTCGAAATGCATAAGGATCAATGCCCGAAACCAGTAGCAACTTGACTGATGAGCGAATCGCCGCGTCACCGAAGGTCGCGGTTGAGAGAACTGGATCTCGATAGAATGCCTGCCACTGGCTTAACCCGCGGTCGAGCGGTAGCTCTGAGCTTGCTTCCGCAACGACAGGGCCTTGGAACGCGGGTACATTCGATAGCTGCCCAGGCCCCGAATCAGTAGAATCGAATAGTGGTTGGTTATCACCCGCAACGAAGGTCGCATCGCCACCCGTCAGGTTAGAAGCTCTTAAACCATTGAACCCAAGGCCACCCCGATTGAGTTTTAGCTTTATTTCGATGTTGGGCCACTCCTGCTGGTTGCGCCCGCCATCTACGACAAGGCCTAACGCAAAGCGATCATCCCCCAGGCGTTGAATACTCATATCCAATTGATGCTGAGCGCCGTCTGTTGAAAACGTACTCCTCAAACTTAGATCGCGACGCTGTTCGGAAAAAGCTGTCGTAAGCGCTCTTTGATATTGCGAGCCATTGATACCGCGACGGAACTCCGGTCCGGCTGAGCGTCCAGGGTCGTCAAATCGCAGAGTGGGCAGGTCGAGATTCCGGAGACCCAGAAGAGACTCCCGGTTGGTAATTGACCCATCAACTAGCAAGTAGGACATCCCTTCGGTGAAAATCGATTCACCATCGATGATGGCGTACTGGCTCTCCACTCCACTGAAACGCCAGATTGCTGACTGTCTTTGATTGGTGCCATTGACCAATTCTGCCGAACCGATGCTGACGGGGACAGTCACCCGGCTGGAAAATGCACTGTTGGCGTTGCGATAGTCGACTTGAGCATACTGCTCTTCCCACCGGTATACCTCTCCTGATCCGCAGATAATCGCTTCCGAACGCCCTATCCAACAAGCTTTGCGATCACCCAGGTCAACCTTAATCACTTGATTCAGCTCATATCGTCGTGGGATTGAAGCCGGGTTCAAGTCTGTGACAGTGAACCTTGATCCAAGAGAAGGCGCGACGGCCTGGTCAGCATTAATCCAATAAACGTCGCCATCGCTATTTAAAACGTAGACATTGGTCACTGACTCGCTTGCCAGCAAAACTGCCCGGCCGGGTACATTGAGGACTCGACCCTCGCGGGCATTTGTTCCCGCCTCTTCCAACCAAGTCTTGACCTGCCCGTTCCGCGTCAAGCCAAACAGCCGGCGTGGCCCTTGATACGGAAAACTCACTGACCCAATCGAATTCCCCGTCTGCGGGTCGTTAGCCGGCGGGACGAGCTTGTCATAAGCGATACCGAGCAAGCCCTCAGCGGGAGAAACCAACTGAATCGCTGCTTGTGGTGCCGCGCGTGATGCGCCTACCAGTGAACCCTGTTGCAGCACTGCCAACACGTCAGGTTTCTGGCCACCTCGAAAAGTTCGATCTCCTGGGCTTGGAGTGTATGCAACGATTCGTTGCTCGCCTTGGAACGCATCGTCAATTCGGATCGTCGTATTGTCGAGATTGATCGCCGCGTCAAGAATGCCAATGGCTGTTGATCGGCGCCGCTCTCTATTGCCGTCACCCACTGCGAATCCAGGGAACTCCCGGCCCGTCACTTGGTAAAGCTCAAACGGTGAGGTGAAGCTTATCGATTTTCGATCCTTGGCAAGTGCGGCCACCTGACCACGAGTCCCTACCTTGACGTCTACAAAGCGCCCCGGCACAACGCCTTTTTCGGGCGAACCGAATCGCGTGTTTTCGTACCATTCATTTGTTTTGAATCCGGCAGCGATCGACCGAGCGACCGTCACGACACCCGCCGCTGTCAGCTCTACCTGCTGATTGGCTGTCGTTCCCGTTGTGAAACCACCTGTTGGAGCATCTGGTGCGAAATAAATCGAGGACAACCCGCTTCTATATGCTGCAATTGGAGTCCCTTCGACTTTATCGACTAGTGCAGGCTCACCCGCCAGGCCAACACTTTCACCTGCACCAACCGTCTTAGAGCGCCATAGCGATTCAAAGGTATACGCTGGTGCCTGACCACCAGTCAGTAGTGGGCCATCCAGGCTATGCAAATCCAGCTTGCCATCGCTCAAATCTGCAGCGAACTGCTCTGCGACGATCACGGCTGGTCGTGACTCATTGATCAGAAAATCACCGCCCGACTCGATCAGACCGGCAACGACCGCACCCCGATGTCCAACGACGTTGTCGCGTAACGTACCCGGAATTTTAAAGTTAGTATCGTTCAGGGCTGTCGCCGCTGCCGTTATATCAAGAACGCCGAAGGTGCCATCAGATTTTCGCGGTCGATAGATCCCAGGCACCTGATCGGTCATGACTTCGCCGATTCGCTGGTTCGCCATTCTGACCGCTTGTCCGTCGAATTGCTGCCCTGCCTTGCTTGAGATCGCTTTTGTCGCAATGGCAGTGGACCACTCTTCTAGCCACCCAAGGCTATCGATTTCGCCCGATGCCTTCGATACGCCTGAAACAGACAGCGCGCCGCTTCCGGCTGAGTCCATAAGACGTACGGCAGCTTCGGTGTAGGGCGTGACCGAGAAATTCTTACCGAATTTGTCAATGCGAGATCGCAACTCAGACCCTGCTGGGAATGGCTCACGTTGACCAGTCGCCTCATCATAGTAGGTGGCTCCATCAGCGCCAACAAAGGCAATTTCGACTGCTTCCTCGCACTTGCCAATGGCAACATTCACCTCACCTTTTTCATCAACAACCGCCTGTCCGAGTACGTCGAGATCTCTGTTCTTGACGACGACAATAGCCCCGAAGAATTGCCCCAGGCTACCGTTGCCGTCCCCCTCACCACCGCCATCGCCGCCGCCAGCACCATCACCCTCACCTTCGTTGGGATTGCTGTGATCACCCGCCGCTCCGGATTTAACAGAATTCGTGGCAATGCACTGACTCGCAGTATTAGTGGGCTCAGGATTCGAACCGCCCCCGCAACTTGCCACCAAAAAAAGAACAACAACCCCAAGACAAATAGGTGCAGCTTTGAACAACTCTTTCTCCCCATCACGTTTTTCGAACCAAGGCATTATGGTCAAGCGACATTTCATTAGACTTAGCAAGTCGCAATCCCACTGACGAAGGTTAGTATCGCTGGAATCAAGCACCACCAAATCCCCAAACTTAGTGAACATCCCAAGTTCCAGGTAGATCAGTTCCAATATCTTGGAAGGCCTATCGGTTCTACGCAGCCCCCTTTTTCAGGAGAGCATTCGAGTTCGCGATGAAGACAGGTGAAAACTCCCCAGCAGGTCGATCTCGGGCTACTCAAATAAGCAGCAGCTGGCAGATCAACGCAAAAAACTGGACCCACGTTGTCCGCGAAGGAAAGATCACCAGCCGCAACACGGGAACGGATCTCGCGCTAGTCGGCGCCATTGATAAAGCTTGTCCCAACACCCTTATCGACGTCGGCTGCGGCGAAGGCTGGCTGGTTCGAAGAATGCGGGATAACCCGTCGTGCCGAGCAGTGGGTGTTGACGGGAGCGAGGCGCTCATTGAGAACGCCTGCAATGTAGATCCATCAGGTCACTATGTTGCCCTTGAATACCCTGATCTCTCAGCATTGCCTCAGGCGCTTGCCGGCCCGTTTGATGTTGCGGTGTGCAATTTCTCGTTGCTGGAAGAAGACCTCCAGCCGGCTCTTGTAGCCATCAAGCAATGCCTGACCACGACTGGCACCCTACTCATCCAAACTCTACATCCGTTCAACAACCCGTCAGACCAACCGTATGAGAATGGCTGGCGGGTTGAGACCTTCGCCGGCATGGCTGGCGACAACTGGGAGCCAATGCCGTGGTACTTTCGAACGCTTGAGTCTTGGACACGAGAAATCGACTCGGCGGGCATGTGCCTGACTCGCCTGGATGAGCCACTGGATCCGACAACCAGCCGCCCTCTGTCAATCTTGTTTTCCTGCCAGATTGCTAAGTAGGTTCGTCACGCATCAGCGTAATGAGATCCGTCACACCATAGTCCGCTCCGGCTTGCGACAGTAATGCCGTGGCCTGGCCGCGATGATGCGTCTGGTGGTTAAAAAAGTGCATCACTAAGCCAAAGAACGGTTTGTTTCCTACGTCACCCCGGCTGTTCGTGTAGCGAAACACATGATCCAGATCGGGTTCGGTGATCTCTTCCGTCCATGCAATCACCATTTGATCAACGTCTCTTCGATAAGTCGTCAGGCTGTTCAGATCAGGATGTAACTGTTGACCCAAACTCGTGGGTGTTGGCGCCTTGGTGATTTCAGAAAGCGCCACATAGGTGGCGGGATGCAGGGCAAACCGCTTTAACCAAAGAGTATCGGCGACCGCTAAGTGATTCAGCGTGCCAAATATCGAGCCGAAGAAGGCCTGCCGATCTGCCTTTAGGGCCTCTTCAGACAAAGTCTCAGCCGCCGAAATCAGGCGGGCATTCATCTGTTGGTTGTACTGGGCCAGAAGACGAATGTGGTCAGTGCGGTTCACGTTGGCATTCTCTCAGTCAAAGACTATTTGATCCTACACGCTTCCCTTGAGATACGCCTGCCGCTGTTTCTCCGGAAACCGCTCGATAGCGTAGCGAAGCATGGTTCTGGGCATCTGCTTGTAGTGCGCCTGAAGAAACGATTCTTCGGCTCTCTGATTGAGTTTGCCGATTTCTCTGAGCATCCACCCAACCGCTTTGTGTATCAAGTCATGCTCATCAGTCAGCAGGATCTCTGCGATTTCAAGCGTGTCATCAAAATCAGCATTTTTGATGAAGTGAAAAGTCGACATGATGGCGATCCGCTTTTCCCACAGATCTTTTGACCGCGCGAGTTGATAGAGTGGCTTACGGCTTTTGTCACTGAGATAAGGCCCCACAATCTTGTGCGCCGAGCAATCAACAAGATCCCAGTTGTTGATGTAACGGGTATTGGCGAGGTAGAGCTTGTACAAACGCGCCTGCTCCTTTGGATCAGCTTGCGCGTACCGGTTAACCATCACAAGTAGTGCGAACTGCCGCTCCTCGTGCCAGGCAGACTTCAGAACGGTTGTCACTTCCGCAATACTCAGCCCGGCGTACCGCTTTGCAACAGCTCTGACCACCGGTACCCGAATGCCTAGAAACTTATCCCCCTGCCCATACTGGCCTTGTCCAGTCTTAAAGAAACCTTGAGAGTGCTTCGCAATGGCTGCATCTGCGCACCCCCTGAGATACGTCTGCGCACTCTTGGCGGTAAGAGTATCCGGCATCGCGTGTTTTGCCTGTGTCATCTGCACCCTCAGCACTTGAACTTGTAGAAACACCTGCCCCGTGTTTACTCCCCTTGCTCACCCCCATCAACCGGGCTGGCACGCATCAAATACTAGGTGATTCGCCACTGGCATACCATAGCGGTGATGACTGACAAGACTTATGACTACATCGTGATTGGGGCCGGTACCGCCGGGTCAGTGGTCGCAGGCCGCCTGTCTGAGCAAGGGCGCTTTAGCGTCTGTGTACTCGAAGCCGGCCCTTCCGACCGTAATCCGTTCATTCACATACCAGCCGGCGTGCTCTACACCCTGCGCAACCCGGCAATCAATTGGATGTATCCCGGGGTCGCCAGCCCGGGACTAAACGGACGAGCGATTACGCACGCACGAGGCAAGACCTTGGGTGGTTCCGGCGCAATTAACGGTCACATCTATAACCGTGGCCAGCGCGCCGACTTTGACCAATGGGCCGAGCTTGGTAACCCCGGTTGGGGCTATGACGATGTATTGCCCTACTTCACTAAAAGCGAAAACATGCTTGGCGTGGGCGACGAAGGATTTCATGGTCGTGACGGCCCTTTCACGGTGACCGATATTGATGTACCTGAACCACTTTGCGATGCGTTTATTCGTGGTGCGCAATCTATCGGCATCCCACACAACCCCGACTACAACGGCCGCTCGCAGGAAGGGATTGCCTACGCGCAACGCAGCGTTCACCAAGGCCGGCGCGTCAGCCCGGCTAGATCATTCTTGTATCCTGCGATGAAGCGAGGTAACACGCGGGTGATTACCAATGCGATGGTTGAACGCATTGTGATCAGCGACCGCAAGGCGAAAGGTGTTTGCTTCAAAGTGGGCGGCGCAGGCTCACAAACCCAAACCGTTCTGGCCGGACGTGAGGTCGTTTTATGTGCAGGCGCCATGGGCTCGCCCCACATTCTGCAGTTATCTGGCGTAGGGGCTGCCTCCCATTTGAGCGCGAGCGGAATTCCAGTCATTCATGACCTGCCCGGGGTTGGCGAGAACTTTCGAGATCACTATGCGGTGCGCTCCGTCGTCAAAATACGAAATGAACGCACGATTAATGAACGCGCACGCGGACTGCCACTCGCCTGGGAAGTTCTGCGATACGCAATGACTCGCCGCGGTGCACTTGCCCTCACCCCAACACTCGTTTATTGCTTCTGGAAATCAAACGAGCAACTCGCCAACGGTGATATCCAAATCACGTTCACACCCGCAAGCTACCCCGAGGGCGTTCAATCAGGGCTAGACAGCTTCCCGGGTGCGACAGTTGCGTGCTGGCAGCAACGACCCGAAAGCGCCGGCTATGTACGCGCCCGCTCAGCCGACCCTTTTTCGCCACCGGACGTTCAAGGCAATTACCTTGCGCAAGAGAACGATCGTCAGGTCTTGTTGGCAGCCCTGCGGCTTAGCCGCCGCATCTTGTCCAGCGCCCCTTTTAGCCCGTATGTCGAACACGAGATATGGCCAGGGACAGATCGCCAGACCGACGACGCACTATTGGACCATGCCCGCCGCACAGGCAATACTGCCTACCATCCGATGGGTACCTGTCGCATGGGGCCAGCAGACAAGTCTGATTCAGTGGTTGATGCCAAATTGCGGGTTCACGGCATTGACTGTCTACGCGTTGCCGATGCTTCAATCATGCCCACTATTCTGTCGGCAAATCTAAATGCTGGCGCACTCATGATCGGCGAAAAAGCGGCAGACCTCCTGGTTGAAGCAACCCGATAGCACACCGAGGCCTATACCTGCCTTAACGCGCTGGCCCGATAAATCTCGTCGAGTTGTCGACTGCAACTTCGCTACAACCACAAACAATTGCTTACCCCGTTTGGCGATTTTCCCATCAACACTACCTCGCGACGCTGCATCACTCCGCTTCACACTAATAATGAGAAGGAGCAATGCCATGATCGAGATTCCCGCACGCCTATCCTCGGCTGCCATCAAGTTCGCATGCTTGAGCGGGGCGATTTGCTTTTCGCTGCTAACTGTTTCAATACCGGCGAACGCGCAACCAACCTCCTTCGCTGAAACCTTCACCGGCGGCGGCAGTCCGGCAGCCCCAGCGGCGCCTCAACGCTGGAATCCTCGCGACTGGGACGTCCAGGTTCATGTCAGATCGCATTATGAGATACCGGGCAAGACGCTCCCTCACGATGGTGATCACGGCCCCATGTGCGAAGCACCAGGCGCCAACGGCACGATCACTCACCCGGTTACGGACATTGAAGATACCGTCTACCAATGCGCTAATCACGTCATGACATCGTTCCGCGCAGATGACTATGGCCTCATCTCACTCACGCCGCCTGTGATGATGGATTTCTCCAATGGCGAAGCCCGAATTTCATTCGAAATCAGTACTCTGAGCAATAGCCAACGTGATTGGCCCGCCGTCGTGGTTCAACCCTTTGATGAAAGTCTGGCACTGCCGTTATCGGACGAATGGCCCGACCTTAACGGCTATGGCCGGCGCGCAATTCAATTCGACCTGCGCGACGGCGTTATTTGCCCAGTGATCATTCGAGATTTCGAACGACGCGAAGGTTCAAACAAGTTCACTGGTACGTGTCAGTGGTGGCGCGGCATCGAAGAAAGCATTGCGCCGTCTGCGCAGACCCGTCAGCGAGTCGAAATCATTTTGTCTCGTACCCGCGTGCGGGTATCGGTGCCTGCGCTCAATCTTGTCTGGGATGACATGACCATTGCCGATCTGGGTTGGGATCAGGGACTTGTCTCGCTGATTCATCATAGCTATACGCCCTTTAAAGATGGCAATGGCGGCCCCAACACCTGGCACTGGGATACGCTGGAAATCTCCCCTTCAAAACCGATATTTATCAATCAGGCGGATCGGCGCTGGGCGAATCAGGATGGCAGTGTGTTTCAATTTAGCCAACCCGCACCGCAAGGCGCCTACATCAGAGGCAGCGCCTTAGGGACGAGGCTGGAGGTCTCGTTTGACGACGGGGCAAGTTGGGAGATTGCCAACTATCAACCATCACGGGCACCTCTGGGGAGTCAACCCACTTGGCAATTCTGGCACCCTGTACCCGCCGGTACCACCCGGTTGATGGTGCGTTCAGGAGCACCCAGTGTTGACTGGTGGTCCTCTGGCTGGGTTGCCAAAGACATTAGCCTGTTTGCATCAATGCCACTTGCGGGCAACAGCCAGTCGGGTAGTCCACCCTTAAGTGAGCCGGCCGCTCCGGCACTGGTCCGTTGCCGCACAGTCGAAACAACCCAGCAAGAAATCAACGGGACGTGGGTCGATTTGAATCAGCAAGTGACGCCGTACCAAGCGGTAGGCTGCTAGTGCGGGTCAGCCAATATTATCGAATGCTCCGGTTTTACGGGTATGACAAACACGATATCTAATGACAACTGCAGCCGAACCTATGCAAACACAACTACGCCGCCACCGCTGCGCCAAACGCACCAGCCAGTCCAATCAGGATTAAGACAAAAATTGGGCAAATGCTCAGCAGAAATCCGGCGCTGCGCTTGGACGGATTCGTCTTATAGGCCAGGGAATAAAGCACTCGGCCAATCAAATACAGGCATCCGAGACCGGCGGCCACTGATGGCGGCACATATTGCGCGGCAATCCACATTGATGGCAAAAACAAGACGAGCAATTCAAGCGTGTTCATCTGGACGCGATAGACCCGCTCGAAATCCTCGTTACCTGAAACGGCTGGCGCCTTAACGCCGAATTTTCCCCGGGCACGCCCCACCTGGAAACCAAACAACATGAACTGCAACAGCGCGATCAAGGTAACAATCTCAACCAAATACATCTTGACTCCAAATACGACCAATACCAGCTTTGCTTACATGCCTGCGAGGGGTACTTACTAGTCGCCCTTCAGGCAACTACCACGACTAAATCCCAAGGTCTTGCAGGTTGTAGTCATGTACGGACGCCCTGGCTTCATCGGTCCAGCGATACTCGGCCATTTCTTGCGCTAGCGGCGCGTAATGATAAGACGCCTCCTGCGGGAAGCGCTTGCGCCTCGCATCGATTCCGTACGCGATCATGCGAGAGCGATGCTTGATGTACGCCTCATCATAGAGTGACACCGGGTTGTGCACGCCCCCACTGCGAACGCCCAGCACTGATTGACGTCGATGAAATCCGAAGTTCAGCGTTACTCTGATATTTGGACTCGTGTTCGCAAATGAACCATGTACGAGCTGCCGGTTGCAGATGACGACATCGCCGGGGTCGCAGATCAGGGGCACTGCGCTGGGGAGCCGATCCGAGCCGGCCTCAGCCGCCATCGCCTTGATGTCGGCCTTGCCCTGCCGGTGTGTACCAGGCACCACCCACAAGCCATTGGCTGCATCGCAGCCGTAGAGTTGCGCCATAAAGTTGAAGCCATGAGTACGCTCATCAAGCGACGGGCTGTCCCAATGCGTCCAGCCATCCTGATGCCAGGACACCGACCCGCCTAAACGGGGCAGCTTGATCCAGATGGCCTCATTGAATGGTGTGAAGTCAGGCCCATTAACCGCCTCCGCCACGGCCAGCATGTCCGGATGCCCATACAGGCGCAGATGAGCCTCCGAATGCTGCAGCGGGCCGAGCAACAACTGCATGACGTAGTCGGGTGCCTGCTCAGGCGCATCAGGCTCGTACATCTTGGTTGGATGGCGCCCGTGATTGCGGTCTGTGCCGCCGTATAAGTCAGTCAGCGGCTTGACCATCGAGACATTTCGGCCCTCGCAATCGGCACCCAATGCGGGGCGGCCGTGCTTGTCTATTTTGGCTCCCTGGGTTACCGGCGCCCGGTCTATTAGCTGCGCAACATCGTGCTCAAGATCATTGCGTTCCGCCTGGCCGAGCACACCCTGGAACACAAAGAACCCATATTTGTCGTACGCATTCAGGATGGCCGGGTCAAGCTTACCCGCTGAATCAAACCGCACGGGGCCTCGGTTGTCTAACGCAAGCGCGCGAGCCGTACCTTCGGCGCGGTAGCGAATCATGGCGGCTTCGTCATCGCCAAGGTGGCCGGCAGAGCTATCTTGCAAATTCAAGTCAGACATTTCAGGCCTCAATTCGGTGAAAATCAATTGACACTCAGGACCAACTTAGGTGTAGCCATGATGATCACGGCGACTGAGCCCATTCACATTATCATTGTTACCAACGATCATAAACTTAGCCAGAGCAGCCCCCGCAAGGAGACCCCTATGGAAACCGTCAATTTCATCAACATGGCCGATGGCACTGAAGCCGAATACCAGTTGCTGGACGGCTACGAAAAAGACTATGTTGCCCGCCTGCCTGAGCGCATTGTCGCAGCGCTTGTGCGCCAGGGGCAAGACTCTATTGGTGGCTACCAAATGACGCGCCTGGAGCATGCTTTGCAGTCGGCCACCCGAGCCCATCGAGACGGACGTGATGAGGCCTATGTTGTGGCCGCTTTACTGCACGACATCGGAGACGAATTGGCACCATACAGCCACAGCGAGATGGCGGCAGCCGTGCTCCGTCCGTATGTATCAGAGCGTATTTACTGGATTGTGAAGCAGCACGGTCTGTTTCAGATGTACTACTACGCTCATCACCTTGGTGGCGATCGCAATGCGCGGGACAAGTTTAAAGACCATCGCTGGTACCAAGATGCCGTTGAGTTCTGCGAGCGCTATGACCAGAACTGCTTCGATCCTGAATATGACTCTGAACCCTTGTCTTTTTTCGAGCCTATGATTCAGCGTGTGTTAGGGGCAACCCCATCTTTTGACCGCGAGCACATGGTGTAGCGGTCGGCGGTACAGATCTAAGCAAAAGCCACTTCCAACTCGCGTCTGATCGGCGCGCCTAGCTTCTTGGGGGTGCACCTTTTCACCGACACTGAATCGCACCCCTGAAAGCGGCTGAAGCGTGCGACCGCTTCACCAAATGCAGTTATTAACAGCGTGTCATCAAACCCACGTGGCTCAAGGTGCAGTGCCTTTATTTCCAGGTGGCGGCGCTTGCGATGGGCCTTACAGTCCATACGCCCGACAAATTCATCCCGAAAGAGCAACGGCAAAGAAAAATACCCGTACTGTCGTTTTGCTTCCGGCACATAGCATTCAATTTGATAATCAAACTGAAACACGGCATTTAGCCGATCTCGTTGAATCACGGCGTTATCGAACGGAGAAAGAATCATCAGGCGGTTGTTCACGCGCGGTAGCGTACGCTCAAGCGCCCCAGCTTCGATCAAGAACACCTCGCCGCCGTTCACCTGGATTTGCTCCAGACTGCCATCGGCCAGCCTTTCATCAATCTGCGTTTTCACTGCTTGCCGAAGCTCCGCGCTACGGCGCAGGTAAGTTA
Source organism: Burkholderiaceae bacterium (assembly GCA_045106815.1). Taxonomy (GTDB): domain Bacteria; phylum Pseudomonadota; class Gammaproteobacteria; order Burkholderiales; family Burkholderiaceae_E; genus JAUIAI01. Next base: position 41,029 of record JBGCFG010000017.1, on the reverse strand, counting down.
GCCCCTTCAACGACACAAAGCCGTGGCAGCGCAGTTGCTGATCAATCAGATGCGCAGCAAACTCAGCTATGCCGGGCACTTTGGTCGAGACATGCGACGGTAGCACGCGTTCTGTCAGGTCATAGGCTTTTTGAAACCCCTCCCGATCACTGACCATCAAATCACCTTGCATATAGAGCTGCTCAAGCGCTTTCTTCGCGGGCTTCCAATCCCACCAGCCAGATCGCTTGCGCGAGTCTGATTCAAGATCACGAGACCGCACAGGCCCTTCCGTTCGGATGCGAGCGAGCAGTGCCTTCATAAGCTTTTTGTCAGGCGACCTGTTCATGCGAGCCCGCCCACTCTTGATGTCCTGCTTGTATGGCAAAGAAAAACGGAAATCTTCAATGGGCAGAAATGCGGCTGCGTGCGACCAGTACTCAAAGATATCCCGCGCTCTCAGCATTGTGTTCACCATCTCCGGCTGAAAACTTGGCACCCGTGTGTGCAAGACATGATGATGCGCGCGTTCGACAACTGAGATGGTGTCGATCTGGACATACCCCAGATGACTGACTGCATTACGCGCCCCCTTCAATCCACTGCCATATGGCTGAGCCTGCAACAGCCCCTGAGCTGCCAAGGCCACACGGCGCAGTCGCGCCAGCTCTCTAGGCCGTTGAATCTGAATCATGAACGTCTACGCCTTCGGTAACGACAGTTAAACACACCGCAATCCATGCTACGGTAAAGCCATGAATCGGTTCGATCGAGTCACCTCAATTTTACTCCTGCTACAAACGCGATCGGTCGTCACCGCGCGGTTCCTGTCCGAGCACTTCAATGTCACCGAACGCACGATCTATCGTGACATCAGAACCCTTGAGAACGCAGGTGTGCCCATTGGCGCTGAAGCCGGTGTAGGCTACTTTCTTGAACAAGGCTATCGACTGCCTCCGGTGAGCTTCACGCTCGATGAGGCAGCCGCGTTGTTGCTCGGCGAGAAGCTGCTCGTCAAAAGTCTTGACCAGAACTCATTGCAAGACTTTAAGCAAGCACTTAACAAGGTCAGAGCTGTTGTTGATAGATCCGATAAAGACTACCTGAGCTCACTCGATGCTGACATTGAAGTCTTTCCAACCGGTAGTCACTTTCCCATTGATGAGACGGGTTTTGATGAACCAGCCACAGCGCAATCAGCCGACCGCTGGTTGCGTGAATGCCGTAGTGCGCTCGTGCATCGTCAGGTCATTGAAATTGAATACGCCGCGCTGAGCAGTCGCGAGCTTAGTACTCGTGAGATCGAACCCATTGGCCTTTTCTACTACAGCTGGCACTGGCACCTGATCGCTTGGTGCCGCCTGCGAGAAGCCTACCGGGATTTCCGGCTTGATCGAATCTCGGCGTGCAGCCTCAAAGCCGAGCAATTCGCGCGGCACAGCCGCCTGACCCTGCGCGAGTATCTGGATGAACAGCCCGGCCGAGACGAACTGCAGGATGTCGAGTTGCTCTTTGGCCCGGAGGCCGCACGGTTTGTAGGCGAGCAGCGTTACATGTTCGGGTTTGTCGATGAAGAGCGCACCCCCGAGGGCGTCAAAATGCGGTTTCTAACCCCCGTCCCCGACTACATGGCCCGCTGGCTCCTGCAATATATTGCCGATGTGCACATCCTGAAAGGCGATGCCATCAAAACAGCGCTAAGGAGGCTTTCGGCCGATCTGGCTCAACACTGGGCCGGCAAAGCGACCTAGCTGAGTGCATCAGACCAAATATCGAATCCGACACTCTCCTGACATAGGGCTGTCAGTACCCCCTGCCACAGTTGGTTCTCCGGCCTAACGGCTACAAATCCTTAGCAACTGACCCATCGCAAACCAACAGGAGAACGAACATGAAACGCACCCCGGTCAACCCTTGGACATGGTCACTTAATCTCGGATACCACCAGGCAGAGATTGTAGAAGGCGCCAGGCGGCAATTGGTCTGCGCCGGCCAAACTGCCGTGAACGCTGAGGGTCAGCCCCAGCATTCTGGTGATATGCGAGAGCAGATCAACCTCGCTCTTGCCAATCTCGAAGCCGTGCTCAAAGATGCCAATATGACGCTTGCCAACATTACCCGGTTAAGAATCTACGCAACTGATGTTGACGAGGCCATGAAGCACTTCGATTTACTCGGTGCCCGCTTCGGACCCATTCAGGCTGCGCCCCCCATGACTTTGCTCGGTGTCACCCGCCTTGCTTTGCCAGAGCTTATGTTCGAAATCGAAGCCAGCGCTGCAGATTGATCGCGACACACTGACGACAAAATCAAGCCGCAGTATGATTGCCTGCAAGACCATCCCATCCAAAGCCGTGATCCAACATGTTCACTAACGACACCTTCAAGTTCCTGACTGAACTCGCCAGCAACAACAACCGAGAATGGTTTGACCGCAACCGTCAGCGCTATGAAGACGATGTGCGTGAGCGAGCGTTTGACTACATTCGCTCGATGGAAAAACCGATTTCAGACGTATCGCCGAACTTCATCGTCGCTGCCACGAAAACCCGCGGTTCACTCATGCGGGTGTTTAGAGACACTCGCTTCGCGAGAGACAAAACACCCTACAAAACTAATATCGGGATTCAGTTTCGGCACATCGCGGGCAAAGACGTACACGCGCCAGGCTTCTATCTACACATAGAACCGGGCGAAATCTTTCTGGCGGCTGGCATCTGGGCGCCAGACAACCCCACCCTGACCAAAGTGAGAACACTGATTGATGAAGACCCAGTTGGGTGGCAGAAGATTAAGCGCAACCTGATTAACGTGAAAACCGGCTTCGAGTTTCACGGCGAATCTCTCAAAACGGCGCCCAAGGGGTTTCCAAACGACCACCCGCTAGTAGAAGACCTCAGACGCAAGGACTACATAGCGTTCAAACAACTCAGTAAGAAAGACGTACTTGGAAAATCAGCGACCGCCACAACAGCCGCCCTGTTCAAGAAAACAGCACCGCTTGTCAAGTACATCTGCGATGCGAACGATCTGAAGTTTTGAGCCAAATAACCGCAATACCCATCGCAGGGACTAGATGAAGAGAACCCTCAAGGCGCTTCTGTACTCCCTGTTGGTTGGCGGCGCGACCTATCTGCTTGCGCTCATCCCCCTAATCATGATCAAAATGACCGGTCAGAAAGGTGGACCCGTGTGGGTAGATACTGCGTTTGGCGTGGTAGTGGCGCTCGTCGTCGTTGTGAGCTTTGTGTTCTATTATCGTCGGCAGCATTAGCCCGAGCGCATACCTAGCTAATCGGCAGGCTTGAGTGCTTACTAAGTCGAACTCGATATTGGCAGCTGCTGCCCCAGCACCCGCATGATGTGATCGTAGTCAACTCGCTTGCCGTCCCAGCTTGGCTCGCTGGTCTTGGCGGTGATGTCTAGGCCGAGCGTTTGGTTTTGCTCGATGAGTGCCATCACGCCTCCGCTGAAACGTCTTTGCTCATTTGATTTGAGTTTGACGCCGTAACGATTTCTAAATTCGATCAATCCCTCCGCTGAAACGTCAACCTTGAAGTTCGCCTCATGTACCCAGGTGTGATGCTTGCGGCATAACGAGATGAGGTTGTCCAGATTGGTCGGCCCGCCATCGGCCCAGTGGATGATGTGATGGGCATCGACATGGCGGGTCTGGGTGCAGCCGGGAAACCGGCAGCCGCCATCTCGCCTGTCAACAGCCCGGCGTAGCGCGCCCGAGACGGTGCGGGTCTTGCGGCCAACGCGCAGAGGGTTGCCGTTGGTGTCTTCCACGATGGGGAGAATGGTGCCGTCGCAGCACAGGCGGCGGAGTGTTTGGATTGACAACGCTGGGCCGTCATCGAGAACGGGTAAGGCGCCGGGTACCGAGTGTTGGTCGATCTCGGGCTTTGAGTTAGCTTCGGCGTCTGCATTTTCGTCTGCGTCTGCGTCTGTGTTTGCGTTTGCGGGCAATAAGCTTGAGACAGGTGCGGTGACCTTTACCTGAAACCGATCCGCTGTGCGTGAGCCCTTCGAAGCATCCTCAGCGCGGTCACTACCCGCGAGATAGTCGGCACAGATACTGACCACCGCGTCGGCTCCATTGGTCTCATAGTCATCGAGACTATTGTGATCGTCAGGACGCATTCGGGCCTGTTCAATGGCCTGCATCAAGAGGGCGCCCTGCTCAGCCGTTAAACGCCCGCGAAAGACTAACGAACCATCGTCATCCCAATAGCAGGAAAATGAACGACGATTGAAGATCTCTTCTGGAGAGTCAGTAGCCTGCATCTGGCGGTAGTGGCGTACAACCCGTTCGACATGGGTAGCGGTGCCAGCCAAAGCAATGTCTAAAAGAGACTGCTCGTTTTGCTCGTTGGCTACGCGGGTGAGCGCCCTAGCCTTGGAGTAACTGATCCGGCCTGAACCAAAGGCTTTACTAATTAAGGGAAGAGCCCCAAGCGCTCTCGCCGTACGCACCTTCTCGCGCGCAGCACTGAGCGCAAGGCCGCATTTCCAGTTGAGGTAATGCGCGCAGGTTTTGCAACCGAACGTCGCCCACGGCTCTCGGCGGTCGAGTTCAGCGATGAGCAGAAGCAGGCGGTATGTGGCAGCGTTGAGATGACTGGAAAGCAAGCCGATTTCATCTTCGAGCGCGTCGATGCTTAGGTCGCTTAGTTCGCTTGGTTTGCCGAGTTCAGCCCGCTCCGGAGAGGGGAATACTCCGGACGACAAACAGACAAGTGAATCGGGTGTAGAAGCAACGGCATCCATCGTGGCAATCTCGTCAAACTGTATATATAAACAGTATAACGAAATTGGTGTGATGATGACGCCCTGAACGTGCGCTAGCTATTCAATGCCTGCAGACAAAAGACCGCCGTATCCAGCAACGGGACTGCGAATCCCGGCAAGTCTCAGACAATGCCAAAGGCTGGCCTGATTCGCGGTAATCACGGGTCGTCGCAGATCGCTCTCCAGCGCTTCGATGATTCCCACACAGCGTAACCCTGTCCCGACGATCAGAACGCCGTCCGCCTGTTTTGGCGTCGCTGACCGAATTTGTCGATACAGGGACTCTACGTCTTGCTCAAAACCCATCCCCTGAGGATAGAGTTGAGCCGGTGGCACATCCCGCCACTGACGTCCAGGGTCAACGCTTATTGATCCGGCAGGAGAAAACCCGAGTGAGGCAAAGTACTGCTCAACGGGTTCGGCAAACTCACGACCGAACCAGGGCGGAATTACGAGCAAGGGTCGATTAATGCCGGATGCTCGCAGCGCCGCGACACAATCAAACCCATTGGTGGTCACCTGAGTTTCGGCAGGCAACTTTTCCCGGAGTGCGTGCACCACGGCGTCATCCCAGCCCTCGCCTCCGAGGATACTGCTGGAGCTGTGTCCAACGACAACCACGTTGAGACGCATACTGGCGAAATGGTCCGCACCGCGCGCCACATCTTCTGACAGGCTTAGTTTGGTTCTATCGCTGCCCTGCCATGCTGCCCACGGTGCTGGCGCGTTGACCCGGGCCGTATGCACCGATACCCCATCGGGCATCATGGCCCACCACTCGGCTTCCGGCACTGCCTCGCTCGCCACGATGAACAAGCCAAGTCTGGCCCGCCATCCCCAGTTGTCGCGGTTAATCACTGGTTTGCTCTCCATCACCTAAACGACTCATCGTTCAATCCAGCAGCAGATTGTTATCAATCGGGACGAACTCGCTGACAGCTTTCTTAAGTGAGGCCGCTGTCAGACTGTCCACACCATACGCCTCTACTCTGGTGCCATATCGCGTGCTGATTCGATGTGCCAGCAAATCGAAATCTCCATCGCCCGAAACCAGGACGATCGTGTCACTCTGCTCTGCCAACTCGATTGCATCCAGAGCAATGCCAACATCCCAATCGCCCTTCGCTGAACCATCCGAGCGTTGAATGAAAGGCTTTAGTTTGATTTCAAACCCGATCGCTTTCAGAATTCGCTGGAACTGCTGTTGTCTGGCATCACCCCGATCAATCGCATAGGCCAAAGCACGCACGACCTGCCTGTCCCGCGTGGCCATCGCCCAGAACTTGTTATAGTCAAAGTGACGTCCGTACGCCTGCTTAGTGGTGTAGTAGACGTTTTGAACATCAACCAAAAGAGAGACTCGTTCCATCAATTGCGACCTTCGAATGAGGGCTCATACTGATACAAAATCTTGACACACTGGCGCTTGCCCCTTAGCGTGGCATTGCCACATGAATAAAAAACGACCGGGAGACGCCATGAGCATTAAACCACTTCGTCTGACAGCCGCGCTTTTAGTGACGGGCGCACTGGTAACACCATTCACCGTACACGCAGAACTCAAAAGCCTGACAATTGGTACCAATCCCTCGGGAACGGTCTTCTATCTCTTGGGCAGCGGTTTCGCCAAGCTGTATCAGCAAAAACTCAAAATCCGGTCCGTCGCACAACCCAACGGAGGCGCGTCGGTGTATCTGCCACTGCTTGACAATGGCGAGATGCCCCTCGGCATGGCTTCCTCAATTGAGTCAACACTGGCCTATGGTGGCAAAGCGCCATTCAAGCGTCCGATGTCGAATATTCGCGCGCTCGCAAGAGTCTGGAAAATTCCGTACTCCTTTCTGGTTCGCAATGATTCCGGCATCAAATCAGTGGCCGATCTGAAAGGTAAGCGCGTGATGGTGGATATGCCGACCAACGCGTCTTTGACACTCCTGAACAAAGCGATTCTACAAACGGGCGGACTGACTGAGTCAGGCGTTCAGGCCATGACCTCGGGCGGCCTGATTAAGGGTGTTGATGCAGTCGCCGAAGGTCGCGTTGACGCGGCGCCTATCGCAACTGGCGTACCGGCACTTAAAAAATCCCATGCGGCAGTACCGGGCGGCCTTCGCATTCTGCCACTCGGTGATGCTGTGGCGGAATCAGAGTTCACCAAACGCTTACCAGGGGTAGGTTTCTGGGCGCACCCACCCATGAAAACGCGCCCCTATGTCGACGGTAAGACCAAAGTCGCTCTGTACAGTGCCTTTCTTAACGCGAGTTCTTCGCTAACTGACGACGATGCTTACAAGCTTGCCAAGACGCTACACGAAAACTGGGAGCAACTAAGAAAAGACTACCCGCCATTGCGTGGCGTCAAACAAGCCGAGTTGGCACCAGCAACAAACACAGTGCCCTACCACCCGGGAGCCGTTCGGTTTTACAAAGAAGTCGGGCTCTGGACGGCTGACCATGATACCCAGCAAGCGAGCCTGGCCCAGTAAACCTCAGTTAAAAGTTGGCCTCTGAAAACCCCATAGCCCGGCATTTGCCGGGCGCTTTGCTGGGTGTGCTTTGCACGGCGATACCGGTCGTCGGTATCTTGTGGGTATTGGCCGTCCTTGATCGCATTGGCTTCAACCTGGTGTCGCAGCAGATTGTGGCGCTGATGCTTGGACTGGCGAGTGCTGCCGCCTTTTTGCGCTACCCCTACCGACAGTCGCCAGGCTGGATTGATACGGCGCTCGCATTTCTAACTGCCGCCTGCTGGTTCTGGATGGCGGTCAACTTCATCGACTGGACGGTGAGTCTGGCCGACAGAACACCCCCGATGTGGGTCCCAGGTGTAATCGCCATCCTGCTGCTGCTTGAAGGTGTACGAAAAGCGCTGGGCAAAGCGATTGCAGCACTCGTCTGGATAATGGCCGCCTACGCTTTTTTTGGCGACTGGGTACCAGGCGCGCTTCAGGCAGAGGTTTACGCGCCGACCAAGACTATTTTGTATTTGTATGCCGATGGCAATGGCATCCCCGGTCTGGTGCTGCGAATCATCATCGAGTTAGTGCTGGCGTTCGTGCTCTTTGGCAAGCTGCTGCAACTGGCCGGTGGCACGCAGTTTCTGAACGACCTTGCGTTATCGGTTGTCGGTCATAAGCAAGGCGGCGCAGCCAAGGTTTCGATCATCGCCTCAAGCTTGTTTGGGTCGATGTCGGGTTCGACTGTTGGCAATATTATGTCGACCGGGGTTGTGACTATTCCCATGATGAAGCGCTCAGGGTTTAGGGCCGAGGTCGCAGCGGCTGTGGAGGCAGTGGCATCCAACGGTGGTCAGTTAATGCCACCGGTTATGGGGACTACGGCATTCATCATTGCGGAGTTCCTGGCAATCCCCTACACCGAAGTCGTTTTGGCTGCGCTGGTACCAGCCCTGCTCTACTACCTGACACTCTTTCTCACCGTAGACCGAATCGCCAAAGCCGAGGGCATTGAAGGTATTGCCCGTGCCCAATTGCCTTCTACCCGGGCCACATTTCGCACTGGCTGGGTGTTTCTGCTGCCCTTTGCGTTGCTGCTCTACCTGCTTTTTTGGGCTTCGTACAACCCGGGCCGGGCTGCGCTGTATGCCTGTGGGATGTTGCTGGTTCTCTTTGTCATTCAACGGCGTGGCAGGATCAGCCTCGCCGAGTGGGGACGGTTTCTGCGTGAAGCCGGTGCCGACCTGATTCCACTGCTCATTATCGGGGGCGCCGCCGGCCTGATTATTGGCGTGATGAACAGCACGGGGTTTGCGTTTCAGCTCTCGCTGATGCTCACCGCAATCGCTGAGGGATACGGATTGCTGCTGATGCTGTGCCTGACGGCCCTGCTCTGTATTGCTCTTGGCCTGGGTATGCCCACGGCTGCGGTTTATATCGTCGTGGTGACCGTGATTGCCCCAACACTGGTTGATCTTGGCATGGCGCCCCTGGCCGCACATATGTTTCTGTTTTACTTCGGACTCATGAGCATGCTCACGCCGCCAGTTGCGATTGGCAGTATGGTGGCCGCCAATGTTGCCGGCGCCAATATGTGGCGCACGGGCAAGGTCGCGTTTGCGATGGGGCTCAGCGCGTACTTGCTGCCCTTCCTGTGGGCCTACAACCCGGCAATTCTTTGGCAAGGCAGTGTCCGGGCGATCATCCTGGTCACGGTGACCGCTGCGGCAGCAGCGGTTCTCCTGAGCCGTGCGACTGCCGGCAGCGGCTCTCTGTTTCAGAGAGGGTTTAATCTGGTGCTTGCCTTGCTGGTGGGTAGCGCCACTGTCTGGCTCGGCCCGGAGCAATGGCTGGCATTCCCTTTTGCGGTTGGCGCACTGATGCTGGACTACTGGCTCAACCGAACCGTGCCAACGCCGACGAAAACCACCACGAGGCACCCAATATGACCCCCAAAGATCGCGTTCTTATTACCGGTGGCGGCATCGCGGGCCTATCTTTAGCCCTGCATTTACAGCAGCGCAATATCCCGTGCCAGGTCTTTGAGGCCAGCGCCGACATTCGGGAAATTGGTGTCGGCATCACGATTCTGCCCCATGCCATGCGTGAGTTCGCCAAGATGGGGGTCGACGTTGAACTCACCGCTGCCGGCATTGAAAACGAAGACAGCCGCTTCTTCAATCGCTTTGGTCAGCTCATTTACGCAGAGCCGCGCGGGCGGGCGGCAGGTTATGACCACCCTGAGGTAGGGCTGCATCGCGGTAAACTACACCAAGCGCTGTATCGCAAGGTGCTGGCTGAACTCGGGCCGGATGCGGTTCTGACGGGCACGCGTTGTGAACGGGTGACACAGACCGATAGCACCGTGACTGTCGAATTTGAAAATTCACACGCCGGCCAGGCCAGCGGCTCTGCCACCGGGTCTGTGCTGATTGCCTGCGACGGCATCAATTCTGCGATTCGCAGGCAGTTGGTCCCTAACGACAAGCTGGCCTACACCGGCATCAACATGTGGCGGGGTGTCACGGTGCGGCCACCCATCCTGACAGGCCGAACTTATATGCGTATCGGCTCCATTCGCACCGGCAAAATGGTGATCTACCCCATCGCCGACAATGTCGACGGTAACGGCAATCAATTGATTAACTGGGTTGCCGAGATCGAAACGGGTGACAAAGACAAGCCAAACGACTGGAACCAGGCGGGTGAGCTCCAATCATTTGCGCATCTCTACCAGGACTGGCAATTTGACTGGCTGGATGTACCGGCCCTTATCTCCAGCGCCGAGCAAATACTGGAATACCCAATGGTTGACAAAGAGCCCCTTGAGCAATGGACCACAGGGCGCGTCACGCTCGCCGGTGACGCGGCCCACCCGATGTACCCGCGCGGCTCAAACGGTTCCGCACAGGCAGTGATTGATGCCCGGACGCTGGCCCAGTGCCTGGCTGACAAGGGCCTGAACGATCAGGCGCTGCAGGCATATGAGGACGAAAGGCGAGAGACTACGGCCAATATCGTTCGCACTAACCGGGAACAGCCACCGGACTTCATCAACATTCGCGTGGAAGAGCTGGTGGGCGATCGTCCCTTTGACAATCTTGATGACTACATCACTCAGCAGGAGCTGCGCGATTTGTCCGACTCGTATAAAAAGGTTGCCGGATTCAGTCGGCCCGCTGGCCCTCAATAGCGGCGCCCCACACCGGTGCGCGCTACACCTGCCTGGCCCGCCCGGTAACCACCTGCATTACCCGATCAGTTTGCTTTGACGACAAGGTGCGGCCGCGCCAGGCAACGTGATGATCAGGGCGCACCAAAACCAATGGCTCCGGATAGTGCCCGGCAACGTCAGGCGGCGGCGCGACATCGAGTATGCTGAATGGCATCATGCGATCATTTGCCCATTGCTCAAAGCTTGAAACATCAACGGACTCGTCGGTTCGAATCAGGACATAGCCAGTCCCAAGCTTGTCGAGTAAGGATTCTGTTGATGACAACCAAAAGTGCGGCACCCGGCATCCGGGGACACTCGATACCGTAAAGTCGCTCATTGAATACTCAGGCGGGGTAGCGCCATCGGGCACGATAATCGGCGAATCATCATAAAAATAGCCAAAGTTCAGCCCGGCGCAACAGTATTGCTGAACGTTGAGCCGATAGGCCTCCTCACCCATTTTTTTGCGAGCAATCTGACCGGCCGGTGTGTCGTCTTCAATATTGTCGGGTACTGCGCTGCGCTGTTTGCTTAGTGCGACGGCATGACTCATGGCATACCGGCTGACCTGCTCGGTGATGGGCAGGCGCTCAGCCTCGTAAGCGTCGAGCATTATCTCGCCACCCCATCCTTGCAACACGGATGTGAGCAGCCAGGCAAGATTTGCCGCATCCGCAATGCCCGCATTCATACCGTAACCGGCAAATGGCACCCAGATATGAGCCGCGTCTCCGCAAATGAACACCCGCTTCTCGCGTACTTTGTCGGCGACCAGTCGCCGCCCAATCCAATCTTCGTTCGCGATAACCTCATACTGAAAACTTCTGTCAACCCCCAGTATCTCCCTGATACACGCATCGCGATCGACACTGTCAAACTCGGGTTCATCGGCGCGCAGATAGTTGTGTAAGAGGTAGGTTTCTTTGCCGTCGATTGAATAGATATTGCCGGTGCGTCGTGGATTCATCGAGAACATTGCCCAGGTGGGCGTCTCGCTCATTGAGTCGACCAAAGCGGGCGCGCGAATGTATGAGGATTGGACACGCATCACCTGCGCATCGCCTTGTAAAGAGGCGCCAATCGCTTTGCGTACAAAAGACTTGCCGCCGTCGCAACCAACCAGGAAGCGCCCCGTCACGGCACTCGTTTGCATTGCCGATCTGATTTGCGCAACCACTTGAGTCTCGTCCTGCGCTACGTCGATGAGTTCTGTGTCATAGCGCAGCTCTATCTTCGCCTCCTGCCGGACGGCGTCTACGAGTATCGGCTCCAGATAGATCTGGTTCATTCGATGCGGTGGCTCCGGGGTTGGCCACCAGCTGTCCGGGCCATCATCAAGCGCAGTAAACCTTTCACTTCGCGCTGGAATGCGAATACGGGACAGTTCGGCGCCCACTGTCGTTGTTCTATAAGAGACGCTCTGATCATAGTCGGCGGGCAAGCCGCTATCTCGAATCTTGCGCGCCAGCCCCAGGCGCCGAAAAATCTCCATGCTTCGCGCTGCAATGTGATTGCAGCGAACGGTTGGCATGAAGCCCTCGGGCTTTCGCTCAAGCACCAGCACCCGTGCGCCGTTGCCAGCCAGATCAAGTGCAAGGCACAGACCAACAGGGCCAGCACCTGAAACTATGACATCAAACTCGGTGTTGCTCATACACGATCGCTCTAAGAGGGCTGGCACTCAGTCATGTAGATCATGGTAGCCCTCCGCCCCATCGCCTACCCAGGCATAAATCTCCCAGAGGTTGCCATCCGGATCACTGAAATAGCAGCAGTAGGCATTCCATGGGTAGCCCCTGGGCGCACCATTGAATGGCACTCCCTTTTCCGTCAGGTCGCGATAGATCTCATCAACAACGTCCACCGAAGGCACTTGAACCGCCGTCATGACTTTTCGCGTTTCACTGTCGCCCGGGTGCCCGGACAGGCCCGTGTGTTCCTGAATATGACTCAACTGCCAAAGCGCGAGCGTGACGTTACCCGACACGAAATCTGCGAAACCTTCCTGGGTGCGGCGCAATTTCAGACCAATCTTGTCGCGATAGAAAGCAACTGACGTGTCCAGATCCCGGCAGGTCATGCAAACGTCAGAAATAGGATACTGATTGCCAATCATCAATCACCTCTTGTCAGTTTGAGGCAGCATTCGCTCCTCAATATTGCTTGGGGTTTCGAATAACTCCCAGATCGTATTTTCCGGGTCGCGAAAGTAGCAGGCATTGAAGTCCCAATCGAAGAACTGCGGAATCTCATCAAAGCTGACGCCTGCTTCGGCCAATCGCTCGTACTGCTCCTGAACAGCACTGAGCGTGTCAAATGAGTAGGCGGTCATCAGGGTTGTGGCAGACCACCAGGTCTGCTGGTCTGTCAGAGAGGGTAATCCCAATACTTTTGCGGCACTTGCAATGTCCCAGAGCGAAAGGGCCGTATCCGATACGCTCGCATAGTTCACAAGACCGTTTATGCCGTCGGACCTTGGGAAACCCAGCGAGTCTTCATAGAAGCGCTGCGTTTTCTCTACGTCCTGACAGACCAGGGTAATTCGATCCAAAGCGCGCCAGGCGTCGCTACCCGGCTGCCCCGCGGCAACACGAACGTTCCAAATCACTGAGCAAGGATCGATAAAGAAAAAGCCATATGCCCCTTCAAATTCATCTTGAGACAATATCTGAAGACCGGCTTGATTCAGGCTGCTGTGCAGATCATCAATCTCACGACGTGACGGCAAGGTCAGAGTGACGATGAACTTGTTAGGTATTTCATCGACTGAATGCTTGCCGTAAACCGTATGCGATGCAACATGCCCAATCTCCCACAAGCAAAACGAAGTCCCTGAACCACGTTTGGCGAAATGATAAAAACTCTCCTCGGCTCGCCTTGGTTCAAACCCAAGCACATCCCGGTAGAACGGCAATACGGCGTCAGCATCATGGCATAGCACGCACAGCGCGGCGATGGGCTTACTCGCGCCTATCGACTGACTGGGCTGCTCGTCTGTTAGTGTTGCCATCGTAAGTACCTTTTCTCAAGAAGAACAACAATCGAAAACAGCGTGATCGCGAGTAGCGATGACACGAGAATCGCAGCGTAAAGCAAACCAGATCGATAATTAAAAGTTGCCTGGATAATCAGTGCGCCCAGCCCGAGATTGGCCCCTACCCATTCGCCAACGATCGCACCAATCACACAAGTGGTTGACGCGATTCGTAGTGACGAGAACAGATACGGTAGCGAGCGTCGCAGCCGCAACTTGAAAAAAACCTCGCGGCGATTCGCAGACAGAATCCGCATCAGTTCAAGCTCGCTGCTGCTGACTGACTTGAAGCCCCGGATCATGTTCACGAGCGTTGGAAAAAAGCAGATCACTGCTGCGATGATGACTTTGGGTGTCATTCCCAATCCGAAGATCAGGACCAGAATGGGCGAAATCGCGATGATGGGAACGGTATTGAAAAGAACGGCAATCGGGTAGTACATGCGCTCCAGCAGCGGGCTGTGAACAAAGACAGTTGCCATCACGATGGCCATTGCATTACCCAGAAGGAACCCCATCACACTCTCTTGAGCGGTTGGAATGGCATTGAGCACCAACAAGTCGAACTGCTCAATCACCTCCTTGAACACCTGATGAGGGGCAGGCGCAATGTACTCTTTGACATCGAAGACGGAAATGATCAGGTACCAGAGCACAACGATGCTGATAGCGCCAAGCACCGGCCAGTGCAGACCCGGCTGCCTCAGCCACCGCCGGGCAGTCAAATCGCTTCTCCAATGTGCGCACTGGATAGCAGCATTCGCAATCGGGAGACGGCCTCCGTAAAGGCCGGCGAATCACGGCCAAAATCATGCTGGCTTTTCTGCTTGCCCAAATCCATGACCTCAACAATCCGCCCGGGATTCGCAGCCATCACCACAACTCGCTGGCCCAGGTAGGCCGCCTCTGACAGGCTGTGCGTAACGAATACGATTGTGGTGCCAGTCTCCTCCCAGATGCGCAGCAACGCTTCGTTAAGCCGGTCGCGCGTGAATTCGTCCAGCGCTCCGAAAGGCTCATCCATCAGCAATATGCGAGGCTGCCCCACCAGGGCCCGGGCAATCGCAACTCTTTGCCGCATCCCGCCCGACAACTCACTGGGCATGGCCCCTTCGCGACCAGCAAGACCAACCAATTTAAGGAGACCTGCGGCGGCGCCAGCGCCGTCTTGAGGTTCTACCGGTCGATTGCTGCCGACCTCCATTGGCAAACTGACGTTTTCAAGTGCCGTGCGCCAGGGCAGAAGAGTTGGGTCCTGGAACACAAAGCCGATATCCCGACGTACGCGCGCCGCCTCTGCAGACCCCCCCAGGACTGCAACATTGCCTGCACTCGCCGGCAGCAAATCCGCGACGACCCTCAGCAAGGTCGATTTACCGCAGCCCGAAGGTCCGATGACGGTCAGAAATTCACCGTCCGTCACATCAATGGAAAGGTCTCCGATCGCCTCATGATGAATGCCGTCGCGCTCAAACGATACGCTGATCTTCTCAAGCGAGATCGCTGCGGCGGATGGGGCTACGCTGTCTGGCGCAGCGTCCAATGCGCTATCCAAGTTTGGGGCGGGCCGCCTGAGTGGCCTTAAGCACAGACATGTCGACGAACTCATCCAGAGTAGGTTTGCTCTTCTCAAACTTACCTACCCCGTCGTATTGGTCGATCTGAGCCTGAATCTTGGCAGTATCAAACCAGCCCCAACCATTGGCTTTTGTCTCAGCATCAAAAGAGAGATCGATAACCGTGTCAATCGTTGCCTTTTCGATCTCCCGATCAAGGTTGGGATGCGCATCGCACATGATGTCCACCGCTTCTTCGCGATTGTGATAAGTCCACTCCCATCCTTTGGACGCGCCAACCAGGTACTTTTGGAATATCTCCGGGTGCTTATTCAAGCCATCCTCTGATGCGAAATATGCATTGGAGTAAGACAGCAGGCCAGCGGCTTCCTGCGTGAGGTCGATTCGATCAGGACCGATCACCGATAGCGCCTTGGTATTGGTGACCCAGCCAGTGACGGAATCCACCTGACCGGCAACGAGCGGGGTCATGTCCCAGCCGATGTTCACGATCTCCAGAGAAGACGGATCAATCTTATGCTGGGCCATGATAATTTCAAGCACGAAGCGCGCCGTCGGCTGAATGCCCACTCGCTTGCCAACAAAGTCGGCAGGCTTTCGAATGGGCGCGCCGGGTAAGGAAAAGAACGCAAACGGTCCCATTCGGTAACCCGCTCCAATCATCTTGAGCGGAATCCCGTTACCACGCGCAATCATCGCCTGGCCAGAGCCGGAGAATTGCCCCATTGCGGCCTGCCCGGACAACACAGGCGGCACCGTCTGAGAATTTGGGCCCCCAGGTATGAACGTCACGTTCAAGCCCTGCTCCTCAAAGAATCCGCGCTTTTGGGCGACGACATCTCCTACCTGCCCGTTACTCATCAACCAATCAAGCTTGACGTTGATATCAGCTGCGTCAGCCGCATGGCTCGACCGCACGACACTCAAAAAGGTTCCGGCCGTCGCGAGACCGGCCGCTCCCGCCTTGATGATTCTGCGTCGATGATTATCGGTAGTTGTTGTCTGATTCTTGTTGTTGCGCTGTGTCATCACACCCTCCTCTCGTTATTGAGACGAGATTGCATGAAACCACGCTTATAGGCAAGGCCCGAGGTTTGGCCTGTTAGCCTTTAGCAGAGCCAAGCGGGTTATCTTGAAAGTAATCCACGATATGCGGCAGCGTCCTCTCAAACCCGCCGGGCGTGTTGATTGACATGAATCCGGTCTTCTCACCGCTGCGGTTCTCAAATCCATGATCCGTATTGCCCGGGATGTAGATATACGATCCCTTCTCTGCGAGGAACCAGTCTTTTCCCTCAACATAAACAGCCAGGGTTCCGTCAAGCACATAAAAAAGATGCGCTTCGGAATGCTGATGAATAGGTGGGCCTTCCGTGTCTGGCTCCAGCCACCATTCTGAAACTGAAAGTGTCGAATTCGTTTCGTCCAGATCGGCCTTGAACACGGCAGACATCGGCCCCATCGGATACAGCCGCCCAGCATCAGGGGTGACAATCAACGGCTTCAACTTCGCTTGTTCGCTCATCTATCCCTCCAGTCTCTTGGTCTTATGAAACACTCTCTCAGCGTTCGTCTACAAAATCGCCATCGCGCACGCTTTGGCCACTGGGCGATTCTGACCGCCTTGGTTCTGCTGCTGACGGCCTGCGGCGGCTCAGACACCGGCCCGGGGTCAGGCACCGACACCGAACCACCGCCGCAAACCCCACCAGCGGCAGTCGTTCCGGCAGAATCACTCTTGTTTAACGGACAACAAACCGGCAACTTCGAGATTTACCGGGTCGCGAAAGCCGGTGTGGTGTAGTGCGACGGCCTTGACCACTGATGAACGCTACGACAGTTGGTGGCCGCGCATTTCGCCGAATCGACAACAGATTCTCTTTTACCGCACAACGGCGGGCACTGGCGACAACTATACCCAGGCATCTTTGTGGCTCATGCACGCAGATGGCACTCAGGCGCGTGAACTGATTGCGAGTCAGGCCAACGGATGGACCATACAAGGCCATGCACAGTGGTCACCAGATGGCAACACCCTGGTGATGTGTGGCGCGGCTGACTCAACCGTGCATGTATTCGTCACCGACGCTGATGGGCAGAATCCGGTTCAAAAATCACTCGACGGCACCTGGAACTGCGACCCGGCCTTCTCGCCCGATGGCACACGGATCATCTTTTACCGTTGCGAGACTGCCGGACCCTGCGGTGACCTCGCAACCAAGCCCGACCTTGAGATCTATACCATGCCGGCGGTGGCGTCAGTGGCGGGGCCATGACCCGGCTCACCAATAATCAAGTGGCTGACTACGATGCGTACTACTCGCCAGATGGAACCAGTATTGCCTGGCTGCAACTGATTTCTCCTACGGCCTGGAACGGCGTAGGCGCATGGTCACGCGATGGGACGACCATTTATTTTCATCGCCTCGATGGCAGCTCAAATGGCAAGTGGGGGCTGTTTAGCGTGGCATCAGATGGCTCGGGGCTGCAGCGCATTGATCCGATACTACCGGTCAATCTCGAGTTTCCGACCAATTAGCCTAGCTTTCAACGAGTTCGAGAATCTCGATCTCCCCGCCTGCTTCGTAGACCGGATTGCCAGGCAGCAATGCCAGCACGTCATCTCGCGAACCCGCCTCGAACCGCATAAACCCGGTGGTAACGCACGCGCCTGCGTGATCGTCACGACTCACACAAATACCGTTTCCTAGTGCACTGCCGCCTCTAAAGCAGCCCGAGGCCAGCAATGAATCAATATAAGCAGACCACTGCGCCGAGTCGCCTTCTTCGGTCCGCATGAGCATCAGAAAATCAGCCACTTCTGGCCTCCATGGTTTCTGTTCCTGAGAAAAACCGGCAAGTCTGTTGTTGGCGGGGGCACTGAACTGTCATACATCATATCGGCGACATGGCCGCGATGGTAGGTGGCGGGAGTCCACCAGCTCGGACGGATCAGTTATTGCGGGCTAGATCAATTGGCAGAAGTTGGCGTGCTGCAGCGAATAAATACACATTTGATCGCCGTTGATGTCAGCACCGACCATGACCTTTCCGTCAATGTTGGCCATGTTCTGCTCAGGCTTTAGCGACAGGTCGAATGCCTCACTCATATTCTCGAGCTTATAAAACACCAGCTTTTTGCGAGACCTGGGCCGTTGAATAAAGTACTGCTTGTCACTACTGAACGAACTGTTTCCTTCCTGTACTGGCAGGTTTCTCGGCGCGCCGCCCAAATCGTCCAGGGCGCTCAGAAGACTGAATTCGTACTCAGGGCCACTCTTTGTTCGCGATAAGCTGCCGCCTTTGCTATGAACATAGGTAGTGCCATCAGATACCGCCAGCGCTGATATACCCAGCCACTCGGAGCCGGGCTGGTGATTTAAACTCGTCTTTGGGTAGTGCTGAAGATCGAGAGGCCGGGCATCACACCATTCAATGCCCGGATCAGCACCCGGCCTGGCAACAGAGTCCATTGGCAGAGAAAGCGCTGTCAGATAACGGGCGACTGCTGCCGGCCCATTGTTGCTATTGATGCCAAGCACCAGCCTCTCGTTGACAGAGTCGTATGACGCAAGCCCTACATAACGCGGAGAAACTTCGATACTCGAGTCGGGAGACTGGCGGATGGCAAACTCCACCATGTCACTATCGATCTGGTGCCATAGCAAAAGCTTCGAGTTATTCCAGTCGCAAAGCCCAAATCCCTCACCAAAGACAAACAGGCTATGGTGCTTTAACTGCCGATGATCTACCGCAGCCGTTACATCCAGTGTGCGCCTGACCGAACCGAACACTTCAATGACATTGCCTGCGCGAAGATGAGTCGTGTACAGGACCCTGGCCCCTCCCGCGAGCACCAATGCACCGGCAATCAGCCAGTTCTCGGGCGGATCGACCTGATCAATGATTTTCGATTTCATGGGTCGCGGCTTTTAAAGGTCGAAATTGGTCGGCATCATGACTATGTCACGAATCGTCATGCTGCGCGGCCGGGTCAGCATAAACATCACAACCTCTGCCACCTCGCCTGCCTCAAGCAAGCTGCCAGATGCTTTGGCGTCGGCAAGCTTGTCGGCCGGCCAGTCTGCGAGCAATCCCGTGCTGACGGGCCCTGGCGAAATCGAGCCAACCCGGATGCCATGCTTGAACACCTGACGCCGAACGGTTTGAACGAAGCAGTTGATAGCCCACTTTGATGAGGCATAAACCGGTTCCCATGGGGTTGGAAAGTGCGCCGCGAGTGAACTCGTAACGATGATGTCGCCAGTGTGGCGCGCAATCATGTGTGGCAACGCATCATGAACGTTCTTCATCACCACGCTGACGTTCATGTTCATCATGCGATCGATCTGGCCAATCTCGGCATCTACCAGATCGCCGCCAACATAGAGACCGGCGTTGGCATGCAGAATGTCCAGTTGTCCTGCGATATCAAGCACCCTTGGCACCAGCGTTTGGCAGTCTTGCGGATCGAGAAGATCGATGACAAGAGGGGTCATGCCATCGCCGTGCTGCGTGGCCAGCGCATTCAGCCGGGATTCGTCAATGTCGACTGCCACTACCCGCGCACCCGCCGCAAGCATCGCTTCGCTGCTGGCTAAACCAATGCCTGAGGCCGCACCAGTTACGACGGCCACCTTACCGCTCAGATCGATTGCCATTTAGCTTTCCTGTTCGATCAACGTCGACAAGCCAACTTCGCCAGATCAGACAATGCCTCTCTCATGCAGGGTCTCACGCTCCTGCTCGCTCCGCCCGAGCATCTCGAGGATCTCATTAGTATGCTGGCCGAGGGTTGGCGCTTGCGACCGTATCTTGCCCGGTGTTTCACTCAGGCGTGGGAACGGCGTATGCAGTGGAATAGTGCCGTGTTCATCATCGGGGTAATCTTCTACAACGGCACGGCCGCGAATATATTCATGGTCCTTGAGATCAGTGGGATCACATACGGGCCCTACTGTCACCCCGGCCTCGCCGAAATGGGCAAGATTATCGGCGCGCGATTTTGAGGCAATGAAGCCGCCAACGATATCGTTAAGTTCATGCATGTTGTCGACTCGATCTTGCCCGGTGCGAAAACGCGGGTCGTCAATCAGCTCCTGGCGACCGATGCTCACCGCCACCTTTTCCCACATCGATTGCATAGACGCTGAAAGAGCCACGTACTTGCCATCGGCGCATTCATATACGCTGCGAGGCGAGGCAATCTTGCTGAGATTGCCTTCGCGAATCGGGATCTTTCCATTGGCCTGATAGTGTGCCTGCCATGGCCCGATCACGCTGAACAGTGGCTCGAACAGTGACAGATCAACGACCTGCCCTCTGGCCCGTCCACGCTCTCGGGCGAAGAGCGCAGCAATCGCACCACCAAAACCAGCGATGCCAGCAATCATGTCGGCCAGCGCCATGGGCGGCAACAGGGGCGGTTTGTCCTCAAAGCCTGTCATCGCCGCAAAGCCTGTCATTGCTTCCACCAGTGTGCCAAACCCAGGCTTGTTCGCATATGGTCCCGTCTGACCATAACCGGAAATCCTGACGATGACCAAGTCAGGGTTGATCTTTAACAGGGCCTCTGGGCCGAGCCCCCATTTTTCCAAAGTGCCAGGCACGAAGTTCTCGACGAGCATGTCGGACACGGCCACCAATTCGAGCAGCAGTTTGGCGCCTTCATCCGATCTAAAGTCAAGCGAGAAGCTCTTTTTAGAGCGGGCATATTCCTTCCACCAGACATGGCCTTCGCCAAACTCTCGCAGGTCGTCGCCTATTTCAGGCCGCTCAATTTTGATTACGTCCGCGCCAAAATCAACCAGCATTCGCGTAATCATGTTGCCGGCGGCCAATCGCGACATGTCGATCACGCGGATACCCGTTAGCACCCCCTCGGCATCTGGTTGGTACTGACCCTCTTGCATAAGTAAACCTCTTGTACAGCGATTGAGATGCGGCGTGTTAAAGCAATGCCAGGCCACGAAGCGCAGTAGACACCACCTGTTTCTGTTCGTCTGTGGCGGGAGAGGTGGGCGATCTCGCGAAACCTGCGTCCAGTCCTTGCAGGCTCTGTGCATACTTCACAAGTGATGGCATATTGTCGAGCCCAATAGCATCCCAAAGCGGCATTAGGCGTTCGTGCAGGTCGCGGGCGGTGTCCCAGTCTTGAGCCTTAACAGCCTCCCAAAGTTGCACTGACGGCCCGGGCGCTGCTGTCAGAATGGCCGCAATCGCCCCACGGGCGCCCAACTGATAGGTTGGATACAACAAGGCATCGACGGCACTGAAAATGAGATTCTCTGGATTTGCACGGCGCATTAGGTCAGCAAACAGTTTCATGTCTCCCGCGCTTTGCTTAACACCGAGTACGCCGGGCACTTCGTCCATGATACGCAGGAGCAGATCAGGCGACAGATAGCACCACGGCACGACGTTATAAATCAGAATGGGGACATCGCACTCAGCATGTATCTCCTGAAAATGGCGCACCATTGCATCGTCATCAGGTCTGAACAAGTAGTGAGGCGGCGTAATTTGTAGTGCCGCCACGCCCAAGGGCTTAACGCCATTGCCTCGCGCCGCCACCTCGGCCGTGGAGTTTGCGATGATCCCGGCAACCAGAGGCACCCGCTTATCAACAGCCTCAGCGGTCGCTGCGATAAGCTCGTAGTATTCACCGCGGTCCAGCACATGGCCTTCCCCAGTACTACCGCCTGCTGCCAGGCCATGAACACCATTGCTAATTAGCCAATCAACCTGCTGCCTAACCAGCCCGAGTTTAAGTTCGCCACTCTCCGAAAATGGGGTTGTAAAGGGCGCAATGATGCCGCGTAGTTCGTTCACAAGTGTCTCCAGTTGTTGTTTAGCCCGTCAGGTATTGTTCGGCATTGCGAATCTTCACGCCTTCCGTGAGTGCCGCCACAACGTCATCGGCGCGCGTGACCCAGCCGAAGTGCGTCGCGATATCATAAAGCGATGATGCCTGCTCACGCTCGCCGGTCGCAGCCACGCAGTCTTCTGGGACGGCCACCCGATACCCCAGAAAGAATGCATCGTGAACAGTTGATCGCACGCAAATATTGGTGACAACACCCGCCACGATCAATGTGTCGATCTGCATATCCTTGAGGGTGAGATCAAGATCGGTCTGAAAAAACCCTGAGTAGCGGCGCTTGGTTACCGTCAGATCTTGCGGCGTCTGCGACAGTGCTGATACCACGGCAGCACCCGCTGTGCCTTGTATGCAGTGAGCATCACGCTTGAGAAATTCCCGATCTCGTCGCATCCCGGGGCGATGAGCATCATTCACAAAAACCACCTGGCCGCCTGCCTCACGAATCGCCCCAATGAGTCGATTCTGAGGCTCGTACAGCACATCGGCATCTGGCAGGACCATTGCACCCCCGGGCTCGCAGAAGTCATTCAACATATCAACAATCAGCAAAGCCGTGCGCTCAGGTTCGAGACCAAGATCGGCACCCGACTGTTGGTGCGCAGAAAAGCTATCCATCACCCATTACTCCATGCAAGACTGACTAGGCACTGCCCTGGTGCATCGCTGCGCCCGCCTCACCAAACGCCACCGCCTCCACTTCAAACAGGAAATCTTCTTTCACGAGACGGTCAACAACCAGGAGGGTGTTGGGCGGAAACTGGTGGCCACCAAACAGCTGTGGAAACAGCTCAGCCCTGACCCGCATAAAGATTTCAATGTCTTGCGCATGCACCATATAGGTCGTGAACTTGATCACATGATTAAATTCAAGTCCCAAACCCTTTAAGACGTCACCCATATTGCTGAAAACTTGTCGCATCTGCGTCTCGAAGTCTCCCTTTCCGACCACAGCCCCATCTTTGGCGACTGAGAGCTGCCCGGCAATGTGAACTGTCGGCCCGGCAGGCACGATGGTGACGTTCGTGTAGAGCCCCTGCGCCGGCCCGGCGCCCGGTGGGTTCTGATATTCAATCGCTGCACTCATATTGACTCCCCTCTTGGTCTATTTGATGGTCTAAGGCAACCGTATCAGCAACAGTCAGGTTTGCCCAGCATCTGCGGGCCTAACTTGCCGGCATGCCCTGGCGGTGGGTAAAAACACATGTCAGTCGTCAGGCTTCACATCCATGGCCACCAAAATGCGAGACACCATGTTGTATGAGGCGATGACCACAATAAACTCAAAGACCTTCTGGTCGTCCGCCAGCACCGCACGCGCCGCGTCAAATGTTGCATTACTGACTGACACCGATAGAGTGGACTCGACGACGAGCCTTAGCAACGCGCGCTCTTGCTGATTGAACGCAGCGTCAGCAAGCGCTTGTTCAGGCTCCGGGCTGAGCTTTCTCAGCGCCAGCAACTGATCTTCCCGCCCGCCGGCATCTCGATATAACGGGGCATGGTGAACCCACTCATATTCAGCCCCATTCAAAACAGCCACGGCGCACATCGCAAACTCGCGCCACTTCTGTTCGACCGATAGATCAGTACGCACCCGGCCCATCAACGGCGACCAGCCCTCGGCAACCGCATGACTATGGAGCAGCAGACGATCAAGCGCATTCAGGCTGCCACCTCGGCGTGTCTTGATTGCACTGACCAGGTCGGACTCACCGGCCTGACTGTCCGTGATGTAGGGGATTCTTGCCATGCTGGACTCCTCTCTCGATTAGGTTCGTTGTCGGCAATAGACTAAGGCATGTCTGGCAAAACCCCATTTTTGTCAGTGAGCCATCTGCCAGTTTTTAGCGTCTTTGCACTGGGGTGCTAAATTCGACCAAACAAGGGAGACAAGACAGTATGGCGAATGACCCGGTAGATATCCTGATCATCGGCGCGGGCGCTTCGGGTGCTGCGTTCGCATGGCGGATGGCTGACACTCGAATGCGCATCCTGTGTCTGGAGCAAGGCGACTGGATGAATCCCGCCGCATACCCAAGCACAACGCGCGACGGTGAATTGCGTCAGCATACTGAGTTCAGCTTTGATCCAAACGTTCGTGCTCGCGAAGAAGACTATCCCGTCAACGGATCAGACTCGCCGATTCAAGTCGCAAACTTTAATGGTGTCGGTGGCAGCACGGTGCTCTATGCGGCGCATTTCCCGCGCCTGCATCCGAGTGACTTCAGAGTTAAGAGCTGCGACGGCGTTGCCGACGATTGGCCCATCGACTACGACACGCTTGCGCCCTACTTTGCCGAGAACGACAAAATGATGGGCATCTCTGGTCTTTCAGGAGACCCAGCCTATCCACCTGGTAAGGAAATGCCCCTGCCACCCGTGCCGCTGGGGCAATCTGGTGAGGCCATGGCGCGCGGCTTCAATAAACTTGGTTGGCATTGGTGGCCATCAGATAGCGCCGTCGTCACTGAGCCGTACGAGGGGCGCGACCGTTGCCTGAACCTGGGGCCGTGCACCAGCGGCTGCGCGCAGGGTGCCAAGGGCAGCACCGATGTGACCTACTGGCCTGATGCCATCAGACGCGGCGTGCAGTTGCGCACGCGCTGCCGAGTGCGCGAGATAACGGTGGACGAAAATGACATGGCGACTGGTGTTGTGTACTACGACGCCGATGGCATTGAACAGTTTCAGCCAGCCGAAGTGGTTGTGTTGGCCTGCAATGGCATTGGTACGCCACGCATCTTGTTGAACTCAAAGTCCAAGCGGTTTCCTAACGGGCTGGCCAACGACAGCGATATGGTCGGGCGCAACCTGATGTTTCATCCCTATGCGTGGGTGATGGGCGCATTTGAAGAGCGACTTGACGGGCACTACGGCCCCTCTGGCTGCTGCATCTGGAGCAAAGAATTTTACGAGACCGATCTCGCACGCGGGTTCGTGCGCGGCTACACCATGGAAATTGTGCGTGGCCGGGGGCCGTTGGTCACAACCATGAGCGGCCTAAAAGGCGGGACGATTCCCTGGGGCGTGAACTTCCATAACGAAGCCAGTAAGTGGATCGCCCACTCGACCGGCATGGTTTGCATCTGTGAGGACCTGCCGGAGTTGCACAACCGAGTAACGCTTGATCCTAAACTCACGGATTCAGACGGCATCCCCGCGCCCAAAATCAACTACACCTTTAGCGACAATAGTTTGCGCATGCTCGACCATGCCGTGGCCCGCGCCACAGAAGTGCTCAAAGCGGCGGGTGCCACCGATGTGCACGCAGATTCCCCCTGGCAGGTAGCCGGCTGGCATAACCTGGGCACGGCACGCATGGGCGATGACCCCGACTATTCAGTCGTTAACTCATGGGGGCGTGCCCACGCCGTGCGCAATCTGTTCATTGTCGATGGCAGCATCTTCGTCACCTCAGCAGGCGTGAACCCCACCAGTACGATTCAGGCATTGTCTCTATACATTGCCGACACCATGACGAAAAACCTCGCAAACCTGTTTGACTAGGGGCCTGTTAACAATATGAGCAATGAAAAACCCATCATAATTAGCAAGCCGGTAAGCCCGTTCTCCGCCACGCAATCTGCCACGCTCAATGCCCTGATGAATCTTATGATTCCGGCGAGTGCCGATGGCAAGATGCCTGCCGCCTCAAGCCTGGGCCTCTACGACGATCTAAGCAGTCTGCCAATGCCAGCGCGCAATACGCTCGAGCGCGGGCTGAACTGGCTGGCGGCGCAATCCGCAAGCCGACATGGTCAAGCGTTTGCTGACCTAACCGAGGCTGCGGCGAGCGCTCTGGTTGACACACTGAGACATGATGATGCGCCGTTCGTCAACGCATTTACGCTGCAAACCACCGGCCGGTACTTGCAACATGACCAGGTCATGAATGCGCTTGGCCTTGAGGCCCGTCCGCCATGGCCGAAAGGGTATGAAGTCCCCCAGGGCGATTGGGGACTCCTTGACCCTGTACGCGAGCGCGGAGCGGTTTGGCGGCAGGTGTAGACGCAGCCAACCACCCAATCATCAAACTAACTTTCAGGTGCGCCGCGTATAGCACTGATGGCTTTACGAATGGCACGCCAGGCCTCAGCGGCTTCGCGGTTTCCTTTTTCTTCAAACTCGCGTGACTTCTGAGCAGCTTCGGCCTCGGCCTTACTGCCATGTGACTCATAGAGTGCTTGAGCACGCTCGGCGATTTTGATCATCTCCATGTTGCCTCCTTCTGTATGCCAGAGTCATTGGAGACCCATATGATCATAGACGGGCCACTGCCACTATGATCCTTGTCAATACACTGGCTCCGAATTTCTTGCGGTGAATGCGGTCGCCGGCTACCGGTTGTAAATCACAGGCATTTTGCCTTTCCACTGATCCCAAATGCCATCATTACCGATGAGATCGGCCATGAAACAGGCTACGTTGATACGACTAGTCTTACCTGCATCAAATATGGCGCTTCGTGTTGGCGACGGGTGCAACTCAAAAGGCGTTGACTCGGTTTCGTCAGTCAAAGCGTCAGGACGTACCGCCGCCCATTGAATTGTTTTGTCATTCTGGCCAATCTTTGTTCGCAAGTAATCCGCTGCCTCTTCATTGTCCGCATGCGGTGGCAGTAATGCGCGAAGCAGCCCGATGACGCACTTCTGGGCAAAGGAAATCGGCTCGTGCAAGTCGCGATTCCGATTTCCCGTTGTGTTCATGAGCACAAACTTGGTCGGCACTTTTGGCTCACTTGCGTGAATGGCTGCGCACAGTCTTCGAGTGGCATCAGTCACCAGTCGGTGCGGAGGTCCGAACATTCCCTTGAAGCTGAGGGTGTGACCCAGGCAAGAAGCCACAGCCCGACAACCGCTGACGTGTTCAGCAAGCTCTTTATCGCTAAGATCCAGCACACTTGCTTCAACGACAGTCAGGTTCTTGTGACTCTTGACCTCGTCAGGAAGGTTCTGTGTCGATCGGACGATTATTATGACGGGCTCTCCGCGACCGAGTAGTTGTTGCAGGAGCAACCGTCCGGTTGCTCCACTGGCACCGACCACAAGGGTTGTCATCTTTCAGTCCTCTGCTGGTTATTCACAATCCGTTACGGCCCAGTCTCGACCATCGCCTCGATAAGCAATGGCCCATCGCTGCCATGCGCACGGTCAAGCGCGGCATCCAACTCAGTCGCGTTTGCCACGCGCACAGCGGGCATGCCTAACCCGGCCGCCATCTGTTGGAAGTCGATTGCCGGGTCTTTGAAGTCCATCCCGATGTAATGCTCGCTACCGTGAAAGGCCCGAAGTCGCTCCTTAATAATGCGATAGCCACCATTGTTGGCGATGACATAGGTAATGGGTAGCTTTAGATGCGCCGCCGTCCACAGTGCCTGAATCGAATACATTGAGCTGCCGTCGCCAATAATCGACAGCACTCGGCGTTGCGGATGAGCGAGCGAGATGCCGACGGTTGCCGGCAGCGCCCAGCCGATGCCGCCGCTGGTGTTGCCGAAAAAGCTGTGGCGATCAACATAGGGTAGATGCTTGAGCAAGCTGCGGGTAGATACCAACCCTTCTTCGACCACAATCGCATTTGCCGGCAAGGATTTGACAAGGTGGTGCATGAGCCACTCGGGCGCCATAGGCTCATTCGCAGCGAGTGCGCCGGCGGTCTCTGCCAGGCCCTGACGTTTAACTGACCAATTGTTGGCGGCCCAGTGCGCGCTACGCTCTGTGGCACTAGCAGCGAGTGCACTGCCGCCCTGCTCAACTAACACTGGCGTCAAAGCGGTAAGCGTCTCGCGCAGATCCGCGAGCACGGCATGGGCAACCGCATAGTTCTTGCCGATCTCATGATCATTTAGTCCGATGTGCATCAACTCAAGTCCGTGCGGCATCGCATCGGTCTCGCTGTGAACCGACATTCTCAGCATGTCGGCTCCGAGTGAGATCAACAGGTCAAACGGACTAAGCACATCACGCACCTGCGATTGATTGCGCGACAAATCGCCCTGATAAAGCGGATGCTCTGATGGAAAATGGGCGCCGGTTGGCACGGTCTGCTGAAAGACCGGAGCGCCAAGTGCTGTGGCAAATTCGGCGGCAGCATCAAAGGCATCACTATCGACGATCTCTCGTCCTGCGAGCAACACCGGGTTCTTGGCAGCCAGAATCCGCTGAGCCAGCGCCTGCAATCGCTCTGCAGAGGGCACAGCCGACATATCCAGGCGAGTCGGCGCACTCAAATCCAGATGAGCCGAGGCATTCAGAATATCGCCCGGGAGCGAAATAAAGACCGGTCCGCATGGCGCGGTCGTCGCAATCTTGGCCGCTCGCCGAACAATGCGTGGCAGATCTTCGAGTCGTGTTACCTCGATTGCCCACTTCACCAGTGGCTCCGCCATCGCGACGAGCGGTCCAGCCAGCAGTGGTTCGGTCAGACCGTGACCTTGCTCCTGCTGGCCGGCCGTAATGATCATGGGTGTATTCGAGTAGGCCGCGGTATACAAACTGCCTAGTGCATTGCCCAGCCCTGGCGCAACGTGCACGTTACAGGCAACCAATTCGCCAGAGGCGCGCGCGTATCCGTCGGCCATCGCCACAACGATGGATTCCTGCAAGCCAAGTACATAACGCAAGCCGGGCACATCTGGCAAAGCATGCATGATGGGCAACTCGGTTGTCCCGGGATTACCGAAAAGATGCGTGACCCCCTCACTGGCCAATAAACGCAGGAAGGCTTCACGTCCGGGCATCAGAGCCCCGGTCGCGGTGGGGGCATGGGCTGGCATCTTGGTCACGCGGCTACTCCATCTCGGGCGTCAGCCTAAGACAATATCAAAGACTCGCCTACGCCAGAATTTCGCTTTGGTCGCGTCGGACGCTCGCGTCAGGCGCCGCCCACCGCAACGATCAACTCAATCTCAACCGGCGACTGACGAGGTAGTTCAAAAACCCCTACCGCCGAGCGCGCATGACGGGCGGAATCTCCGAAGATTTCCACTAATAATGTTGAGGCCGCATCGATGACCTTAGGCTGATCATTGAAACCCGGAGAAGAGGCCACAAAGCCGACGATCTTGAGGACCCCGGAGACTCGGTCCAGACTGCCCAGGGCGTCTTTCAAGCAAGCGAGGGCTTGCAAAACACAGATTCGCGCGGCCCGCTGAGCCTCCTCAAGCGCGACTTCATCGCCCACCTTGCCACGGATGCGAACCTCACCGTTTTCTTTAGGTAGCTGGCCACTGACATAAGCCACGCCTGCATGAATGGTGACGGGTACGTAGTTGAATGATGGTGTTGCGGCTTCCGGCAAATCTAGGCTCAAAGCACTTAGACGTGATTCAATCGACAACAGGAAAGCTCCCGGAACACGAACCAGGCAGATTAATCAGAGGGTTTACTCTCTGCATTTAGCGCACTCACCGCTTGGACACTTTCACCGAGCGTGATGACGCGGATTTTTTCCGTCGCCCAGTCATGGATGACAATCCCACCACAAGCGCCGCCGGCCTCTGAGCTGTCAGGCTCGCGCCCCAAGGCTGACTTCAATTCAGAGAATTTGGCGTGCTCACTTAGTTGCTGAATCGTGTCGCCAGATTGCGCCCAGCTTAAAGGCGTAAACACGAGGCAAGTCGTTAAACCCAGCACCGGGAATAGACGGCTAATGCAAGCAACAAGACGTGCTCGAAGGCTAATCGCCTGCTGCGCAGTCGAATCGGTGGGGTGGTTACTCATCGGCACCTTGCTACTCCATGTAGTCCGGTTCTTTCCGGTTGAGCATTCGCTTCAAGGCCTCAAAGTGATACACATAAGGCTTGCCTTTCTTGAAGCTCTGCCCTTTCATGTTTCGGGTAATGGTTTCGACCTCAGGCTTCATGGGTAGGAGTTTTTGTCCTGTCCACATGGCGTATAGCTGCACCTGCGCTGCCCGCTCAATGTAATAGAGCAATTCGAATGCCTCAGCGACCGAGCCACCCACCGTCGCGACGCCATGGTTGGCCATAAACAGAATTTTTTTGTCGCCAAAGAGGCCAGCCAGTCGCTCGCCTTCTGCGGGATCAAATGCAGGGCCGGTGTAGTCCATGTCGTAAGCAATCAGTCCAGACAGCAATACTTCAGTCTGACCGATGGGTTTGATACGCGGATCTTCCAGGCGTGACAGCGCGCTCGCATAAGGCATGTGGGTGTGAAACACAGCCGCCGCATGCTCGGGCAGTCTCTGGTGAATCGGTGCGTGGATACACAAACATGACTGCTCCACCTCGCCTTCACCGCGCAAGACCTCGCCGGTATAACTCACCTCCATAAAACAGGAGGCGGTCACTTCAGACCAATGCAAACCAAACGGGATCTGGTAGTAACGGTCATTTTTCTCGGGCACGTTCAAGGTGAGATGATTAAAGATACCTTCGTGCATATCGTGCATCACAGCCAGCCGGTGCGCGGCAGCCAGGTCTACCCTCGCCTGCCACTCAAGATCAGAATAGCCTTCGGGTTTAACTGATAGAGAATCGCGCTTCATGGGGTCTCCTGATGATGTGTTGGGGATGCCGCTAACTCACGCAAAGCGTTCCGATCTAGCTTACCAACCGGCGTGCGGGGCAGATCACTTGCCCAATGCACTGTTGAGGGAATTTTATACCGTACCAGATGCTCAGATAAGTAGTCGAGCAAAACAGCCTCAGTCAGCAATTCATTTGCTCGCACAACCCACGCCACTAGTCGCTCACCGCGATAGTCGTCTGGCATCCCGACCACCCCCGCATCAGCCACCTGGGGGTGAGCATGCAGGACTTCTTCAACCTCGCGCGGGAAGACGTTATAGCCGCTGACGATCGCCATCTCTTTCTTGCGATCGCGAATATACAAATAGCCATCCGCATCGAGTTCACCAATATCACCGGTGTAGAGCCATCCGTCGCGCAGCGCTGCAGCCGTTTCGGTTGGTAGATTGCGGTAGTCACTCATGATTTGCGGTCCTCTCGCCCGGATCTCACCCGCCTCCCCGGTCGCTAACGGCTGCTCGCCCGTCTCAAGGTCAACAATCTCAATCAGCGTGTCTGGTACCGCCTTACCCACTGAGGCAAGCTTGCGTAGCCCGTTTGCCGGGTTGTAGGTGAGCACTGGCCCGGCCTCAGTTTGGCCATACCCCTCGCAGATGGGACAGGCTGTGCGAGTCTCCCATTCACGCATCGTCGCCTCCGCGAGCGCGGCTGATCCTGAGAAACAGAGTCGCAGGCTATTCAAATCTGTTTGATCAAACTGCTCGTGCTTCAATAGCCCGATCAGTATTGTGGGGCTAGCCGAAAACAGCGTGACCAGGTGACGTTCAATCGCCTTTAGAACCCAGTCAGGCCGGTAACGGGGCAAGATCACAAGCGTATTGCGAGACCAGGCGGCAAGATACAAACCCATTGACACTGCATAAACATGAAACAGCGGCGTCACAGTCAGCACGCAGTCCTGCTCAATGCGGGTGGGTAACAGGGCTTCACGCTGACTCACATTTATCGCCACTGCGGCGTGCGTCAGGTTCACGCCTTTCGCACGGCCGGTTGTGCCGCCGGTGTATTGCAAAGTCGAGAGCCAGTCTGCATCTGGCAGTGGTAGCTGCGCGGCCAGTTCGGGTTCGGCTTGCCAGGCGGTTAGCCGGCGAGCACCCTCGCCCACCCGGACAACCTCTGCCAATTCATGTTCTTCGATAGCGGTGGCAAGCGTGGCACCTACCTCAACATCGCAAACAATCAGTCGACAGGCAGCGTCCTGCAGGATTGGGCCAAGCTCTGAAGCCGTATAGGCCGGGTTCAGCGGCACTACTTGCCCACCAGCCGCCTGAACAGCAAAAGTGGCGATCGCAATATCAAGGCTGTTACCCATCAACAATGCGACGCGATCGCCCTTGCTCACCCCTTTCGCCTGTAGTTCGAGTGCGAAGCCGGCGACACAGGCACCATATGCCTGGTAACTCAATGCCTCATCACCGCACACCACAGCCGTTCGCTCCGGACTACGCTGCACCGCACTGACGAGCATATGGACGACTGTGGGCCAAACGGTGGGCAGGGCTGTCTGGCTCATCTCACTTGTCTCGAACAGGTTCGATTGACACACGCTTAAGTGCTCGCTCGGTCTGCGCTCTAAAGGATCGGCTCACCGGGACGATGGGGCCAGTTTTGAGCCTCAGCCGCAAATTGGTGCCATCCATGAAGGCCTCATCAATGGCCTCGTATGCAACCCAGTGTGATCGGTGCACCTGAACGCCACTTTGCTCAGGTAGCGCACGCAATATGTCGGAAAACCGGTGCAGCACCATCCGCGCCTCAGCATCGGTCGTCAGGCGAACATAGTGCTCCTGCGCCTCCGCCCAAAACAACTTGCCATTCAGTGGCGGGTCGATGCTATCAAGCGTGCTTTGCGGCCCAGTTACGATCGGCGGGCTGGCAATTCCTGCCTCCGACGTGGC
Organism: Burkholderiaceae bacterium; assembly: GCA_045106815.1. Lineage (GTDB taxonomy): Bacteria > Pseudomonadota > Gammaproteobacteria > Burkholderiales > Burkholderiaceae_E > JAUIAI01. The sequence goes on along the minus strand of JBGCFG010000017.1, from coordinate 8,640 downwards.
GAGCTCGTCACCTAACGTCGGGCGTTTTGGCTCAGCCGTCGCCGGGTTCCCAACCAGCATCTGAGGCACCGACAGCAGAAGGCACAAGAAGAGGTGGTTATCAAGCAAATAGACAAACTCTAGACCCAACTCTGCGACCCGGGAATCCGACGGTGATTTGGGGCCATCGAGTCCAAGTTCGGGATACCCCAGAGCAATGTCAATCGCCGTGATAGCAAGCACAAACGGAATCAAACTCACAAAGGTTGCGACCGCGATCGTCAAGGCCAACCTTGACCCACGCCAATATGACTGCAGCGCATCTCGGATCAGCACAAAGAGCCCGGCCTCAATCCCGATGCGAACCAACCAATACAGGTAGACGCCAAAAAGCGGCAGGCCCGCTCCCTGCCCGATATTGGACGATGCGAGCAACAGCCCAGCCAGCACTGCGATCACCACAACGCCTGTTCGTTCTGACAACGGCACTAAAGGCACGTCGGCACCTGGGTCATCGGCTGAAAATGCGTCAACCGTTCATACTTCTTGAAATGCATGTGCTCGCAAACAATTGAAAAGAAACCACTATATCGCGAACCACTCACCGCATGAAATGCATCAATGGCATTGATGAAATCGTGGCTTTAGCAGGCTTCCGTCCCACCCGCTATCCGCTAAGCTCGCGTCCATATTGCTGGCTCGGCTGAGACTAGAGCTGACATCACGCCCATTTTTCTACTCGTTGTACCAACTTACGGAATGCCATGAAACGACCCAAACCCACCCTCGCCGCTGTACTACTCCCCCCGCTCCTGCTGGCTGCGATGCCAGTCACAGCAGCTGACTCAAATATGAGCTTTTTCATCACAAGCGTTGGCAGCGGCAAAGGCGGCGACCTGGGCGGGCTGGCGGGCGCTGACACTCACTGCGACAAACTCGCCTCCGCTGCGGGCAGCACAGGCAAGACGTGGCGGGCCTACCTGAGCACTCAGGCCGAAGGCAAGCGCGGGATCTCGGCCAGAGATCGCATCGGCCACGGTCCGTGGCACAACGCCAAGGGTGAATTGATCGCCAAAGATCTCAACCAGCTGCATTTGTCTCCCAATATCGTCAAGGAAACAGCGCTCGATGAAAACGGTGCACTCGTTAACGGTCGAGGCGACAAACCCAACCGGCACGATATTCTGACCGGCACAATGGCTGACGGGACAGCCTACTTTCCACGTGACACCAAAGACCACACCTGCAGCAACTGGACGAGTTCATCAACCGGCAATGCAACGGTGGGTCATCACGACCGGCATGGCGGCGGTAACACGTCCTGGAACGCTGCCCACGAGTCTCGTGGTTGCAGCCAGGAAGATCTGAGCAAGACTGGCGGTTCGGGCCTGTTCATGTGTTTTGCTGCAAACTAAGCTTTATCAAATCGCTAAGGGGTAGTGACGCGTGAACTGTTTTTTGTATGGCTCGTTTTTTCGTCGATCGATTTGTCGGACAGTGTGTTGGATACTGGGCAGCGTGTCGCTCATTGCTGCATCGTCTAACGTCGTCGCCCAAAACCGTGCTGAACCCATCTCGTACGTGCGATACCTGCACGAAAACGCCATTCGATACGGTATCTTGGATGGCGCCACAGTCACCCAGCTGGCGGGCGGATTGTTCCCGATGTCGGCCCCTACTAGCCGCAAGCTTGCGCTCGACGCGGTCACTTTGCTGCCACCCACCGACGCCGCAAAAGTTTTTGCAGTGGGGATGAACTTCGCCAGCCATATTGCGTCGGCTGGCGATGCCCCGCCCCCGCTCTTCCTGAAACTGCCAAGCTCGCTAGCAGGTCACAATGAAGATGTAGCGTTGCCGGCGGATGCAGGCAATGTTCACTTTGAAGGCGAGCTGGTTTTAGTGATCGGCAAACGCGCCAAGAATGTGTCGGTTGCTCAGGCCCCTGACTATATCTTTGGCGTCACAGCGGGGAACGACTTGACCGAGCGCTCCTGGCAAGGCCGCGACCTCCAATGGATGCGCGCCAAAGCCAGCGACGGCTTCGGTCCGGTTGGCCCGGCTATCGTTACCGGCCTTGACTACAACAACGTGCTGCTCACCACCCGCCTCAATGACGAAGTCGTCCAACAGGAATCCACCCAGAACATGATCCACAAGCCCGCCAAGGTATTGAGCTATCTCAGCCAGTACTTCACCCTGGAACCTGGCGACCTGATATTCATGGGCACCCCGGGACGGACTCAGGCCCTCGGGCATGGGGACGTTGTTTCGGTCACAATCGACGGCGTCGGGAAGCTCTCCAATCGTATCGTTCAACCAGAAAGCCAATAGATCAGGGTGGCTCAGGGTACGGTCTCAAGTACTATTGTCGGTAGTGGCTGAATCGGCTTTGCCGTTAGCCCCTTCCCCTACCAACAGGAGCAGTTGATGTCTCAAAAGATGTCACATACCCCAGGCATCCGTATCGAATATTGCAAGGTCTGAAACTACGAACCCCAGGCTCTCCGTGTGAAAGCTCAGTTCGAGGCAGCAGGCTTTACCCAAGTTGAACTCATTGCCTCTGGCGGCGGTGTATTCGAAGTGACTGTTGGCGACGAGTTGCAATATTCCAAAAAGGCGCTGGGTCGCTTTCCATCAGATGCAGAAGTGGCCGCGATGACCAAGCAGGCCCATTGACGACCAAAAACCCAGCACTTCCCTCGACCAGCACTGACCGGCCTTACCTTGGCATCTTATTGATGCTGTGCTTCTGCGTGATGGTGCCCGTCTCCGATGCAGGGGTGAAGTTTCTTGGTGCCTCTGTTCCAGTGCTACAACTCATGCTCGCGCGATTTGTGCTGCAGTGGTTAGCACTACTGCCTATGATGTTCATTGGCCAGCGAACCCTTTTTATGTCGAGCCGGCTCCTTTGGCTGACTCTCATTAGAACTTTGCTACATATGGTCGGTATTGGCGCGATGGTTATCTCGCTCCAATACCTACCGCTCGCCGACACCATTGCGATCGCGTTTGTCATGCCTTTGCTGCTGCTACTGCTTGGCCATTTTGTTCTGGGCGAACATGTTGGGCGCAAACGGCTAGTCGCCTGTGTGATTGGTTTTGCTGGCACATTAATGGTGGTTCAGCCGAGCTTTGCGCAGGTCGGGGCGCCAGCCCTCCTACCTTTACTCGTCGCGGTCTCGTTTGCCGGCTTTATGCTGGTGACCCGCCCCATTGCCCGCCGCATCGATCCCATTAGCTTACAGATCATAAGCGGCGTGATGGGCTCAGTCCTGATGGTGGGCGCCTATCTCGCCGGCTCCTTCACCGATTGGCCGATGTTCACTACGACACTTCCCAATCAATCGGATGCCATCCTCTTGCTCTTGATTTGTTTGTTGGGCACGGCTGCCCACCTCGTGATGGCCTGGGCGCTACGCCTTGCGCCTTCCACGACGCTGGCGCCTATCCAATATGTCGAGATCCCCGTTGCAACGCTGGTGGGCTGGCTGATTTTTCGTGACATACCCAATGGCTTAGCAGCCATCGGCATCATGATTACGATGGTGGTTGGCGTGTATGTCGTGCTGAATGAACGAACCAACGCGCGTGCGGTGCCCGCGAGCGAAGCACAAAACTGATTAATCCTTCATGAGGAGTGCCAGGGCGCCCGCAAGTACCCGACTGTATCGCTGCCGTTCTGCACTGACACGATCGGCCGGCCAGTCTCTTAACCCCTGGCCACTCTTAATACCGAGATGCCCGTTAGCGACCTTTTCGCGCAAGAGCGCTGCCGGCTCAGTGGCATTGCAAAGACTCGGATAAATGGCCGCTGCCGACAAAGCCTGCGTATCAAGCCCTGAAAACTCTTTTTGTAACAAAGGGCCTGCCGCGAGATAGCGAAAGCCAAAGCCATAACGCACTGCAGTGTCGATATCTTCCGCGCTGGCCAGACCCTGCTCAAGCATAGACCAGGCCTCGCGCATCAGCGCATGCTGCATCCGGTTCGCCAGTAGCCCAGGAATATCACTAGCGACTCGCACCGGAATGCGACCGGCGCGCGAAAACGCATCATGCAATGCATCAATGACGCATGAGTGAGTAAATTCTGCGCCAGCTAATTCAACCAGTGGCATTTGATGAGCGGGCATAAAGAAGTGCGCATGGGCCATGCGTGAGCGGGTCTGGCAATTCGCGGCAATTTCGCTAATCCGAAAGCCACTCGTATTGCTGGCAACCGGAATTGAATCTGGCACAAGCGAATCGAGCTGCGTAAAAATGGCCTGCTTAACTGACAAATCTTCGACAACCGTTTCAAGCGCAAGCGCCACACCCTCCCAGTTGGCTGACTCCAGAGAAGGTATCAGACTCAAGTGCCCGCCCCCACCCCCTTGTTTGGAAGGGGTTGCTGGAGAAAGCGCTTGCACCTGTTCAGAGACCCGCAACCGGATCACGTCATGCTGCTCCGGGCGGCGCACCAGCATCTGGGTATGCCAGCCAGCATGAACGAACCCGGCTGCAATACCGCATCCCATGATGCCGCTACCCAAGATGACAACAGAATTTGAATTCAAGTCGAGGCCTCTCTAAGCGCTGGAAAGCTAATCCAAAGCGCCCAACTATAGAACAGCCTGGATGTTGACCGCCTGCCCAGGTCATTCGCCTTCGACTGGACGGAATCCCAAACTCTGGTGGACGCTGGCACAAGATCTTCTCAAGTCCTTCTGGCAAAACCCCAGTAGTCGACTGGATAAGATGAACGCTGGGCCGAATTCACTGGCCAGGCCCACAAATCCGTCGCCAATAAAAGTTCAAATCAGCATGACGGAGGAGCAAGATGCCAGACCTACTAGATGTCAAGAAACTGAAAATGGCGGAGAAACTGGACTTCAAATCGCCAGTGCCCACTCAGATGATCTCAAACGGCGAATTCACGCCGATGCCTCAAACAAAACAACAAAAGCAGGTTGAGGAGCGAATCAAACAGCTCGCTGATACCCACGGGAAAAAGCACGGCATGGATAGACGCCGGTTTCTGAGTTCGTCGTCGGGTCTGGCCGCTGCCTTTCTTGCGATGAATGAGGTATTCGGTCCGGTGTTTGGTGTCAACAGTGCGGAAGCCGCCGACAAGGACATGGCAGAGGAACGCGCCAAGATGCTGGCTGATCAATTCATCTTTGATGACCAGACGCATATGGTGCATGACGGTTTTGACCAAGAGGGCTTGTTAGGGCTTGGCCTGTTTGCTGCCGAAAACTGGAATCCGGTGCTGCAAGAAGAAGAACTGACGCTTGCCTACTATAAGTTCGACAACTACATGCGACAGGTCTTTATCAATTCTGATACAAAAGTCGCCCTTTTATCAGGCGCGCCGTTTGATGACCCCGCCTGGAACTTCATGTCCAATGATGCGATCGTTGACACGGTAGCGATGGTGAACAAACTCGCCGGCACGCGCCGGATGTTCGGGCATCACGTGATTACGCCGCGCCAGGATGGCTGGATGGAAGCAGTTGACAAAGCCCTTGAGTCCGGCGCCCGTATGGATGGCTGGAAGGCCTACACCATTGGCGACCCGTTATCGGCGAAAACGCAATACCCCTATCGCTTGGATGACGAAGAGTTGATGTATCCATTCTTCGAGAAAGCCGTCAAGGCGGGTAAGACCAACTTTGCCGTGCACAAAGGCCTGATGCCTGCCGACTACGAAACCACCTGGGCAGGCAAATGGGAATACAACACGGTTTGGGATGTCGCCAAGGTCGCTAAAGATTGGCCGCAAATGAACTTCATCATTTACCACTCTGGGATGCGTCCATTCCTCGAAGACCCAACCGATGTCCTTGCAGCGTTTGAGAAGAATGGCGAATTGCAGTGGGCCAGCGACTTGGCACGAATGCCTGCCGAGCATGGCATTAACAACGTCTACGCAGAATTGGGGACCACCTTTGCCAATAGCTGCGTAACTCACCCGCGCTTGGCGGCCGGCATGCTGGGTACGTTAATCAAGGGGCTCGGTGCTGACCATATTGTGTGGGGGACTGACTCAGTCTTTTACGGGTCACCGCAATGGCAAATTGAGGCAATGCGACGGATTGAGATTCCGGAAGACATGCAAAAGAAACATGGATTTGCACCGCTAGGACCGGCCGATGGCCTGACCAAGCAAGCCATTTTTGGCTACAACTCAGCGCGTCTGTTCGGACTCAACCTCCATGCGGATGTTGGTCCAATGCAAAATGACGGTATTCAGCAACTCAAGACGAAGTACGCCAACATGGACGGTATGCGAGACAACGATCGATACGGATACGTTTCGCCAACCTAAACCATCCTGGCACTCCCTGGGCCGGGGTCATTCCCGGCCCAATCTCAATAGAGAAGCTCGTATGACTGTCTACACCCCACGCGCCATCCATCAGTTCAGCGCACTTCTGTTGCTGGTGCTTTGGTCTCTGTCCATGCCAGCTGCTGCCAAAAGTGGTAGCGACGTATACGACTCGACATGCCTGCTCTGCCACGGTCTCGTCACCGACCAGAACAGCTGGTACAAGTTCATCCCTGGTGATGGGTCGAGCGTTGATGTCGCTGTCGTGACGCCTCGCGGCCCGACCCTGTCAAATGTTGTTGGGCGTCCAGCAGGGATCATTAAAAACTACAAGTATTCGAAAGGCATGCGTAAGTTCGCTGAGACTGGCGCTGTATGGGACAGGCAAACGCTTGAAAAACTTCTGACCAACTCGCGCAGCTTTGTGAAGGGCACTTTCATGATCATGAAGATGGGCGCAGAAGACCGCAAACTGGTGCTGGACTACCTTGAGAATGTTGCGCCATATCGCCCCTGACTAGTGGCAGGCACGCTCGCTTCGATTTCTCAACTGAATTCGCTCGGCTTCGTACCGTACTCTTTCTTGAACAAGCGAGAGAATTCACTGGAACTGGAAAATCCGCACGCCATCGCCACCGCCGTCAAGCTCTCGGCCGACTGCCCGGTGCGAATCATTTCTCGGGCAGCTTCAAGTCGGCAACGTCTGAGAGACGCCATCACAGACGGTCTCTGAGCAAACACCTTATAGAGATAACTTCGCGAGATACCACATGCCTCAGCAATCATCGTGGGGGTCAGTGTTGGCAGGCGATAGTTGTGACGAATAAAATCTTCAACTCGGGCATGGGCAGACTCGAGTGCAACGCTTTCGTGGACCGTTTCCCTCGCGCCCTCTAAGAAAAACGCGACTGTATCGAGCAACTTGTCGGTTAAAAACCGGGTAGTTTCTTCATCCATGCGCTCGGCATTTTGCGTAATCGCCGTCATCAGATGTCGCGTCAGGTGGTAGATCGGGTCAGACCGCAAAAGGTCACACGGGATAATTTCGACGCCACGGCCCAAACGATTTTGTATTCGCGAGACAGGTATCTGAATGTTGACAGTGCTGTAGTGTTGATCAACCCGCATCCTGGAAGATGAATTGACGTTTATCAGGTACGCATGGTTCGGCAACAGTGTCATTTGTGTGCTGCCAACAAAACACTTGGCGCTGCCAGATTGGGGGAATGTGAGTGAGTAAAAAGGCTCGCGGTGTGCCGTGGAGCTACGGTTGGCACACGCAAATGCCTGATGGCCATACTCAATTCGGTTGAAGGTCAAACCGCCGATACAGCGGCTACGCAAGTTACCGGATAGTTGTCGGGCGCCCACCTCGGTCATGTGAATCGGCCCCCAGACCTCACCGAAGATGCTTCGCCAATAGTCAACAGCATCAGAACGCCTGACATCACGGGTCGTGCCGACAAGCGGCAACTCGCTTAGTACTTGCATCTCAGCCTTGTCTCCGCCAATCACCTTGAAAGCTTGTGAATCGTTGGTAGCGCTTTCAGGGAAGGTTTGCTATTTATTTGGCGAGAATAGCGCAAACGCAAGCAAATTGCTGCAAGTGCGGCTACTTGGCAAGTTTGACGGCTTGAACGATGATTTCTGCCAATTCGTCATCAAGATCGTCACTTGATGCCACTCGCACATGTCTCATGGATTTGTCCGTTCCCCCCAGGCGATGCTGAGGATCAGGCAACGCTGACCCTGCCTGAAACTGCAGGTTGACCCATTTTGAATGGAGAAGAATTGAGCAAAACGCCTTTTCATCTGAATACGTAATGCACTTCCAGCCCGACTCAAGCCGCTCCTGGGCGTTGGGGGCTACTTTGAGAACAAATTGCCGTAATTCTTGCGATAGCCCCAGCAACATCAGCGGAGTAAGCACTCAGAAACTGATCGATCGTCGTCATGAATTTGCCTCGTCTAATGGCGGCCAGCCGGTTCCGTCCATCCCGTATCCCGGGCCCACTGCTCTGCGGCGAGCATGACGACATCAAAGAACGGATCTTTCAGATCGAGGTATGGCCCGGTACCGCTCGGGTGAGACATCACACCAACCAACTCGGCCGCTTGCAGCTTAAAGCGGCCATAGGCATCTCGCACGTCTGGATTGGCACGCAGATAATCTCGAAACAGCAAAGCATAGCGCTGGTTTCGCCGCCCTGCTTGGCGAACATGCACCTGCGCGCGAGGGTGGCTGGATTCACCCGACTTGAAGTAAGCCTTACGCCACTCGTCAGGAGTGTCTACTTCCCAGGGAGGAGCCCGATCGACCGAGTTTTCTGGTTTGTGGGCAAAGCCTGCCGCGG
>JBGCFG010000016.1:0-96416 GCA_045106815.1 Burkholderiaceae bacterium | reverse complement strand
AACCTATACGAGGAAAACACTGCAGATTTTGCGGACTGTCTGCACCTTGCGATGGCTCATTCAAATAGCCAGACGCCAATGGTGACGTTCGACCGGAAAGCCTCGCAACTGCCTGGGGCATCCCTCCTAGAGTAGCTGCAGACTACTTTGCCTGAGCTTGGTACCAAGCTGACGGACCGGATTGGGTCGGCAGTTACAGTTCATCTGTGAATGACGAACGTCACCGTTTGCATCCGAGGCAATCTTCGCGGCTGAGGGATTGGCCAAATAGTCACTTCCAGCTAAGCGGCAAAAGTCTTGCCTGGATTGACTTAGGCAGCGAACTTTAGCTTAGATACGGTACGCAGATCTACCTGCTTACGCGCATTCCAAAGGTCATACGCGTCCTGCATTGAAAGCCAGCTTTCCGGTGATCTTCCCAAGGCCTTTGAAAGCCGCAACGCCATTTCAGGCGTCACTCGGCTAGACCCTTTCAACAATCGGCTAAGTGTTGAGGATGCAACCCCGATGCTTTCAGCTAACTCACGCCCGCTGATCTCGTTCGGCGCTAGGTAGATCTCGGTGATGAACTCACCTGGATGCGGCGGATTGTGCATACCCATCAGTGATAATCCTCATAGTCTAAGACGTAGGCGTTGCCGTCTCGAAACTCAAATGTCAGACGCCAGTTCACACTCACCGAAATTGCCCAGCGCCCCCGAAATTTTCCCTTGAGTGGATGCAGCCGGAACCCCGGGATATCCATATCATCGATCGCATTAGCCGAGTCAAGAGCAGCCAGTTGCAGACGAAGCCGCTTTGCGTGGGCATTCTGGACGCCGGAGGTGCTTCCCGTTTCATACAGACGCCGGAGCCCTTTGTGCCTGAATGAATTGATCATTGCGGAATCATAGCATGATGCGCACCACGCAACAAGTGCGCTCGCCAACAGCTCCAATAGCGCGTTTGCCCGTCTCCCAATGATCGGAATGGGTCGTTTTTTGCCGGTCGCACTCCGCTGACACGAACGGCAGCTTTCTTATTCTGAAAGGGTTTTGGGTGAGATATCGTCGACCACTATTGGTACGGTCAGGTTCCAACTTCTACAAGTAATCAACCTGCCCTGGCACCTTCGTAATGATCGCAATGAAGCAGGCTACGAGGCGCGCTGTAACTCTCCGTTAGCCCAGTTACGAATAAACGTCTGAGCCGGTGCAGGTTTGTCAAAGTGAAACCCTTGCATAGACCCGATGCCAAGCGATTGAAGATCTTGCTTCTGGGTGGTTTTCTCGACGCCCTCGGCAATCGTATCAATGCCAAGCCGCTTGCAGATCTCAACCAAGTGAGTGAGCAACACGACTTTTGCCGAAACCGCATCATCTGGTGCGGGGGTAAGCCAACTCTTATCTAGCTTGGCAATACTGATGCCACTCCATGCCAGGCGATCAAGGTTGGCCGCCTCAATCCCGACATCATCTGCAGCAATCAGCACACCAATGTCGGCATAAGGCCTTAAAACAGTTCGGTTGCACGCGTTAGCCTGCTCTGAAATTTCAAGAATAATGTTCTCTGCTGGAATTGCCGAATTCACGCGAACGTCGTTAAACACCGAGAAGAACTCTGGGTCATTGGTTGCTTGCGCGCTCAGATTGATCGCCAGCTTAAAGTCTGAGCGAACCATATTCTTGTCTCGCCATTGCTTGAGGGTGCGAAACGCAATCTCGCAAATCCTCTGTTCAAGTGCACGCATAACCGGTGCGTTGGATATCTGTGGCAAAAACTCCTCGGGTAACATATAGCGGCCAGACTCAGAGCGAATTCTCACCAAAGCCTCTGCTCCGCTCAGACGGCGGGCCGCCTCCTGGTGCGGATTACTCGCGGGAACAACAATCGCCTGAAACCACACCTCCACCGCGTTGTTCTGAATAGCGCGCTCAATCATTCGAGTTGCCTGCAAAACCCCGACTCTGGCATCCCGCGATTGCTTTTGCGCGAACATTCTGGCGTCCGCAACATTAAGAACTTGCTCAGGTCGATACCGGGCATCAGAAGACGCCACACCAATACTGGTGCGTACGGTATGCGTCTGCCCATCAATGACGATCGGGACGCGCACCATCGCTTTGACGAAGTCGCTCATCTCTCGCGCTTGCTGCGCTTTCATGCCGGGCAGTAACACCACAAATTCATCGCCCCCCCAACGCGCCACGTAACCGGTAGGGGCTGCCTGTGAAAGTCGCCTGGCGATCACTTTCAGAATCTCATCACCCGCGGAATGACCAAACCCGTCGTTAATTGCCTTGAAACCATCAAGATCCAGAAACAACACGGAACTCACCACACCCGAACGCGGTGCCAAGTGATAGCTGATGAGTTCGTTGATTTGTTTGCGATTAAGAACCTGAGTCAACTCATCATGAGTCGCCTGATGCATTAAGCGTTTTTCAGCAACTGCACGCAGCTCATTCCCCGCCGAAAGATCTCGTGCCAATCGATCAATCGAGCGCGACATCTCGCCAATTTCATCGACGCGTGAATCGGCAATCGCTGTGGAATAGTCTCCAGAGGCAATCCGGTCGGCCGCCTTAGCGGCATTGTCTATCCGCTTGGCTAGCGGGCGCATTAGGGCAAGCCATCCAATAAACAGCGCGAGGGCCGCGAAAACGCCCGCAGCGAGTAAGACTTTTTGCACCTGTTTGACTGGCGCTTGGGCCTCGGTCAAATCCTTTTTGACAACAAGTCCCCAACCCGTACGCGGAATCGTTTCGATCGCCAGGACCGACATCTCGCCTCGATAGTCCTCAGCTCTGACAAGTCGCCCACCTAACGCTGCCAGCGACTGATTAATCGGCAGGTTCCAGCTTTGCGGCACGACTAGATCAAACGCAGCGTCGCGATTAAAGCGAAGCAACGTAATGAATTGTGCGTCACCGTTAGGTGTTGGCTGCGCGACGTGAGACTCGGTCGTCTCACCATACGCTTCGTGCTCTAGCACCAGTCCAAGTACGGGCCTTAGCTCCAGTTCCACCTTAAGCGCGCCAACAATTCGCCCCTCGTCAGACTCAATTGGGGTGATCAGACCGACGCGCTCATCACCGGCTGGCGAACGAAACGCATTGCCGTACAAACTCTCGCCGCTTTTGAGGACCTTCGTGAGCAGATTCGGATCGTATGGATGAGTCCATGAAAAACCTGGGCTCTGCCCGATCGGTTCGCCCCTGTTGGTCAACAGTTGAAGGTCAAGGATCTTTGAGCCAGTCGAAATGGCCTTGCCTTTCATGCGAGCCGCGAGTTGGTTAAGCGGCCATTTACTGGCCGGGTCAATCAACTCAAAATTGTCATAGCCGCCAATGGTCACACCGGGCGGCAGACCCTGATCACGAAACGCCGTAACCTGTCCAACAAAGCTGCGCACATGCAGTCCGCTCGCCAACTGGATCGCCTGATTTTCATAGTTATCAAGCGCGTTGGTAATCCGCGCGGCCTCCAGACGGCGCGCATTGACCAAATTGTCAGCGATTTCTTCGGCCAGGCGCTTCTCAATGACTGACATCGCGACCCAGGCCGCAATAATGGCGGGGACGACAATTGCCAGCAGCCAGATCAGGAATCTGAATCTAATACCCGGAGCAGGAGAACTCATATTCGCAATAATTGGTATGGGCGCTTTCTCGACACGATATCATTGCTCGCCACACAAGCGGGCTCGATGTGTCTCAATGGAGCTTCAATCTGCCGGACACGCGGCGCTGCAACAGTCTTGCGAGCGCAAGCACGGCGGTGCCGCGGGTGCCGAGGATGGCCCGGTGATGATTCAGGTGCAATGACATATACATCCACTTAGCCACCAACCCTTCCACCAGAAAATTTTTCCCCGCCAACACGCCCATGAGCGAACCAACGCCGGCATCCTCACCGAGCGACACAAGTGAGCCAAAGTCTTTGTATTCAAACGGTTTGGCCGGAATTGATCTGTTTTTGAGCTGTGCCAGCAGGCTGTCCAGCAAATACTCGGCCTGCTGATGCGCCGCCTGCGCCCGAGCAGGCACGAGACGATCATCGTGCCAGACAACGGCTGCGCAATCGCCAATGGCATAGACACCTGGCGCAGAGGTCTGTAGACGATCATCCACAACAAACTGATTGGCCTGATTAGTCTTGAGGCCGTAGCGCGAATTTGATTCGGCGGCTTTGATACCTGCCGCCCACACAACCAGGTCGGCCGGAATTTCTCCAGATTCTGTGAGCAATCCGTCCTGCTTGACCTCTTGAACCGCTGTCTTGGTCAAGACTTTTACATGTCGATTCTCGAGCGCCGTCGTCGCTCTTTCAGAGAGTCGTTCTGGCAGTCCATTGAGAATTCTAGGCCCTGCTTCAACAATCGAGATATCGAACCGAAAGCGCTGCTCGGAACCATAGCCATCCATCAGTTCTTCATGGGCCTCAAGTAACTCTGCCGACAGTTCAACACCGGTTGCCCCGCCGCCCACGATGGCAATCGTCATCTGTTTGTCGGCGCCGAATGCAGCGCGTGTGAAGCTCGCAAGCAATCTCTGGCGAAACCGCTCAGCATCAGCAACCCGCTCAAGGACAAAGCTATGCTCGGCTGCACCAGGCGTTCCAAAGAAATTCGACCCGCTTCCCACCGCTAGCACGGCCCATCGGTACGAAACTTCTCGAACCGGCACAATTTCGTGACCGTCGTCGTCCTGTATACCCCCTAGTGTCAATTTGTGATTATTGGCATCAAGGGCGAGCAATTCACCAATCGTGAAGCTGAAGTGATTACGCCTGGCCAGAATCGGGTATGACAGGCCTTCTTGGTGGATATCCAGCGTACCTGCCGCCACCTCATGCAATGAGGGCTTCCAGACGTGAAAACCTGCCTGGTCGATAAGCAGGATTTTTTCGGGGCCATTGCGTCTGCCCAGCTTGCGTCCGAGCGTAGCAGCCAACTCAAGCCCACCGGCACCCCCGCCCACAATCACAATGTCGAACAACATAGGATGTGATTGTGCCTGACAAGGCAGCGAGCTGGCCAATTTTGGGATGGGCTAGCCAGGCAAAGACTCCCCAGCCCGGTGCGCGCGCTCAATACGCTTGTCAGCAGCCTGAACTACCTGCCGCCAGCGCCGCGTTCCTCATCTTGATCAAAACTGCTGCGCGCTTGCGCGAACAAGGCCTGCAGAGTCGACGCGTCTCCGATGGTGTTCATCATCATCAACACAAGCCGCGCGTTCAGTCGATGTGATTGCTCAACACTGAGACCGTCATGCGCGCCTGTCAGCGCGCTAAACACATCATCAGCGTTTGGGCCAAGACGATCCTGGCCAAAGTCCGGCTCGACTGAATCGTTCATGCCAGGGTCTCTTCCCCAGCCGCCTGTACCGATGCCATGTGAGTTGCCTCTATTGCAGCCCGCACGGCGTTTGCATCGGGCAGCCCCGCAAAGCCGGCAAAGACATAGCCGTCAGGACGGACCAGATAGGTGAACCCTGCGCCGTAGCGCGCAGCCGCATGCCCGTCAAGACAGACGAAATCGAGCGCCCGGCTCCCTGATTCGCTTGCGGATGAAAAAATCCGCACGTGATCAAGTAAATCAAGGTCAAGGTGATCAGCAACATCAACCGATACGGCCTTAAACTCGCCGCCCAGCAGAGTGCTAAGCCAAACCTGCCCGCCCTCGCCAAGGAGCGGCAGGTCGGGTGCAATCACACCGATCTCGACCATGCCTGTCGTTTGTAACCCTGGCTGTTGAGCGCCTACCAAAGCACACGGCACTGATAGTCGGCCTGAGTTTATGAGTCGCCGTGCAAACGGATAGTGATGGGCAAGACCCAGCACCTCATCACGGAACAAGCGCTCCATCGGCGATTTAGGGGTCATGAAGTTGGTTGCGCGCGCCGAGTTGCGGATGTTTTCGTCAGCGCCAAACCCACGCTCGCGCTCGTACGAATCCAACAGTGCCGGAGTAGCCTGTCGCGTCATGATGGCTGCAAGCTTCCAGCACAGGTTATCAACGTCATGCACCCCACCATTGCCCCCGCGTGCGCCAAAGGGTGAGACCAGATGAGCGCTATCGCCCACGAAAATCACTCGGTCATGAACAAAACGTCTCAGACGCGCGCAGCGGAACTTATAGACACTCACCCATTCAAGTTCAAAGGGTTTGTTTCCCACGATGCTCTTAATACGGGAAATAACCGAGGCCTCGTCACGCTCTTTCTCTGCATCTGCATCTGGGCCAAGTTGTAGGTCAATGCGATAGACATTGTCGGGTTGCTTGTGGAGCAAGGCTGACTGGCCCGTGTGAAAAGGCGGTTCAAACCAGAACCAGCGTTCGGGTGTCGGCGCGTCAAAGGGGTCTTCATCCATTTTGACGTCGGCAATCAGGAACTGCTCCTCAAAACTCTCCCCTTCAAAACTCAATCCCATCCGTTCTCGGGTAGGTGACCTGGCACCATCACAGGCGAGTAGATACGACGCATCCAACTGATAAGGACCGTCAGGCGTATCAACCGTTACCCGAACAACGTCTTGCTTGTTTTCATGGTGAGTCACTTGATTCTTGAAACGCAGATCAATCAGGTCTGGAAAATCATTGCAGCGCTCAACCAGATACTGCTCAACATAGTATTGCTGCAGGTTGATGAAGGCTGGAAACTGATGCCCGGCCTCTGGGAGCAGGTTGAACTCATAGACCTGATGCTCACCATGAAAAACCCGTCCTACCTGCCAGGTAACGCCTTTGGCGAGCATACGTTGGCCGATGCCCAAGCGCTCAAAGACTTCCAATGACCGTTTGGCCCAGCAGATCGCTCGTGACCCGACCGACACAACATTATTGTCATCCAGCACAACACTGGCGACACCGCGCTGAGCCAGATCGATGGCAGCAGCCAACCCAATCGGCCCGGCCCCGATAATCGCGACCGGGTAGACGGATTGAGCAGTTCCCGGACCTCCCAATTCAGGGGCTTTTCTGACTCGAAATGCTGTTGATTGAGCTTGCGACATTGGCTAACCATTACACAGGAGGATTGATCAACATTTTACCCGCTGCTCAGTTCGCGGCGCTCGGTCCATCGGCAAACGGGTTGGGTAGCGCCGGCAGAATTTTGGCACTACAAGGACCAAACCCAACCGTGAAGCCATCGCCATGAGCGCGGCCACTTAAGGCCAGCGTGTCCTGGTCTTCCAGAAAGGTCCGCTTCTCCCCCGAATCGAGCGTAACCGGCGATTTACCGCCTTCGCTAAGCTCAAGCAAAGAGCCGTACTCACCCATTTTTGGCCCGGAGATGGTACCGGTACCTAGCAAATCACCCACTCGCATCGGGCACCCAGAGGTAGTGTGATGGGCGAGCTGCTGCGCAGATGAGTAATACATTTCCCGATAGTTAGTGCGCGCAACAGTGGTCGCCGGCTTACCAACCGGCGCCAGCTCAACACTCAGATCAATGTCGTAAAGCATCGGCGTTGTGTCTTGCAAGTGCGGCAAGAGATCAACTTCCCGTGCCGGGGTTTCACACTTGAAGGGCTCAAGGGCGGCCCTGGTCACAATCCACGGACTGATCGTCGTTGCTGTCGCCTTGGCCTGGAAAGGTCCCAGGGGCTGATACTCCCAGGCTTGAATATCTCTGGCCGACCAGTCATTCAACAAGACATAACCAAAGATCATCTCGTTCGCCTGATCCACCGATACCGGGCCATGCGAGGCTGATCCAACAATTGCGCCAATCTCAAGTTCAAGGTCGAAGCGCTGGCAAGGCGCGAAGCGTGGCACGTCGTCGTTCGGCCCCTTGAGTTGACCCCAGGGACGCCGTACATCGGTACCGGACACCACAACTGATGAAGCTCGGCCGTTGTAGCCAATGGGGATATGAAGCCAATTTGGCGGCAGCGCGTTCTCCGGCCCGCGAAACAGCGAACCAACATTGAACGCATGATGTTTGCCAGCATAGAAATCGGTGTACTCGCTCACCCGAAAGGGTAGGTGCAGTTCAGCCGCTGACGCCTTGACGAGGAACGGTCTCACCCCCGCCTCGTGATCTGAACCCTCAGCCAGTACCTCGGTCACCTGTTGCCGAAACTCCGTCCACACTTCTGGGCCAAGCGCCATGAAATCATTCCAGCCCGCAGCGCCTAAAACTGCCCGTCCTGCTGGACGGATCACCCCGGCATGCTCCACTGCCGTTACGTCGAGAATCATGTCGCCAATCGCGATACCGCACCGCCGGGCACCACCACGCACTGAAAACAACCCATAAGGCAGGTTGTTCAGCGGAAACTCAGTGTCTGGCTGGTTGGCCGACGAAACCCAGCTTCGCAACAAAGTCATTGCCCTCCTCCCTCTTTTTGTGATTTTCAACCGATAGGCTGATGTTAACGATCGTTGCGGGCCGTCGTCAAATCGGTTACAAATGATACTATCGTGCGATACGTGAAGTTGGCGCCGTAACCTACGATCCAAAATCTTCCATGAAACCCGCCGCACTCGTTTTAACCGACTATCTGCCATACCGCCTGACCATCGTGGCCGAGGCAGTCAGTCGCGAGGTTTCAAGTGTTTATCGTGAGCAGTACAAGTTAACCCGTGACGAGTGGCGAATCCTGGCGGCCATTGGCGAGATCAAAGTCATCAAAACAAGAGATGTCCGCCGCTACACGACACTCGATAAAGTGCAAGCCAGTCGCGCCATCGGGCGACTCGAAAAGTCAGACCTGCTGAGCAGAGAAGAAGATCCGGCTGACCGCCGGAATCATCTGCTTAAGCTCACCACTGCAGGCAAGGCCACCTACCGGGCACTTGTGCCAGAGGTCAAAGCCGTCGAACAGTCGATGCTTGCGAGTTTTTCAAAAACCGAACTCGAGAGTTTCAACACCATGTTGAACCGACTGCTCAAAGCTACCGGGCAACATAACGCCTAGTCTCGGGTTGTCGTCAGCAAGTGCTTGTCATGAGCTGGTCTTAGAGCGCTTTGGAATACCGACTTGTTTCCACCGACTGCCCTTGCCGGCTGTCAAACGCCGACGCAATGACGCGCATCGCCTTGCGCCGTCCCTCTTCCGTCACGACAATCTCATTTGGCGCAGCAGACACCAGGCCGAGATCTTCATACTGCTCCAGTGCACTAAGCGACTCCTTAAAGTAGTGGTCAAACTCAATCGCGTGAGCCTTACTAACCGCTTGCTTGTCGAGCTTTCCTTCGCACATAAGCCCCATGATGATGTCTCGCCTGAGTAGATCATCGTCACTTAGTGCAAGACCACGAAAAACCGGCAAATCGCCACGGTCAATCGCGGCGTAATAGTCCCTAACGCTGCGATGATTCTGACTATAGCAGCGCCCCAGCTTACTGATTGCGCTGGCGCCGAGCGCAATGAGGTCGCAATCCGCACGCGTTGAATAGCCTTGAAAGTTTCTATGCAGCCGGCCGGTACTCAACGCAACGGCCAGCTCATCTTCAGGCAGCGCGAAGTGGTCCATGCCAATGTAGACATAACCAGCCTGCTCCAGCCACTGGGTCGCCATCTGAAAGATCGCGAGCTTTTCGTCAGCACTCGGCAAGTCATCGTCATTGATCAATCTTTGCGCCTTAAACATGTTCGGCAGATGGGCATAGTTGTAGAGCGCGAGTCGCTCGGGACGCATCGTTAGGACGGCTTGCATGGTTGCCTCAAACCGCTCCCGCGTCTGGTGTGGTAGCCCGTAAATGAGATCAAAGCTCAATGACTTTACGCCAGCAGCCCGTGCGAGCGAGACAACGCGCTCGGTCATTTCGATAGGCTGAATTCGATTCACCGCATGTTGTACCTCAGAGTTAAAATCCTGCACCCCCAAACTCATGCGGTTAATACCCCCTTCGATGAGCGCCTGCATCTGACCGTCATCAATCGCTCGGGGATCAATCTCTATTGAATACTCGCCATCATCGAGAAACTCCAGACGACGACGCATGCCACTCAGTAGCGAGCGAATCTCGGCGGCCTTCAGAAAGGTCGGAGTGCCTCCGCCCCAATGCATCTGCGAGACTTGTGGGCGACCCGATATGTTGTCGAGCGTCAGATCAAGCTCTCGCTCAACGCGCGCCAGGTAAGGCTTTGCCTTACTGTAGTCGTGGGTGACGACCTTATTGCAGCCGCAAAAGTAGCAAAGCGACTGGCAAAAAGGCAGGTGCACATACAGTGAGAGCGGCCCCTGACGGGACGGGTCAATTTCGCGGAGGTGCTCACGATACTGTGCTGGACCGAACGACGAAGTAAATTTATCTGCGCTGGGATACGACGTATACCTTGGTGCGCGAATATCAAGAGCCCGCAACAAGGCCTCTCGCTCGGGTTTCAGCATGATTTGCATTCAGTCTCTCCACCATGGGAATACAGTGGATTCTGGCCTGTCGAATCACGGACACTTTGATGCAGGTCAAGCCCTAAAGACATCACGTTGTGCAAGCGCTGTCGATAGGCAGAATTCAAGCCGAACTGAGCTTACTGTCGAGTTGAGCTCGCCTTCCAACCTACGCTTGGCGCAACGCCACCATTTTGCTCGACGGGTAGATACACGACAAATCGCGAGCCTTTGTTGGGCACCGACTCAATACTGATCGCGCCGTTGTGAGCGGTGACCGCCGACTCTATCCCAAGCATTCCCAGGCCAGTGCCTCCATTACCTGGTCGGGTTGTGAAAAAAGGCTGAAAGATGCGTCGTACGGTTTCCTCGTCCATGCCGCAGCCGGAATCCTCCACACTAAGCGCTACATAGACCTGACCGCTAAGAAACGCGCCAACGGAAGCACTCACGGGTGCCTCACCACTCAATGGCATAACAAATTCGGTGGTTCTAATACTCAGACAGCCACCTTCAGGCATCGCTTCTTTTGCATTCAGGCACAGATTGAGCATCATGTGCTCGAGCTGGTTCTCATCACCGACAATGCAATGGTGCTTCGCATCCAGGCTAGCGTTTACAACTATCCCATCGCCCGCTTGCTGTCGGAATAGCCGCACGCATTTCTCGATAACCTGGTCAAAACTAACTGGCAAGCGATCATGTGGCTGCAAACTGGTCAACGCCTGCATTCGCTTTACTAGCCCGGCCGCTGATTCAGTCGCATCGATAATGCTCTGTGCAAGTGGGTCAGTCTCTGCATCTTGTTGGCACTGTATCAATTCGGCTGCACTCAATACGGTATGAAGCACGTTGTTGAAGTCATGGGCAATACCGTTAGCTAGTTGCTCCAGATTCTGAAGACTTTGTCGCGCTCGTAATTCTTGTTCCAGCTGACGCTCAATCGTCACATCACGAATCACCAGGGTTAGGCCTTCAATTTGCTCCTTTGCGTTTCGTCGCAATGACGCACGCGCGTTGTAGTGCCTTGTCTCGCTGCCAATGAGCCGCTGCGCCGAAACTGTCAGCTGGCTATTGGGCGCTTGAGACAGTTGTCGGTTGAGCTGACTGAAAGCTTGCCCAAATACCTGATCAAGTGTTCGCCCGATGGCCTCTGATACCGCTGGAAAGCCTGCTGCACCTGCTGACGGCAACAGGTATTGCTCCACGATGCCATCGGCATTCAGGGTGACAACCAGGTCTCCGAGCGAGTTCAGGATGGATCGCTGAGACGCCTCAAGCGATTTGAGCGCTTTTGTTTGACGATCAACCTCTTGTGCCAATTCCCGCTCACTTTGGGCCATCCGCGCTTGCCTGAGTTGCTCAATCTGACCTGCAATCGTTGTTCGGCTGGGTTCAATAGCAAAATCAACGTAGCCGCCCTCGCCAGCCGCTCCGGCTACCGGATAAGCCCAGCAACTGGTCTCAAACGCGATTGAGAATAGGCCGATGAGCTTACCTTGTATGAATGGGCATGAGGCGGGCACGCCCACTTTGAGCTCCAACTCCCATGGCTGATTGACTCTAACCCTTGCCGCGCGAGCGCCCCGATCGAATTCGAGAAGGGTAAATACGCCCCACCCAGCCGAAGCGACCGCTTTTGACCAACCGGCAAAGCCTTCTTCGAAGGTCTGACCATGATGAGAGGCGATTGCTTTGAAGTCGGTTTCTGCTCCCTCGCGCCTAGAACTGGCGATCAACAGATCAGACAACGCGGGACCTATCTCGTTACGAAGCGGTCTGAGCATTGAGCCAACGGAATGTTCAACCCAAAGGGCTACGACTGGCATGCCGCAATGACGCAGGCTACCGCGGGACAAATCCCACTGCCACGGTAAGCCGCCAATGACGCATTCGAATCGCTCGCCCGGGGGCGGCTCCCAGTGCGCATCACTCATACCTGTCCCTTAACTCGTTCATCTTGTGTGTCGCTCTAGATTATAAGTCTTCAGCGTGGCAACACGAAGGACGACAACGAGGAGGTAAAAGTTCCGCCACCACCTTGGACAGCAAATCATCTATGCTCTTTTCTGCAAACTCTGACGACTTAAAATTCAACCTGGATCTTTCCAATGCCAGTCTCTACTCCACCTGAACACACGCCACGCGAGAGTTTCATCCATCGCGCGAGCAACAAACAGGAGGTATGGTTTAACGAGGGGTGCTATATCACTGAGTGGTTAAATGATCCGGCCGACCCGGCAGTTTCGATTGCCAGAGCACGCGTGCTCCCCGGCACAAGTACACGGTGGCACCACCTGCCTGCCTTGAGGGAGAGATACGTTGTTCTTGAGGGAGAAGGAGAGATCGAAGTCGCGGGCTTGCCCCCATCAACTATATCCGCTGGCGACTGTGTCAGCATTGCACAAGGTGCCGCACAGCGTATCCACAACCGTGGGCATGTCGACCTAATATTTCTGGCGATCTGTACACCTCGATTTGAGCCACAGAGCTATGTTGATGGTCGCTAACCGAAACACAGAAAAGAGAGGCTAACGCCAATGCCAGCAGTGACCCGCATTAAACCGCGGTCTGTTTTCGATAGCGAGCAATGCCGCAATCTCGGGGAAGTCAGCCAATGGCGTGGGCTGGCGTGTGTGGCCCATGCCTGGCTAGTTATCGTGACAACGCTGATTGTCTGCACAATGTGGAGCCACCCAATTGCCTGGCTCATAGCCATTCCTGTGCTTGGCGGCAGACAATTAGGGCTTGCTATTCTCATGCATGACGGCGCGCACGGCCTGCTGCATCCTAACCGCCGCATCAATGATTTCGTCGCACGTTGGCTTTGCGGCGAGCCTGTAGGCGCCACGCTCAGCAGCTATCGGCAAGTGCACTTTCAGCATCACAAATTTACGCAACAACCAGAAGACCCTGACCTAGGACTGTCCGCCCCGTTTCCTGTCACTCGCCGCAGCCTGTGGCGCAAGGCATGGCGCGACCTTTCCGGACAAACTTTTATGAAGCAACGTCTGTCATTGAAGGCGGACCCGCTTACTTCATCGAGTGATAAACCGAGCACCGGCCAAGATGAGGCAACGCGCGCAAGCCAGCGCTTTTGGTTAGGTCATATAGTCGCGTGTGTAGCAATGGTTTTGCTCGGTTGGGGAGTCGCGTTTGCGCTTTGGTTCGTGGCGCTTGCAACCTGGTTTCAGCTGGCGATCAGGGTGCGAAATATTGCCGAGCATGCCTGCACCGCCACCGGCCCGGACCCTTTTACGCATGCACGGACTACCAACGCCGGTTTTGCCGCGCGCGCTTTGGTGGCGCCGTATTGGGTCAACTACCACGCAGAGCACCACTTGTTCACCTGGATACCCTGCTACGCCTTACCGCGAGCTCATCGATTACTGAAAACTGGCGGTCATCTCACAAAGATGACCGTGGCGCCGGGCTACCTGTCTGTCCTGAGACAAGTGAGCCCGCCTGAACCAATCTAGCTCGAGCCCGTTGATCTATGAAAGCAGCCAGCCGCCATCCACATCGACAGTCGTACCGGTAACGAAGTCGTTCTGAATCACAAAGAGGATGCCCTGAGCTGCCTCATCGGCGGTACCCGCACGTTTGATGACATTGTCGGCCACCATCTTCTCATAGAGCGCCGTCCGTTCATCACCCTGTAATGGCACCATTGGGGTGTCTATCGTGCCAGGTGACACGACGTTGATTCTTCGGGGCGCAATTTCTGGCGCAATTGCTCTGACCAATGCTTCAACAGCGCCGCCTACCGATGACAAGGCCACCTGCCCTGGCTTGCACTTGCGCGCTGGCGAGCCACTTACGAGCACAATGGTCCCATTGGTCGTCAGGTGATGCGCGCCCAGTCGCACCACATTCGAATACCCCCAGAGCTTGTCGAACGATGCTTTGTAGCCGTCGAGGTCCATCTCAAGAAATGGCCCTAGTGCACGACCACCACCCGTTGCTGCGCTCACCAGAATGTCAAACGGCGCATGCTCTTCAAATAGGCGCGTCAAACCATCTCGGTCAAGCACATCGCAGGTAGCAAGCGTCACACCCGCAATACTCTCTTTGACCTTGCTGATATCCCGCCCAACCGCGACGACCTGTGCGCCCTGCGCTGCGAGTTGACGCACGGCTGCCAGGCCAATACCCGAGGTGCCACCAAATACGACGGCTTTCTTGCCCTTTACTTCCATGGTTGATTCTCCAGTTGAGATGAGCGTGCCATTACCTAACAGGTAATGGTGCCTGAAACTCATAAGGCTAGACTTTAGTGAAACCCGACCGACAGGATCACCCTATGCCCGCTTCGTTCGCTCTGATGCTAAAGGATTGGCGTCATCGCCGCCGCCTGAGTCAATTGGAACTGGGCTTGGCTGCCGATGTCTCAACACGGCATGTCTCATTTCTCGAAACCGGCAGATCCAGCCCCAGCCGGCAAATGGTCGTCAGGTTGTGCGAAATCCTGGGGGTGCCACACGCCGAGCGGAACCGCTGCTTGCATGCGGCCGGCTTTGCGCCCCTATATCCCAACTCAAATAACGACGCTGAAATTGATGGTCCGATCCGTGAAGCGCTGGACTGGTCATTGCACCGGCATGACCCCTATCCGGCAATGGCGCTCGACCGATACTGGCACCTGACCCAACTCAATCAGTGCGGTGAACGACTCATGAGCATTGTTGGTCTCGCAAAAGGCGCCAGCCTGCTCGACGAGATGCTCGACACGGATAGGATGAGCCGGCTCGTCGTTAACTGGGCAGAAGTCACCCATCATCTCTCGACCCGTCTGCGTACCGAAAGTGCCTTTCTGGGAGGGGACGAACGCCTGGATCGAGCTGCCGCAACGTTCGCCGAAATCGCCAGTCAATACGCGCAACCAGTGACTGACGAATTGCCCAGCGTGATTCCACTCACCCTGCAGCTCGAAAATCAGCAACTGCGACTATTCTCAATGATTGGACAGTTTGGGACCGTGCAGGACATTGCACTGGCCGACCTCAAACTTGAGTTGATGTACCCGGTAGACGATTCGTCACGCGCGCTTTTGGAACAAATGGCCGCAGCCCATTAATATGCGCTTAGGAGGTCATGCTGATAGCCGCGCGTGCAGCTTCAATTCGCTCACTGAGATAGCCCCAATAGTAGTCAGGGCTGGGGTAACCAATCAACGGCTCAGCAAGCATGTAGTTGCGACTCAGGAAAACCAGGCTTGGGGACACCCGAATGCCGAGCATGCGCGCAAATGATCGTGGCGTCATGCGGGAATGCTCTGGGTTGAGCTTGCCCGCGAATGGCAAGGCGGTTGAATCATTGGTCATCATGACTTCAAAGATGCCGATATCGCGATAATTGTCATCACGCGTCAGTGGCAATAACTGTTGACGCCGAACGATCTTGCAAACCGGGCAGTTAGGCAGCGACAACATCACCAGTGCAATGGCCTGGTCATCACGAGACAAATATGCTGACAACTCGCGCGCGCCCGCAAGCACGCCTTCATCGGCAGCTGCCAGTGACACCATGCTAGATGCCGCCCACGGCGAGATAAGCCCCATCGAGATTGATTTTGTCAGCAACCTACGCTGAGCGAGGGTTGTAAGCGCGCCCTTATTCATGAGTGCGAAGCCTACCTTGTAATGCAAAAAGTAGACCATACGCCAAGTTCAGTGGGTTGACTATATGCGCATGTGCGCATATAGTAATTCCAAGAACAGGAGACGAAAGGATGGGTGTAAGCGCAAACAATCCAGCCGAGGACGACACACAGGCTGTATTTGAAGGGGTTGCAAGGTATTGCGGCCTATTGTCAGAACCGATGCGGGTACGCATCCTGCATAGCATCTGCCACGAAGAAAAGTCGGTTTCGCAAATCGTGACTGAGACAGGCGCGTCACAAACCAATGTGTCCCGCCACCTGAATACCTTGTATTCAGCAGACGTCCTGACCCGCCGCAAGCGCGGCAACTTTGTGTACTACCAGGTCAAGGACCACGGCCTGACCGAGATCTGTCGCATGGTCTGCACGAATGTCATCGCCTCCAGTGACGCCCACTCCGACCTCGATGACCAGGCAATGGAATTGGCGCGCGCCTTCCAGGGAGCCAATATATGAAGCCAAACAAGGACTCTGCAGCTGTCCCAGGCCGTATACGCCCAGCCCGGGAGGGCTTCATTACGCAAGATGAGCTGGTCAATGCCAATCGCGGCAGGCGTCAATTCATGGCCAAGGCGCTAGCGGCCGGCGCTGGTGCGGTTGGTGCGCGGGCGGCGGCCGGTGAACACGTTACCGACGGCGACCCGGCCATTCTTAAATTGCCTGCCCATACAACCGGGCTCGGCCAGCCTGTGGCGACAACGGGCTACGGCATGCCTTCTAAGTGGGAGCAAAACCTTCAGCGACGACAGAGCCCAGGGCTCACCCAAGTGGGCGCTGCATCCGTTAGTTTTTGCCCGCTTCAGGGGCTGTTTGGCATCATCACCCCAAGCGGTCTGCACTTTGAGCGCCATCACCAAGGTTGGTGGGACATTGACCCGCGCCAGCACCGTCTCATGATTCACGGTTTAGTGAAGTCGCCGCGAGTCTTCACAATGGACGAACTCCTCCGATTGCCCTCAGTGTCGCGGATTCACTTTATTGAGTGCGGTGCTAATTCAGGCATGGAATGGAACAATGTTGCTGTGCCAACCGTTCAATACACACATGGCATGCTTTCTTGTTCTGAATTCACCGGCGTCAAACTCTCGACGTTGCTCGATATGGTTGGGATTGACCGTTCGCAAGCCGCCTATGTTCTGGCTGAAGGTGCCGACGGCTCATCCATGACGCGAACCATCGCGATGGAGCGCGCGCTTGACGACGTTATGGTCGCGTGGGCCATGAACGGTGAAATGCTACGTCCGGAGAATGGCTACCCGCTCAGGCTCGTCGTCCCCGGCGTGCAAGGCGTCTCGTGGGTCAAATACTTGCGCCGACTAGAAGTTGGTGACGAAAAGTTCTACACCAAAGACGAAGTGCTGCACTACGTCGATATGATGCCCGACGGCATTCATCGGCAGTTCACTTCGATCCAAGAGGTGAAGTCTGTTGTGACCTCGCCTTCAGGCGGTCAAATGCTGTTGGATAAGGGCTATCACAATGTCACCGGTCTTGCCTGGTCAGGCCGCGGCAAGATAACGAGAGTAGATGTCTCGGCGGACGCTGGACGAAACTGGCGACAGGCCAGAATTGAAGGTCCGATTCACAGCAAGGCACTGACACGATTCAACATCGATTGGGTTTGGCAAGGCGAACCCGCAATCTTGCAAAGTCGGGCGGTTGACGAGACCGGTCATGTCCAGCCACAGATAAATAAGCTGCGCGCAGTGCGTGGCACGCGCTCGATTTATCACAACAACGCAATTCAGTCGTGGCAAGTAGCTGAAAACGGTGAGGTGAGCAATGTTCAAGTTCACTAACCTCAAGCCGTCGACGCTGATGCTCCAGCGAGTTGCTCCCACGTACCTGCGGGTAGCAGCATTCTTGTTCGCGGGTGTGGCCGTTTGGTTCAGTGTCTTGATGTCCACTGGGCATGCGGCTGACACACCAGCAGCGACAAGCGTAAAACCGTGGCATCAGCTGGGACGCACGCCAACCGCTGCAGAAATTAAGGCCTGGGATATTGATGTCACGCCTGACTTCAAAGGCTTACCGGCCGGAAGCGGCACAGTCGATCAGGGTATCGATATCTGGGAGGCCAAGTGCGCCTCCTGTCATGGTGTGTTCGGAGAGTCAAATGAAGTCTTCACGCCTTTGATCGGCGGGACAACACAGCAGGACATGGAAAGCGGCCATGTTGCGGGGCTCGCTAGCGGCAGCCATCCATACCGCACGACCATGATGCGCTTGTCACAGATCTCCACACTCTGGGATTACATCAATCGGGCCATGCCCTGGAATGCGCCCAAATCGCTCACGGCCGATGAGGTCTATGCCGTGATTGCCTACATGTTGAACACTGCCGACGTGGTGGATGACGACTTTGAGTTCTCCAATGAGAACATCGCTGAAGTTCAGGCGAAACTGCCCAACCGCAACGGCATGAAAAAATTCGAGCCGCTCTGGCGTGTCGATGGCAAAGCCGATGTGCAGGGCGATGCCTGCATGACAAACTGCGAAGCGAGCGCGACCGTTAATTCGTCGATTCCTGACTATGCCCGAAATGATCATGGCAATCTGGCCGAGCAGAACCGACTGATTGGTTTCGTCAGAGGCACGGATACAACCCGCCCTGCTCCCGCGACTCTCGCAGAATCAAAGCAGATGGCTCACTCGGTCAACTCGGTCCCTGTTACTGCGCAGCCCAGCAGCCCCGCATCAGCGGAGTCGTCGCCTGCGAGGGTGCTGGCTCAATCTTCGGGGTGCCTGGCGTGCCACGGTGTCGACAAGGCGATTGTGGGCCCAGCGCTGACCGATGTCGCCAAGCGTTATCGGGATGAGAAATCTGCAATAGCCGATCTGTCAGACAAAGTACGCAATGGCGCAAGCGGCACATGGGGAGCCATTCCGATGCCTGCAAACCCGCATATTGACCAGGCCCAGGCAGAGAGCTTGATTAAGTGGATACTGACATTGTGAGTCCCGCTTTGCAGGCGAAGCCGCACTGAAAAACCAAGGGCCAATTCAGGTTACATTTTGAGGAGGGTCTGTTGACCCTGCCAACCTAAGGAGAGATAAATGAATTCATCCCGCAGAACCGCGCTCAAGGCCGCAGGAGCCTCCAGCGCCTACGCGGCGCTTATATCGCTGGGCATTCTCAAACCGGGGACAGCCCTGGCAGCCTCTGTGGCTGATGCCTTTGAAGCCAAAGGCACGACTGCCGGGCTGAAGGCACTCGGCGCGCAAGACGCGACGATGTCAGACAAGATCACCTTGAAAGCGCCTGACATCGCTGAAAACGGCGCGGTTGTTCCCATCGCAGTTAAGTCATCTCTAGACAATGTGGAAATGATCGCTGTTCTGGTCGACAAGAATCCGTTTGCCTTGACCGGTGCTTATGAGATCTCAGCCGGCATTCCTGCGGACGTCACCATGCGCGTCAAGATGGGACAAAGCTCCGATGTCATTGCTCTGGTTAAAGCCGATGGCAAGTTCTACATGGCCAAGAAAGAGGTCAAGGTCACCTTGGGCGGCTGCGGCGGCTAAAGACCAGCCCCTAGCAGTCAACCCTTTGCAATGAATTGAAGGAGAAAAAAATGGCAAATCCTATGCGTATTAGAGCCCGGGTCAAAGGCGACGCAGCAGATGTACGAGTGCTCATGGCTCATGACATGGAAACCGGGCAGCGAAAGAACTCCAAAGGTGAACTAGTCCCCGCGTGGCATATCACTGAGGTTGAAGCCATGCTGAATGGCAAACCTGTTCTGAAGGCCTATTGGGGGCCAGGCATTTCCAAAAACCCCTATCTGGCATTCAAGGTGCCCGGCGCGAAGAAAGGTGACAAGGTCACGATCAAGTGGGTGGACAACAAGGGCGAGAGCCGCACGGACGAAGCCACAGTTGGATAACGCCTCGCTATAGGTGCGCGAGTTCATAGTTCACTCAAGCGAGATAACGGAAGCACATACCTTCAGGTAGGGAGACAAGATGGGAACCGGCAAGAACACGACAGCCTCTGCGCGGTCGGCGATTGTCGCGGCATCTTTGGAAAATCATGGAACGCAGGGAGTTTCTTAGTGTCCTGGCTGCGGCCAGCGCCGCGGGCATGTCTATCGCCACGCACGCGAAAACCGGTGAAACCGACAAGTCGGGCGCCGTATCGAGTGCGCAATCGATGTACGACATCGTCCCTTACGGCCAGGTCAGCTTGCTGCACTTCACCGATTGTCATGCTCAGCTTAAACCCGTTTACTTTCGCGAGCCCAATGTCAATCTTGGCTTCGATGAAGCTTTGGGCCGACCGCCGCACCTGGTCGGAGACGCATTGCTCAAGCACTTCGGTGTTGCTCCGGGGACTGCCCAAGCCCATGCATTCACTTATCTCGACTTCGCCAATGCGGCCGCAACCTATGGCAAGGTCGGCGGATTTGCCCATCTCGCAACCCTTGTCAAGCGCCTGAAGGCATCGCGTCCCGGCGCTTTGCTCCTGGACGGCGGCGACACTTGGCAAGGTTCAGCCACTGCGCTCTGGACGCAGGGTCAGGACATGATTGACGCCTGCAAGTTGCTTGGCGTTGATGTCATGACGGGCCATTGGGAATTCACCTACGGCATGCAGCGAGTGCAGGAAGTCCTCGAGAAAGACTTTGCGGGTGAGGTGTCGTTTGTGGCCCAGAACGTCAAAACCACAGACTTTGAAGATCCGGTCTTTGACCCATACGTCATTCGAGAAATCAACGGCATCCCGGTAGGCGTTATTGGTCAGGCGTTTCCATACACCCCTATTGCCAACCCACGTTACATGGTGGCTGACTGGAGTTTTGGCATTCAGGAAGATCGCCTGCAAGAGATGATCGACGAGGTGCGCGCAGCAGGTGCACAAGTTGTCGTCATGCTGTCTCACAACGGTATGGATGTGGACCTGAAACTCGCGTCGCGTGTGACCGGGCTTGACGCCATATTAGGTGGGCACACCCATGACGGCGTACCGGCGCCTGTTGAGGTATCCAATTCCGCTGGCAAAACACTCGTCACCAATGCCGGCTCGAACGGCAAATTCTTAGGCGTACTCGACCTTGATGTCAAAGACGGTAAGGTCGCAGGGTTCGAGTATCGGCTGCTGCCAGTGTTTGCCAACATACTGCCGGCCGACCCGGAGATGGACGCGCTAATCACCAAGGTACGCGCACCATATGAATCGAAGCTCACCGAAGTCCTGGCGGTTAGCGAAGGCAGCCTCTACAGACGCGGCAACTTTAACGGCACTTTTGATCAACTCATTGTCGATGCGCTTCTGGATGTGAAAGGTGCTGACGTGGCGTTCTCTCCCGGTTTTCGCTGGGGCACTAGTTTGTTACCGGGCCAGGCGATCACCCGCGAGCATCTGATGGACCAGACGGCGATCACCTATCCGCAGAGCACCCTCACCGAGATGACGGGTGAGTTCATCAAGACCGTACTGGAAGATGTCGCCGACAATCTGTTTAACCCGGATCCCTACTATCAACAGGGCGGCGATATGGTGCGCACCGGCGGACTCACTTACGCAATCGAACCCCAGGCCAAGGCTGGTGCCAGAATCCAAGACATGCGCTTAAATGGTCAGCCCCTCGAAGCTAGCAAGACATATCGCGTCGCGGGCTGGGCGCCAGTATCAGAGGGCGCTGAAGGCGAGCCGATCTGGGATGTCGTTGAGCCCTGGCTCAAAGACCAGCAGGAGCTCGCCCCGCGCGTGCCCAACACGCCGAAACTCATCGGTGTGGATGACAACCCCGGGCTCGCCTGATGAAGCATCCTGCGATCACACTCTCGTCGCTCTCGTTCATCTCCGCGCTAACGCTGGCCCCCGTCGTGTCTCACGCTGAGACCCCTGCGCTGATTGAGTTTAAACAAATGTCCCCCGAGACAGCACTCAAGGCCGCAGAGGCAGCGCTTCAGCATTGCCGCGACCAGGGCTATCAGGTGGCAGTGGCGATTGTAGATCGCAGCGGCGGTTTGCAAGTCTTTTTACGTGACCGGTTTGCGGGCTCGCACACCGTCACCGTTGCGCAAAACAAGGCCTGGACATCAGCCAGCTTTAAACAATCGACGACAGAAATAGGTAAAGCAACGCGAGCTGGACAGGCCGAGAGCGGTATTCGATTCGTTGATCGGGTCATGGTGAACGGGGGTGGCCTACCGGTAACAGCAGCAGGGTCATTGGTGGGCGCGATTGGCGTTTCCGGCGCCCCTGGCGGAGAAGCCGATGAAGCCTGCGCGCACGCAGGGATTGATGTCATTGCTGAAGATCTGGAGTTTTAAGTCAATGCGTTTCTTTACCCGATGCCTACTCCTCATAAGCGCCCTGGGATTGGGCGCCGTCACGGGCTCGATCTCTCTCGCTGCCACACCCGGTGCCAAACTGTTTTTGGCCTGCCAGGGCTGCCACAGTATCAATTCCAACGAGCATGGCGCTCTCGGGCCTTCATTGCACGGCCTGATCGGACGGATCGCAGGTAAGGCTAATGGCTTCGAGTATTCAGAGGCCATGAAAACAGCCGGCGCCAACGGACTGCGCTGGACGCCGGAGGCGCTTGACCAATTTCTAACAGCGCCAGCCAAAATGATTCCCGGCAACAAGATGAATTTCCCGGGCGTTGACGCTTCTGCAAACCGACAATTGCTCATTGAATACATCGCTGCGGCCAGTACCGACAACCCCGCTATTAGCACAATCGACGATCCACCAGTCTCCGCTGAGACGCTCGCGATCAAGGGCGATGCTGAGTACGGTGAGTATCTGGGCAGTGAATGCCTGACCTGTCACCAGGCGGATGGGTCTCAGCAAGGCATACCGTCTATCACTGGCTGGCAGTCAGACAGGTTTGTCCGGGTGATGCATGCCTACAAGAAAAAAGTTCGAGAAAACCCCGTGATGCGCTCGATTGCCGGCGCGCTCGGTCCTGAAGAAATCGCTTCACTTGCAGCCTACTTTAAAAATCTCAAATAAACCTGAGGGGAGACGGTATGAAAACCAATCGCAGAACATTCTTAGGTGTAACAGCCGGTGCAACACTGACGCTCGCAGCGCCTGCCGTGATCGGCAAGGCCAAGCCTCGCGTCGTCGTAATCGGTGGTGGGGCTGGAGGTGGCACCGCTGCCCGCTATATCGCGAAGGACAGTAAAGGGGCGGTCGACGTCACCCTGATCGAACCATCACGGGTGTATTACACCTGCTTCTTCTCTAATCTGTACCTCGGCGGATTTCAGGAGATGGACGACCTGGGCCATAGCTACCAGATGATGGCGAGTCAGTTCGGTGTGAATGTGGTCCACGACTGGGCCACCGGTGTTGACACGGATGCCCGTATGGTCAGTACGGCTGGCGGCGCAAAGATCGGTTATGACAAACTCATCATTGCGCCGGGAATCGATTTTGTTGATGACTCCGTGCCAGGCTGGGATGTCAATGCACAGAGCAAGATGCCCCATGCCTATAAGGGCGGTACTCAGACAGCTCTGCTCAAGGCCCAGGTCGAAAACATGCGTGAAGGCGGCGTCTTTGCGATGGTTGCACCGCCTAACCCGTATCGTTGCCCGCCCGGCCCCTATGAGCGGATCTGCATGATTGCCCATACGCTCAAGAAAACCAACCCCACCGCCAAGATCATGGTGCTTGATCCCAAATCCAAGTTTTCCAAGCAGGCACTCTTTCAGGAAGGCTGGTCAGAGCATTACAAAGGGATGATCGAATGGCTACCGGCTGAAATTACGGGCGGCGTTCAGCGTGTCGATGCCGACACCGGCGAGATTTTCTTGGATGGCGAAACTGTCAAAGCCGACGTGGCCAACATCATTCCTGCGATGAAGGCGGGCCGGATTGCTGAGTTGGCCGGTGTCACCAATGACAAAGGCTGGGCACCTGTACATGCGGCAGATATGCGCAGCCGTCAAAATGATGACATCTACGTTTTAGGTGATGCGGCTCATCAAGGCGACATGCCCAAGTCTGGCTATTCGGCAAACTCACAGGCTAAAGTCTGCGCAAATGCTGTTCGCGGCGCGCTTACCGGCAGCAAAGTATTCCCGGCAAAATTCTCCAACACATGCTGGTCTCTGATTGACACCAATGATGGTGTGAAAGTGGGCGCTACCTACAAAGCCACTGACGAGAAAATCGCCAAGGTCGATGGATTCATCTCGAAAACCGGCGAAGACCGCGCGCTTCGTAAGCAAACCTATGAAGAGAGCCTTGGCTGGTATGCTGGTATCACCAAAGACATATTTGGCTGATACAGCTGACTGACAAGTCGGGCAACACAGCCAACGGAGTGAGCCATGAAGCTTGTGATTGCCCAGATGAAGCACGAGACCAATACCTTCTCACCGGTGCCAACACCGATTGAGAGGTTTGGTCGTAGCGGGGCCGGCCCACTGAGCGGCGATGACGCGATCAACGCCAATCGGGGCACCGGCACCGCGATTGGCGCCTTCATTGATCTGGCCGATCGCGTCGGCGCTCAGTACACGGTGCCGATCGCGGCAGAGGCATGGCCTAGCGGCCCGGTCGAGACAAGCGCATTCGAGGAAATCTCCACGCGTATCATTGATGCTGTTGCAGCCGGCTGTGATGCCGTACTGCTCGATTTGCACGGTGCGATGGTGACGCAGTCGCTACCCGATGGCGAGGGCGAACTCTTGCGGCGCATCCGTCAGGTCGATGCCAAAGTGCCGGTTGGTATCGCGATGGACATGCATACCAATCTGTTTCCTTCATTGGTCGACCAGGCAACCGTCATTGCCGGCTACCAAACCTACCCTCACGTCGACATGTTTGAAACCGGTGTGCGCGCCGGAAAACCCATTCTTGACATGCTTGAGGGTCGCATCAAGCCCACCATGGCATGGAATAACCGGCCCATGCTGCCTCATGTCATGTGCCAGTCAAGTCTTGATGAACCGAACAAATCACTTCAAGCCCAGGCGATAGCACTTGAGCAAAATGACGCGATTGCCGCGACGGTGTTCGTCGGTTTCCCGCATGCAGACATTAGCCATGCGGGTCTGTCAAGCGTGGTCGTCACTGACAACAATCCGGCCTTGGCCAGGCAATACTGCGAGGGGCTATTGGACCAGGCGTGGGCGCACCGCGCCGATATGGTCTATCAGATCGAGCCGCTCGAACAATCGATTGCCCGTGCCGCCACCATTGACAGTGGTCCGGTGGTGTTGCTTGATCACTATGACAACGCTGCCTCGGGTGGCACGATGGATACGACAACGGTACTGGACGCAATCCTGCGCGCAGGCCTGGATGACGTGGCTGCATTCGCGATCTATGACCCAGCCTCAGTGCAGCAGATGATGCAGGCCGGCGAAGGGGCGGCCGTCAACCTGTCGTTGGGCGGTAAGCTTGAAATGCCTTCAATTCGTGAGCATGGCAAACCGTTGACAGTCAGTGGCACCGTGCGCAAGCTTACCGATGGCACCTTTCGTAACCGCGGGCCGATGTCGAAAGGCGTTCTAATGGACATGGGCCCGAGCGCCCTACTCGATACCGGTCACGTCCAGATTGCGGTGATTTCGCGCCAGCAAGAACCCAACGACCTGGAGTGCTTCCACTCACTCGGCATTGATCCGCTGAAAAAGCGCTACGTTATGCTCAAGAGCCGTGTGCATTGGCGAGCCGGCATGGGTGAATTAGCACGCAGCATCATTGACTGCGCCGGCACGGGGGTTTGTACGTCTGACTACGACACGCTCACCTTCAAGAACGTGCGGCGCCCCATCTTCCCGCTCGATCAGATTTAGACCCAGCTGCACGGTACTGGACAAGACGCGCCGCTGA
Organism: Burkholderiaceae bacterium; assembly: GCA_045106815.1. Classification (GTDB taxonomy): domain Bacteria; phylum Pseudomonadota; class Gammaproteobacteria; order Burkholderiales; family Burkholderiaceae_E; genus JAUIAI01. The sequence goes on along the minus strand of JBGCFG010000016.1, from coordinate 70,622 downwards.
CGAAAGCTCTGATACTCACAGCCTGCTAGCATGGCGCCCCATGCTCGAATCGATTGCCGGCTGGCTCAGCCTTTCGCCTACTCAGGCCCTTATTATGATTGCCGCTGTGTTTGTTGCGGGCATCGTCAGGGGATTTTCCGGATTCGCGCTCTCTGCGGTCACTATGGCGATCGCGGTTTTCATTTTGCCGCCGGTTCTGTTGATACCGGTATGTCTGCTACTAGAAGTGGTGGCGGGTTTGCTGATGCTGCGCGGTGGTCTGCGGGAAGCGGACATTAAACTGGTGCTGGGTATGACTGCGGGTCAGGCAGTTGGCATACCACTTGGCCTGGCAGCGACGACGAGTATTGCGACGTCAACCTCAACACTCGTAGCTCAACTACTCATCTTAGTGCTCGCCGTGGCCCAATTGACGAGTTGGCGCCCGGCTTGGATGGCGTCTAAACGAGCGACTTTTATCGCTGGGCTCATTGCCGGTATTGCAGCAGGACTCGCAAACCTGGGCGGCATGGTCGTGGCAGTATTCATCATTGCCCAGCAACTGCCTGCCCGCCAAATACGGGGGTCACTGGTCATGTACTTGTTTATTGGCAACTTTATTGCTGCAGCCTATCAAACCGCCTTTGGCGTTCTAACGCAGGAAGCGCTCACACGTGGTCTTGTGCTGGCCCCTGTTGTCATCCTGGGCGTCTTGATCGGCCAATGGTTGTTCCGCCCGGGGATGGAAACCGTGTACCGACGCAGCTGCCTGGGCCTGCTGATCACCCTTGCGTTGTTTGGCCTGACACGCATTGTATTGGCGGCATGACTGACCAGGTGTTTGATGCGATCATCCTCGGCGCCGGCGGTGCCGGGCTCATGTGTGCCGGTGCAGCCGGACAGCGCGGACGAAAAATTCTTGTCATCGACCATGCCCCTGAACCCGGTCGCAAAATTCTTATTTCTGGCGGTGGCCGGTGCAACTTCACCAACACGGGCGCCACTGCTGACGCCTACCTCAGTCAGAACCCGCACTTTGCGAAGAGCGCCCTGAAGCGCTACACCCCTGGGGACTTCATTAAGCTGGTCGATAAGCACCAGATCAAGTGGCATGAGAAAACGCTCGGCCAATTGTTCTGCGATGGGTCGGCCAAACAAATTGTGAAGATGTTGCTCGACGAGTGTCCGCCAGAACAGGTAAGTTTTTTATTCGGCCACCCGGCCTCAGAACTTGCGTATTCAGACCAGCAGTACAGCATATGGGTTGAAGGTCAGTGCTATCGTGCGCCAAGTCTGGTTATTGCCACCGGTGGCCCTTCTATTCCCAAGCTTGGAGCGAGCGGATTTGCATATGACGTGGCGGAGCAGTTCGGTGTGCCGGTTATTTCTCCGCGCCCGGCACTCGTGCCGTTGACGCTTGAAAAAGAGACTAATCTTTTCGATGGGCTTGCGGGTGTCGCCGCACCCGTGTGCGCAAGTGTAGAAAAGACTGCCTTCCGCGAAGCTGCGCTCTTTACTCATAGAGGTCTATCAGGCCCGGCTATTTTGCAAATCTCGTCTTACTGGTCGGCAGGCATTCCCGTGATAATTGACTTCTTCCCCGATGCTGAGCCGGACTGGCTAGTCAAAGCCAAACGCGAGCAACCCAGGCAGACGCTGCATGGCTTGCTGAATGCCGAGCTGCCCAAGCGGCTCGTTAATGTGCTGCTCGATCAACTTAAACTGGGGAAAATGACGCACCAGGAGTTGGCCAACGTGCCCGACAAGCCACTGCGCAACGCCACAAGCCAGCTCGCCCGCTGGGCCTTCGCGCCGAATGGGACGGAAGGCTATGCCAAAGCGGAAGTGACCGCAGGGGGCATTGACACGGCAGCCCTTTCATCTAAATCAATGGCCGCTAATGAGCAGCCTGGGCTTTACTTTATTGGCGAAGCTGTCGATGTGACTGGATGGCTCGGTGGCTATAACTTTCAATGGGCATGGGCGAGCGGCTGGGTGGCTGGCCAGAGTCTGTAGGCCATGCTCAAGCCATACGCGGCGTGCGAGTCATAGCTCCAGATTGTCGATCAGCCTCACCTCACCAAGATGGGCCGCTGCCACAAGCACGCATTGCCCGCGATGAGGCTCGTAGTCATCAACCGGCATTAAGCTGTTTCGCGAACATAGCTCAACGTAATCGGGTTGCCACTGCGACTTTGCCAGATACTGATTCGCGTCTTCCAATACCTTCGCTGAAGCTTCCCCTGCTGCCAGGCAATCTCGCGCTTCACAAAGCGCTCTGTAGAGCGCAGCCGCTTGCTCCTTTTCTTTAGAGGACAGGTAGTGATTACGCGAGGACATTGCCAGGCCACTTTGTTCCCGCACCGTTTCTCCTGCAACGATTTCAATCGGCAAGGCGAGCTGATCGGTCATGCGCCTGACAACCTGCCACTGTTGATAGTCTTTCTTGCCGAACACGGCAACTGACGGCTGCACACAATTGAACAGCTTGAGCACCACGGTACACACACCTGTGAAAAAGCCCGGGCGGCTGGCGCCTTCCAGTTGACTGGCCAAGGCAGGATCAGGCAGCACCTGATAGGTCTGTGGTTCGGGGTAGAGCTGGGACTCTTCAGGGGCAAATAGCACATCGCAACCAGCCTCTTCAAGCAATTCACAGTCTCGCTCGAACGTTCTCGGGTATTCATCAAAGTCCTCAGTCGGCGCAAACTGCAGGCGGTTCACGAATATGCTGGCCACTACCTTGCCACGCAAACCATGGTCAGCGCGCCGCCGCGCCAGTTCAATCAACGACAGATGTCCTTGATGCAGATTCCCCATGGTGGGCACAAGAAATCCCTCCCCTGGTGCCAGGCTCGCTCGAAGCTCGTCTACTGTTGTCACTATCTTCATGCGTGTCTAGTTGCCTTGATCATGTGGTCTTGGCTCGAACACCGGCTCGTCATATGCTTCAAATGATGCCCAGTAGCGCTCAATATCCTGGTGAAACAAGCCTCGCGTCAGGCCGTTGACCAATCGTGGCACTGCGATGTTCATCGCGTTGATCGAACAACCAAACGGGCCGAAACTCATCGTTGTTCCGATGGTGAAATCGTGAATCAAACTTAGGTGAGGCGCGCACCCCGGCGTCTTTTCCATAAAAGACGCATCGGGCGCGTGATAGGCAAACTTCTCTAAATGCGGGTTAGCCTGCCCCGCTGGCGGCGTGTAGCGGTCGCCCCACGTCGCGATCTGATCAGCAAATGCCACAAGTTCCGGCCGGGCCGTGAAGTCGATCTCCACCCCAGTCCCCAGAATCACGAAATCTGCTTCGATCTCAGCTTGAGCCGTGCTCAGGCTCACACGAGAGCCCTTCATTTTGGCGACCTCAACCTCAGTATTGCACCGAACGCTGAACTGCGGATGACAACTCATTCGATCGTAAGTGGGTTGCGGAATACTTTCACGAAGCGATAGTGCGTGATTCAGAAAACGCCATCGCCATTCATCTGGCATATCACCTATGTGGCGTAAGAACCCATCAAACGTCATCCACAAATAGGGTTGGATGCGCTGCAAACGCTTACGCCTGACGAGTAGCTGAACAGACCGGGCACCGGCCTCAAGCGCTTCGGCTGCATTGTCCGCCGCTGAAGCCCCTTGACCGATCACGACGACGTCACGTCCACGCAGAGACTCAAAGTCGATATCGGCATTGGTCGTCGCACATTGAGTGACAGGTAACGGTGCAAAAACTGGTGGCACTGCCCAGCGCCCGGTGCCATCCTGGCCGGTGGCTAACACGAGCTTGCGCGTCAAGACAGTGCGCTCGCCAGACGGGCCTGCCAGCTTTAATTCAAGCCGCTCATCCGGGGCTGGTAAAACAGAGACCAGACGCGTGTCATTTTGAACGCTCAAGCCCACCACTTCACGAAACCACTGCAAATACTGATGCCAGTGCTGGGTGGGAATACGGTCCAGGCGCTGCCAGTCACGATCACCAAACAGCGCCTCGTGCCAGGACTGATAAGTCAGAGACGGCGCGCCGAGATCCGGCCCCGTAAATTCCTTGGGCGAGCGGAGCGTGGGCATGCGGGCATATTGCACCCAGACACCCTCCTGCCCGGCTGGTGCCTGATCGATCAACAAAATATTATTCACCCGTTGCCGCCGCAACGCATGGGCGATCGCCAGTCCGCCCTGCCCGGCGCCAACGATCACAACATCCAGGATCCGCGCGCCTGAAGCATCATGATGCTCCAATAGCCAGTCGGCCGCTGGATGAGCAGTTCGCACTAGCTCATCACGCGCGCGCAAACTGAGCGCATCAAGACCGGGGCCAGCAAACCGAAGATTGGCAGAATCAGCGAAGTCATTCACTAGGTATGCACCTAAAGCAGACACGCACGCGAGTGTAGAGCAGCCACCCTAGGCGTCAAATAAATGCCGTCTCGTGGTCCGGCATAATGGGGCGCAGATAACAGCGGGAGGCGAGGCGATGAGTGAACACTACGACCTGATCATTCGTAATGGTCAACTGGTAACCACCAGTGAAACGGTCCCGGGTGACCTGGCGATCCGAGACGGCAAAATCGCCGCTATCGGTCAGATCGACGGTCAGGCCTCGCAGACGCTTGACGCAGCAGGGCAACTCGTTATGCCGGGTGGCATTGATAGCCATGTCCATATCGAGCAGGTTTCGAGTTTTGGGATCATGTGCGCCGATGACTTTTACAGTGCAACGGTCTCAGCGGCGTTCGGGGGTACGACCACCACGCTTTCGTTTGCTGCGCAACACCGCGGCATGCTGATTCCGGAAGTGCTTGATGACTATCATCGGCGCGCCGCGGCAAAAGCCGTGATTGATTACGCATTTCATTTGATCGTCGCCAACCCCTCAGAGCAAACTATTGAAAGTCATTTGCCCGAAGCCATCGGTCAGGGGCTACGGTCATTCAAGCTATTCATGACTTACGACCGCATGAAGCTTACCGACGAGGAGATTCTGGATGTGCTCTCAGTCGCGCGCGCTCATGGTGCACTGACCATGGTGCATGCAGAAAACCACGGAATGATCGGCTGGCTCGCGGGCAAGATGGTGAAAGCGGGAAACACTCTGCCGCGATACCACGCCATCTGTCATACCCGTGGTGCTGAGGCCGAGGCCATCAATCGAATCATCACGCTCGCAGAGCTTGTTGATACGCCAATACTGATTGTTCATGTCTCAACCATTGAAGGCATTGAGGCGATTCGCCAGGCGCGCGCCCGCGGGCTCAAAGTCTACGGGGAGACCTGCCCGCAATACTTATTTCTCACCAGCAAAGACCTTGACCGCGGCGGACTCGATGGCGCTATGTTCTGTTGCAGCCCACCTCCAAGGGATGAAGCTGCTCAAGAGGCTTGCTGGGCCGGCATGCACGATGGCACCCTTGCGGTGTATTCGTCAGACCATGCGCCTTATCGCAACGATGCGAGTGGCAAGCTCCCTAAGGGCGATAAAACAACCTTCAAGGATGTCGCCAACGGCGTACCCGGACTAGAGTTAAGACTGCCATTGCTGTTTACAGAAGGCGTTGGGAAGGGCCGTATGTCGTTGCAAGCGTTTGTAGACCTAACCTCCACTCAACACGCCAAAATTTATGGTCTCTATCCTCGCAAAGGCGAGATCGCGGTTGGATCAGATGCAGACCTCGCCATGTGGGACCCGAACGCCAAACGACACATCACGGCTGAGATGCTCCACGATGCTGTGGGTTACACCCCGTATGAAGGGCGCGACCTCACTGGCTGGCCTGTCACCGTGCTGTCTCGCGGTGACGTTATTGTGCACGACGGCCAATTGAACGCCGAGCGAGGCCGCGGTCAGTATCTGGCCCGTGACATTGCAGACTCCGCGCGGCCGATCGGTAAACAAGTGCCTGAAATGGCACAGCTCGATGAGTGGCAGACGCCCCTGCCGCGCTGAACTCATCACAAACAGTATTCCCCTGGAGAGTCAAAGATGAAACGTCAAATGGTGATCGCCTCAGCCCAGCTTGGACCGGTAAACCTGGCTGATTCGCGCGCGTCGGTTGTCGTGCGGCTGGTCGAGCTCATGAGAGAAGCGGCTGCCCGCGGCGCGCGCTTCATCGTTTTTCCCGAGTTGGCGCTTACGACGTTCTTTCCGCGATACTGGATGGACAACGATGCGGAGGTAGACGACAAATACTTCGAAGCTTCCATGCCGTCGCCGGTCACGCAGCCACTGTTCGATGAGGCCATCAAACTTGGGGTTGGCTTTTACCTGGGTTTCGCTGAGCTGGTCAGTGACGGCGAAAAACCACGACACTTCAACACGGCCATTCTCGTCAACCCAAAAGGCGAGATTATCGGCAAGTATCGCAAGGTACATTTGCCGGGCCATGCGGACCACAAACCCGAGGCCGCGTTTCAACACCTTGAGAAGAAGTATTTTGAAGTAGGTAACCTGGGTTTTCCGGTTTACCGCTTTATGGATACCGTTGCCGGCATGCTCATTTGCAACGACCGCCGTTGGCCTGAGGCGTTTCGGGTTCTTGGCTTGCAGGGTGCGGAGATCATTACGCTCGGCTTCAATACACCGACAGAGAACCTGCACTATCCAGAGCCGCCCGCTCTACGGGTTCACCATCACCTGATCATGGCGCAGTCAATGGCGTTTCAAAACGCAGTTTGGTTAGTTGAAACAGCCAAGTGCGGCTTTGAAGATGGCTTTCGGATGTTTGGCCACTCTGTCATTGTGGCACCCACCGGAGAAATTGTCGCCAAAAGCGTATCGGAAGACGACGAGGTTATTGTCGCCAATGCTGACCTCTCACTCGGCGACAATTTGCGCAAGACTATGTTCAATCTCGCGGCGCATCGCCGGCCCGAGCACTACAAACTCATCACCGAACGGGTGGGTGTAGAAGTAACGCCCGCTAACGACTAGCGGCTTTGTTGTACTACCACCCCATTTGAAGCCGCCCAATCGCCATTGTGACGGCGGCCTGGGTAGGCTCAACGACCGGCAGGCCGGTTTCTGCGGACAAGTCATCGCGGTAGGCAGCCATGCCGGCGCAGCCCATAACAAGCACATTAGCCCCATCAGTATCGCGAAGCTTGATACCGGTTTGCACCATACGCTCAAAGGTACGCGTGGCATCTGATAGCTCAGTAACCTTCAGACCCAAAGGTCGCTCTCCCGCCAGCCGATCGGTCACACCCATCGCACCCACGTATCTCAGATGCCGAGGGATAGATCCGGGCAAAATAGCAATGACACCAAAGCGCTGGCCGAGCGTGAGCGCTGTCAGAATGCCAGATTCGGAAATCCCCAGCACCGGTTTACCGCTGGCCTCACGGCATGCATGAAGCCCCGGGTCGCTGTAGCAGGCAATCACAAACGCATCGCAATCTGCTCTTGACTCAACGAGTTGAAGCAACGGGCCGACAACGCCATCAACGTGACCTTGGGTTTCAATCCCAGGCGGGCCTTCGGCGAGGGTGACGCACTCTATCTCCGGACCACCAGCAACGCGAAAGGGCTGACAGGCTTTATCAATACCGTCCGTGACTGCGACAGTGGAATTCGGGTTAATCACCAGCAATCGTTTGGACACGTGCCCTCCTTTTGATGAGCTAGTTCAGCGCTATTTGGCGGTGCTCCAAACGCGACAGCCATCTTACCAGCGGCCAAAGCAAGACGAGGTAAATGAGCCCCGCGGCGATTACCGGCGTGGCGTTATAGGTAACAGACTGGGCGGAGCGTGCCGCAAAAAGCAACTCGGGCAGCGCGACAACACTCGCCAGGGAGGTGAGCTTAATCACCTCCAGCGTATTACCCACCAAATCGGGTAGTACGTTACGAACTGCCTGCGGCAAGACGACATGCCCCATCGTTTGCCCCTTGCTTAAGCCGGTAGAGCGAGCAGCTTCGATCTGGCCATTGGGAACACTTTCAATACCAGCCCGAAACACTTCGCCGTAGTAGCTGGAGGTATTGAGCAGGAACGCAATCGCGACCGAACCGACTGCACCCGGATCGATCCCCAGGAATGGCAAACCGAACGCGACGAACAGCAAAAGTACCAGGGGCGGAAACGCGCGGAAGAAGTCGGTGTAAATGACCGCGAGCCAACGAATTGCGCGATACCGGCTCGTCGAGGCAAGCGACAGTGCCAAGCCGCCAGCCAGCCCCAGCGGGATCACAAGAAAACATATCTTGATCGTGACCCAAACACCGGCCAGCAGAAACGGCCAGGTCTGGCGCAAAATCTCAAGATTAAAGAAGTTATCAATGAGTTCGTTCATGGGCGCCACGCAAACCGGGTTTCAATCCAGCGGCCCAACCACACCACGGGGATAAACAACACAAGATAAGCCAGCGCACCTAGCGTTAACGGTGAAGGGTTGTACGAAAACGAGTAAGCCGCCTGAGCCTGATAGAGAATCTCACTGACAGCCACCACTGAGCCAAGAGCCGTCCCTTTGGTGATCGCAATAGTTCGGTTGGTGAGCGGCGCGATAGTCATCCGCACAGCCTGCGGCAGCACGACATTGACCACGCTTTGCAGTCGTGTGAGCCCGGTGGAGCGTGCTGCTTCAATCTGTCCTTTCGGGACGGCGAGAATACCCGCCCAGAATATCTCTTCGGCAAACGCAGCCAACACGGCCGACAACGCGAGCCAGGTTGAGGCAAAACCAGAGAGGCGTATGCCCACGCCGGGCAGAGCAAAATACAGAACGATAATGATGACCAGTGGCGGAACCGCACGCATCACATCGACGAAGATGACCACGAAGAAGTTGACCAGGCGGATTCGGAACGACCTGATCACCGCGAGAATCAGACCAACCGTCAAGCCCGTAATCACAATCAGAACAGCCAGCCACACGGTGACAAAAAAGCCCTCAACTATCTTGGGCCAATACTGCTGCATGACCTCGAGATTGAAAAACGTCTCGACCAGTTTTTCAAGGTTCATGGCTTTGGCCGCTCAATGATCCAGGCTCGATAAGAATTCCTTTACCCTGGGATGGCGGGTTTCACCGAAGAACTGATCGGGCGGCCCTTCCTCCAGTATCTCCCCCTTGTCCATAAACACGATACGGTCTGCTGCCTGTCTTGCAAAGCGCATTTCATGGCTAACCACCAGCATGGTCATCCCTGATTCGCGCATCTCACGCATGACTTTCAACACGCCACCAACTAGCTCGGGATCCAGTGCACTAGTCGGCTCATCAAAGAGCATGACCACAGGCTTCAATGCCAGGGCTCTGGCAATTGCCACTCGTTGTTGCTGCCCACCAGACAATTGAGAGGGGAAGTTCTGCGTTTTGTCCGCCAGGCCAACCTGGGTGAGTGCCTCCAGCGCCTGCGCCTCAGCCTGATCTTTCGGTAGCTTCATCACTTTGCGAAGGGCCAATGCGACATTGCCCAGCGCGTTGAGGTGCGGGTAAAGATTGAAAGACTGAAACACCATGCCGATCCGCTGGCGGATCGCATTGATGTCAGTCGAAGGCGCCATCAGATTAGTCCCCTCAATCAGGATGTCGCCGCTGCTGGGTTCTTCCAGCCGATTACAACAACGCAGCATCGTTGATTTACCAGAACCTGACGGGCCGATGATAAACACCAGTTCTCCCGCTCGGACAGTCAAATCGATACCTTGCAAGATTTCAGTTGATCCGAAGTGTTTGTGCAATCCTTTGATCTGCAAAATGGCGCCCGCAGGCGCCACCTTTGACTCGCTCAATGCCATTGCGGCAATCAGGAGCAGTTCGCTTTGCTGGGCGTGGGATCATAGCCATCCATGCCAGGCACGCCGTAGCCTGGAAAGACTTTGTTCTGTGCCTGCTCCGCCGTCGGTTTTACGCCAAACCACTTCTCAGACAGGGCTGACAGCGTGCCGTCTTGCTTTAAGCATTCGATGGCCTCTTCAACCTGATTGCGTAGCGCCGCGTCTTCCTTTCGGAATGCCGCGCCCCAGACCCGACCATCATCGACAACCAGTGTCGCCAGTTTCATTTTGTCCTTGGCTTTGGTCACGGAGTAAGCTGCCACTGTGTTACCGGAAATGTGCGCATCGGCACGACCCGAAATGAGCGCTTGCACCGCATCAGCATTGGTGGGAAATGCCGCGATCTCAAAACCATACTTTTCTTTGTTGGTTTGCCCCCATTTGTCGTAAGCCGAGCCCTTGTTGACAGAGATGGTCATACCCTTGAGCTGGTCCAATGTGGTGACATCGGGCTTACCCGCTGGCACAACGAATTGGTAGTAAGTATTCAGGTAGCCCTCGGTGAAAAGCAAGCTCTTGGCGCGTTCCGGGGTCACGGTGGTTGGCGCGCCCACAAAACTAATTTTGCCCGCATTCATGCCAGGAATCAGCCCGGAAAATTCACCCGCAAAGACTTCAATTGGCTGACCGATCTTTTTGCCGATTGCCTCAATCATGTCGATGTTAAACCCTTCAACACCACCACCGAGCTTGGGCATTGCATGGGGGGCGAATGTGCCGTCCACGCCAGCCACCAGTTTGTCCTGAGCAATTGCAGGTCCACTCAGGGCAAATGCACAAGTTGTAGCCAAGGCTACTGACTGCACGGTAGAACGGATGGAACGAATAGAACTCATAGATTTCTGCATGATTGATAGCCTCCTGGATCAATTGTGGGTGAAGCATACTGCAGCTTGATGAAACTCGTTTCGGTCAATCATTCCACTTATCGGTATACGGCTCAATGAACCATTGCGAGGCAATGAGTGCCCTTGACCTGTGCACCCCTCGACGCTGCTGCAATCTCATGGTGCCCCGTTGCACTGCTAATGGCTCTAGTGGCGAGCACTGATCAAATCTTGGACTCATGCCCCTGCCAGTACTTATCACGCAAACCGCGCTTATACAGCTTACCGGTGGGCAGGCGCGGCAGTTCATCCATGAAATCAATTGAACGCGGGCATTTCACCGTGGCAAGGTGTTCCTTGCAATACGCAATCAGTTCCTCCGCCAGTGCATCAGAAGCCTCGTAGGGTGCTAACACCTGTATGACCGCTTTCACCTCTTCGCCCAGGTCTTCATTGGGGATGCCAAAGACGGCAGCATCTTGAACTTTGACGTGTGAGATCAGCAGATCTTCCGCCTCCTGCGGATACACATTCACGCCACCGGAAATAATCATGAAGCTTGCGCGATCAGTCAGATAGAGAAATCCGTCGTCATCAACGTAACCAATGTCACCCACAGTACTCATCTGCCCATCGCTGGACTGTGCTTCGCGGGTGCGTTTTGGGTCGTTAAAGTATTCAAACGGCGTCGCCGTCTTGAACCAGATCTCACCGGGTTCGCCGGGCTTGCTCGGCTGGCCATCCTGGTCCAGCACGTGCAGATCACCCAACAGCACTTTGCCAACGCTGCCTTTGTGCGCTAGCCATTCTTCTGTATTGCATGCGGTAAACCCTAACCCTTCTGTTGCGCCGTAGTACTCGTGAATAATCGGGCCCCACCATTGGATCATTTGCTCCTTGATAGGCACCGGGCACGGAGCGGCCGCATGAATTGCAACTTCAAGCGAACTTAGATCAAACCTTTGCCGATCTTCTGGCGGCAATTTGATCATGCGGCTGAACATCGTTGGCACGAGTTGACTATGTGTTACCTGGTAACGCTCAACGAGTTCGAGATATGCCAGAGGATCAAAGCGCTCCATCAGAATGATCGTCCCACCGATTCTGAGCACTAGCGCAACAGCCGCATTAGGCGCGGCATGATAGAGCGGTGCAGGTGACAAATAAGTCATGCCCGTGCGGTACTGGAACAAATCAAGCAGGAAAGTGTGCAGGGGCAAAGGTTCACTCGGGGGCTGCTCAGGCAAGGGTCTGAGAATGCCTTTGGGATGCCCCGTTGTACCCGACGAATACAGCATTGAAGTACCCAGTGATTCGTCTGCAATCGCCGTCGTCGGATAAGGCACCAGTGCCTCTTCATACTGCTGCAACTCATATGCTGCGCCTTCTGGCTTAAGTGCCTGTAGCGACGCCTGATCACCTTCGTAATCCACGACGAAGCAATGCGTGACGGCTGATACCTGACTGAGTGCCTCCAGAGCGACAGGTAGCTTCGCGTGTGAAGTCACGAGTACTCGCGATTCACTGTTGGTCAGTATGTAGGCGACTTCTCCTGCCGTGAGCCAGGAATTGATGCAGGTGAAGTACAGGCCACTACGTTCGCCAGCGCAGTTGGTCTCCAGATAGGTACTGTTGTTCTCCATGAAGACTGAGTAGTGATCCAGCCGCTTCAGGCCACAGTCTCGCAAACAATGGGCAAATTGATTTGAGCGCCCGTCCAGTTCCCGATACGTGATGACACGACCGGAACTGGCCATGATGATCGCGGGTTTGTCGGGGGTGTTAACCGCGTGCTCTGCGGTGTGCATATGGCTCCTCCTGCCAATTTATTAGTGTCTACCAGCGAACCGGCACTGACAAAGGCCCGCGAAACGCCCAGCCTCCAAAACTTGTTGTCCGTTCAGGGTCCAGAAAGAGCGTCTTGAAGTGCTCAAATAATGTCGGCAGCGCAACGTTGGCCACCAGCGCGCGAGAGACGGCCGCACCCGCGCAAAAGTGTGGACCCGCGCCAAACGCAATATGCTTGGCGCTATCCTGACCCGATTGGGAACCGCGCACCCGCCCAGGATCAAACGCGGCCGGCCGCTCAAAACAGGATTCGTCCCGATTAGCTGAACCAAACATCAGGAACACTCTGTCTTCAGGCAATAGCTGCACCCCATGAAGCTCAAACGGCTTAGCAATTCTGCGCGGCGACATCCCAATGGGAGATATCCACCTTACGTACTCGTCGAATACAGCCTGCCAATCGAGGGTACCCGCGCAGGCTTCCTCGCGCCATGGCTCATGACTCAGTACTGCCCATGCCGCGCCGGCAATTGCATCACGTGGCTCATTTTGGCCGCCACTAATCGCCAGCTTGATGTTTGCTCGAATGGCGGCTTCGGGCAGGCCGGCCGCAATCATCACGCCCAGCAAACTGTGATCGGGGTTTTGAGTGAGCTCTGTCAGGCGCTCCGAAATACACGCATCGATGCCACTGGTTGCTGCATCGCAACGCGCCTGAACCGTTTCATTGCCGGTGTAATTCGCGATGCCATCAATCATGCCCTGCGACCATGCATCCATGTCCTGGAAGCGCATATTGGTCAAACCGGTAACGAGCTTTAGTGCCTCAGCCGATACCGGCATGGCGTACTCTGTGACGAGGTCAGCAAGTGGTTCAGATTTGCTCTGGAGCAACGCGGCGATTCGATCTGCATGGGTCTTGAACAAGGCCAGCCAATGCGCTCTAGTCGTCTGAGCCGACAGCGCCGGCGTACAGGCATGGCGTTCAATTAGATGCGCTCGTCCGTCCTTACGCATCATGTTTTGCCCCATCAGGACATTCATTAGGCCAGCAGGCTGGTCAGAGCTGAAAACGCTCACGAGTTTTTCGCAGCGAACAATATCGGCATGGCGTGTAATCAGGATGCTGCCAAGCGCTGGCACGCTCGCAACCGGCGCGTCTTGTCTGAGTTGCGCTAAAACCGGATACGGGTCTGCCCAAAACTGCTGAACATCAATATCAATTTCTGGCGGTCGCTGCACCGCAGTGTCTCCGTTTGGGTTGCTACTTTTTGGTTGTCACTTTTTTGGATACCTTTTCTTATACACCGGCCCCCAGAAAACACTGACATGCCAGTCATTTTCTAGTTTACCTGGACTCCCTGATCCACTCTTCACGCCGCACGATAGCGGACTTTTGTCACAGGATGCCTGAAGCTTTTGCCTGGTCGGGTAAGACCGAATGCGTTCAATGGACTCAAGAGCTCAGGGATAGCCTAAACTCAGTCGCAACAACCCAAAAATCTGCTGCCCCAGCGCGGCCAGGAGTTCTTATGAAACTACGCATTGCTGCGTCGACAGCGCTGCTGATGGCCTTTGCCACCCTACCCATTAATCCATGGGCTGCGAGTACCGCTCATGCGTTTGGTGCCACCCAAACCGCACCGCCAAACTATCGTGCTGCCCAGCGAGCACCGCGAGCCGCGCAGGGGCTCGCACCTAGCCCTTATTTTGACCGCGGCACACGCGTGCCGCTTGCTCAGCCGAAGGTACGGGAACGTTCGCGCCGACATGTTGATCGCAGTCAGCGTCGCTATGACAATCGACGCCATCGGACCCGGCGCATTGATGTGAACCGCCCACAGGCTGGCAGCATTGGCTTACGCCGGGGCGCAGCACAAGGAACAGGCCCGGGGATTACCCAAACGCTCAACGATCGACCGCGCAGGCGCTCGACCGCAAGCCCTTCCGCACCAGGCGTCAATCAAGTTGCCGACCGTCGCAATGAGCGCCGAGTCGCGCGTCGCATTGACCGCCGTTCACCTCATGCCAGTCGTGACACAACAGGCATTAGTTTCGGGCCCAGGCAGGTCGTTTCCACCCTACCCCGCACATCCGCACTGAGGGCGCCGCAGTTTCCATATTTTGGCCCTCGCCCGGGTACCCGCACCGACACCCTCTCGCGCGATGCACAGCGATTCAACCGGCGCGGTTTCACCTGGTATTTCTCAAGTGGCCACTGGTATCGATCGCACCGTCACGGTGGATTTGTGGTGGTCTTTCCACCAATTGGTCTGTCACTCCCATCCCTGCCGGTGGGCAGTGAGCAGGTGTTCTATGACGGCCAACCCTACTTCATCGCAGGCGGTGTCACGCTGCGCAAGACCGACGATGAGTATCTGGTCGTGAATGCGCCGCAAATAGCACCGAGCGATCGCGGTTATTACATTAATGCTATTGACCAGATCGCAGAGCCCAAGCGAGGCCAGTCCGAACGAAAGTTCGGCCGAGATGTTGATCGTTGCGAAGCACGTGCTGAAGCCCGCTCGGGTTTTGACCCGGGTAGAGAAGACGCGTCTAGAGCAGCGGAGCGCCGTTATCAATCGTTTTCTCGCTCGCTGTCTCGATGTCTCCAAACAGCTGGCTATTCGCTGTACTAGCTAATCGTTCAGGATTAACCGGCTCCCGGAGTACTAATACCCGGGAGCCGGCCCGGTGGTTTCACGTTCTATCAGACGCACTGACAGGGGTTCGCTTTGCACGGCGCATTGCTGCGTCACCGCATTCACAAGTGCAATCGCAGCTTGCTCGCCCATCTGCCGGGCAGGCACATCAATTGTTGTAATAGCGGGGCTTAGTTCGGCCGAAATCGGCAAATTGTCGAACCCCGTTATCGAGAGGTCCTCAGGAACGCGGATGCCCATTTTGGCGGCTTCGAGCACGGCCCCAAGCGCAATCACGTCGTTACCGCAGATGACAGCCGTTGGTCTTGGGTCTAACTGCATCAGCACTCGGAATTCCGCCCGCGCCTCAGCCACGTCGTAACGCACCTGTCTGATGGCCGAGGCACCCAGATCAATGCCATCCCTGGACAAATGATCCGTCACACCGGCGAGCCGGGCCGCGGCTCGATCATTGTCCGAAACGATACCAGCAAGCATCGCAAAGCGTTTGTGTCCCAACGCGATCAAGTGCTGCACCAGAACACCCATCGCCGTGTGGTTTGAGAAACCAATATTGGGTGTGTTGGTGTCTGATTCAAATGCCCACGTACAAACATGCGGCACTTCAGCATCACGCAGCAACTGAAAGACAGCGTCACGATGCTCGTTACCCACCAACATCAGGCCATCCACACCCCGCTCAAGCATCGCGCGCACGAGCGCTGGCTCATCATCAAGATCGTAGTGTGAGACTGACACGATCACGGTATGGCCCAGCCGTCGCGCAGCGCTGGTGTATGCGTTCGTCCCTCGCGCAAAAATTGCTTCATCGAGGGTTGGAATAATCGCGCCGAGTGTTGACGAGCGATTCAGCGCAAGCGCCCGCGCCGCGCTATGTGGAATGTAGCCAAGCGAATCAATTGCTGCCTGAACCCGTTCCCTGACCGCAGGCTTGACGGGCCCTGCGGCATTGATGACACGCGATACGCTCGCGGTCGATACCCCTGCGGCCGCGGCGACATCTCTCTGGGTGGCAGTTCTTCCAGCCTTTCTCATCCCGCTAAGAATAGCTCACCTGAAAACGGCATGAAAACGCTTGCACCAGCAAATTGTATGCGCATACAATTTGGTTGACGCCATATCCTTATGCTTTGATCCGATCCGATTCGCCCTCTTGGAGCCACACCTATGGAATACCTAAAGAAAGCCACCAAAACCTCGGCAACTGGCGAAAAAGACGTCCGCGATACGGTTCAAACCATCTTGGATGAAATCGAAAAAGGCGGTGAAGAAGCGGCGCAGCGATACGCCCGCGAGTTTGATAAATGGGACGGCGACATCGTCGTATCCCCTGAAGCCCGCGCCGCGGCTGCAGATGAAATCTCTCAAAAACTCAAAGACGACATCCGATTTGCACATGACAACGTCCGCCGATTTGCCCAGGCTCAGCGTGAATCCCTCACCGATGTAGAAGTCGAAGTCGTGCCCGGACTCATCGCCGGCCAAAAGCAGCTGCCCGTGTCCTCTGTGGGCTGTTACGCACCAGGCGGCAGGTACAGCCATGTTGCCTCGGCCATCATGACAGTAACAACTGCTAAAGTCGCTGGAGTGAAACAAATTGCCGCCTGTTCGCCCCCAAGGCCGGGAGTGGGCATGAACCCGGCGGTGTTGTACGCGTTCGACGTGTGCGGCGCGGACACGATTTTGAACATCGGCGGCGTGCAGGGCATTGCGGCCATGGCGTTTGGCTTGTTTGGCACCCAACCGGCTCGCGTGCTCGCTGGGCCCGGTAACCAGTTCGTGGCTGAAGCGAAGCGCATTTTGTATGGCCGGGTCGGCATCGATATGTTCGCTGGCCCCACCGAGAGCCTGGTCATTGCCGATGCCGATGCCGATCCACTGATCGTTGCGGCTGATCTGGTTGGTCAGGCCGAGCACGGCTATAACTCACCGGTCTGGCTCGTCACGACCGACCGCAAACTCGCCAATGCTGTGAATGCTGAAATGGATCAGCTCATCGCAAGCCTGCCAGAACTCAACCGTGACAATGCGTTCGCTGCCTGGCGTGACTTTGGAGAAATCATTCTCTGCGATAGTCGGGAAGAAGCCGTCCAGGTATCTGATGACATCGCCCCTGAGCACCTGCAGGTACAAGCGGCTGAACTGAACTGGTGGCTCGATAATCTGAGCAATTACGGCTCTTTATTTCTTGGCGAAGAGACCACCGTGGCCTACGGCGACAAAGTTTCAGGCCCCAACCACGTGCTGCCTACAAAAGGTGCCGCTCATTATTCGGGTGGTTTGTTCGTCGGCAAGTTCATGAAGACCGTGACCTGGCAGCGCTCAACGCGGGAAGCTAACCGTGACATTGCGCAAGCCTGCGCCCGCATCTCCCGTTTAGAAGGCATGGAAGGTCACGCGCGTAGCGCAGATGTGCGCCTGGCCAAGTACTTCCCTGACGAGACGTTCGATCTCGTCGGCAAGTGAGCCTTTAGAAAGCCACCTGCTGCGACCCTTTCAATTGCAACAAAGCGCGCGCCTCATCGGACGTTGCGATTGAAAGGCCCAGCCCCTCCACAATCTGACGCGCTGCAGTCACTTGTTGCGCATTTGATTCAGCCAGTTGTCCCGGCCCTGACCAAAGCGAATCCTCCAGCCCTACCCTGATGTGTCCACCCATCGCTGCCGACATGGCGGCAATCGGTAGCTGGTTGCGCCCGGCGCCCAACACGCTCCATTCAAAGTCCGAGCCAAACAACCGGTCAGCGGTACGCTTCATGTGCTGAACGTCGTCGGGATGCGGTCCGATGCCGCCAAGTAGACCAAACACCGATTGAATGAATAACGGCTTTTGGACCAGCCCCCGGTCAACGAAATGCTTCAGGGTATACAGGTGACCAATGTCATAGCACTCGATTTCAAAGCGCGTGCCGTTTGCGGAACAAGTGGTCAAGATGTTTTCGATATCTCGAAATGTGTTCTTGAAAATTCGATCGTCAGACTCAGCGAGATATGGCTCCTCCCAGTCATGCTTGAACGATTTGAATCGATTAAGCATGGGATACAAACCAAAATTCATTGAGCCCATATTCAACGATGCCACCTCTGGCTTAAAGTGGGCGCAAGGCTTAAGCCGCTCTTCAACTAGCATGGTCGGGGCCCCACCAGTTGTGATGTTCACAACGGCATCGCAATTCGCCTTGATCTTCTTAAGGATGGGGGCAAAAGCCTCAGGAGACTGATCGGGCTGGCCGGTGACAGGGTTGCGCGCATGAATGTGAACCAGCGCAGCTCCCGCCTGATGGGCAGCGATCGCCGCATCGGCGATTTCATCAGCGGTGACCGGTAAATGCGGCGACATTGATGGTGTGTGAATGGCGCCAGTCACAGCGCAAGTGATCATGACGGGTCGAGAAGCAGCCACGGCATTTCTCCATGAGTAAATTCGACCTCTAGAATAGCAAGCCACGCAGATTCGAGGCTCAAGCTCTCAGCATGCAAGTCATTGTCGTTGGTGCCGGTCCGGTTGGATTGATGCTCGCCTGGCTCCTCTCCCGGCAAGGAATTGCCGTTCAAACCTTCGAGGCCAGTCACCAGATTGCAGATCAGCTGCGTGCTTCCACGTTTCATCCGCCTACACTGGATATGCTGCGTGTGGACGGCCTGACGGATGTTTTGCATCATCATGGGCGGGTGACACCCACCTGGCAGATCCGGCTCCATGAAACCCATGAGCACGTCACATTCGACTTGGGTATGCTGTCGGACGATACCGACCACCCTTATCGCTTGCAATGCCATCAGCGCGTGCTATCGCAAGCACTCGCCTCCCGGCTTAGCGCGGCAGGCTCACCGGTGAGATTCTCAAGCCCCGTGCTAAGCGTTGGCCAGAATGAACGACACGCCTGGGTACAGCTTGCGAGCGGGCAGCGACTCGAAGCCGACTATGTAATTGGCGCCGACGGTGCTAAGTCGGTTGTGCGAGCGGCCACGGGCGCCAAATTCGACGGCGAGGCCTATCCCGAAACGACTATTCTGGCGACCACCCGCTTTCCATTTGAGCAGCTGCTACCTGATCTGGCCGGTGTGAATTACGTCTGGAAAGAAGGCGGAACCTTCTCTCTGTTACGACTGCCCGACCTCTGGCGATGCTCGTTTCAGGCCCGCCTCGACCACAACCATCAAGCGATAGACATTGAAGCAGACTTGCAAAGACATTTGCATGAAGTTTTTGCAGAACGCGCCAGAGAAATTCAGATCATTGAACATCGCGCCTATCGCGTGCATCGACGGCTCGCTGACCGCTGGCGAAATCGTCGACTATTTCTTGTCGGGGACGCCGCCCACCTCACCAGCCCGAAAGGCGGCATGGGTCTCAACGGAGGCCTCCACGATGCGTTTGAACTGGTGGCCAGCTTGGCCGAAGCTGACTTCGAGCCCAATGCTGATGTTCTTGATCGCTACGAACGCAGGCGCAAGCCGGTTGTCGAGACAGACATCATTGGCCAGGCTGATCGTAACCGACAGCGAATGGCGATTGTTGATGCGACCGCAAGACAGGCTGAGCTACAACGGCTGCAGCAAATCCAGCAAGACGCGCCGACCTGCTTGGCTTTCCTGCGGGCAAGCAGCATGTTAACTGGATTGGCCAAAGCCGCCGCAACGGATTGAGGACAAAAAGCGACCCGGAGGAACCTATCGCCAAGATGTACACCACTCGATTCAAATCGATTCAAATCGATTCTTCAGTGGGCTACTGCGTTGGACAAATACGTTTCCATCGTTGGTCCCCACAGTGAATCGACGGCGTAAATGTCATGCCCGGAATATCCGTTCGGTGGGTCAAACGCCATAAAGCTTCCCTTGCCGCCTGCCCCAATGAAGGACTCAAAGTTCTTGCGACTATGATCTAGTGAGTAGAATGGATCTTTGCCACCGTAAAGCCACAGCATTGGTTTTTTAAATGCCGCTCCGCGAACAAACAGCGGCGGATTTATCTGATCAACATGTTCGCAGTTCTCATCCATCCAGCCCCCAACAAAATTAACAACCCCTTGGAATTTGGCTGGACGCACGCCAGCGTACACCACCGCAAGCACACCACCGCGCGAAACACCGCCAACAATCATCCGCTGACTGTCCACTTCTTCGAGCCCTGGAAGGTAAGCCATGACAGCATCCAGGTCCGCGATCGCATGTTCTACCCCTGGTAATGAAATGTCGGGTCTGCATGCATAGTCAGAGCGGTCCTTCTTGTAACCTTCATCATAAAAACCGTCAGATTTTCCACGACCACGACGCTGCGGAAAGACTACTTGCCAGCCCTTTCCGGCAAAGAACGCTGCCAGATCAGGACTTGTCCATGTCTCTCTAACGAGTTCTGGTCTTGTCGAACCATGATTAATAATGATGGTCGGAAAAGGACCGCTGCCTTTCGGCTTATAGATCACCGTTTCCAATGTCATGGGTTTACCTTCGAATCGCCAAGGTGTTGGGATACGAACGGCGCTACGGACGTAGTTGAATGGTTTCTTGGTCAACACGCCAGCGGCTAACAGCCGAGTGTCCGACTTCCACAATGTAATCTCCATTACCTCTGCGTTTCGAAGTCGCATGACAAGAACTGTACCGGTGCTTAGTTTGATTGAAAGTTGGTCGTCGTGAAAAAGTCCGTTTGCACGCTCTGAGAATTGCCCCATGCGTGCATTAGCCGCTGCATAGACGACGCTCGCTCCAGTTGCCGAGACGGTCTCAATAGCCACCCTGACATCGCACTGCCACTTGGGACAGGCCCAACCCTGCCACCGGCCGCTCCATCGGGATCTGTCTGTCGGTACGTCATCGTTGGGAGTCGTAATAGAAACATCACTCGGTAGCACCGCGCTGACCGCGCTCTCAGATGGCACTGGTTTCAATCCAGATATATAGGCGGGCCACACTCGATCAGCCTTGTTTTGATCTGTCGCACACGCAGAAAGACCGAGCATGGCTCCAGCGAATGCAAACAACAGAACTCGCAACTGAGGTGTCGGCCTACCTGGGATCAAAAAATGAATGGATCTAATCAGGCACGACAGGGATGCAAACGTCGCAACGAAACACACGTGCATCACCACCTGTCTTCGGCTGGGGTAAGAAATGTTCGAAACTCGGGCGCTCATCGATTGAATAGTCACTTAGTGGCAACCAGTCGGTTATTAAAGAAGTCCAAAACGATTCGATTTCACTGACTGCACCTTCAAATCGTGACACGGCGTACAAGCCGCCCGGGATAACAGTCTTCTTTGCATCGGCTATTGGAATGTAGTCCGCAGGTACTTCGACGCAGGCGTCATACCTACAGTTAGACGCTCCCACTATGAGGGGATCGTCGTGACTGATCCCGTATAAGGGCTGACCCAACAGTTTGTTTGCTGCTAGCCAGGGGTAAACAATGGTTCGGTGAAAGCAACTGACATCGAAACCGTAGGAACCAACGTGACGCAATTACGCCACAGAAACGCTCTTGCGGCGCACCACTCGTACGTCTGGTCTGGGTCTAAGCCGCGATTCCAATGCCCGTGAATCATCGCCTGATCGACTCATAGCTGCCTGATCAAAATTGCTCTTCGTCTGATCAGACTTGCCTTCTTGCCGATCGAGTGGGAGGTGAATGTCACGCCATTCACTAGGGGTCGCACCAATCTGCCGCTTAAACGCGCGCGCAAATGACTCGGCAGAACCGAACCCAACCCGCAATGCAATCTGCAATATTGGAGTTGTTGGCATATAGGCTAGGTGCGCTGCGGCGACCGCTAGTCGCCGGCGTCGAACGTATGCGCCGATGCTCTCGCCCATATGCTTCCGAAACATACGATGAAAATGAAAGGGTGAAGTGCTGGCTAAGTCCGCCAAACTCCGAAGATCAAGTGGGTCATCAAGCTTTTGTTCAATGTGCTCTAGAACCTTTCGGAGGCTATCAATACGAGCGGTTTGCCGAGTTGACATCATCATTTATCTAACCTTCGTTCGACCACAAGATCTCATTCACATGTCTATAGTCATTTCACTGCGCCAGCAATGATTCCCCGGTTTGAGCCGGTATAAGGCCAGTGACGGCATCCATTCGCGCGCCTACGCACACAGGAAGTGTCAGGATGAGTTTGAAGAACCTCTCAACCGACTACTCGAAGAAAGCCATAATCCCTACAGTACCTTCGGGTCTTATACACCCAGGTTCCTCGGCGCTTGGGCATACTGCACGTCGTGTCCAAGAACGCCCAAACGATGACTTCAATTCCTCTTTCGTACAGCGCACGTCAAATCGAATCGCATTTGCCGCGCTGGCTCACTATCTTAGCAATCAGTGCGTTTTTGGCTGCCTGCGGGGGCGTACCCAAACTCGACCCATCGGCCAGCTCTACCGACAAAGGGCTCGCCTTATTCGAGGCGACAACCGCCGCCCATGGAAAAGAAGCATTTGCGGACATCAAAGATCTCAGCATTGCATACGACAGCCGATGGTATGACCTGATTCAGCGAATTCAACCCATCCTCACCGATGGGAAGTTTCGACAAGGCTCAGAAGAAAGACTCATCGTTGAAGAAGGCATCACCGCACAATTACATACCGGCGAGGCCGGGAAAAAGTTCGTGCTTCGCCAGCGCGACTACGCTAGTAGCGAAGTCAATGGAACGACTCAGGTTTGGTTCAACGGGGACCAGGCGAGCGACTCGGTAGTCATTGATTCCGCTTCCCTCGTTGTGGACGCCTATCGGGTGTTTATCTTTGGACCGCTGCATTACCTCGCGGGAAAACATGTTTTTCGAGATGCCGGTACCACCTGGATCAACGACCGTCTGGTTGACAAGTTGCTTATCATCACCCGTCCTGGACTGGGCGAGTCAGTTGAGGACCGGCACCTACTCTACATAGATCGCGAAACGAAACTGACCACGCGAATTCGCTTTACGCTCGAGGGGCTCGAATCAACTAAGGGCGCAGTGGTGGAGACAGACTTTTCTGACTTCATCTCCATGCATGGTGTGATGTGGCCCACAACATTTTTCGAACGGGTCACCAA
Source organism: Burkholderiaceae bacterium (assembly GCA_045106815.1). Taxonomy (GTDB): domain Bacteria; phylum Pseudomonadota; class Gammaproteobacteria; order Burkholderiales; family Burkholderiaceae_E; genus JAUIAI01. The sequence goes on along the minus strand of JBGCFG010000016.1, from coordinate 47,541 downwards.
GCCAATCCCTAACTTGCCTGCCCACGCATGGTCGCTGCTGGGGCTTGATATCAACCGCGGTCTGTCTACTGAGGATTTTCAAGACGGGAAATTTAGCGAATCGGCCAAACGCCCAGCCAAACGCCTCCCTTAGCGGCTCTCGTGACTGCTCCCCTAATCCTCAAGCCTCGAACGGCGTTGGATCGAGAAAGCGATTCACCACATTAGACATTAGCCGCGCAATGTCATTGTCGAATCCATTGCTTGGCAGACTCCCGCAAAAGGTAATTGACCCAGTCGAGAAAACCGCCCCACCACCGGCGACGGGAAAGAACGTCATGTCGGCCCTTACAAGTGACTGTGCAGGCTGCCGCGGAAGCGTCAACAAGTGCGTGAGCATTTCCTCTGGCACGAGAATCCAGGGTGCCTCCGGCGGATGGTTTTCTGATCGCGCCACCACAATCGCCTCCGCCGGCGTACCAAGTTCTTCGTCCGCACGGTCGAGTTCAAAGCCGGCGGCGCCATGCGCAGACAAACCATGTTGACCAATGATTGGCCCTTCAATCCCATCGAACATCCAACTGACGCGTGCATCCTGCGCTGCATCTGTCAGGCGATAATAAGATCCCGAAAAGTTACCCTGTGCGCTAAAACCGACGCCACAAAGCTGTTGCGGCGGCCGGCCATTTCGGCGCCACAGCCCGCCATATTCACCGTCGAGTTGGTTGTAGTACTCGCCGGGCTCTGATGCCCAGGCTCTGATGCCACCTTCTCCGCGGCGAATTTCAATGACCCCGGGTAATTCATCGCTCTTGGCAATCTTCCAATAAAAACCGTTGCCCCCCAGATAACAGAAACGTCCGCCCTGATCACGAAACATCTGTAGAGCAGTCAGCATCTCGCGCGTATGGTATTCGGGGTGTGACCCGGTGAGCACCACTTGGTACTGACCAAGCAAATCAATCCCTTCTTGGTCAAGTTCGACATCGGTGATGATGTCGTAGTCAATGCCAGCATGTTCAAGCCAGGCTGTCAGATGGGTATCAGCCGGAAAATGTCTAAGGCCCGACCCCCTGATCTGCGGATCAGGGAATGTCACGTAGCCCACTCTGACGTTCAGCATCGGTCGCAACCAGGTGACAAGCGACACACCAGAGTTATCCGGGTGCAGGTTGTAAGTTGATAAGCCGTATTCGCGATGGTCGCCCGGGTTGTACGGATAGCCCTGCCATTGCGCGGCCTGATCACGCCAACGTTGCTGCCACTGAGGGTCTGCATCCCATTCGGGCCGGGCGTTGTTGCCGTAGACGGTATAGGTGTAGGTTGAGGCCAGCACGGCGACTTTTGCGCGTGCCTTGCCGGGGGCCGGAACAACATGAAAAGGCACATTGTCTTCGTGTTCGCCGGCTTTCAGAAATAGTGCGTAAATGCCAGAACGCGTGTCCTGCGGGACGGTCCATTCATAGACAACCGGCCAGAGACAGTCAGCCAGATCATCTTCATGAAAGTGTATTGCGCCATATTGTTCAGGTGCTTCGGCATAGTGCATAACACGACCATTCCAGCGCGAACCAGCCACCGCTCGAACCGGCGCGTTCACCAATTGCAGCGGTGCCTGATTGCCACCGGATGCCGGGATTTTTTGCGATTGCATGTGCTCGCTGAATCGCCAGTCCAGCAGCGGCCGATTTGATCCTGCGTCTGGGTTGGGCGCCTTCTGGGAGCTATCGGCCAAAGATTGCAGGTCCGGCATAGCCAGCACCTGGTCGAATAACATGGGCGCTTCAAGACGCCCGTTAAAGTGGTGTGAGACAACCCCACTTGGGCCAGGCTCAACACTCGCAGCGAGCACTAAGCGCGCGCCTGCCCAATCAATCGCATCACCAGAGGCGGTATCTACCTTAGCGTCAGCAGCGTGAACACCTGGCGCATCAGGCAAGCAGATAAAACGACTCAAGGTTACCTGATGCTCGTCAGCGTCAAAACTGAGCGCAATCTGCGACCATGCGTGCAAGGGCATGTCGTTTAGCTGGACGGCCACAAATGACTCCTTAACCCTCACCGTCGCTTTCAAACGCCCATCTGCCTCAAGGCTGAGCCAAACGCCGCTATCTTCCTGGCCGCCCTTTGTGAGCGCCAGAATCATTTGCTTCTTTCCCGTCAGCGTGGGTCTGACCCGGCAGACTATCGTGAGCGATTGCGGTGAGCACTCTGTCAAGTAGTCGCCCACGCCCCTAGCTAGCCCGTAGGAGCCAGTCGGTACGACTTCGGGCTTGGCCGCTTGCAGCGCCTTCAGTGAGACTTCCGGCGCGCCGAGTTGGATGCCTGGTCCGTCAGGATTGGGGTCAGCACAAATCACCCGCGCAATACGAGCGTTTATTGGTTCAGCGACATGGCTACTCGCATGGAACCGAATCGTCTGGCCCGGTCTGATGGACATTTGATCTGCATAGGCCGCTAATTTGAGCACTTGATCCTCTGGCGTGTCATGGTGATTCAGGTATCCTAAACAAATGATTCGCGAAGCGCTCGCACTAGATGCTGCTGCTATTGGTCGCGTACAAGTCGTCACCTGGCAGCATACCTATCGGGGCATCATTGACCCCGAACTCCTTTCTCGTCTGTCGTATGCTCGCGCAGCGGCGCAATGGCTACATTGGTTCTTTCACCATCCCCCCGATCAGGTCTGCCAGGTGGTCGTAGATGCTCGTGGCCGGGTCATTGGCTATGCCATGGGAGGCATCGCCCGTACAGCCAAAGCCGTTCAAAAAGGGCATGCTGAAATTCAGGTGCTTTATGTCGTGCCTGAGCACCAGCAACAGGGCAACGGTAGAGAAATCGTCAAATCAATGGCCAGGCGGTTTGATCGACTGGGGATGAGGTCCCTGGAAATCTGGGTACTGGCACAAAACCCTGCCTGTCACTTTTACGAGAAGCTCGGCGGCAGCCTGATCGCAAAACGCAAAAACCGCCTAGGTCGTCAAATGTTGCCTGAACATTGCTATGCCTGGTCTAGCCTCAAGCCGCTCCTGCGACAAGCCGAGATTACCTGGCCTGAATAAAGAACGGCGCGCCCCGTTAGGACGCGCCGTTTGTGACCAAGCCGTGAATCTGATTAGTCTTTAAGCAAACCAATCTGCTTCATGTAGCTCAGGTGCGCATCAAGTGCTTCGCGTGCCAGCGGGCTCTTCTTTGCAAAGTCTTCCCAAGCCTGCACAGCAACAGCACGGAACTTGTCGCGCTCTGCCTGGGGCCAGTCGATAACGGTGATGTCGTCACCCGCACTGTCCTTGGCAACCAACTCTTTGTCACCCATTTCAGCATCACGACGCATGCTGTTGTAAGCGGCGATGTACCAGGTCTCAAGCATTTGCTGCTTGGCCGGGCCGAGCTTATCCCAGGTGCTCTTGTTCACGATGAACTGCAGCACTGCCATCGAGTGTATGCCGGGGTAGATCGGGTACTTGGCAACCTTGTGCATACCACTGGCGGCATTGTTCACATAGGCTGACGCATCGGCGGCATCAACAACACCTTTTTCGAGAGAGGTGTAGACCTCTGAAAATGGCAGTGATACCGGTGAAGCACCAGCACGTTTGAACACTTCAGCAGCCAGGCCTTCGGGTGAGCGAATTTTCACACCAGCCAGGTCAGCAACCGACTTGATGGGCACCTTCGAAACCAAAGCTTCGCGAGCGTACGGGCCGCAACCAACGACATGAACCTTACCTTTGGTGTATTTGTCGTAGAGCTTTTGCAGCATTTCCTTGCCGCCGCCATGCATACAAAATGCTTGCAGCTGGTCGGGTGTGTCGTAGCCAGCAATGAGATCACCCATCAAAGCGAATGCGGGGTCGCGACCGGAAAAGTAGGCCACTGCGTTGAGATCGCCGTCGAGAATGCCATTGGCAACCGCATCAATGGTCTCGCGGTGTGGCACCACGGCCCGAGTGGGCAACACGTCGACCTTGAGGTCGCCGCCGCTCATCTTCTCAAGCTTGGGGGCCCAATTGTCAGTCATGTATCGGTGAGCCCAATCGCCCGCGCTCGAACTCGATTGGAGTTTTAGCGTTTGCGCGTTGACGTCAGCCGAAAAGCCGACCGCTGATAGTGCTACGACGGCTGCCGCAGCGCCCAAAAGTGCTTTCATGTTTAGTCTCCCTGTTTATTTACCACTGAAATCAAGATCTGGTGATCGAGCGCAGCTCGTACACTCACTACGCAAAGCCGTCGGCCAATGCGAAAAGCATCCAGGTCAGGCCCCCGGCAAGCGCCAGGCCGAGAATCCAACACCAGTGACCGTATCGATAAACTTCGTCGGTGCGTTGGTTGCCACTCATATGTCTTGTCTCCGCATACCTATATGATCGAGCAACGACTTCCCAAACAAACGCTGTCTGCTGCACAAACCAGCAGCTTTTGGGTCGTTAGGAATTAGTTGCCCCTTTTCCGCTTCTTGCTATGCTATCGCCCCGGAGGCTAGCACTTTTTCAAAATCGCTGCCAAATTGGGCTGCGAGTCGGGGGATGCCGCAAGGCACTGAGCGGGGAAGCGACGTAACCAGTAAATTGCCGACCTGTCGGATACAGGCGTCTTTGCCCTAGTGGCAAAAGGCACCGGAGCAGATAAATAAGACGCGCTTGCAACATAAATGCGGGTGCCGAACCATAACCAGAAGACAAGGTAGGACCAAGCAATGGCAATAGACGGCGCAACCCTCACGAGCCCAGCCGACGGCTCTGGCAAGCCCTCTGGCAACGCAGTACCAGATGCTGCGCCTGCCCGCGTGGAGCACAAAGACGCGTTTTCAATAATCGATCACATCAGCCGCATCTCTGGCTTTAGTGTTGCTCAGTTCTATTTAGTTTGCGCATTCATCACTTTGTATGAGGTGATCAGCCGCTATGTGTTCAACGCGCCCACCCAATGGGCGTTTGAAGTTGTCATGGTGTTGTGCGCGACCGCCTGGATGGTGTCTTCCGCCTACGTCACGATGGAGAAGCGGCACATCGGCATCACCGTTTTCTATCTTGCTGCAAGCGACAACACGAAGTGGTGGCTTGATCTATTTGCCATGGTGGTCGGCGTCATTGCACTGTTCTTTCTTGTTGATGACACCCTGGTCCGCGCACTCGAATCGATAGACCTGGTTGAGCGGATGGGCAGCGCGTTTAACTCACCCCAACCCATGGTCCTGAAAACGGCGCTGACCGTGGGTGCATTCATGTATTTGATGCAATTGCTGGTCAACCTCTGGCGCCACTTTGACAGTCAGCTCGGACGGAATGTCGTTCTCGGTGTGGCAATCCTCATTCTGATCCGGCTGATCCTTGAAGTGGTTTCACACTACGCTGGCACAGAGTCAGGCCTGGGCACCTTGAATGTCGGGATCGGAGAGGCAGCATCCATTATTGATCCGTCTCAGTACATTGACGCTCGCAGCTACGGTATCGGCACCGTCAGCATGACAATTGTCGCCTTGCTGCTTGTGCTCATGATGACGGGAATGCCTCTGGGCATCGTCACGATGATCGTATCTGTGTTAGTTGCGCTCGTCTTCTTTGGCAGCAACGGCTTGTATCTCGTCTCAACCAATGCATTCGGGTTACTTGAAAAGTATCCACTTGTAGCGGTGCCTTTGTTCGTGTTGATGGCCTCTATCCTTGAAAAGGCTGGGATCGCAGAAGATCTATTTGATGCGATGTCAATTTTTGCGGGAGGCTTACGCGGCGGCGTCGCTGTCCAAACGGTCGTTGTGGCCGTAATTCTCGCCGCAATGTCTGGTGTGATGGGTGGCGAAATCGTCATGCTGGGCTTGGTCGCCCTCCCTCAGATGATTCGTCTGGGCTACAACAAAAGGCTTGCTGTCGGCGTGATCTGCGCCTCAGGCTCACTGGCCACTTTGATTCCACCTAGCATCATCATGATTGTTTATGGCCTGTCTGCGCAGGTCTCCATTGGCGACTTGTTCACGGCAGGCTTTATTCCCGGATTGATGCTTGCTAGCTTCTATGCTGGCTACGTGCTCATCCGCTGTCACTTCAATCACTCGCTCGCGCCCACCGGTGCAGAGGTTGCAGCGCTGACGGGCGACACCAAAACACTGTCCAAGCATCGTGTATTTGCGGTGATTATGTGCATCCTGCTGATTGCGATGGTGATGGGTTCCATCTACGCCGGTATTGCATCAGTTACCGAGGCTGCCGGTGTTGGTGTCGTCGGTTCAATCATCGTTGCGCTGATTCGCAATCAATTCAATTGGAAGATGCTGCAGGAAGCCCTCGCCGGCACGATGTCAACGGTTGGCACAATCATCTGGCTGATCATTGGCGCTGTTGCGTTTGTCGGCATTTACAACCTGATTGGCGGTGCAGACTTTATGCGCTCTCTGTTTACAGGGCTCGGACTGCCAGCTATTGGTGTCATTCTTGTCATGATGGGTATCCTGGTGATTCTGGGCACCTTCATGGAATGGATTGCCATTGTGTTCATCACCGTGCCAGTGTTTGCGCCGGTTGTCGTGGATATGGCGCCGGAACTCGGCCTTGAACCCGAATGGGCTGCGGTGTGGTTCGGCATCTTGTTCGTGATGAATATTCAGATCTACTTTCTGTCGCCCCCGTTCGGTCCCGCCTGCTTCTGGTTGAAGTCGGTTGCGCCGCCAGAGATCTCACTGCAAGACATCTTCGTTGCCGTGCTGCCATTTATTGCGCTGCAAATCATCGGGCTTGTATTGGTTGTGACCTTCCCAGAGATTGCTCTGTGGTTACCCAAATTCTTTGGGAACAGTTAGCACTGGCCAAGCAGACCTCACACCCGCTTACGATAGCTGACGGAGCCTGACAAAGGCTCTGTCGCTCGCAGCGCTCAGGCTGACTACACTGGCGAGATGCAGTGCCCTCTGATCACCTCATCACGTGAAGACTGTGCTTACAGATCCGACCTCAGGCGCCCCTTTTGGCGTCTTTGCCGTCGGGCGACACGCGCCGGGATGTCTCTTCTTTTTCTCCTTGGTCTAACCACCCCGGCCACCGGATCAGCTTTGCAATTGCTGGACCCTGGCACTACCGCGCCGACTCTGAGTGTCAACATCAGTACCGATGAAACCCTACCCTCTGGGTTTGTGCCCTTGGTTTTCAGGCCAGGCGCGCCCTCGGATCAGCCGCAGAGCGTGCAGTCGGCAAGATGGCCCCTCAATTCTGGCCAAACAAACAAGCCCAATGCCTTGCACTGGCATGTGCAGAACACCATGCCATGGTCAGTTGGACTGACCATCACGCTGACTGACGCGAAAGGCAATCGATTGGTAAGCCTGATCTCTTTGCCGCCAGGACCGGCTCAAACCGTCGTGATCCCTACGCAGGCCACGCACCCTCTTGCGTGGGGCATGCGAGCAGCGCCTCCTCAGCCAATCAACGTTAACAATGAACGCATCCTGGTGGCAACGACTGTCTCGGGGCTTATTGATAGCGCTCCGGTTGCTGCGGAAGTCAGCATGCCATCCCCCGCAGCAACCCAGACACTTTTATTCGGGAAGCTGTTTGTTCGGCCAGACCGGAATGATCTCAGGCGCTTGTATACCGGGTTGATTGATTGCTTTGGACAGTTCAGTCGGGGCGAATGGCCAGAGAAATTGCGTGGGGCGTGCGCGGGTTCGATCACCGCGGCGTCGAGCCAAAACACCCAACCGGCGACCACCCCTGGCAAAGACACGCCTAACAAAGTCAACTTGGATCGGTTTGGAGGCCTGATACTGCGTAGATGGCCTGCACGCACGTTAGCGACTGGCGCGTTTCGCGTGTACCAGCTTCCCACCGCTACCGGGCAGCCTGCAGACTCGAACAAGGGACGGTGGATATTGCTCACACCCGAGGGGAATCCGTTCTTCTCGCTCGGCGTCAATGCGATTCAAATAAGCAACAGCGAGACCTTCATTGAGGGGCGTGAGTTCATGTTTACCGATTTACCTGATAAACGCTCAGCGTTGAGCGCTTTCTACGGTAGGCGCGACAGCGCAGACGTGTTGCCAACCGACGCAGGCGCGCAGCGCGGGAGACGATTTGGCGCTGGACGCAGCTTCGATTTTTATCGCGCCAATCTGTACCGCCGGGACGGCGTTGACTATGCCCCAAAATGGCAACAGCGCACCAAACAACGACTCAAACGGTGGTCATTCAATACCGCGGCAGCCTGGTCAGACGAGAGTTTCACGCAACGCGCATCCATCCCCTACACAGCCATCATCCATATTGCAGGGCCGTTCCAGCGGTTATCAGATGGACATGATTGGTGGCAAGGCATTCCCGACCCTTTTGACCCGGCGTTTCAGATCGCGCTCGACGAGACCTTCGCGCAGTTCATGCCAGCCCATCGAGACAATGAACATCTGCTTGGGTACTTTGTGGACAACGAACTCGCCTGGGGCAATGGCGGGTCGGAGGACCCTAATAGCCGCTATGGACCAGTCTTGTCGGCGCTTGCAATGGATACCGCAGATCCGCATGCCCATGCGAAGCGAGCCTTCATTGCACACCTGAAATCTCGGTATCGCACAATTGATGAGCTTGCCAAGGCCTGGGGAGTATCGCTCGATTCCTGGCAAGCACTGCAAGCCCCTCTATGGATTGACCGCGCGCCACTTGTTGCACAAATGCGCTCGTCAACGATCCTGGCCGCAGACCTGAGTGCATTGCTCACCCTGCACGCAAATGAGTACTTTAAGCGCGTGTCGCAAACGCTACACAAGCACGACGCAAAGCATCTATATCTGGGGAGTCGCTTTGCATCGCGAACGCCTGAATCGGTGGCCGCCTGTGCGCGACATTGCGACGTTGTAAGCTTTAATCTATACGTCCCGGACATCGACGCTGGGTTTGAAGCCGAGGCTTTCGCCCGCCACAACAGACCGGCGTTGCTCACTGAGTTTCATTTCGGCTCACCAGACCGTGGGCCGTTCTGGGCGGGTGTTATGCACGTCGCTAGCGAGCAGGATCGCGCACCGGCATATCAGCGAATGCTTGACTCTGTTGTCGCCAATCGCCAGTTCGTTGGCGCCCACTGGTTTCAATATCTCGATCAACCCGCCACCGGGCGCTGGCTGGACGGCGAGAACGGTCACTTGGGTCTGGTGAGTATTACTGACATACCCTGGCAAGATTTCACCGCGGCCGTCACGCAGATTAATCGGGCAGCACTTGAATCCATCGCCGCGCAGATGCGCCAGGGCAATCGGTGAGCGACCGATCGCATTGGCTCATAATGAAGACTTCAGGCACACTGAGCAGCGCGCAAACGGAGTCGGCATGATGCAATACGGATTTGATCCAGTTCTTTTCAAAGGCAAAACGGTTGTGATCACGGGCGCCGGCTCGGGCATCGGCGCTACCGTTGCTCGCGCATTTGGCGCCTGCGGTGCCCGTGTGATCGCCCACCGCGGGCGGACACCCGACGAGTCTGTCGCGGCCGGGGTTGGCCACGAAAATTTTTATGCTGATTTCACCGAAGACGCTCAGGTCAATCAGTTTCTGGAAGACGTCCTGAATATTGCGCCCACAATCGACGTGCTGATTAACAATGCTGGCACGATGATGGGCCGCATCGCTGCGCAGAATCTGAGTGATGAAGAATATGAACGCATCGTTCACCTGAATCAGACCGCCGTCGTACAAGTCACCAAAGGCTTATTGCCCGCGCTCCGCAATGCCGATGAATCGGCCATCATCAATACCGTGTCAATTAGTGCGCGCACTGGCGGTAGCCCGGGCTCGGCTATTTACTCTGCCGCCAAGGCATTTGTGAGCACTTATTCCAAGGCGCTTGCGAGGGAGTTGGCCCCAGACGGCATTCGGGTCAACGCTATTTCTCCGGGCACGATCGAAACGGGTTTTCACCAACGCTACTCGAGCAAAGAAAAACTCGAGTCAACACGCGCGAGCATTCCGCTGGGCAGGCTAGGGTCTCCGGCAGATTGCGCGCCGGCCTATCTGTTTATGGCAGCCGGCTTAATGTCTGGCTACATTACCGGGCAGGTACTTGAAGTCAATGGCGGGCAACTGATTGCCTAGAGCCTGATAACAGAGGCCCTAGGGCGTAGTAACACCAACTACAAAACCGCCATAATGGCCTTGGCAACCTGCGCAGCATTCGCCTCAGTGACACCTGCCACATTGGTACGACCATCTTCAATCACGTAAACCGCGTGCTCATCCCGTAACTGGTGAACCTGCTCGACAGACAGCGGGAGGAGCGAAAACATGCCGTTCTGACTAGCCAGGTGGCTGAATCTGTCGGAACCGTCGAGCCGATTCATTTCATTAGCGAGTACCGAACGGACACCATTAATCCGATCACGCATATCAGCGAGCTCATTGAGCCATTGCGCGCGCAACTCATCATCGTGCAAGATGGTTTGAACGACAGCCGCGCCATGGTCTGGCGGCATCGAGTAAATCTCCCGTGCAATGCGCATCATTTCCGCGGCGGCGAGATCTGCACTGTCAGCTGAATCAGTGGCGATATACACCGCACCGACCCGTTCGCGATACAAGCCAAAAATCTTCGAACACGAGACGGCGACAACCGTGGTGGGCACGCGTGCAATCAGCGCGTTCAAGCCGGCTGTGTCTTGGTCAATCGGGCCGCCGAAGCCGGCATAGGCGAGATCAATCATCGGCAACCAGCCGTGCGTTGCTGCTGAGTCCGCAATCTGCTCCCACTGCTGAACCGACAGATCGGATCCGCTTGGGTTGTGGCAACAACCATGCAACATCACGGCGTCTTGAGGCCCGCAGCCAGCTAGCGCCGCCATCATCTGCTCGGTCAGGGCTTGTCCGCTATCTCGGTCGTAGTATGGGTAGCGCGCCACTTCCAGGCCGGTGGCACCGGCGATCCCGGCCTGATTCTCCCACGTGGGTGTCGAAACGAGCAGACGCTTGACCCCTTCGCATTGCAACGCATATTCAAAGCCAAGTCGTAGGCCACCCGATCCGCCCACGGACTGAATAGCTGCGAGCCGCGAGCTATTCAGCTTGCTTTGATCGAAAATCTGGCTGCCTAGCGCGGCACTGAATTGAGCATTGCCAGCAAGCCCCACGTATGACTTGCTCTCTTGCTGTTCAAAAAGCCGCCGCTCAGCGGTTTTAACACTTGGCAGCACGGGCGTGTTGCCGGCTTCATCTTTATAAACGCCAACGCTCAGGTCAATCTTGTGCGGCCGCGCATCATTGCGGTACAGCTCCATGATGCGAAGAATTGGGTCTCCCTTGGGCTTTTCGCGGGCAGGCTTAACTCTTTGTTTGACCGGGTTGTCGGACATGGCGTTGGGGTTGTCGGACATGGCGTTACGCTCGTCGAGGAATGGGATGTGCCTGCGAGTTTACCGGACGCTTGGCCCGCCCCGCGAATCTCTTCAAGCGATTTCGCGTATTTCAAAGTCTTGGATGGGCCGCTCAATCCGACTGGCCTGCAAAAGACTCGTCACCTGATCTCGCAGGGATTGCTGACGCACATTGTTGGACACCCATTGTGCAAAGTCAGGCCTCTTACCTGCCTCGCCCGACGCCACCTGCGCAAAGGCCAGATGTTGCGCTTCTGACCAGCGCCGCACACGCCGCTGCAACTGCTGCTGAGTCAACGCTAATCCGGTCCGCCCCGTGGCGCCGAGTTCAGCGAGTCCTACCGGTTCATCATTGATCGCCACCAGACCGAGTCGACTGCAATAAGTGAACACTTCATGTGGGCACTCAGCATCAGGTAGCGCAAGGGAAGCCGACAACGCCAGCCGGTCAAGCCTCACCGCGCCAAAGTCCGTGTGGGTGCCGACTGCTTCTGTCCCGTGCATGCGGCTCAGTTCATGCGGCGGCAACCAGGTGATCCCTAACGGAACACGTACACCCGCGCTTTGAAACAGTGTTGCGGGCACTGATCCGTACCCTGTCATGTAAGCACAGTAAGCGATGTCGGCGCCACTCAGCCATCCAAGCGTGACCGGAATACGCACGTCAGCCGCCTGCCCATACTTACGTCGCAATTGCTCCGGCGATGCATTAGAGCCTACCGCCAGTACAGGCGTTAGCGCCTGCCTTTCCTGGCGGGAAAAGGCGGACATCGTTTCTACGGTGAGTTCAGTCGCCTCGCCCGCAGAAAACAAGAACGAGCGCGGCGGCCTCCCGTAAGGATAAGCAAGCGCGCGAGCCACCCCGGGACGATCGACATTGCCGGGGGCAGTCATGAGATTTTGCTCATTCGCCATGGGTTAGCTATCGCTGTTGGCTGGCAATGACTAGCTGCCAACTTTCAATGGTGAGATAAGCCCTCTCAGGCAAGCAATCGCACTTAATGCGGTGATGCGACCGGTCGCGGCATTTTCTGATGGCACATTCTCAATGCTCATGGTCATCCGTGCACTATCCGACTCAAGCTCAATTCGATGCGTATTCCGAGTAACCGTTGGATCAGCCCAGATTTCCAACTCGGTGCGGTCTGGCCCGATGCCGGCCAGGCTCAGGGCGGCCACCACGTTAACGTTGGCCGGAAAACCCGCCACGCCGGCCCGTGCAAAGCCTTTGAAAATCTGCAACGGTTCGGTCAAACCTTCAAGCTCAATACCGTGCTCAGCAAGGTAAGGCGCCCCCATTAAACCCTTGGGCGGTTTGCGCGTCACCACCCGCACCGTGTCGATCTTGCCTTCGGCCGCAGCCCGAACAGCATCGAGGCCAAGCAAAGCGCCCGTCGGCACCACGATCCGCCCACCTGAAACTTGTGCCGCCTGGACCAAATCCGGAAATCTCAACAGACCGCCCACACTAAGAGGCATAAACACACGCCCCTGACCCACCGCAGCCCGTGCAACCTCTTCGAACACGGCAGCAGGCGCGCACTCCAGCACGATGTCGCACATAGCTGCCATTCTGGCGGCATCCACTACCGGTACGTCAACCCCGAGTGAGCGCAGATAGTCACTCGCCCGTGCTTCATTTTTGGCTGCCGCCGCCGCAAGCGTGAGGCCATCGATGCCACCAACCAGTGCTTTGGCGACGTCGCGCCCAACCGAACCCAGTCCGAAAATCCCTACTTTCATTGCTTCTCCGTTTATCTTGACCCAAACACGCTTGTTCTAGCGGCTAGGAATATCTAGCGCCTGAAGGCTACGCTGCTGGCGCGCCCATAGGGCTTCAACTTCTGCGATATCAGCTTGCGTAAGGGCCGGTCCCGGCGCTCTCAACTTTGCGGTTTTTATCGCACCGCGCCGCGCAAGCACGTATTTTCGAATAGCCAGACCAAGGCCAGGCTGCAACTCATAGCGAACCAGTGGCAGGTATGCATTAAAGACTGCGTTAGCGCGCTCAGTGTCGCCTTTAATCATGAGATCGGTGACCTGACGCAACATCTCAGGAAAAGCAAAGCCCGTCATCGCGCCGTCTGCGCCACGGGCCATTTCTTCAGGCAAAAACAAACCGCCGTTACCGACCAGGATCGAAATCCGCCTGCCGATGCCCCCTTCACTGACCGGCACACTACATGCCGCTCGAAACCGACCCAGCTTGTTCAGCCCCGGATGATCTTCATGTTTGAGCATACAAAGGCTGGCATGCTCGGCGAACAACTTCACCAGCAACTCCACTGAAAAGTGCACGCCTAATGTTTGCGGATAGTCTTGCAAACACACGGGTATCTCACCGAGTTGCTCGATCACGGCAGCGTAGTAGGCAGAAATAGCGGTGTCAGTCTTAAGGGTTGGCATTGGCGCCACCATGACCCCGGCCGCACCAAGACTCATCACCTGCTCGGAAAGAGCGGACAGAAGATTGAGCGCCGGACTGCTAACGCCCACCACGACTGGAATGCGACCAGCCAGTGTCGACAACACCACCTCAGCAAAGCTTATAGACTCCTCCTGAGTGAGTTTGGGCGCCTCGCCCATCATGCCCAGAATGGTCATGCCCGTCGCCCCATGCTCAAGATAGAACTCGCACATGTGCCGAGCCGAGTCGAGGTCTAGTTCGCCGTTGTCATCGAAGGGCGTTGGCGCAATAACAAACACCCCACTGCTTTCGCCATCGATTCGATTGATGTTCATTCTGCCTCTCTCCTAATTCACAGTTATCAGGCTTGCACTGCTGCGCCGACGCTTGAACGCCGTTCAGGCAGCCGCTTTGTCGCCCGAGACTTTTGACCAGACTTTTGCACCTATGGTGAAGATCGCCACCGCGATCGCACCGGCGATGACCCCGATCAGGCCGTTGTAAAGAGTTGTGACAACAACTTCCAATACGCCGCTAAACCCGTTGCTTTGTAACCAGGCCTCAACCGCGTGCAGGCCTTGTTCGGCCCAGTGAATCCCGTGAACCAGAATGCCACCACCGACAAAGAACATCGCCGCGGTGCCGGCGATGGAAAGGAACTTCATTAGGAGCGGCGCAAACCTGAGCAATCCCCGGCCAAAGGCCTGGGATAGGCCTGCCGCAAATGAGGTATCGGGTCGCTTGGTCAAAAACAATCCAAAATCATCGAGTTTTACGATCAATGCAACGAATCCATAGACCCCAAGCGTAAGTAGGATGGCTATCAGAGACAACACGCCGATTTGAATCGTTAGATCGCGGTCAGCCACGGTGTTCAGCGCAATCACGATAATTTCTGCCGACAGGATGAAGTCTGTTCGAATCGCCCCCTTAATCTTGTCGCGCTCAAACGCCACCAAATCAACTGACGGATCTTCAAACGCCTCGATTAATCTGTCATTGGCTTCTTTCTGCTCGACTGGGTGCAGGTATTTGTGAAGGAGTTTCTCAACCCCTTCAAAGCATAGAAACAAGCCTCCAGCCATCAAAAGGGGCGTCACCATCCAGGGCACAAACGCACTTATCAAAAGGGCTGCCGGGACAAGGAGCAGCTTGTTCAGCATTGACCCTTTGAATACAGCCCACACAACGGGCAACTCACGGCTGGCTGCCACGCCACTGACTTGCTCGGCATTTAGCGCCAGATCGTCAGCTAGGACACCAGCCGTTTTTTTTCCGGCCACTTTGGTAAGCACTGCAATGTCATCCAGCAGCAGAGACAGGTCATCGATTAGTGTGAGTAAGCTGGCACCGGCCATTCATCAATCCTCTATGAAGTCATCCACGATTGCCGCAGATTCGGAACAATTAGTTTCCACTATTCTAGGGTTTGCGCTGTAGACGCCACGCTTGCCCTCTTTTGCTCCTGTAAGCTTGCCTTTCCCCGGCGTAACCCGTTGATTCTTTTGACGACATCTGCAGTGTCCCCTTCGTATTTCAGTGATTGCCAGACCAGTGCACGAGTCCTTGCACTAACTGCCTTGGTGCTTGCCCCCGCTCTAAGCACCACCGCATTTGCTCAGACCTCACAAACAGAGATTTCGACTGGATCTGGCAGTAGCTGGACGATCCCGCTGATCATTGCGCTGCTGCTGACCATAGTTGTCGCCGCTTTCTGGAAACGACGACTTGCTCACGAACAGCACGAGCGGCGCCGGCTGGAAAAGCGTTTGCTCGATTTAACCAGCGATTTACCCGCCTGCGTTGTCGAGTACAAGGTCAACCCAGACGGCACCATGAAGTGTCTGTTCGCCAATCCAACTGCTCGGGAGCTTTTCAGGTTACCCGCCGGCGAACACTCTCTGAACCTAAACGATCCGGCGTTTTTGAAGCATGTTCACCCCGATGACCAGGAAAGACTACGCAGCATCACCAGGCGCTCGGTCGAGACCCTCGACCCGATAGACGTGAGCTTTCAGTTCTGCCGTGCCGACGGCGATTATCGACTGCTAAAAGCCGCCATGGCGGTCAGAGTAATGAACGACGGGGGCTTGGTCTGGACGGGCAGCATTCATGACACTACCGATGAGCACGCCCTCAAGACTGAGCTAAGAAATCTAAGCGCCAGCAAAGACTTGTTTGTGTCGGCAGCCAGCAAGGAACTTCGCCAGCCGATTCATGCCATTGGCCTGGCGCTAGATCAGCTCATCCATGAATCAGGCGAGACGGGTGCTAACCGAACCGGCACAGACGAGGCCTCCGCTCGGCCGGATGTGCAGTCGCACCTTCGAGAAGCGCATGTAGCGAGTCAGCGCCTGCGAGGCGTAATCGATGAATTGCTTGAGCTCGCCAAGGTTCAGCGAGATGACTTTCCGCTCCGGCCCAGCGAGTTTTCGGTGAAAGGATTGCTCAACACGATCGAGCATGAGCTGCAAATTCCGTTTGCGCGCAAGTCGCTAAAGCTTGTCACTCAAATCGACCCGAGAACGCCAGACATTTTGCTTGGTGACCATCAGCGAATTCAACAAGTGTTGATGAACCTGGTAAACAACGCGCTTCAGCACACTGACAAAGGAGGCGTCACGATTACCATCGCCCCCTGTGAGCCCGCGGACAATCACATCAGCAGTTGGGCACCGCTAGGCAGCCACAGCGCTCTAATCCGTTTTGCGGTCACTGACACGGGTGCCGGAATGACTGAAGAACAGCTGTCCCGAGTCTTTGAGCCTTTCGTGAGCAACCAGGCCGTAGCAACAGACGCACTGGCACGGAGAAATCAAAACGCTCACACCGATGACCCAACCGGTACAGGTGTCGGGCTGGCCATTGGCCGGCGCATTGTGACGCGCCTCGGCGGCACTATTGGCATCGAATCAATATCGGGCAGTGGCACGACCGCCCATTTCGAATTGCCCCTGGAAGCCAAAACCACCCCCGCGGTTTCAAGCCCTGCTGGTGACAACTACGCCGACAACCGACTCGATTTCGAGGCGACCACGCGACGCCCCAAAATGCCTCTACGCCAGACAAGACGCGTCCTGCTAGTTGATGATGACCGTCTGGGTCGAACCCTTCTGGCAACTCTGCTGGGCAGCGACGGGTTTCAGGTCACTGAAGCCGGCAGCGGCGCGGATGCGCTGATCAAGGCGTCCCAACAAGCCTTTGATGCGGTAATCACTGACTTACGTATGCCCGGCATGGATGGCGCGACCTTGGCAGAGAAAATTCGTCAAATGCATACCAAAGACGCGCGATTGACTGCCGTGCCCCGACTGGTAGCCTTGAGCGCTAGTCTTGGAGGGCTCGATGCCAGCGATTCAGCGCACGACGTCTTCGATATCCTGCTTCAAAAGCCAGTTGCCCTTGCAGAGTTGGTTGATGTTCTTGAATCGGCGGAAACGCATCCCGCAACCATTAGCCCAGCGAGCGCGAATAGCACCAATAAGGCTTAAGCAAAGCGCCCGATCCCGCGCCTATTGCGCATTTATCTCAACCCTTATCCTCTCCGTTGTAGCGCCCGTTGCCTATGCGCAGGAGGATCGGCTCGAAGAACGCGTCAGTCGCGATCGCTGGTTCCAAAAGCCGGTGACTGATCTGCGACGCCAGCGCTTCACCGAAACGGTGAAAGTCCTTTCATCGCCAGACTTTGGCGGCAGGCTTCCGGGCACCGAGGGTGGGCGGCTTACCAGCCAATATATCGCGCGTGAATTTGAAAAGGCCGGCCTGGTAGCTGCAGGTGAGCAAGGGAATTACCTGCAAGCGGTTTCGCTCACCACGATGAACTCAGCAGCGAATATCCGGTATTTCACTCGCGCGGCAGATCAGTCAACTCAAACCGCCCAAACACTGGACGCCGGGCAATTTGTTGCCTGGACTCAGCAGCGACTTGAGCAACAGCAGTTTGAAAGCGAACTGCTCTTTGTGGGTTATGGCGTCCATGCGCCCGAATTCGGATGGGACGACTACGCCCAGCTCGATGTTAACGGCCGGCTACTGGTAATGCTCACGGGCGATCCTCCAGTTCGATCACCTGACGCCCCTGACCGACTGGACCCGGATCGCTTTGATGGCAAAGCCATGACCCGGCATGGCCGTTGGGATCACAAACTGGCTCTGGCGGCGCAACGCGGCGCAACCGGTGTTCTCTTGATCCATGACGCCAAAGCAGCCGGTTATCGGTTCAGTGCCGTTAAGAACACTTTCGGGCGGCAGCGCATTTACCTGAGCGAACCATCGGTGCCGCCCGATGAGCCGCCACTTTCCGTCTGGGCAAGCGCGTTGGCATTTGAGACTATGCTCGAGGGAACCGGCCTTAGCCTGCCAAGCCTCAAACAGGCAGCGCTTCAAGAGTCGGGAAAAGCGATAGAGTTGCCATTACGTCTGAACGCTCAACTCAGCACACGCTGGCAGGCATTCGAATCACACAACGTGATAGCGAGAATACCAGCGACCATATTGGCCAGTGACGAGGACGGGCCAATGCCTCGGGCGCCGATCGTAGTCATGGCCCATTGGGACCATCTCGGCCCAGCAAACGGTGCATCCGACTCGGCCTACTTCCCAGGGGCTGCAGACAATGCTTCAGGCATCGCGCAAATGCTGGATGTGGCCCGCCGCCTGACAACGGTGCCAGACCGTGCGCGACCAATCGAATTTGTTGCGTTAACGGCAGAAGAATCCGGGCTGCTGGGCGCGCGGCATTATGTACGATCGCGCCTGGAAGGTTCGACAACCGATCGACCCATTGCCGGCATCAATATTGATATTGCCAACGTCTTTGGGCGCGCGCTAGACATCGAGGTGATTGGTTTAGGATTATCAACACTCGATGTGTCACTACGAGAAGTCGCAAGGGATCTGCAGCGCCAAGTGTCGCCAGACTACGCACCCAGTATAGGTAGATTGTTCCGGTCTGATCAGTACGAGTTGATCCGTCAGGGTATCCCGGCTCTGTGGATTCGAGGCGGCCGACATAGCCGGTCGTTTCTGATGCGCGGCCCAATCACTCAGATCAAACGCTATTTGCGGTCAGGCTACCACCAAACTGGCGACACCATGCAGGACTGGTGGGATATTGACTCAGCGCTTGAAGACAGCAACCTGATTTCAGCGTTCGTCGCGCGGCTGAGCAATGAATCTGACCGCGTCACGTTTAATCCTGGCTCGCCATACCATCAGCAGCGCTAAGCATCACCCTCAGCGCTAAGTCGTCACGCTTGGCAAGCCTAGTTCGAACCTGCCTGGGTGCCTGAGCCAGCTGCATCACCAGGCTCCATCTCACGCAGAAAGCGGAACGCTTCGCTGCCAGTCGAGAGAACGAGCGTGGTGTTCTGATTGATCCCGGATTTGTAAAGGTCCATCGATTTCATGAACTCATAAAACGCGCGTGAATCAGCATTCTGATCATAGGCCTCAGCGTAGATATTGGTCGCCTCGGCATCGGCCTTGCCTCTAATCTCTTCGACTGCACGGTAGGCCTCAGACTGTATGCGATTCAGTTCACCCTCGCGCTGACCACGAATACGCGCGGCCTCACCGTTGCCCTCAGAACGGAAGCGCTCGGCAATTTGGCGCCGCTCACTGATCATCCGATCATAGATCTTCGGGCGAACACTTTCGTTATAGTTGATTCGCTTGAACCGAATGTCCAGCAACTCAATCCCAAACACACCCACCTTACTGGCTGCTGCTTTGAAGATCTCTTGTTCAACCTTCTGGCGGCCCTTAGCAATGGGGACAAGTGAGCCGAGCGCAGCTCGATCAACCGCATTGAGCGTCGGGTCAGACTCAGCCACCCGGTCGGCCGTTGATCTGACAATTTCAATCAGCTCGTGCTTGGCCACTGCATTACGGGTTTCACTGCCGAGAATGTCATCCAGGCGCGACTGAGCACTGCGCTCATCACGCAACCGCAGAAAATACTGCAAGGGGTCAACAATTCGCCAGCGCGCAAAGGTATCGACTGCGATATATAGCTTGTCCTTGGTCGGCATATTGCTTGGCTTGCCGTCCCACTCAAGAATGCGCTTGTCGATCGAGTTGACCTGCTGGATAAAGGGCAGCTTCATTTTCAAGCCGGCCTCGGTCACAGGCTCACCGACTGGCTTTCCAAACTGCGTAATGATGACCTGGCGAATTTCACTGACCGTGTAGAAGGATCCTGCCAGCAACCAGACCACGACTGCCACCAGAACAAGTAAGACGAGGCGGATGGGTGTCATTGCTTTGCTCCGCGTTGTTGGTTCAAATGCATCAAAGGCAGAATCTGCTGGGCAGCCTCATCAACAATGATCTTAGATTCCAGCGCAGGTAACACCTCCTGCAGCGTTTCGATATAGATTCGTCGCCGGGTCACCTCGGGCGCCTTTTGGTATTCGGTAAACACCGCATTAAACCGTGACGCATCGCCTTCTGCTTCGTTCACGCGCTTAAGTGCGTAGCCCTCAGCCTCTCGAATCTGTTGGTCTTTCTGGCCCTCGGCCAAGGGAATCACGCGGTTGTAGTCGCGCCGTGCTTCGTTTATCAAACGCTCGCGCTCCTGCTGCGCCTGATTGACCTCGTTAAACGATTCCTGGACCGGACGCGGCGGATTAATGTTCTTGAGCTGCACCTGGTCAATGCTCACACCAATCTCGTAGCGCCCGGCGAGTTCGCGCATTTTCAAGAGTGCTTCATCCTCGATTTCCTGCCGGCCAATCGTCAGCACTTCATCAACCGTGCGGTCGCCCACAACCGCGCGCATGACTGTTTCAGAAATGTCGCGCAGCGTTTCGCCTGAAAACCGGACTTCGAACATGTACTTGAGAGGCTCGGAGATCCGGTACTGCACGACCCACTCAACTAGCGCAGCATTCAAATCACCGGAGACCATCTGACTTTGCAGCGCGTAGTCTGGTCGCGCTTGCGCAGGATTGGTTGCGCCCCGGGTCGAAAAACCGAACTCCTGTTTGAGCTGACGCTTAACCGGCACAACCAAGACTGAATCGATCCCGAGCGGCAGCTTAAAGTGCAGTCCTGAGGGGACTTCTTTGATGTGCTTACCAAATCGCTGCACCAGACCGATGGAATCACTGGGAATAGTGTAGGAAGTCGTGAATGCAATCACGCCCAGCAAGATGGCGAGTAAAACACCGCCAATCCCAAACAAGCCGGGCTGGGGTAGCCTGAGCCGGCGACGTGGGGGGCGGTCATTGCCGCGGTTAAGATCGATCACAGCCATAGAGAAGGCACGTCCTGTCTATTGTTAGGGCATTACAATAAACCAATGCTAGCCCGACTCCCGCTGTTTCTTATCCAGGCTACCGCTGTACTGTTGTTATCTACCACGGCAAACCCTGGTGTCGCTGGCTCAGCAACCGCTACACCGGGCCTCACGCCTGAGCCAGACATGAGCAAACGCGCCCTTGCCTGCACCGGTTGCCACGGTAAACAGGGTGTCGCAACACCCGATGGCTTCTTCCCTCGTATTGCCGGCAAACCAGCAGGTTACCTGCTTAACCAATTGCGCCACTTCAAATCCGGCGCTCGGCAGTTCGAAGGCATGAACCGCCTGGTTGGCTCGCTGCCAGATAGTTATCTGCGCAAGTTCGCCGATTATTTTGCAAACCTTGAGCTGCCCTATGCCCCGCCCGCGTATCAGCGGCTTTCCGCGGCTGAAGGCAAACGTGCGACGGTTTTGATCACCGAGGGAGATAACTCACTGCGCGTGCCGGCATGCGCCAGTTGCCATGGCGAAAAGCTTACCGGTGTGCTACCGGCTGTGCCTGGCTTGCTGGGTTTGCCGAGAGACTATCTTACGGCCCAACTTGGCGCCTGGAAAAATGGCATTCGACAAGCCCATGCACCCGACTGCATGGCAGACATCGCCGAGCGACTGCCTGTTCAAGACATTACGGCGATCGCGGGTTGGCTCTCAGCACAACCAGTCCCTGGCGACGGCAAGCCAGTCAGCGCTGGCCAACATCACCGCGAGTCGTCAACACCTCAAACCACTCAAGACTGCGGTAGCTATGCCGCCGCAGACTTGACGTCTAAAAGCGAAACGCAGACCGCCGCAGCGCTGAAGGGTGGCCACTACCTCGCACGGCTTGGCAATTGCGCTGGTTGTCATCGTGGTGCCCCATCAAATTTGCCGAGCCTTGCATCCGTTTCAGACAACGATGCCTTGTATGGCGGCGGCGCCGCAATCGAGACACCGTTCGGACGGGTGTACGGGTCAAACATTTCCAGCAGCAGATCCGATGGCATAGGCGCCTGGTCTGCAGATCAGTTCTACCGCGCGATGACCGAGGGTATTGATGCGATGGATCAGGCGCTCAACCCGGTGTTTCCTTATCAATTCTTTGCCGGTCTGCAGCGCGCGGACAGTGACGCCTTGTACGCGTGGTTCCAGTCAAGCCAGGCAGTCAAACTGCCAAATCGCGCGCATGATCTGCGATTTCCCTATGACAGCAGACTCGCGCTATCGGCATGGCGTTGGCTGTTCGTCAGTCAGCCTGTCTCTTTGCCAGCCGGGGCGAGTCATCATGCCGCTAGTGAGCCGCAGGTGTCCGCTGAACGAGGACAGTATCTTGTTGAAACACTCATGCATTGCAATGCCTGCCACGGCGAGCGCAATTTCCTTGGCGGGTTCACGCGTGATGACAAGACCGGTGGCCAGCAACTCCCCGGCAACGCCGGCTACGCGCCCTCGCTTGATGATGTCAGTGAGGCAGGTGTCACATCGTGGTCCTTAGAAGAGATTGAGTCTTTTCTCCTGGTCGGGAGCAATCGTCATGCGGACGCAAACGGCTTGATGGCACGCATCGTTCAGGAAAGCACTCAATACCTCACACCAATAGATGCCGCGAGCGCAGCGCTCTATCTCAAAACCGGGTTTGCGCGGTCAAGCAAAAACTCTATAGCAAGGAATCACGCAAGCACCGGTTCATCGATCAGCCAAAACCCCCTTTGGCGCGACAACTGCGCCGCGTGCCACGCGGACAACGGTACGGGCAAACCGGGCTTGGGGCCAAGTCTGGCGGGCAGGCGTTCTGTTCAGGTTTCGGACCCGGCCAATGTCATCGTCAGCATCTTGCACGGCGGCTTTGGGCCGGCTACGCGAATGCGCCCTCATCCACCCGGCATGCCCGGGTTCGGTCACCGTCTAAGAGACCAGGAAGTCGCCACCCTGGCGACCATGGTTCGCCAATCGTGGGGAAATCAGGCTGCCGCCGTGAGAGCCGTTGATGTTCAGCGGCTGCGCTAGAACCGTTGCGCAATCCGAGGGGTAAGCGAGCTTTACCCGAAAAGTTAGTCTACGAATGCGCGCTCAACGACATACGTACCAGGCCTGCTGTTCGCCCCTTCAACCAGACCCATTGCTTCACAGATCTCTTTTGTTTCTTTGAGCATCGCCATTGAACCGCAAATCATCGCGCGATCAAGCGCCGGATCAAATGGCTCCCTGCCAACCAAGTCAAACAGCTTCCCGGAACGCAACAAATCGGTTACCCGCTCCTGACACGGATGCGGCTCGCGCGTTGCACTTGTGAGGTAGCTGAGCTTGTCACCAATGAACTCGGACAAATCAGGGTCGCTTTGCAGGTGCTCACGCAATTGCTGGATATAGCCAAGTTCAGCCACGGTTCGACAAGTCTGAACGGCAACTACATGGTCGAAGCGTTCATAGCTTTCCGGGTCTTGAATGACCGACGCGAAGGGAGCGAACCCAGTGCCGGTGGACAGTAGATATAAGTTTCGACCCGGCGTTAAAGCATCCAGGACCAAAGTTCCGGTGGACTTGCCGCGAATCAGAACATAATCCCCGGGCTGAATCCGCTGTAGGTGTTCGGTAAGCGGTCCGTCCGGCACCTTGATTGAGAAGAACTCAATATGATCCGCCCAGTTGGCGCTCGCCACGGAGTAGGCGCGATACACGGGTTTCTCAGCATTCGGCAAACCAATCATCACGAACTCGCCCGACCTGAAGCGAAAAGACTCTGGCCGCTCCACCCGGAAACTGAACAATTCAGGACTGTAGTGGCGAACTGACAGGACTTTTTGGGCCATCACACCTTTACCCAACGGAAACGGAAGCGCCGGGTTGGCTGATGGCTCGATGCTAGGAGGCTGCTGAGTCATTGAGTAGATGCACGGGTCGAATTGAACAAAGTCGATTTTATCGGTTTATGACGCACTGCACAACAATCATGGAGCTACCGGGCGCTTACACTAGCAGCCAGTCAACCTGTGCCTGATCCGGCACGCGAGAAATCCCCTTACCTATGCAAAACGCCTACTCTAGATCATCGCGCCGAGCCAGTATCCTGCGTCTTGCAGGATTCCTGAGCGTTGCGGCTCTCATTACGCTTATGACGCTCAGTCCGGCGCAACATGCATCCGCTGCGGACAGTGAAATTGAGGGCGTCGTTACGGCGCGGCAACAAAGCGCGGCCGGCGAGATGGTCTTGATTGATATTCGTCGCCCCGAAGAGTGGCAGGAGTCAGGTGTACCCGACACAGCGATTGCCCTGGATATGACAGCCAAAGATTTCCTGCCCCGTCTGCAAGAAGTCATTGAGCAAAATCCTGATAAGCGGCTCGGCTTGATCTGCGCGGTTGGCTCGCGCAGCCGCTATCTTGCAGATTGGCTTAACCGCCAGGGCGTCAAGAACGTCGTCAATGTCTCGGCTGGCGTCCACGGCCGCAACGGATGGCTTGCCAACAAACTGCCCGTTCGTAAACCTGACGGCAGTTAGGCTGATTTGTCATTTGATTCGCCCCTTGCTAACCTTGTCACATATTCGTTGGGGCGCCGTACGCTGAAAGGCAGGCTGAGAAAGCACGTATTGTCTAAAGAGCTGGTTACACGATCAGCAGGACAAGATTCGCTAACCCACTGAACCTGATCCGGGTAATGCCGGCGAAGGGAATCGAAGTTAAACAGTTCGCCTCCAGGGGCTTGCCGCTCGCACCCGTCGGGATTGAATCCTGGCAATGTGCCGTTAGCGCCCGCTGTCCATACTTTTTTTCTTGCCGCCAGTGTTGCCCAACTTAATGGGTGACCTGTGAGCCAGGCTTTCAAGAATCAGCACCATCGCTTTTACCCCTTACTCGACAGTGTCGAGCGGCTGCAGTCCTTGCTGCCTACTGGCATCAAGTGCGTCCAGTTGCGTATCAAGAACCTCCATGGCGACGCCTTGCTCGCAGCCGTTACATCGGCCAAATCCTTATGTGATAGTGCAGGCTGCTTGCTGGTGATCAACGATCATTGGCAAGCTGCGATTGAAGCTGGGTGCACCTATGTTCACCTGGGCCAGGAAGATCTCGACACAGCTGACATCGCGGCGATTCGCTCGGCCGGCATATGCATTGGGGTTAGCACCCATGACGATGCCGAACTAAATCGCGCTCTTTCCCTACAGGCGGACTACATCGCGTTGGGCCCGGTTTTTCCTACCCAGAGCAAATCGCTTCATTGGTCTGCGCAAGGTCTGGCAAAAGTTACCGAATGGAAATCACGTATCGGCTCACGGCCTTTAGTCGCCATTGGCGGTATCACGCTTGCACATGCGCCGGACGTTCTCGCAGCAGGCGCTGACTCCCTTGCCGTGATCGGCGCCGTAACCCAGGCGCCTGACCCGGCACAAGCTTGTCGCGATTGGCTAACAAGCTGCGACCAAGCCAGCGCCAAGAACATCTAACCCCTTTTCAAATCTACCTACCGCATCACCAGGAGAAAACCTTGAAATGCATAAGAACCTGGCTGGCCGTCGCACTGATGGCGCTGGCTAGCACCGCTCACGCCAATGACAAATTGACACTCTTGCTCGACTGGTTCGTCAATCCGGATCATGGGCCGATTTTGATTGCCCAGGAAAAGGGCTACTTTAAGGACGTTGGGCTTGAAATAGAAGTGATCGCGCCGGCGGATCCGTCCGATCCGCCCAAGCTGGTTGCCGCTGGTAAAGCAGACATCGCCGTGTCTTACCAGCCGCAATTGCATTTGCAACGGGAGCAAGGCTTGCCGCTAGTGCGCATCGGCACGCTCGTGGCAACCCCGCTCAACTGTTTGCTCGTGCTGGAAGATGGTCCGATCAAAACCATCGCAGATCTGAAAAACAAGAAAGTCGGCTTTTCAGTCGCGGGTGTTGAAGAGGCGATGTTGTCAGCCATGCTTGGTCGCTACGGCCTGGGCATGTCGGACATAGAACTCGTCAATGTCAATTTTTCTCTGTCACCCGCGCTGATGTCTAAGCAGGTCGACGCAGTGATCGGCGCGTTCCGCAATTTTGAGCTCAATCAAATGCAGATTGAGGGGGTCGACGGCAAGTGCTTCTACCCCGAAGAAGAGGGTCTGCCGCCTTATGATGAACTCATTTATGTCGCCAAGGCCGATGGCTTTGATGCTGCCGTCATGCGACGCTTCCTCGAGGCAACTGAAAAAGCGACCCAGTTCATCGTGAACCATCCGCAGGAAAGCTGGGAGATTTTTTCGGCAACCAGCAAGGAGCTACAGGACGAATTGAACAAGCGCGCCTGGCGCGACACGCTGCCACGATTCGCGCTTCGTCCGGCAGCACTTGATGTTGGTCGCTACGAGCGCATGGCTAAGTTCTTGCAAGAAGCAGGTTTAATCAAGACATTGCCGCCGGTTAGTGAGTATGCGGTTGATTTGGGCACCCCCTGATCACAACGACACGCGCGACTCAGCCTGTTAGGTATCAAAAATGGCTTCAGGCAAGAGCGCACTGACCGTGACGTTGGGTAGATCGACTGCGTTGCTGATTCGTAGATCCGCAGCAACCGAACAGATCACATACGCTTGCTCGCGGGTGTAACCCCGCTCTCCGATGAGCTTGATCATTTCGAGCAAGGCATTTTGCGCAGCCAGGTTCAGGTCTTCGCCTGACTGGCTGCCGTCTTCGCGAATGGGCATGCCCATGGTGCCGATCAGACCACGCGGCGCCGCCCACTCAGGCGGCAGAAAAAAGCCCGGATGAGAAAATCGCGGAAAACGAATATCGCGCTCGGCCGCCCTGCCCGGATACAGATTGAACTGCACCGTAACACTGGCGCCCATCTCGATCGCCGTTACGCAACATTCAGAGTCACCTTGGGCGAAGTGAGCATCGCCAACCGAGAATAATGCGCCGGGTACGGCAACAGGCAATTGCAAACGGGAGCCTTGCGTGAGTTGTTTGACATCGGCATTGCCGCCGTTTTCCCGCGGCGGCATCGTACGCAGTCCTTCACTCGCTATGGGTTCAATTGCCGGCACAGCATCTTGCGCATCAGGCGGTAGCGCGAGCCCACCGGCGTCAATGAGCGCTGCTTCACGTGCCTGCCACCGATGCAATTGCTCATGCGACGGCGCAACCCCTGCTGTGCCCATAAATACGCCGCACGGAATCGTCACTCCCGGTATCTGTTCCGAGCGCGCAACACCGTCACTGATATGCCAATGCACCAGAAAGTTGGTGTCAAACCAGTCGCGCAAAAAGCCAATGCCCGGACGGATTCGCGTCCAGCCGTAATCCTGCGGTGTGATCTCGACAAATTCAATCTCGAGCAGATCGCCCGGTCGTGCGCCTTCGACAAACACCGGGCCAGTCAGGGGGTGTCCAACCTTGGTATCCATGCCAGCCAGATCGGCGACAGTCATGCCCGCCTTGATCTGCCCGTCAGCCGCATCACGAGTTTGCAGATGAATAGGCTCACCCGGCTTCACTGTCGCAATGGGGGCGATATCCGGATGCCAGCGGTTGTGGCCGGTTTCAGGCTCTTCTCGCAGGCGCTTGTCGCGGTTAATCAGAATTTGTTTCATCGATTACGCCTCATGGTGACTACATGCGCGATGGCAGGAACATCACAATTGCTGGGACAAGCAGTAACAGTGCCAGCCGGAAAAGATCAAATACCCAAAACGGCGTGACGCCTCGAAAGATCGTGCCAGTCGACACATTGCCCACCACACCCTTCAGGACAAACACATTCAGACCAACCGGTGGCGTGATCAGACTAATTTCAGTGACGACTACCACGATAATGCCAAACCAAACCGGGTCAAATCCAAGACTGACCACCAGCGGGAAGAACACCGGCACCGTGAGCAACAGCATCGATAAACTCTCGAACACGCAACCCAGAATGATGTAAATCGCAATGATCATGAACATCACCATCATGGGCGAGACGCCCTGAGTGGTGACCAGTTCGATCAAGGCTTCGGGCAGGCCGGCGCGGTTAACAAAGTTGGAAAAAATCCAGGCGCCAATCAACACGACAAACAAGGAGGCACTGGTATGGGCCGTTTCAACCAGCACCTCAACGGTGTCTCGCCAACTCAGATTACCGCGCGACAATGAGATTAAGAATGCGCCGGCTGCGCCCATGCCTGCGGCCTCGGTGGGCGAGAAGGTTAGGTTCAAAGGTTCAAAGTCAAGCAGACCATAGAGCCCGCCAATAACGAGAATAAACAGAGCGAGGATGGCCCAGACACCCCATAGCGCTGACACCCGGTCTGACCAGCTCGACCGCTCGCCCGCGGGACCTGCCGCCGGGTTACGCATAACGGTCCAGCGCACCGCAAACAGGTAGAACAACACACCCAGCAGCCCGGGAATAATGCCGGCAATAAAGAGTTTGCCGATGCTGGTTTCAGTCAGCAGACCATAGATCACCAGAATCACGCTCGGTGGGATGAGAATTCCCAGTGTGCCACCGGCAGCAATCGACGCCGTCGACAGCGAATCGGTGTAATTGAAGCGGCGCATCTCGGGCATTGCAACTTTTGACATGGTCGCCGCAGTGGCAAGGGATGATCCGCAAATCGCAGAGAAGCCGGCACACGCGACAATCGTGGCCATCGCCAATCCACCGCGCAAATGCCCAAGAAACACGTAAGACACGCGGTATAGTTCTTTCGACAAGCCGCCTTTATTCGCAAACAGCCCCATGAGAATGAACAAAGGCACCACGGATAAACCGTAGTCTTGGGCGGTGTCGATAATCAGCCGACCGGCCATGGAAACAGCGGCCGTCGGGTTGGTCTGCAACGAGAAGCCCACGACCCCAACGAGCCCCATCGCGAACGCAATCGGCATCCGCAAGAAGACCAACACCAGCACGACGGCAAACCCAATCAGTGCTTCAGTCATGAACTCACCCGATGAGGCAGTAATTCAGGCCGAACGATCTGTGCAATGCCCCGCAATAGCAAGACCGCCGAGGTCAACGCAACGCTGATGCCGACAAACCCGGCCATATAGAACTGAGGAATATTCAGGTACTCGGTGACATCACCATAGGAGTGGGCTCGCGCGGCGAGCTCAAACACCCGCCAAGCCGGCCAAACCAACATAGCGCCGCACAGCAGATCAATCGCGACATCTCGCGCTCGGCCTATGCTGGCCGTGAACTTCGAGTCGAGTAGGTCAACCACAATATGGGTCCCGCGCCAACTTACCGCCGGCAGGCAGGAGAAAACAATGATGGCCATGAAAATACGCGTCATTTCGGTGGCTGCCTCGATCGGATTGTCGATCGTGCTGCGCAAAACAACATCGGAAAAGGTCATCACCATTAACGCAAAAAGCGCAGCAGCTGCCAGCCAGGAGGGTAGATCCCATATCCAGTGATGGGTACCTCCAGCCTCTTGATCTTTATTCATGAGCAAACATTAGCATTCATCACGACAAAGCCCGGCATTGAGCCGGGCTTTGTCTCGTTCAGTCAACGGCATAACGCTGATTACTTGTAGGCCGTCATTTCCTTGCTGATGAATGATTGAACACTAGCAGCATCAATACCGGACTTGGTTACTTCACCAAGCACTTTCTCAATGATGGGCATGGTCATCTTGTTCCAGGCCTGGATATCGGCATCAGCGGCCATGGTCACGGAGTTGTCCGCCGCCTTAGCGCTCGCTGCACGACCAGCGGCATCGATTTGATCCCACACAGAACCAGCCATCTTGGCGACCGCTTCGCTGAACTCAGGTCCGAGTGCTTTCTGGTCTTTCTCAGACAGAGAATCAAACTGATCTTGATTCATTACGATCGCAAAAGACCCTCTGTAGAAGCCACCGGGCACCTCATAGGTGTGCTGGGCAACCTCGGTGAGTTTGAATCCCTTCTTACCCTCAAAAGGCATCATCACACCATCGGCCGCTTTGGACGCGAGGGTCTCATAAACCTTGGGGGCCGGGACCCGAATGCCGGTAGCACCCAACGCAGCACCCACATCGCCGGAGACACCACCACCAAGACGCAGCTTCATCCCTTTGATTTGGTCAAGGCTCGCAACCTGGGTTGCTGAATGCAAAACACCGGGGCCATGCGTCATTAGCGAAACAAGTTTCACGCCTTTGTGCTCATTGGCTTTTGCCAGATACTTTTGATGGGCACGCCAGTAAGCAACGGATGCTGCCTCTGCCGTGCCGCTATAACCGGGCAGCTCAATCATTTTGGTCGCCACAAACCGGCCCGGATTGTAGCCATGAAAAATCCATCCAATGTCGGCTGCGCCGTCTTGCACCAGATCAAACTGAGCCGGCGGTGAGCCGAGCTTGTACTTGATCTGTGCACTCACCCGCCCTTCCGTGGCCTTCTCAAGCATCTCAATAAATTTGGGCCACATGATGGCGTTGATGCCATGCGTCGGCGGCGCCCAGCTTGAGATGGTCAGCGTGGTCTTTGCATTAGCGACACCAGTCGCGCCAAGCACTAGGCCGGCAGCAATTAGCCCCGACAGGATTGGTTTGGATATAGTCATCGTGTCTCCCTGAGGTTTAATGTGATGGCGGCGAATGAGGCCTCGGTACCGGCCTTCTAACGCACTATCCAGGACCCAAGTTTACCCGACCCCAGCCCATTGCTGCAGCCGCCGGGCCAGCAGAGAGATGGCAAAATGTAAAGCCATTGCCATGACAGCCAGAACCAGTAGCGCCGCAAACATAAGGTCTGTTTTGACGCGGCCGTTGGCCAGCAGCATCAGGTAACCCAGACCCTGCGACGCACCCACCCACTCACCAATGACAGCGCCGATCGGGGCGTAGATCGCGGCCAGTCTCAGACCTGACGCCAGTGACGGGATGGCAGCCGGGACCTGAATCAAGAAAAGCCTGCGCAACGGGGTCGCTCCCATGACCGTCGCAAGATCGTCCAGTCCCGCGGGCGTGTTGCGCAAGCCATCATAAAAAGTTGACGCCACCGGGAAATAGATAATCAGAGTGGTCATCGCAATTTTCGACCATAGCCCGTATCCGAACCAAAGCGTCAGCAACGGGGCGAGCGCAAAAACCGGCACCGACTGACTCAACACCATCGCGGGCAATAGCAGCGACCGCGCAGTGGGCGACATCTTGAGCCATAGCGCTGTCATCGCTCCGAGTGCCGTGCCGAGCACCAGACCGATCAGTACTTCGAGCGCGGTGATGACAGCGTGACCTCCGATGAGGTCAGCATTGTCAACCAAAGCCCGAAAGACGCGCAGCGGGTCAGGCAGGATGTATGGCGGTGCACCGGTCAATGACACGATCGCCTGCCACACCAGTAGCAACAAGAGCGCAACGAGCAGCAAAGGGGCAATCTTCATTCAGCGGCGATCTCAGACTGACCATGACGCAACAACTGCAAGAGCGCCGCCTGCCGTTTGAGCATATCGAAATCATCAATGGCGCGAATCGGCGCCGTACCGGGCGCCTCAACATTCGTGAGCCCGTCCGGTGTCAATAAATAGATTCGGTGCCCAAGCCGGGCCGCCTCGGCGGGGTCATGCGTGACTAGCAATACCGTACGCCCTGCGAGTAGTTCAAACGACAACTCTTGCATCTCCGCGCGCGTTCGCGCATCAAGCGCAGAGAACGGCTCGTCCAGCAACACGACTGGACAATCGAGCATGAGAGTTCGCGCGAGCGCTGCGCGTTGGCGCATTCCGCCCGATAGCTGCGCTGGGCGTTTTAGGGCGTGACTAGCCAAACCGACACTGGCGATGATTTTGTCGACCCGGGTCTGTTCAATGGGCTCGCCGCGTAGTCGCGCACCGATGCTGATATTGTCTCTGACCGACAACCAGGGCGATAACAGATCGGACTGCGCCATGAATGCGACTCGACCGCTAAGCGGCACATCATCATCGCACTCAATCCTGCCGGTAAAACGACCACCCGCCGGTAAGCCGGCAAGTAGACGTAACACGGTTGACTTCCCGACGCCCGAGGCGCCCAGCAAACAGGTCCACTGACTGGCGTTCAGCGGTAGCGTCAAATCGCTAAACAAAACTGCGTTGTCGTGCTTGAAGCTGCCTGCCAATAGAACTGACGGCGCTGCCGCTGGCTCAGCCATCCGCGGGCCCATCCAGCCCCATCTGCCAAAAATTCACTTCAAGTTCGGTGGCCTGGCGGAAACGGTCACATAGACGAGGCCAGCGTGGACTACTTTGCGGGGAAGTTCCCAAACGCCGCTCGATAGACTCGTCGATCAATTGGCCAACGGTTTCGCAAACGGCTTGATAGTCACTCGCAGCATAGGTGTCGATCCAGTTTTGATACGGATTGTCAGGTCCACTAAGCGGTTTGAGCCGAGCGCCAATCTCGCCGTATCCAAAGACGCACGGTGCAAGTGCAGCGAGTAGATCTAACAGATCGCCCGCATAGCCGGCATCAAGGACATAGCGGGTATAGGCGATGTTGGCTGCAGCCTCCTGCGCCTGCCCGAGTTGAGCCTCTGACAAACCAAAGCCCGCACAGGTGGATACATGCAATTGCATCTCCTGGTTTACCAGCGCATCAACGGTTGCAGCGGCATGTCGCATCTCGTCAATCGTGTCGGCCTTGACGACAACCAGCGACCACGCGCGCGAAAAGTGCATCAGAAACAGGTAGTCCTGGATCAGATAGTGCCGAAATGCAGCGAGCGGCAACTCGCCTGTGGCCAAGCCTTCAACAAATGCATGCTTGGTATAGCGAGTCCAGGCACTATCGGCCGCTTCGCGCCACAGGGGATACACCCTGCTGCCATAGTCTTTCATGTGACTTCCATAAAACGTCTGACGATATCAATAAACGCAGCGGGCTGTTCTGCATGCAACCAGTGGCCCGCACCGGCGAGCGCATGATGCTCTACCGACTCAAAATATCGATCAAATGCCGCCCTGCCATCAGTCGTAATGTAGTCAGAAGCGCCGCCTCTAATCACACAAACGGGCCCGTTCCATCGGCTCGCTTCAATCGCCGCAGGAAAGTCTCCGAGCGCAACAAGCGACTCATCGAGCGCTTTGAGGTTGAACCGCCAGAACCACTCAGGTCCTTTTTGGACAAGATTTTGCAACAGAAATGCCCGTACCCCTGGCTCAGCGATCGTGCTCGCCAGTTGGCGGTCTGCGTCCGAGCGACGTTCAATACGACTCAGGTCGAGCGCAAGCATGGCCTGAATGAATTCACGATGGTGAGGTGCATAAACCACCGGCGCAATGTCGGCCACAATTAGGCGCTGCAACTCGGGCGGTTGGCGCAGCGCCAAAGTGATGGCGACTTTCCCGCCCATGCTGTGGCCCAACACGCTAACTTGCTCCCATCCGCGCGAGGCGATCAGGTTGCTGATATCTTGCGCCATGACGGCGTAGTTCATCTCGTCATGCCAGCCTGACTCACCATGATTACGCAAATCGACAGACACCACGTGATAATGCTCAGCGAGCGCTTTCTGCACACTGACCCAGTTGCGAGATGAGCCAAAAAGCCCGTGCAACAAAAGCAAGACAGGTCCGTCACCCAACTCTCGAATGTTGAGCGCGACTGTGTTGGTATCTGGTGCTTCCGTGCTCATGCGCTTGCCTCGCCCGGTCGTGATGCCTGATGAGCCGCCCCGTTCGCGATTAATGTCTGTATTTCTTGTGAGCTCAGTCCGCACTCGGCAAGCACCTCACGCGTATGCTCGCCAAGCGCTGGCGCCGGCTTTGGCCTAAACGGGGTCTGCCCGATTACACGCGCAGGCGGCTGAGCCTGCCTTAGCGTGCCCGCCACAGGATGCTCAAATTCACCTAGCAGGCCGTTGGCAACAATTTGCGGATGTCGAATCATCGCTCGGCGGGTCAACACGGGCGAACAAGGCACGTCGTAAGCCTCCATAGCGTTAATCAGCTGCTCGGTTGCTTGATCTTTGACGAGCGCCTGAATCAGTTGGGTCCGTTCATTCTTGTTGATCTCGCGTAGTGCCGGCGTTGCAAATCGTGCATCGGCAATCAGGTCCTCGCGATGGACCGAGCGCAAAAACCCTTGCCAGTGTTTGTCTTGCATGACAGCAATGCTCACATATCCATCCGTAGTCTCATAGATCAGATCGATGAACGATTGAGCTGTCTCGGTTTCCAGCTCATCGCCAACAAAGGTGTGTCCACCCATATCAGAACTCCACAGGAACGAGACGATCGTGTCGAGCATAGACAGCTCAATGACTTTGCCCTTACCGCCGTGGCGTTCACGGTGAAACAAGGCAGCCAGAATGGCCTGACTTGCCTGCATCGCCGTGAGCTTGTCCGGCAAGATGGTTCGCACCAGGCGCGGGCGGGCATCGTCTGCGCCACCCTGAATACTGGTCAAACCGGATAAGGCCTGAATTAGTGGGTCAAAAACGGGCTTATCGCGAAATGGCCCTGTAAACCCAAACCCACTAATAGACAAGTAGATCAAACCCGGGTTGATTGCCTGCGCTTGCTCTGGCCCCACGCCCATCCGGGCAGCAACACCGGGGCGGAAATTCTGGATCACCACATCAGCCCGGCCTATCAACGCTTTGAGCGGCTCAAGTGCCTCCGATTGCTTTAAGTCGAGCACCACAGACCGCTTATTCCGGTTGTTGTTCAAAAAAGAGGCGGAATACCCGTTACGCCGGGTCGCGACCTGCCGGGAGTAGTCGCCTGCCGGACTTTCGATCTTGATGACATCTGCACCGTGGTCAGCCAGCATCATGGTCGCGAGAGGCCCGGAAATCATGGAGGTGAGATCAACGACAGTCACGCCTTTGAGGAGACCGGAAAGTTCTGTAGACATGGAGGCTGGACTCTGAAACAGGTGTTGTTTGAACGGAAACGTCCGGGCTTGCCCCCGGTTTTCGACACTTTACAACAGCTCGTTTCGGGTCATCCTTCACTTAACCCTTTCATGTGTCCATTCAGCGAGTAGCCTCACCATGAATTCAGCAAGTCAAACCGAAGCCAGTCCGCAAGTTCTGTATAGCGATCGTGTTGCCGTAGTGACCGCCAAGCTACAAGACTCTGATCGACAGGAACTCGAATACATCAGTGCAACGCTTGGCCTGGACCATCTTGGCAAGACCGACGAAGAATTACGCCACGCGCTAATCAACCTCATGAACTGAGCAGCATCGAGTTTCACCTGCTGTCGGGCGAATTATCCGATGGCCCTTGTCGATGGTAAGCTGATGCCATGGCAATTTTACTGATCCGACACGGCGAAACCGCGCTCAATCGTTCGCGCGTTATTCAACCGCCCGACACCCCACTCAATGACCATGGCGAAGCCCAGGCCCGAGCCTTGGCCCAGCGCATTCGGCAATCACCGCCGGCGGCGATCGTCGCGAGCGACATGCCACGAGCTGCCCGTACTGCACAAATCGTTGCCGAAGCGACCGGTCAGCCTATCCAATACTCTGAGTTGCTAAGGGAGCGCTTCTTTGGCGATTGGAGTGGCCTGGCTTATCACGAAGTCGATTTCGACCCCCTGGATGACAAGCTCGCGCCGCCGGGTGGCGAGACCATGCAGCAGTTTCGCGACCGAGTTCAACAAGCGACCGAATGGGTACTTGAGCAACGAGCTAATACCAATGGCGTACTGGCTGTGTTCACACACGGTCTGGTCATTCGCGAAATGATTGATGACTCAGTATCGGCGGCCGACCTACAGGGCGAAGTGGGCGCGGTGATTCGCAATACCTCGGTCACCCAGGTATCGGCCACGCAACCCTTCGAAATTAATCTGATGGCCTGCGCCACCCATCTTGCAGCACTCGACGCAGCAAACGAGGGCGGCGGTCCGGTACCGGGTCAGTACTAGACGGCGCGTAAAACACCAAGAACGCTCGAGAAGACTCTTAGGCCGCTACGAGAACAGGCGCCGGCTCGTAGCCAGAGATGAACGCTTTGCTCGAGCCATCAGCCTCAAACACGTGACGTTCTATCTCGCCGATATTGCCACCGTAAACGTGGATGCTGATCGAGATATCATCTGACACATTCCCCACCCGGTGAACATCGCCGAGCGAAGGCGAAACCGCCCCCACTTCACCAACATCTGAGTCTATGGTGCGAGTGCAGACATAACGGCCGGCCTGCTCTTCGAACACTTCGGTCCGCTCCAAACCTTGATAAATGCCAATCACCCCCCAAACCGTGTGATCGTGAATGGGCGTCCATTGCCCTGGCTTCCAAACAAATGACACAATCGACAAACTGTTGTCGCCTGCAACATAAATCGGGTACTGCGCATATCGATCTTCTCTGGGCTTTCGATGGGTCTCTGGCAGCCAGTCAGGGGCACTCATCAGCTTCGCTAGTGCTGGCTTAATGATTGCCAGCTGCGCAGCCTCGGTTTGCTCGGCTTTGAGTGCATCGTGGCAAGTCTTTACAAAGGTCTTGAGTACCTCACCGCCATTGACGTGATGATTCATCAGGATGGCTCCGTATTTAGATAGGAAGGACGCTTCGATACCAGCTGATGCCATGCAGCGAGTTGCGGCACCTGCGCACGCCAGTCATAGTCGGGAAAACGAAAGTCAAGGTAGCCGAGCACGCATGCCAGGGCGATTTGGCTAAGCTCGAAGCGGTCTTCGCTCTCTTCGATTTTGGCATCGAACCATTTCAGCCCGTTGCCGATTTTGTCGAAGTGATCGTCAATAATGTCAGGCCACCGGTGCTGCTCGGGGCGCAGGAAGGTTTCGTAGCGCAGCATGACGGCAAGCTCCATCATGCCATCTGCAATCGCGTAGTCACTCAACACTTTCCAGCGCCTGCTCCCTCCTTTTGGAACGAGTTGACCGCGCCCATCAAGATTATCAAGATACTCACAAATGGTCTTGGAATCGATGATGCTCGTGCCGTCGTCAATGGTAAGCGCCGGAATTCTTCGCAGCGGGTTGTAGCGTGCAGCATATTCCTGATTAGGATTGCCCGGCGCAACCTGGGTGGGCACCAGTTCGACCTTGTCTTCAAGACCCAGTTCGGCCGCCGCCACCCTGACTTTTCGTGCAAAGGGTGAGGCCGGAGCAAAGTGCAACTTCATGAAATTTCCTTAGTGAGCGAGACAAAAACAAGCGTCTGAAGAAGTGTCTCAAAGAGCGTCGCAAAGTATAGGCGACAAGCCGGATTGGGGCCTCAAGCGAGCACTAAACTGGCGCCAGCCAGGCGCCGGCAGTTGCAATGGCAACAGTGGCGAGCAGTCCCACTAGCCAGACAAGCGTCCTAAATCCCGCCCAGTCCATCAGGTAGGCCACCAGATAAAGGACTCTAGCCACGACATAGACCGCGGCCAGCGAATCGACCAGTGTTTGGGGGCCCACTGTTATGTGTGCCATCAGGACGGCAGCCGCAAAAAACGGAAAACTCTCATGACTGTTTTTCTCAGCCGCGATGCCCCTGGCTCTGGTGCCAGTCTGCTTTGAGAGCCAGTCACGGGGATTGTGATTGTCAAAACCCTTAAATCCCCATTTGGCCGCTGCAGTGCCACCCAGAGGGAGCAAACCGCTGATCACGACACACCAAAAAGCCAGCGTCATTTAAATCCTCATGAATTCCAATTGGCCGCCGTGAACTGCATCACAAGCGGTCCGGTCCTCCAAGCCTACACTGAACGCCCAGCGTAAGAGGTTTAATCAATGCAGCCGTATCGAGCACACATGCCAAGCAACCGTTCCGCCCGCCCTGACACGGAATCTGGCGGCAACCGTCTGGATACCGATACGCTCATGATGACCGTAAAAATCGCGACGGCCTGTCGCGCCGAACTGGAGTCGCTTTGCATCATCCACGGTATCTCCTACCGGGGTCAGCCGGCTGCCACGCTGCGTGAAGCACTCAGACAACGGCTAGCTACAGCGCTTTAGACCCAGGCCTGCAGCACATAGTCATACGCTGCCTGTCCATTCATCATGTCGACACGCTGCAAGGTGATTTTAAAATCGTCTCCATCCCGTTTTAATGTGTGGCGGTAGCTCCCAGCAAAGTGGCGGACATCGTCCCGTCGCAACTCCATCATTTGAAAGCGACTGGCGACCTGAATTTCAGTAGCAGTGGCTGACTCAATCACGATGTTGCCCACCAGGTGGCTGGTTCCCCACATCGGGGCCTGCGACCATGCATTGGGATGCAAGAGCCGACCCATCCGGATTTCCATCAACAGCGTGTCTTCTGCAAATATGGACGGCTCCGCCGCCCAGTCCTGCTGGCCCAGATGCACTGGCATCCAATAGATGCCCGATGCATCAAAGCAATCAATAAAACCTTGCCAGTCTTTGGCATCCAGCCGCGCCGCCTGCATGAACAAAAAGGCCTCAACCTGGCGCTGCAACAGTGGATCGTGGATGGCGCTGCCCGGAACATACTGACTCAGGCCTGATGTTTCCCCTCCACGCCCAGCAGTCTCAGGCGCCACCCGCTGCGCCCCGCTGGTCGATCCGGTTCCCTCGATCACGACATCGGCAATGAGTGCTTTTTTGATGGTTTCATCACTCATGACTGTTCTCCAGAGGTCGGCGCAGCCTCTGAGCCTTTCAGGTAGGCAGACCATGCTTTGAACTGACTGCGCATGACCGCCTCTGATGTGCCATTGTTGGAAAGTGTCACGCCGTCGGCCTCTGTGTCGCCGCCGTAGTGGCGATGAAAACTTACCCAGTCACCGCCTTTGGATTCAAGCCCACGCTGACCGCGTGTCCAGTTTTCAAGGTCGTCAGCGTTGATCATGGTGGCCGGAGAGTTCACCAGATTGAAATACCACATTGAGCGGCGATAGATGGCTTCGGGAGCCCCTTTAAGTCGGAAGTGCCAGATCTCGGACAGCGTCTTATCTGGGCTGATGGGTCTTAGGCACCGAAGTTGCTGCAACGGCGACTGCACAGACAAATAGGGATACACCAACACATGGTGAATGCTGCGTGACAAGTACTCTTCAGTTTTCTCTTCACCGTACGCCTCACGCATCAGGGCCTCGTACTCCAGAGTATCAGGGTCAGTCGGTCGCAGTCCCATGTAAGCTTTCAAAATACCATGGCCACGTGGCATATTGACGGTCTGCACCGAATCCCACATCTCGAATGAAGACGCAAAAGTAGACAAGTAGTGGTAGTAGAGCGGCGCGGCGCCCTGCTCTTTTTTAAGACGCGCTTCCACCCGGCTCGCGGCAACACCGGTTGACTGATGAGTAACGGACGGATGCAGCGAGTCGAGTTGGTTCTCCATAAAGAACTTCCAGTTTGAGTGCTGGACCATCCGGTGACAAACCGGCACGACTTCCACCTCACCCATTGGCGATCGATCACACATGTCATCAAACGCAATGCGAGCATCACCCAGGAACTCATTCAAGCCTGGCCCTTCATCTGAAAGGCTTGCAAATACAAAACCCCGGTATTGATCAACCCGGGCGGCAGGCTTCATGCTGCAATCGGGGTTGTCCGGTGTCATGCGCGTACCGTCATAACCCGACTTAAGCGGGATTGCCTTAATTTTGCCGTCAAGATGGAACGTCCAGGCATGGTAGGAACACACTAGCGACTTACCGGTATTGCCTTGCTGGTTGCCACACACCTGAACGCCGCGATGCGGACAACGGTTGTACAACACATGAATCTGCCCATCTTCAGAGCGCGTCATCACCATCGGCTGCCGGCCTATGGTCAGGGTGTAGTAATCACCCGGGTTTGGCACCTGAGAAACATGACCGCAATAGACCCAGGTTTTCTCAAAGATCTCAGTGATTTCAAGGTCGAATATCTCCTGATCGGTATAAACAGATCGATGGACTCGATCGGGCTCTACTAACTGATCCAGATTCATGGCTGCCTCCCTGCCTTGGCTTATCCGTTCACTTCGCTGCCCGCGTCAACGCCTATAAGGCGCTCCAACAATGCGTGATCGTCACGCAATACCTGACTGGGGCCATCTTGAATAATGCGGCCGCGATTCATCACGACACATCTTTCCGCAAATGCTAGCGCTATCCGACTGTTCTGCTCGACAAGCAGAATTGTCATTGAAAACTCGTCTCTCAGGCGCGTAATAATGCGCGCCAGTTCATCCACGATCACGGGGGCCAGGCCTTCAGAAGGCTCGTCCATGAGCAGCAGAATTGGGTTACAAACCAGCGCGCGCGCGATGGAGAGCATTTGCTGTTCACCGCCCGAAAGCTGGTTGCCCATGTTCCGACGCCGCTGAGCTAACCCCGGAAACAGCGTATAAACCGCCTCGGTATCGAAGCGTCCAGGCCGCTGAGCAACCGCGAGATTCTCATGCACAGACAAGGACGGAAAGATCTCGCGCTCTTGCGGCACATACCCCAGCCCGGCTGCGATACGTTGATACGGGGTAAGCGGTTCAAGCGCCTGACCGTTCAAGGCTATGTGACCACCAAGCTGGTCGGTCACGCCGATGAGCGTTCTGAGTAAGGTCGTTTTACCCACACCATTACGGCCGATAATGCTGATGGACTCGCCCGCCTCGACCGACAGATTGAGATCGGGCAGCACAAGCGTTTTGCCGTAGCCAGCTTTCACCCCCTTCAGGCTCAACAAACTCATGTGCCCTGCCCTAGGTACGCATCTCTTACGCGCGAGTCACCCGCGACCTCATCCGGTGAGCCTTCCATCAGGATGGCGCCATTGACCATGACCGTAATGCGCGAAGCGAAACGGAAAATTATGTCCATGTCGTGATCAATGATGAGTACAGCGGTATCAGGATCGAGCGAATCGATGACATCCAGAATAATGTCTGACTCGGCTGACGCCACGCCAGCGGCAGGCTCATCCAGAAGCAAGACAGCGGGTTCCTGGCCAAGCGTAATCACGAGCTCGGTCAGTCGCTGCACACCATAGGGCAACTCGCCCAGCTTACTGGCTGCATAAGACTGCAGGCCGAACTGCTCTAATAGCGCATAAGACCGGTCAATCACCGCATCGTGTTGACCAAGGGGCTGCCAAAACCGCTCAGCAATGCCCGCATGTTCCGCTAGCCCAAGGCAAACATTTTCCAGCACACTCAGCTCACCGAACAACTGGTTGATTTGAAACGTTCGGCCCAGGCCTCGCCGCGCACGCGATGCGGTGTCCTCGTCAGATACGTCATCACCGAGCAGATAGATCTCGCCCGAATCTGGTGCAAGGTTACCGGCCAGTAAATTCACGAACGTCGTCTTGCCCGCGCCGTTCGGACCAATCAGGGCATGACGCGCGCCAGTGGTGAGCACCAGGTCTAGATCTCGCGACACATGCAGTGCGCCAAATCGCTTGTTGAGACCCTTGGCAGTCAGCAAATCAGCCATGGAATTCATCCGGTCGGGATCGTCGACTACCGCTGAAACGTTTAATCAGGCCAATCACACCGCCACGGCCAAACATCACGACAATCACCAGTAACAAGCCCACGCCAAACTCCCAGAACTCAGGCGAAAGCCGGGCCAGCTCATCCTCAAGCACCATATAAAGCGCCGCGCCGATAAAAGCGCCATACAGATGTCCTGTTCCACCGAGGATAATCATGATGAGGATCGTGCCCGAGCGCGAAAAATCCAGCACATCCAACGTCACGAATGCGTTTGATACAGCAAACAAGCCGCCTGCAACGCCCGCGATGCCCGCAGAGATTGTGTAGATGCGGACCTGTCTTTCATAAACCGGCGTGCCCAAGGCACTCATCCGAAAGGCGTTTTCACGTATGCCAATCAAGGATTGACCGAAAGGCGAATTCACTAAGCGCCGGGCAAACCAGAACACGCCAACTAACACGACCAAGGCAAAGAAGTAGTGGGTCCGCCCGTAGAGGTCGTATTCGAAAACACCCAAGAGTGGGGCAAATTCGATGCCGAGCAATCCATCAAACCCACCTGTCCAGACATCATTTGCATTAGCCAGTTCCTTCAGAAAGATGGCACTGGCCAGCGTCAACATGAGCAAGGTCAACCCGTGATAACGTAGAACGATGCGGCCGGACAGCCAACCAAACAAAGCGGCTACCACCCCAGCAAGCATCACCGCAGAAACCGGTTCGCGCCACCCAAGGTGAGCAGACACCATGCCCGCGGCATAAGCACCCAAACCAAAGAAGGCAGCATGCCCTAGGGATACGATGCCGGTGTAGCCCACAATCAGGTCAATGGAAATGGCAAAAATGATCGTGATCAACACTTGCGCGCCAAACGCCTGGTAGTCCGGCAACAGAAATGGCGCTGCAAGTGCAATCAGCCAGGGCAAAACCTCCCAGGCACGCCACTGGTGACGATGACGGAGAAATGCGGTCGGGTCTGCCTGTGCCGTCATGACTGACGAGGCACAAGGCCGTGAGGACGAAGGAGCAATAGCGCTATGGTGACAGCGTAAATGAAGAATGCGCCACCGGCCGGCCAAAGATATTTGCCCGCGTTGTCAATCACGCCAAGGATCAGCGCCGCAATCAACGTGCCTTTGATTGTCCCGAGCCCACCGACAGCGACAACAATCAGGAATAACACCAAATACTGCAGGCCAAAGCCGGGTGACATTCCGAGGATGTCCACCGCAAGACCGCCACCCAATGCCGCAATCCCACTGCCAAGACAAAACACCAGCTTAAAGAGCCGATCAGTGTCAATGCCAACAGCCTGTGCCATCGCCGGGTTATCGACTGCGGCTCTCACTTTGGCGCCAATCAGCGTTTTTTCGAAGCCTATCCAGAGCAATACTGCCAAGGTCAGGCCGACAAGAATCATGAATAGACGATAAGTGGGCACAGCGCGCACCCCGAGGTCTGTCTGACCGCGTAGCCAATCTGGCACCGCGATTGACACTGGATCCGGCCCAAAAAACCAGGTAAACGCGGCGGTTGTCATCAGCACCAGGCCAATACTGAGCATGACTTGATCGAGCTCGGACGCACGATACAACGGGCGGTAAAACACACGCTCCATCGCCAGGCTTGCGATGCCGACCAGGACTGCGGCGCCCAACACTGCGGCGATGAATGGCACGCCTAGCTGGCTCATCAGACTCACCGTGAGATAGCCGCCAGCCATCGCAAAAATGCCATGCGCGAGGTTGACAAAACCCATCAACCCCATCGTGACAGTCAGCCCAACCGAGATCACAAATAGGATCATGGCATAGGCCAAACCGTCAAACAGGATGCTGATTAGCGCGTTAGAAACATCCATGCCGCAAGACTACTTGGCAGCGCACTTCCCGATACCCTGTGCTTTGCAGGGATCTTTAACCTGTGGGTAGGTTTCGAGCACTTTAACGGCGAGTCGGTCACCATCGCGAACAATTTCATGAATATGCTCGTTGTGCACGATGTCACGAGTCTGTGGGTCAATCATGA
Organism: Burkholderiaceae bacterium; assembly: GCA_045106815.1. Lineage (GTDB taxonomy): Bacteria > Pseudomonadota > Gammaproteobacteria > Burkholderiales > Burkholderiaceae_E > JAUIAI01. The sequence continues at coordinate 4,222 of JBGCFG010000016.1, read as the reverse complement.
TCGGCCCGCGGGGGCTGGCGTATTGCCAGCCTTTAAGCGCGTCCATCGCTTTATCAGCATCGATATTGCCATCAAGCGTTTTGACCAAATGGAAAATCGCCGCCATCCCGTCATAGCCAGCCACAGCCATGAAGTCAGGTATTGAATCCGCGCCGTACTCGGCTTTCCAGGCTTTCACGAAAGCCTGGTTTTCGGGCGTGTCGTAGTCGGCGGAATAGTGATGGGCTGTAATTAGACCAACGGCGGCATCGCCCATGGCTTGCAACTCGGTGTCCTGGGTAATGTCGCCTGGCCCGATCAGCTTAATGCCCGCCTCTTTAAGGCCCAAATCCGAAAACCCCTTGGCGACCGCCGAGGCATGATTACCTGCGGGCACAAACACATAGAAGCAATCGGGCTTGGCGTCTTTGACGCGCTGAAAGAACGGCGTGAAGTCAGGCACCTTGGCCGGGCCCCCCATGGGAATGGCGTCAATGACTTTGCCCCCAGCACCTTCGAACCCGTTTTTGAATGCTGCGATACTGTCCTTGCCTGGCGGGTAATCGGTGTAGCCGCTCACCGCGGTCTTACAGCCAAGCTTTTCAGATGCGTAAGCCCCCATCGGCACGCCCGACTGCCACATCGTGAATGATGTACGTGCAATATAGGGCGAGAGGTTTGGAATCCACGCGGTACCGGCATTCATCACGATCGCCGGTACTTTTGCCTGCGTCACAATCGGGGCACTCGCAATGATGTTGGGCGAAAACACAAACCCGGCGAGCAGATCAACTTTGTCTCGTGTGACAAGTTCGCGAACCGCAGTTTTGGCAATGTCGCCGCCCGGACGTTTTGAGTCACGCTTGATCAGGGTGATTTTGTGATCGCCCAACTCTGCCGCATTGAGTTTCATGTAGAGGCTCATGCCGCGATCGATTTGTTGGCCAAACTGGGCCGCACCACCTGAGTAAGTCAGCACGACCCCGACCTTAACCTCTGCTGCGTTGGCCAAACCAGTGCTGGCGATGAGCGCGGCACCTGCCGCTACCAAGAACAATCTGCTCATGATTCTGCCTTCCTCCGAGTTGCTTTTTTATCTGTGCGCCCACCTGCGGGGGCGTCGAAACATAAGCATACCCGGATTGCGCAGACCTGGAGTTCGGGGGCGTTTTCCCTACTTTGGTTCGAACCCGGCGCTGTAGGCCCGCAGCAGGCGTGCCCGATCGGCTTCGCCAATCCTGTCGAGATAGTCAGCAGCGCTCAAGTTAGCCTCGTTAACGGGCCGTGGGTCCGCCCCTGCCTTGAGCAAAGTCTGGTAAGGCGTCAAGCTGCCTCGGCGGGCGGCGAGCATGAGCGCGGTTGTCCCATTAGGAGAGAGTGCGTCAATGTCGGCACCAGCGGCCAGCAGTTTAGACACGATGTGGTTGTGACCACCGGAAGCCGCATAGTGCAATGGGGACCAGCCGTCCTTATTCACCGTGGCGCCTTTTTCAATCAATTTGTCCACGGTTGCCCCATTGCCCATCAGAGAAGCAAGCATAAGAGCAGTTTCGCCGCGTGCATTGCTTGCATCAACGTCTACCTGATCTGATACGAGTAGTTGCTGGGCAGCGCCAAAGGATTTCTCTTGAATGGCCATCACGATCGCAGGACCGCGCTTTTGCTCGCGAATATTGGGGTCGACCCCTTCAGCGAGCAGGCGCGCAACGCCCCGCTCATCATCCAGCAAGATAGCGGCGAGCATTTTGATACGCGGATCATCGGGCCCCGGCTCTTCTTTGGAGGCTGTCGGCGTCGCAGATGTGCTCGCGTCGGCTTTCGCGACTGCTTTTGCGACTACTTTTGCATCAGCGCTTGCCTTGGCGTCATCTGAGCCTTTGTTTGTCTGCGCGCCAACCGCGCCTGCTGCAGCCAGCGACGCCATGACCATGATTGTCACCAACACACGACCAGTATTTGTCTGGTTCATTTGAGTGCTCCCTTTGATGGTTGTTCTGCTTTTTTAAACAACTCATAAAAGTTCTGAGTTGTGTGCTGCGCGACCTGTTCTAGCGATAAGCCTTTGATCTCAGCGATTCGCTCGGCAACAAACCGCACATAGGATGGTTCGTTCGTTTTTCCCCGGTTGGGAACCGGCGCGAGATAAGGTGAATCAGTTTCAATCAGCAGTCTGTCCATCGGAACCTTGCTCGCCACTTCATGCACCTGCTTGGCATTCTTGAATGTGACGATCCCTGAGAACGAGACATAAAACCCCAGGTCTATCGCGGCGCTGGCCGTTTCCCAATCTTCAGTAAAGCAATGCATCACACCGGTGGCCTGATCTGCACCTTCCTCGCGCATGATCGCAATCGTGTCTACAGAGGCGGCTCGTGTGTGAATGATGAGAGGTAATCCGCAGCTTCGGGCTGCGCGAATATGAACCCGAAAACGATCTCGTTGCCAGGGCACATCATCGGTGATTCGAAAATAGTCGAGACCGGTCTCGCCAATTGCAATGATCCGCGGGTGTTGGGCGTGCTCGATCAGGCCCTCGATAGTGGGTTCTTCACAATCGGGGTAGTCTGGATGCACCCCCACACTCGCCCATAGGCGTTCGTCTCTCTCGGCCAGCGCCCTGACTCGCGGAAAATCCTCAAGCGTGACAGACACACACAGCGCACTGCTAATGCGGTGCTCCTGCATGCGCGCAGCAATCTCCTCGAAATTATCGAGTAGCTCGGGAAAATCAAGATGACAGTGGGAATCGACGAACATGCCAGTCAGTTTGGCTGCTCACGGGGCAATAGTGTCGTGAGTCAGCGCGTCTGATAGGAGTCTATCGTCGCAGCAAAAACTTGCGCTTTTTTTGTTGTATGTCTGCCCAAGAACGGTGAGGCTGAGAGCAGCCTGAGCAGCTATCCCTAGATCGTGTGCGTACTACGACCGGTCTTGCCGGCACCGCCAATAATGGTCTCGATTTTGGAACGAGCGAGCTCACCAGTGTCATCCAAAGCGAACTGGATGCCAATCCCTTGCTGGCGTCCGGGTACACCCTGAGGCGTGATCCACACCACCTTGCCGGTAATGGCCAGCTTGTTTGGATCGCCCATCAACGTCAGGATAAGGTAGAGCTCGTCACCGAGCTGGGCAGCTCGACTGGTGGGGACGAAAATGCCGCCTCCCGTCACAAAGGGCATATAGGCAGCAAACAAGGCTGACTTTTCTTTAATCGACAACTGAATAACGCCAGGCCGCGACTTACTGCTCGCAGGTCGCTGGGTGGGTGCTGGGGCCACCTCTTCAGCGGCGGCAGGTTCAGGGGCCTCAGGCTCGGGGGCCGCCGACTCGTTGGTCTTACCAATGGCAGTGCTGCCGCCAACAGGCTCCAGCGAAACCTCTGCGTCACCGTCCGGGTCCATCAAGCTCAATTCGGTCATCGTGTTCTCCGGCCGGAAAACGCCCGGCAATACGTGTGAATCGCAGATTCACAAAGCAATCTCGCATTCAGAGGATGATCGATTCGCGCATCAAGCGTCTGAAGTGATCCCTGCAACGCCGTCAGCTGCCCTAAATCTGTCAACTCGGCCAATTGCGCGAACCGAGTGGCAGCATCAGGATAAAAATGCGGCTGCGCACCCGCGCGCACCCTGGCAAGATCAGCAACCCACCGTTGCAGAGCACCAGACCATTGCCCAGGATCATGCCGATCCAGCAAATCTACTGCCCTCATGCCGTCAGTGTCAGGCAGTGACGCCAGTGTCTCCAGAATGCTCTGATGAGCGGCTTGTTCGGCCGGTTCGATGAACTGTAGTGCGTGCATTGGCGAGCCGGCGGCACGCAATGCCTGATGAGCGGTCGCTTTGTCTTGAGCGCCTCTTTCAAGCAGCCATTCAATTGCCTGTGATTCGGGCGGGGCTGGTAGGGGGACGATTCGGCAGCGAGACCGCACGGTTGCGGGTAGCCGGTCAGGGTGGCTGCTAGCTAGCATGATCAAGGTGCGCTCACCAGGTTCCTCAAGTGTCTTGAGCAAGCCATTAGCCGTGATCGGGTTCATCGCCTCCGCCGGATCAATGATGACGATCCTCCAGCCGCCCCGGTGAGAGCCCACAGCCATGAACGGTGCCAGTGCCCTGATCTGATCGATCCGAATTTCACGGGACGGCTTTTTGCTACCAGTCGCGACAAAGAATGGGTCCTGGTTTTCCGGCATGATCAGGCGCAGATCCGGATGGGTTAACTGACTCATCCACTGGCAAGACTG
>JBGCFG010000015.1:0-216937 GCA_045106815.1 Burkholderiaceae bacterium | reverse complement strand
AACTTGGCCGCTTCATTCAAGGTTTTGCACCTGCTCGCGAATCTGTTCAATAAGGACCTTCAAATCCACCGCAGCCTGGGTCATATCAATTGCGCTGGCCTTTGACCCTAGTGTATTGGCTTCCCGATTTAACTCTTGCATTAGAAAGTCAAGTCGCTTGCCAACCGGCCCGGGTCCGGAGAGGCGGTCTCGGCACTCCTGGACATGGGCAAGCAGCCGGTCAATTTCTTCGGCTACATCGATTCTTAAGCCGTAGACTGCTGCCTCCTGGCTCACCCTGGCCACCAACTCCGCCTCATCGAGCCGCGCGGGGTCGGCAACAGACTCAATACTTTGCCGAATTTTCTCGGTCAGTCTGGCCTGATAAACAGCCATGATTTCGGGTGAGCGGCGTTTGATGGTGTTGGCAATATCGTTGACTTCGGCCAGGCGTTGCTCAATTAGCAAGGCAAGCCGAGCACCCTCTGTCTCACGGGACTGAATAAAGTCATCAAGCGCTGCACTCGTTAGGTCCAGCAAACGCTGGCTCAGTTGATCAGCCTCCAGGGGCTGGGTAAAGAGTCCCGGGAAATTGAGTAGTTGAGCGGCAGATGGCGGCTCGAGTCCGGGAATTTCGGTTTGAAGCTGAGCGAGCGTTGTTTTCAGAGCGTGCAATACACTCGGATTTGGCGCCAGCGTGGCGGTCGAATCGACGGTTTGGAGGCTCAGGCGGCATTCGAGCTTGCCGCGGCGAACGCGATCTCGCAGTAAATCCCTAATTTGGGGTTCGAGCGCGCGCAGCTCATCTGGCATTTTCATGACCAGATCCAGAAAGCGGCTGTTGACGCCGCGCAACTCAACGGTCAGTTGCGGCGTCTGGTTGTCCGAGCGTAGCGCATAGCCGGTCATGCTTTGGACCGCTGGTCCGTTTACGGGACGTTTGTCGGACACGATTCGTTTCGCCACAGGTTTAACCGTAAAATCAACCGGCTTGCTGTTCGTGCCCAGTACCGATGGGCGGGAGCAGCCGATGGAATGCATTCGCTTTAATGTCGCAGTACCGATGCCGGCTTGCCGGTGGCGGTCACTCTTTTGGAATCTATGGGCACGCAGAAAAACGCCCCTTTGCCTGATGGGCTAGAAATCAACGGTTATCGTATCGTAAGGAAGATTGCGAGCGGTGGCTTTTCTATCGTCTATCTGGCCGAGGACGACGCTGGCGCTCAGTTCGCCATCAAAGAGTATCTGCCCAGCAATTTGTCCAAGCGGGTTGCGGGCGAATTCAAGCCGAATGTCGAAGATAAGCATCTAGCGACCTTTCGTAATGGCATGAAATGCTTTTTCGAAGAAGGGCGTGCGTTGGCCGGTATCTTCCACCCCAACGTTGTTCGCGTGGTGAACTTTTTCAGGGCCAACAACACCGTCTACATGGTGATGGCGTTTGAGAATGGTCGTAGCCTGCAGGAAATCGTGCTGCGCCACCGTAAGGTCAATGCCAAAGCGGCCGAGAAGTCGAAGGCTGAAAAACCCGATGCTGACAATCAGCCGATCCAGACAGTGTTGGCTGAGCGTCACGTGATTCACGTATTCAACCTGGTGATGAATGGTTTGCGCGAAGTCCATGCCAACCGTCTCCTGCATCTGGATCTGAAGCCGGCGAACGTCTATCTCCGTATGGATGGCACACCGCTTTTGCTCGACTTTGGCGCAGCTCGGCGCACCCTTGATGCCGACAGCCCGCGTCTGTTCCCGATGTATACCCCCGGGTTCGCAGCACCAGAGTTGTATCGACGCAATCCGCGGCTTGGCCCCTGGACGGATGTTTATGGGCTCGGAACCAGTATGTATGCGTGTATGGCTGGCATGCCACCGCAACCAGCCGACAAACGAGCCAAAGAAGATTTGCTGATTGATGCAATTGACCGACTATCTGGTGCCTATTCGCAGGCATTGCTGGATATCATTATCTGGTGTGTCAAACTCGATCCGGTCGAGCGGCCGCAAAGTGTGTTCGCACTTCAGCGCGCCTTGCGTTCGGTAGACCTGCCCGAGCAACCTCGCAAGAGCCGTCTTGCCAGGTTATGGACCTCGCTAGCCGCCGGCAAATCATCGCCGCGCGATTCCGATCAACACAGTCTTATTGTGTCCAACTGAGCGCGCCCGCGTGAGATTCTCGATCTATCAGGATTCATTAATTGGAGGTCGGTCCTATAACCAGGACCGCATGGGCTATTGCTTTACCCAGGACACATTGATGATGATCGTCGCCGACGGTATGGGCGGCCATCTTCGAGGCGAAGTCGCTGCTCAACTGACTTTGCAATCCGCGGCGGCAGCGTTTCAGCGCGCTGCGCGCCCAGCAATTGCCGACCCCGCCGGGTTCCTCGACTTATCTCTGCGGATGGGGCATCGCGAAATTTTGCGCTACCAGGCGGCCAATAATCTGCCTGAGTCACCGCGCACAACCGCCGTGGCCTGCATTATTCAACATGGTCACGCCTGGTGGGCTCATGCCGGCGACTCGCGCCTGTACTGGATTCGGCACGGTGAATGTGTAACCCGTACGGAAGATCATTCCAAAGTTCAGAATCTGGTGAACCTCGGCATGATCACACCGGAAGAACAGGAGACTCACCCCGAGCGCAACAAAGTGCTCAATTGCCTCGGCTCTCCGTTTGAACCCACGATCGAATTGAGTGGGGCCCATGAGTTGGAGAAGGGCGATCACCTTGTTTTGTGCAGCGACGGTGTGTGGTCTGCGATGAAAGACCCCGCGCTCGCGCGAGCGGTCACAGCCGCGCCATTGCTTACCAGCGTACCGGCGCTCGTGCAGCGTGCGGTCAGCGCTGAAGGGCCGACCGCCGACAACGCCACCGCACTTGCGGTCCACTGGGAAGGCGACGATAACGATCTCAGTTCTCAGGAAGTGCCTGATGGCGCGATCACAACAACCATTGTTGTCGGCCTTGAAGAAGAGCAAGAGGTTGAGCCGGAAGCTATCTCTGAAGACGAAATAGAAAAAACGATTCGCGAAATCCGCGAAGCCATCGAGAAAACCGGGGGAAGTTAATGAGTACTGAACAAGTTGCACCGCCTGCCCGTTCAGGCGGGCGTAGCCGTGACCAATTGCGGCCCGTTTCATTTGAGAGGGGGTTCACAAAACACGCGCCTGGTAGCGTACTCGTGACATTTGGCGATACGCGGGTGCTTTGTACCGCGAGTATTGAAGAAAGGGTCCCCGGCTGGATGAAGGGCCAGGGCCGCGGTTGGCTCACCGCCGAGTACGGCATGCTGCCTGGTTCCACGCACACGCGTTCCTCGCGAGAGGCGGCTCGCGGGAAACAAAGCGGTCGCACCCAGGAGATCCAGCGCTTAATTGGTCGCAGCTTGCGGTCGGTGGTGGATCTTGAACAGCTAGGCGAGCGGACGCTCACCATTGACTGCGACGTTCTACAGGCCGATGGCGGCACCCGCTGCGCGAGTATTACCGGCGCGTGGGTTGCAGTAGCCGATGCGTTCAATTCACTCAAAGCCAGCGGCGACCTGACGAGCAATCCTTTGCTCGACTCTGTCGCAGCCGTTTCAGTGGGTATTCACTCGGGCGCCGTGCTGCTCGATCTTGACTATCCCGAAGACTCCACTTGCGGCACAGATCTGAATGTCGTGATGACCGGTAGCGGAGGTCTGGTTGAAGTGCAGGGCACCGCTGAACGCGGTACCTTTAGCCGTGACGAGCTGAATCAGATGCTCGATTCGGCCGACGCCGGCATCACTGAGCTGATTCGACTGCAAAAGGCGGCGCTTGCGGCCTAAGCCCGGCGTAACAGGGCTTTCAACTAGAGGGTTGTATGGCGCAATGCGTTGTCGCTTCGGGTAACCAGAAAAAGCTCCGGGAACTATCCACGCTGCTGGTGCCATTTGGCTATGAGACGGTTTCGCAGGCCGAGCTCGGTATTTCACCGCCGCCAGAGCCTCATCCGACCTTTGTCGAGAATGCGCTGGTTAAAGCGCGTCACGCGAGTGCGCTATCGGGTCTGCCTGCCATTGCGGATGATTCTGGTATCTGTGTGCGTGTGCTAGGCGGCGCGCCGGGTGTTTACTCTGCCCGCTATGCTGAACGTGCAGGTGCTGGCAGCGGCGATGCAGACAATAACGCTCACCTAATGGCCGAACTCTTAGCAAAGCCGGGCAGTGAGACGGGCCATGGTGCGTACTACGTGGCTGTGCTGGTGTGGCTCGAGCATGCTGATGATCCCTTACCGGTGGTGGCTCAGGGGTTGTGGCATGGCCTGGTCGTGAGCGAACCGGCCGGTGAAGGAGGCTTTGGCTATGACCCGCATTTCTATTTGCCCTCACTTGGCAAGACGGCCGCGCAATTGTCTGCTGCTGAAAAAAACGCCATTAGCCACCGCGGTCAGGCGATGACCTTGTTGCGCGAACAGTTGCAAGCGCGCTTCAGGTCAGTTCAGGCGAGCTGAGTCATTCATTGTGCCAAAGGTCATACCGCTAAGACCCGATGCGTCCATGGCGGGAGGCGTTCCTGCTCCCGTGAGCCAGTCAGGTGCGGGCAGCTCAGTTAGCCTGACAGCGCCGCCGCCACTGGCCATCTATGTTCACCTGCCCTGGTGTATTCGCAAGTGCCCGTACTGCGACTTCAACTCTCATCAACTGCCCACCGATGATTTGCCTGAGCATGAGTACATAGATGCCCTTATCAGTGATCTGGATCACTCGCTCCCGTCAATCTGGGGACGCACGGTCCAGACAATATTTATCGGTGGCGGTACGCCAAGCCTGTTTACCCCTGACAGCATCGATCGATTGTTAGGCGCAATTCGAGCGCGCGTGCGCTTGAATGCGGATGCTGAGATTACGCTTGAGGCCAACCCCGGCACTTTTGAGCAAGCGCGCTTTGAGGGGTTTGCGCAGGCTGGGGTTAATCGCCTTTCATTGGGCGTTCAGAGTTTCAATGATGAGCACCTGCGACGTTTGGGCCGCGTGCATGATGCCAAATCAGCGCATGCTGCAGCGCAGATGGCCGGACAGGCATTCAAGACCTTCAACCTTGACCTCATGTACGCGTTACCCGGCCAGTCAATAGATCAGTTGCATCAGGATCTACAGGCAGCGTTCTCGCACAGCCCGCCTCATCTATCGTGTTACCACCTAACAATGGAGCCAAACACAGCGTTTGCTGTTAATCCGCCTACAGATCTGCCAGACGATGATCTCGCAGCAGATATGGCTGATGCCGTAGTGGCGGCAACGCAGAGCAATGGGCTGGACCGCTACGAAGTCAGCGCGTTTGCCCGGCAAAATCATCGCAGTCGCCACAACCTGAACTATTGGCAGTTTGGTGATTATCTGGGTCTGGGGGCAGGGGCTCACAGCAAACTCTCTAGTCACCAGGGCATCATGCGCGAGACCCGGGTACGTCACCCGGCGCAGTACCTGAAAGCAGTCGCCAATGGCGAGGTCGTGCATCAGCGCCGAATGCTCGAACCAAACGATTTGCCGTTCGAATTTATGCTCAATGCACTGCGTCTGGTTGAGGGCGTACCGGTATCGCTGTTCAGCGAACGATGCGGACTTGATCCGGCTGTCATGATGCCGATTGTTCAGCAGGCTTGGCGCGACGGCTTGCTAACCGCAGACCCCACCCGGTTTCAGCCCACAGACAAAGGTTTTGCGTTTCTCAACGAGTTGCAGGTTCGGTTTTTGGCGGACAGCGCCTCTTAGGGGTCAGGTCACTAGCCCGGCCGCTTGCGCCGCGTCAGCCTGCTGTGTGAGCTTTGTGGCAACTTTCTGGTCGATGTCAAAATCGGGCTCCAGCCCTGCGGCAAGCTGCCTGATGGCATGGTAGTACCAACCAATTCTGAAGCGTGAAAGCTCCCCCATTCGTTGCTCACTCAGACCGGGTTGGTCAGCCAGCCAATCAGCAGATACTTCCGGCTGAGCGATCAAGGGGCGACCGATGCCAATGAGGGACAAACCATCGTGCGTGAGCGCGCTGTTCATCGCTTGCGGTGTCCGAAAACCGCCGGTAAGCATGAGTGGCATCTTGCTGATGCGGGTGGCTTTGCGCGCGAAGTCCAGAAAGTAGGCTTCCCGAATCTGTGTCGAAGCTTTGGCCGCGCCCTGACCCAGACCGTCCCATAGTCGCGAACCCAGGGTTTCATAGGTACCGCCTGAAATTTCCAGGCAATCAATCCCTTCATCATTGAGTTGCTCAATCAGGCGCAAAGCATCATCTTCGCCAAAACCACCTTGTTGAAAATCAGCAGAATTCAATTTGATTGCTAGCGCTTTGTCAGCGCCGATGGACTGCCGGACACGACGCACGATCGCAAACAGCAAACGCGACCGGCCCACCAGATCACCGCCCCAGCGGTCACTGCGCTGATTCACGTTGGGAGAAAGAAAACTGCTGACTAAATAGCCATGCGCGGCATGAACTTGGACGCCATCAAAACCAGCCGTCATGGCAAGCTGCGCGGTGCGCGCAAACGCATCAACGATTTGTTCGATCTCAGCTTCTGACAGGACATGAATAGTTTGGGATGCTGTCATATGGCTACCGCGCACAGCCGACGGTGCCAGCACCTCAGGACTGGTTGATGCAGTGGCCTGCCGACCTGCATGATTAAGCTGTGCCCAGAATCGCGTGCCGTTGGACTGTCCTGCCCCGACCATACGAGTCAGTGCTCGCAGGCCGCTTTCATCACTTAGCGCGACGTTTCCTGGGCGCTCAAGATAGCGCCTGTCGACCAGAATATTGCCGGACAACAAAAGACCTGTACCGCCAAGCGCCCAGCGGCGATAGAGAGTCGCCAACCCCTCGGTTGCGTGATTATGTTGGTCACCGAGGCCTTCGGTCAGGGCTGCTTTGGCCAACCTGTTGTTAATTAGCTGGCCACACGGCAATGTGATCGGGTCGTTAATCTGGGTCATGGCCGCGAGCTTACCAAGCATTGACGGGCATTTTTGACTAGATTTAGGTGCACCATTATTGGGCTTTCAGGTACTATGCACCACCATGGAGCGCACCATATAGGTGCGTCGAGGCGGTGCGGCCAGTTCTGCCCCGCCATTTCGCCTCTTTTGCCGGCCGGGTCGATCTGGCACGGTTGCTGCATTAGCAATGTCGAATGCGGCGTCGCGACTACAATCGCGCTGTCCGGAAGTAACGGGCCGTGATCGCATCAAGTCCGGTCACGCTCAACCAACCACTAACAGTCAAATATCCGAGGAGAGGCACTGAATGGCCACCGCGAAAGACGTCATGAAAATGATCACCGACAACGAGGTGAAATTCGTTGACTTCAGGTTTACCGATACTAAAGGCAAGGAGCAGCACGTCTCGGTGCCTGTGACGGCTTTTGATGAGAGCAAGTTCGACGACGGCCATGCATTCGACGGTTCTTCGATTGCTGGCTGGAAGGGCATTGAGGCCTCAGACATGCTCCTGATGCCTGATGCTGTCAGCGCCGTAATGGACCCGTTTCGCGAAGAGCCGACGCTACAAATTACCTGCGACGTCGTAGAGCCTTCCGACGGCAAGGGCTATTCACGTGACCCGCGCTCGCTTGCCAAGCGCGCCGAGGCTTACATGAAGTCATCAGGTCTGGGCGATGTCGCCTACTTTGGCCCGGAGCCAGAGTTTTTCGTGTTTGACAGCGTCACCTGGGCAACTGAGATGGGCGGGGCGCACTACAAAATCAACTCGGAAGAAGGTGAATGGACTTCCGGTAAAGAAATCGAAGGCGGCAATCTCGCTCATCGCCCCGGCGTCAAAGGCGGTTACTTCCCGGTACCTCCGGTTGATTCATTGATGGATATGCGCAGCGAAATGTGCATGATCCTCGAGCAAATGGGCGTGCCTGTCGAGGTGCACCACCACGAGGTAGCTGGCTCAGGTCAGAACGAGATTGGTACCAAGTTCTCCAACCTCGTGCAACGGGCCGACTGGAACCAGGTGCTGAAGTATGTGGTGATGAATGTCGCACACAGCTACGGTAAAACGGCCACGTTCATGCCCAAACCGGTGGTTGATGACAATGGTTCAGGTATGCACGTTCACCAATCGGTCTGGAAAGACGGTGAGAACCTGTTTGCGGGCGACAAGTATGCCGGCCTTTCCGAGTTCGCGTTGCACTACATTGGCGGCATCATCAAGCATGCTCGCGCACTGAACGCCATTACCAACCCGTCCACCAATTCGTACAAGCGCCTTGTGCCTGGTTTTGAAGCCCCGGTTAAGCTGGCTTATTCTGCCCGCAACCGGTCTGCATCAATCCGCATTCCGTATGTCGCCAATCCGAAGGCGCGCCGAATCGAGTGCCGCTTCCCTGATCCTATGGCTAACCCATACCTCGCATTTTCGGCATTGCTGATGGCTGGGCTGGACGGTGTTCAAAACAAAATTCACCCCGGTGATGCTGCCGATAAGAATCTGTATGACCTGCCGCCAGAAGAAGACGCCAAGATCCCGACCGTTTGCGCGTCATTGGAGGAAGCGCTGTCAGCACTTGATGCCGATCGTGAATTCCTGACCCGTGGCGGCGTGTTCACTGAAGACATGATCGACGGCTACATTGAACTCAAGATGGAAGACGTCACCCGGATGAGAATGAGCACGCATCCGGCCGAGTTTGATATGTATTACTCGCTTTGATCAAGGAAACTCTGTAATCGTAGATAGGCATGCAATTTAGGCACGCCACGCAACAGGGAGCGGCATTGCCGACTCCCTGTTGTTTTTTGAGGCTGGGTCGCGGTTTCGACGGACCGATGAGCGGCAAAAGGGACCGCCTGACGGTTGGATGGCTGGGCATCGTGGGCGTAGCGGTAGATTGGGCAGGTGACTAATGATTGAGTTGAGCACCAAGAACCATGTCAAATCCCGTTCACATCCTAGGCCAGCGCCGTCGCACGGCCATGCCGATACTGTCCAGCGCCGCGGCGGTGCTGATTGGCTTAACGACCGCGACGACGGCTGTCGCCAACTCGGTTTATCGCTGTGAATCCAATGCCGGAGTCGTCGAGTACTCAAACAGCAAGCCGAAGCACTTCGATGCTGACCAGTGCCAAAAGATTGAGCTGCCGGAACTCACCACAATTCAATCTACCAAGCCGGCGCCGGCGCCTGCTAGTCGTGCCAAGCCGCAAGCTCGTGCGTCAGTGGGAGAGGGATTTCCCAGTGTCAGTTCTGCGCGGCAAGCGCGTCGCGACAAAGCCCGTCGGTCAATCCTGCAGCAGGAGCTCAAACGCGAACAGATCCGTTTGGCTGAATTGCAAGAGGAGTATCGCGACGGTGAACCAGAGCGCAGGGGCGATGAACGAAATTACCAAAAGTACCTTGACCGTGTTGAACGGCTTAGGGCAGACATAAGTCGTCGCGAAAGCAGCATCAGCGCCTTGACAAAGGAGATGGGCGCTCTCAATTAACTGAGGAGTTCATGAGCGGAAAGACCGGAACAGCCAACAACGCCCAACAGGGCAAAGCGCTTGGTCCGGCAGAATCCGCTGCCGAGTCTGAGAGCACGGGTGACCCCGCGACCTCTCACCAATACGCCGGGCTGCAATTATTGTCGACCGGCGTCATTGTTTTATCTGACCAGGATCGTATCGACTACATCAATGGGGCTGCCGAGCAAATGTTCGACACCTCGTCGCGATACGTTATCGGTCATGCGATTGACCGCCTGTTTTCTGATTCTCGCGCAATTGAGGAACTCGTTGCCCAGGCCAGACGCAACGAGTTTGGCCAAAAGCGAATCGATCTGGTCGCGCCAGTGCCCGGGCGCGAGGCGCTGGACCTGCTGGTAACGCTCGTCGTGACCTCCCGTGCCAACGGCGCGCTCCTGATTGAATTGCAGGAAAACGATACCCGCATGCGGGCGGCCCGTGAAGAGCGTCTTACGGAGTTGGCCAGCGAAAATCGCGACATGCTGCGAAATTTGGCGCATGAGGTAAAGAACCCGCTAGGGGGAATTCGCGGCGCGGCTCAATTGCTTCAAATTGAATTGGATGGGTCAAGTTTGTCCGAAGGCGCCACTGTGATCGTGAAGGAAGTCGATCGGCTTTCTGCGCTGGTTGATAGGTTGCTGATTCCACATCGTCAGCCCCAACGTTTGTCACAGGTCAATATGCACGAGGTCTGTGAACACGTGCGCAGCCTGCTGCTCGCCGAGTTTCCGACCTCGCTCGAAGTGATCCGTGACTACGATATTTCTTTGCCACCCATCCAGGCCGATCGAGAGCAGTTGATTCAAGTCCTGCTAAATCTGACCCGAAATGCAGCGCAGGCGCTTGAGGGCAGTGGCCGCATTGATTTGCGCACCAGGGTGGCAAGACAAGTCACGATTGCCCGCCAGCGGTTCAAACTGGCACTGGAATTGCATGTCATAGATAACGGACCAGGAATCCCGGAAAACATTCGCGACCGTGTGTTTTTGCCCCTCGTAACGGGGCGCGCGGGCGGCACGGGGCTGGGCCTGAGTCTGGTGCAGAGTTATGTGCACCAACATGGTGGGATGATCGAATGTGAGTCACGGCCGGGACGCACCAATTTCAAGATGGTAATTCCGTGGCCGGATCAGCATTAAGCATGATCTTGTTGTAGTAGTCAGTTGTCTCAGGAGAGATTGCATGAACGGCGTATGGATCGTTGACGACGATCAATCGATTCGATGGGTGTTGGAGCGGGCATTGATTCGCGAGGGCTATCCGGTGCGGGCGTTTGAGAAAGCCAGCGACTGTATCGATGCACTGCGGGCCGACCAGCCACGCGTTCTAGTGTCTGACATTCGGATGCCAGGTATGGATGGCGTTCAGATGCTCCAGCAGGTTAAGCAATCTCATCCCTCGCTACCTGTCATAATCATGACGGCTTTCTCAGATTTGGATAGTGCGGTTTCGGCGTTTCAAAGCGGCGCCTTTGAATACCTTGCCAAGCCGTTCGATTTGTCCAATGCAGTCGATCTCATCAGACGGGCTGTTCAAGAGGGGCCACGCGGCGGCGAAGAAAGCGAGCCGGCTGAAGCGGCGATGGGCATTCTGGGCCAGGCCCCGGCCATGCAGGATGTTTTTCGTGCCATAGGGCGACTTGCACAATCACCCGTGACGGTGCTGATCACCGGCGAGTCAGGCACTGGCAAAGAGTTGGTCGCCAAGGCTTTGCATACCCATAGCGTCAGATCGGCAAAGCCTTTTGTGGCACTGAACACGGCGGCAATTCCGCACGAATTACTCGAGTCCGAATTGTTTGGGCACGAACGAGGTGCTTTTACCGGTGCTCAGCAACAGCGACGGGGCCGGTTTGAGCAGGCCGAGGGAGGCACTCTATTCCTGGATGAAATCGGCGATATGCCCCCGCAACTACAGACACGCCTGCTGCGCGTTTTGTCTGACGGTGAGTATTCACGGGTTGGCGGAACTGAGTCAATTAAGTCAAACGTGAGGGTGATTGCAGCAACCCACCAAGCGCTTGAATCGCGCGTTGAGGCCGGCCTGTTTCGTGAAGACCTGTTTCATCGTTTGAATGTTATTCGGATTCGGCTGCCGTCATTGCGGGAACGGCGTGAGGATGTTGAGTTGTTGGCGCGTCATTTTCTGAATGAGGCTGCCGCTGAAATGGGCGCAACGCCGAAGCGCCTGACTCACGACGCGATTGAGTTGTTGCGCCGTCATCGGTGGCCGGGCAACGTGCGTCAGCTAGAAAACGCGTGTCGCTGGATCTCCGTGATGTCGCCAGCAAACGAAGTTGGGGTCAATGACCTACCACCCGAAATCCGCTCGGGCGACAATGTGGCAGAAGGTCCACCACCAGTTGTGCCTGGCGCAAACCACAATGGCGAGGTGAGGGTTTTCTCGTCATCACCCGCGCCTTTTGCGGCCCAGCCGGACCCGGCTAGCTTACGGTCAGTTTCAATGGTCGGCGATGGGGCCTCAAGCACTGACTGGGCAGGCTTGTTGACTGAGCGGGTGGTTGCCATGCTCGCTGAAATTGACCGTAATCCACAAGCTGGCGGTGCAGGCGACATCATGCGCGAGCTGACGCGCGAGTTTGAATCGACCGTGTTGAGCATTACGCTGCGCCATACGAAAGGCCGGCGTATCGATGCTGCCCGGATGCTGGGGTTAGGCCGCAACACAATCACCCGCAAGGTGCAGGAACTGAATCTGCCTGATTGAGACTGCTTGGCTAGATCGGCCTGCCTTAGATACCGCGTGATCGAGAACTAAGCGGACGCGGTATCAAGCGTACAAATTGCCGGCGCATGATCGGAGGGTTTTTCCCAGCGGCGGGGTGTTTTGTCGATTACGCTTGCTACCGCTTGCGACTTCAAGCTGTCTTCAATCAGAACGTGATCAATCCGCAAGCCTGCATTGCGGCGAAAGCCCTGCTGGCGATAGTCCCACCAGCTAAAGCTGCGTGCTTCCTGATCAAACAGTCGGAATGAATCAATTAACCCGAGCGCCAGTAGACGCTCAAAGCGCTCCCGCTCCGGTTTCGAACACAGTATTTTGTCCTGCCAGACATTTGTGTCGTGAACGTCACGGTCGTCGGGGGCTATGTTGAAGTCACCCAACAGCACACGGGGGACTCCAGGGGCGCCAGCGCCCTGATCAAGCCACTCTGTGATTGCATCGAGCCATCGCAGTTTGTACGCGTACTTGTCCGAATCAACAGCCTGTCCGTTGGGGACATAGGCACAGGTGACTCGAATGCCCGCGCATGTACCCGTAATCAGGCGCTGCTGCTCATCTTCGAAAAGAGGGTTGCCAATGACGACGTTTGCGGCCTTTCCAATGGTCTCGCGACGGGTGAGCAGAGCGACCCCGTTGTAGGTCGGCTGCCCGGCGAACGCGACTTCATAACCAGCTTCGTTGATCTGCTCCGCCGGGAACTTGGCGTCTATGAGTTTGGTTTCCTGCAGGCCCAGGACATCAACGGGATTGTCCTGAAGCCACTGCAACAAGTGCTCCAGCCTAACGCGCAGAGAGTTGACATTCCAAGTAGCAATTTTCATTCATCAAGGATATCACCGGGTCCTGACAGGTCACTTTCGCGCGGGCGCGTCGGACAAAACAAAAGCGGCCATGGGCCGCTTTGTTAGGATCTGCCTTAAAGCAGAGCTAAGTTAGAAGCGCAGACTTGCTTCCGGTGCCTGGCCGCTACTCGGCGAGGCTCGGCGCTGGGTCAGTACATTATTGCGCGGTGGTAATCCTGCGGTAACACTGTCACCCCGCGCATCTGCAACCAATGACTCTGCCGCCGGCATCTGGTAGCCCGATGGCAATACGGACTGACGCGGATAGCCAATTTGCGTCAATGCTTCATCCCAACGAACGGCATGATAGCCAAACTGCTGGGCGCTGCCGGCTGTCATGGTGGGGACGCCAGTTCCTTCGGGAAAACCCAAATCACGATAGGCAGCAACGTCACGGCGCGTCGCCACGACTTTTTCGGTGAAGGGGATGCCACGCTTTCTGAGGTGGGTCCGCGCAAGATCGCAGGGTTCGCAGTTAGAGCGGGTGTAGAGCACCACGGGCGCTGAACGGACAACGTTACGCAACTCGCGCGGCAGATCGTTTGCAGAACTCGCAATCTGGCTGGCCGCAGAAGGCCTGCTCACACCTGCAGGTGCTTGCAGAATCTTGACGTTGTCTGCGGGGGGCAGATCGCCATAGCCGATCCGTCCGTTCGCATCTACCCATTTATACTGGGCGTGCGCCGTCATGGCGAAAACAGCCGTCGAAATCAGGCCAAGTAACAGTACCGAGCGCTTACGCATGCGGTCACTCCGATAAGGATTCTTCATTCATTCCATTATGTCGAAGCAAAGCATCAATTTGAGGATCGCGACCCCTGAACGCTCGGAAAGAGGCGATAGCCGGTCGACTACCTCCCACGGCCAGGATTTCGTCGAGGAATTTCCGACCGGTTTCAGAAATTGCCTGGTCAGCGGCCGGCTCGGCAGCCGCCTCCTCAAACGCTGAATAAGCATCGGCAGACAAGACTTCCGCCCACTTATAGCTGTAGTAACCCGCGCTGTAGCCACCTGCGAAGATGTGTGAGAAACCATTTTGAAAGCGATTAAACGCCGGTGGTGTGACGACTGATACTTCTTCGCGTACGGTATCGAGCACTTGTTGAACAGACATGGATGCCGGGTCATGTGTCGGCTTGCTGTGAAGCTGCATGTCGAACAACGCGAATTCGATTTGCCGCAGTGTTTGCATGCCCGCCTGGAAGTTACGTGCGGCGATCATTTTGTCGAACAGTTCGCGTGGCAGGGCCAGACCGGTTTTGACGTGCTGCGTCATGGATTCAATGATGGGCCACTCCCAGCAAAAATTCTCCATGAACTGGCTAGGTAGCTCCACCGCGTCCCATTCAACCCCAGAGATACCCGAAACCGACAGTTCATCAACCTGAGTCAGCATGTGATGCAGGCCATGGCCAAACTCGTGAAACAGGGTGGTTAGCTCGTTATGGGTCAGTAGGGCGGGCTGCTCGCCGACGGGCGGCTGAAAGTTACAGACGAGATAAGCAATTGGCGACTGGGTGCTTGCCGGGCGTTTTGCCCGCGACCGTGCGCCGTTCATCCACGCGCCGGGTCGCTTGGTTTCCCGGGCAAAGAGATCAAGGTAGAACTGACCCAGCAAAACGCCATCTCGCTCAATGCGGAAAAATTCGACCGTTTCATGCCATGCACTGGACTCATCGTGCTTGATCCTGACATTGAAAAGCTTCTCAACCTGGGCAAACAAACCGCTCAGCACTCTGGGCAGCTGAAAATAAGGCTTAACCTCCTGGTCAGAGAACGCGTAGCGCTTCTGGCGGAGTTTTTCTGAGGCATAGGTAATGTCCCAGGCCTCGAGCTCTGCCATTCCTAACTCAGCCTTCGCGAATTCACGAACCTCTTGCAAGTCTTTCTCGGCAAACGGGCGGGCCCGTGCAGCCAGGTCGCGCAGAAACTTAATCACCTCGTCTGGCGTTTCTGCCATTTTTGGCACCAGTGAGACCTGCGCAAAATTGTCGTAGCCAAGCAGTTGCGACTCTTCGGCCCGCAACTGCAGAATTTCATCGATGACAGGCGTATTGTCGAGGGCGTTTCGCTTATTTTCATCTTGCGGGGCTAGCGCCTGCTCAGATGCACGCGTGCAATAGGCCGTATAGAGCCGCTCGCGTAGCGCTCGATTTTCCGAGTACTGCATCACAGGAAAGTACGACGGAAACTGCAGCGTGAAGCGATAGCCTTGCTGACCGTTACGTTCGGCATCAGCGGCGGCGGCGTCAATCGCATCTTGCGGCAAGCCGGCAAGATCTGCCTCATCAGTCAGGATGCACTCAAACGCGTTGGTTGCGTCCAGAACGTTTTCCGAGAATTTTTGCCCCAGAGCTGCGCTTCTTTCCTGTATTTCAGCATAGCGCTCGCGCGCTGGTGACTGTAGGTCCGCACCGCCTAACTTGAAGTCTCTGATGGCGTTGTCAACGATGCGTTTACGGGTTGCACTGAGCTGACCATAAGCGTCCGAGGCTCGTAGTGCTTTGTATCGTTCAAACAAGTCCGTGCTCTGACCCAGTTCAGTCCAGAACTGGGTAACACGCGGCAAATTTCTGTTGTGTGCCTCCCGAAGCTCTGCTGAATCATCGACGCTGCTTAAGTGGCCAACGATGCCCCAGGCGCGCCCCAGTTGCTCGGTCGCTAACTCTAGCGGCTGAACAACCGTCTCCCAACTCGGTGCTGACTGAGCATCAGTGGCCTGTACCAGGGCTTGCCTCGCAGCCTCAAGCAGCTTGTCCAGGGCTGGGTCAATTTGTTCAATCCTAAAGTCAGCAAACCGGGGGAGGCCGGAAAAGTCGAGCATTGGATTCTCGGACAATTCTGTGGTGTCTGAGGCGGAAGAATGCGCAGTCATAGGTGTCCTTGAAGAGAAGCGGCGGGCCGCCCGACCGTTGGGAGGTCTTTTAGGAATATCGTTTGTTTTAGATGATAGCGAGCATGCCACTTTCAACTGGCATTAAGCGCAAAAATAGCTATCTCGCTAGTAGGGCTGGCCTATGGTGGGCCCTCTTCGTGCGCTGACGATTGGTTCTACCCCGGCTAGCGAGCAGGGTTATAACTAGGTGCGCTCAGCAGCTTCCAGTGTATTAACCAGCAACATTGCCCGGGTCATGGGGCCAACCCCGCCCGGCACTGGTGTAATCCATCCGGCAACGGCCTTCACGCCGTTGAAGTCGACATCGCCGCAGAGTTTGCCCTCTGCATTGCGATTCATCCCGACATCGATCACCGCTGCGCCCGGCTTGACCATATTGGCCGTGACAATGTCGACGATGCCAACCGCAGCAATCAGAATATCGGCCTGTCTGGTGTGGCTTGCTAAATCCGCTGTGCGGCTGTGGCAAATCGTAACGGTCGCATTCTGCTGCAGTAGGAGCATCGCCTGGGGCTTGCCGACGATATTGCTTCGTCCAATGATGACGGCATGCTTGCCCGACGGGTCTATCCCGGCATGCTCCAGGATTTTCATGACGCCGTACGGAGTGCACGGCGCAAAGCCAGGTTGGCCGGTCATCAGGGCGCCGGCGTTGCTCACGTGAAAGCCGTCAACATCCTTGATGGGCGAAATCGTTTCTATGACACGCCTTTCATTAATCTGCTTGGGTAAGGGCAGTTGCACCAAGACACCATGGACTGCTGGATCATCATTGAGTTGCTCGACAAGCGCGAGCAACTCGGATTCAGTTGTGGCTTCTGACAAACGATGCAACTCTGAGCGGATGCCCACCTGCTCACAGTCGGTTACCTTGTGGCGAACATAAACCGCTGAGGCTTGCGAGTCACCGACCAGGACGACCGCCAGGCCTGGCGTCACCCCGCGGGCGACGAGTTTTTGAACGCGGGTGGCGCACTCAGCGCGGATGTCTTGCGCCAGAGCGGCGCCATCGAGAAGGGCAGCTGACATTTAAGAGACCGTCGTAAAAGGGCCAACTTTACACCAGAGAAATCCCGTTTTATACTCGCTGGCTTGCTTGGGGGTATAGCTCAGCTGGGAGAGCGCTTGCATGGCATGCAAGAGGTCAGCGGTTCGATCCCGCTTACCTCCACCAAGTAGCCCAAACCAATAATAAGCAGGTACCAACAAGTAGCAGGTACCAAACAGAAGCACTATTGAGAAGTTTTCAAGCCGCGGTCCCGTTCGTCTAGAGGCCTAGGACACCACCCTTTCACGGTGGGTACAGGGGTTCGAATCCCCTACGGGACGCCAGTCACCCAGTTCAAAAGTCGCGGCCTTCTCAGGGGGTTCGAATCCCCTACGGGACGCCACCAACCAAATCGAGATTCAAGTACCGATTCGCTTGATTGTGGTTGTGACGATGCGGACTTGAGCGCGTACTCCGATCTTTCCCGAATGAGTCAAACCATCGCTGCTTCGACCGAGCGGGCATATGGCCGGCTGACCATTCGGTAACGATCTCGGCAATCTGACTGAAGTCACTAGCAAAGGGATCTTGGGTATCATCCGCCCATGCTATTCAAACCCAAAATGTTCCTGTTCATTGTCGGTGCGGGACTTGTCTTACTGGGCGCCATCACGGGGCTCATCATTGGTGTCGCCGGTTTGATCGGAGGAAAATGGGGCTACGCTGCGATTGGGTTTGCCGTCTTTGGTGCCTGCTGGGCAATCAAATCTGGCTTTGAGCGCAATGAGGCTCGCGTCCGGCAAATGCTGCACGATTCCTGACGTTAGCGCGCTTGTGCTGCGTCGCACAAAAAAAGAATTCGAATGAATGGAGGCCTAGTTGGCGATCGATATCAAAACTGAAGTGGCCGGAACAATCTGGACCATCGATAGCCCGCCCGGGACGACGGTTGGTGAAGGTGACAGCATTGTGACTGTAGAGTCCATGAAGATGGAGATTCCGGTAGAGACACCTCAAGCCGGTACGGTTGCAGAGGTTTTGGTGGCAGCTGGCGAAGCCGTTGAGGAAGGGCAGATCGTTGCGCGCCTTGGCTAGGCGGTGATTATTTAGTGCGAGCGAGCGAGATCTTCTTGGCTGCGCTGACGGTTCCCGCGGTGTTTGTTGACTTGCAGGCCCATCTTGCCAGCGGCAATTACGGCCTGTGTCCGGTTGCGTACGCCCAGCGCGCGCAGCACGGCGCTGACATGAACTTTTACTGTTCCTTCGGCCAAATTCAATTGCCTGCAAATCAGTTTGTTGGGCATGCCCTGCAAGATTAGATCAAGCACATCAATTTGGCGCTCTGTCAGGCAGAGTTGGTGGGGATCGGACGCGGTTTGTTGAACTGGCCTCATCGCACTGTAGTGCTGCTGCGGCCGCTCCGTCACAACTTGCCTTGGTATGTAAACCTGCCCGCCAAGGATCATCCTAAATGCCTGCGTAATTAGGTCGTTGTAGTGGGTTTTGGGCACATAGCCGACCACTCCGAGGCTGAGGCAGCGCAGCATAAGGTCTTGCTCAGACTGCCCAGAGAACACAATCAGTGGCACGCTTGGGTGCAGGCTTTGGGCTGCCTTGACGATCTCGACGCCATTGGCATCCGGCAGGCTAAGGTCAAGGACGATGTAGTCATATCGGGCGTTGGTGTTGAGGCACTCGCGCATTTGTCGCAGGTCGAGTGCAAGGTCAGTAACTACCTTGTTTTCTAGGCTTTCAAGCAAAGAGTGCAGCGAGTCACGGACCATTGGGTGATCGTCAACGATCAGAAATCTTTTGGGTTTGGCCGAGGTGTTGATTGCCTGGCAGGTACTGGTCATGTGGTTCACTGATTGTCTCCCGACGCGCTTGATAAGAGCCGCCTCTCAATGGCGACTAGGCACGACTTTATGACTTGCACCAATGCACCGCAACTAAACGGATGGACGAATCATTACGGGTGATTTGTTACCTGTGCCGACAAGACAACCAGATGTTGCCGTGGTTGCTCAGCCGGGTCTGGGTTCTTGTCTATGGCGGTTGCCAGGTCGGTGCTGCCTGGGCAGAAAGCCCCGGCGGATAGTGGCTTTCAGGGGCGCTTATAATCTCCCACCTGCAGGGGCGCCCAGGGTCTGTATTTGTTGATTCAACGAGATTCAACGCACTTTGTGCGGTGAGCGGGGTAAGATGCCGCCCGACATCCAATTACCAATTGGTGTCCAAGACGTGATCGCCGAAACGACCACTGGCAGGCGTTTCGACAACTCAAAGCCGGAAGGGCCCGAACGCCCTTAATGAGGAGACCTATGAACATCAAATTCACCACGATTTCCATCGCCACGACGTTTGCACTTAGCGTGTCGGTTGTCGCGCAGGCCAAAGAACTGCGTCTGTCGCATCAGTGGTCGACTAAAGACATCCGCCATAAAGTTGCGCAGATGGTGGCAGACGATGTGGCTGCAGCCAATGTTGACCTGTCGATCAAGATCTTCCCGTCGAAGTCCTTGTTCAAGCCACGCGAGCAATACAAGCCGCTTTCTCGCGGCCAACTGGATATGACAGTCTTCCCGCTGTCTTATGCCGGTGGCCAACGGCCGGAATACAACCTCACCTTGATGCCGGGCCTCGTTAAGAATCATGATCATGCGGCTCGCCTGAATGAGTCACCCTTCATGCAAAAGATCGAAGCCATCATGGCTGAGGATGACGTCAAAGTTCTCGTCCACGGGTATCTGGCCGGCGGTTTCGTGGGCAAAGATAAATGCGTGACATCACCCGACGACATCAAGGGCTTGCAGACTCGCGCTGCCGGTAAGGCGTTTGAGCAGATGTTGGCATCGGCCGGTGCCTCAATTGCATCAATGGCATCCTCTGAGATCTATAACGCCATGCAAACTGGCGTGCTCCAGGCTGCTAACACTTCGTCGTCCTCGTTTGTGTCCTACCGAATCTACGAACAGGTCAAGTGTTACACCCCGGCGGCGGATGTTGCATTGTGGTTCATGTATCAGCCACTACTCATGAATAAGCGCACCTACGACGACCTTAACGATGCCCAAAAGGCGGCGCTGGATGCAGCCGCCAAAAAGGCAGAAGCGTTTTACGTCGCTGAAGCCAAGAAAGAAGACGCGGCTTCGGTCGACGTTTTCAAGAAAGCCGGTGTTGAAATCAAAAACATGACACCAGAAGAGTTTCAGCAGTGGCGTGACATTGCAAAGAGCTCGTCCTACCAGGAGTTTCTGAGCAAAGTTAAAGGCGGGCAGGAGCTGCTTAATATGGCGCTGAGTGTTGAGTAAGCCTCGAACCTACCGAGTGAAATAAGGTAGTACCCCACACACCCGGCAAGCCCGGGTGTGTTTCGTTTAATCCCCAGTATGTTGGAGTCATCATGCTCTCAGCCCGCCCCGAATCAGACACCGCGGCTATCCCACCAGAGAGGCCGGCGCCTGGCATCTTCAAAAAGACTGTCGACAACTTGTCGAGGGGCTGCGGTGTCATTGCTGCCTTCATGATTGTGATTGCGGTGCTCATCACCTGCCAGATGATTTACGTCCGGTTTGTGCTGAATCAGTCAACGGTATGGCAAACCGAAGTAGTGATCTACCTGATGATTGGTGCGACTTTGCTTGGGCTGCCCTACGTGCAATTGCTGCGTGGCCATGTCAACGTTGACTTGCTACCCATATGGCTCGGAAACACCGGACGGCGCGTCCTGGCGCTCGTGACTTTGATTTCCACCGCCGTGATTCTAAGCGTGATGTTTTTTTACAGCTTTGAGATGTGGTATGTCGCGTGGGACAGAGGTTGGACGTCCGACACCGTGTGGGCGGCGCCTCTTTGGATTCCTTATCTGGCGATGCCGGTTGGTTTTGGTCTCTTTCTGTTGCAGGTCATTTCAGATTTGTTTGCTGTGATTTCCCGTGTTGAAACGCCTTTTGGTATGCCGGAGAAGCGCTGATGGATCCGTTGATGCTTGGCGTCATGCTCGCGATTATTACCATTGCCGTGTTGTTCTCGGGGGTGTCCGTGGCAACTGGGCTGCTCATTGTTTCCGCTGGTTTCCTGCTGGCCTTTGACGGATTGCGCTCACTGGAACTACTCCCCGAGATCTTCTTCGGCAAGCTCGACAGTTTTGCGCTTTTGTCCATTCCCATGTTCATCATCATGGGCGCGGCAATTGCCTCGACCCGCGCCGGCGCTGATCTCTACGAGAGTCTAGAGCGTTGGCTAACTCGCGTGCCTGGCGGGCTGGTCATCTCAAACCTGGGTGCCTGCGCTTTGTTCGCTGCGATGTCGGGTTCGTCCCCTGCGACCTGCGCTGCGATCGGCAAGATGGGTATTCCAGAAATGCGCCGTCGCGGCTACCCCGATGGTGTCGCGGCCGGATCGATTGCGGCGGGCGGCACGCTGGGTATTTTGATTCCGCCCTCGGTCACGATGATCGTGTATGGCATCGCCACAGAAACGTCAATTGGCCGCTTGTTCCTGGCTGGGGTGGTACCGGGCATCTTGCTCGTCTTGCTGTTTATGGCGTGGTCGATCTTTGATACGGCGCGCAATGGCAGTGAGCAAGCGCTTGCCAGGCGCTCTTATAGCTGGCGGCAGAAGTTTGAAATTCTCCCGCGTGTGCTGCCGTTCTTAATCATAATTTTCGGCGTGCTTTACGCCATGTACGGCGGTCTCGCCACGCCGTCCGAAACGGCGGCAGTCGGTGCGCTGTTATGCATGGTGTTAGCGGTCGTGATTTATCGGCTGTGGAGTCCGGAAAAGATCTGGGTAGTTCTGCGTGATTCCACCCGTGAGAGTGTGATGATTTTGTTCATCATCGGCGCGGCGGGTGTGTTCTCCTACATGCTCTCAAGCTTGTTCATTACGCAATCTATTGCCGAGTGGATTGGGACGCTCGACGTCAATCGATGGGTGTTGATGGGGGCAATCAATCTGTTCCTGTTGGTGGCTGGGTTCTTCCTGCCGCCGGTCGCAGTCATCCTCATGGCAGCGCCGATTCTGTTGCCTATCGTGACATCAGCCGGTTTTGATCCTTATTGGTTTGCTGTGATTCTGACGATCAATATGGAGATTGGTCTGATCACACCACCGGTAGGCTTGAACCTGTATGTGATCAACGGGATAGCCCCTGACATTTCCCTCAAGACCATTTTGCGTGGATCGATGCCGTTTGTTGGTTGCATGGTACTGGCCATTATTTTGCTCAGCATTTTTCCGTGGCTTGCGACCGGGCTGCCCGATATGGTCATGGGGCCGGCGGTATGAGAGGCGTTAGCTTCTTTCAGGACTTACTAACGAGCCTGTTTGAGCGCGGCGACCAACCTGATCACGTCAACGATTCGCGCACGCTGGTTGAGATTTGCGAGGCGCTGCTTTCAGAACGAGGTGAAGTGTCTGGGCATCTGCTGGCCAGCGCTGCGTTGGACCGATTTGAGTCGCTCGATGAGCAAGGCAGGCAGCAATTCTTTGAGTTTCTATCTGAGCGGCTTGATGTTGACCCCAGGGCCGTGGTCGCGGCTGCCTCACTCTATGAACAAGATGCCAGTGGCGCGCATTATCGTGGCCTGATGGCTAGCGCGGAC
The DNA here is from genome assembly GCA_045106815.1 of Burkholderiaceae bacterium. Classification (GTDB taxonomy): domain Bacteria; phylum Pseudomonadota; class Gammaproteobacteria; order Burkholderiales; family Burkholderiaceae_E; genus JAUIAI01. The sequence goes on along the minus strand of JBGCFG010000015.1, from coordinate 194,413 downwards.
CCAAAGCGCCAGAAGCTTTTGAGGCGCCTGAATAGTGCGCCTGGTGCAACCGCACGCCTTGTTGCGATGCGTGAACATCTGCTCGAGGTTTTACCGAGCAATGCCGGGTTCGTCCGAACGGATATGGACTTTCAGCACTTGTTTGCCTCGTGGTTTAACCGGGGCTTTCTGGTGATGCGCCATATCGACTGGCAATCGCCAGCCAGCCTGCTCGAAAAAATCATTGCTTACGAAGCGGTTCACGAGATTGACGATTGGGACGATTTAAGGCGCCGCTTACAGCCGGCTGATCGGCGCTGTTTTGCGTTTTTTCATCCGGTCATGCCTGATGAGCCGTTAATCTTCGTCGAGGTGGCACTAACTGTTGGCATCCCCGATTCTATTGGCGAAGTCCTTACCGACAGCCGGCAACCGATTGATCCTCTCAAGGCCGATACGGCTGTCTTTTATTCGATCTCGAATTGTCAGCAAGGCCTGAAAGGTGTGTCGTTCGGCAATTTCTTGATTAAGCAGGTGGCGCAGGAGCTCGCCGAGGAATGCCCACAGCTCAAATCGTTCGTAACGCTTTCCCCCGCACCTGGTTTGATGCGTTGGGTCGATCGTGTGCTGGATGGGCGAAAGCCCAATGAGGCGGGTGCCGACACCCTTAAGCCGTTCAATACTGAAAAAGCCGTGGTTACTGACCAGGCTCATCCAGCACCGCTGGCCAATGCTGAACTAAGCCCGACCATCGATCCTGCCGCACTTGAACGATTGCAGGCGATTGCCGGTGGTGCGGATCTGCCCGACGACGCCAACGGGCAAAAAGATCTTCTTGCGTGCGTGTCTCAGTATTATTGCCAGGTCCGACGAAAAGACAGCATGCCTATTGACCCGGTCGCACGGTTTCACCTGGGTAATGGTGCCTCGCTCGATCGCATTTTGCTCGCGGCCGACGAATCCCCCAAGGGGCGCCAACAGTCTGCCGGCGTCATGGTGAACTATCGCTACGAAATCGCTGAGATCGAGAACCGCCATCAGAAGTATGTGTCCTCAGGTGAGGTGCATGTCAGTAAGGCGGTGCGAGGCTTGCTTGACCATGCCGCAAAGTCGGCTCGTTCGAGAAAGGCAAGCGTCGGAGAAGCCAGCGAATCTTAAGTAAATACCTATATCAAGGAGTTTGCAGAGCATGTCCGCATTGGAAGGAATCCGAGTCGTCGATCTCACCCGCATTCTCGCCGGCCCAACCTGCACCCAGATACTGGGTGATCTGGGTGCTGACGTCATCAAGGTTGAGATGCCGGGCGCAGGAGACGACACACGCAAGTGGGCACCCCCGCGCCTGGTCGATGACAAAGGTCAGGAAACCAATGAGTCCGCCTACTTTCAAAATGCCAACCGTAACAAGCGATCCCTCACCGTGGATATGCGGACCGAGCAAGGGCAACAGCTATTGCTCCAGTTGATCGAAAAGTCAGACGTGCTGGTCGAGAACTTTAAGTTTGGCGGACTCAAAAAATACGGGCTGGACTACGACAGCTTGAAGTCGCGCTTTCCCAAGCTTGTCTATTGCTCCATTACCGGCTTCGGCCAGACGGGTCCTTATGCGCCGCGCCCCGGATACGATGTACTCATTCAGGCAATGGGCGGTTTGATGTCTGTGACGGGCGAGCCCGACGGTGAGCCGCAGAAATGCGGTGTGCCATTCTCTGACCTGATGGCAGGGATGTATGCGTCGGTTTCGATCTGCGCCGCTTTGCGCAAGCGCGAGTTGAGCGGGGAGGGGCAACACATTGATATCGGCATGCTTGATACGACGGTGGCGATGCTCACAAACCAGGGGCTTAACTATCTCACCAGTGGTCAGGTGCCGCCGCGTCTTGGCAATGAGCACCCGAATATTACGCCGTATCAGGTGTTTCCCACGGCTGATGGCAATGTCATTATCGCGTGCGGCAATGAGCAGCAATGGCAACGGTTTTGCGGTGTGATCGAACGACCAGACCTGCTTGAAGATCCGCGCTTCAAAACCAATGCAGACCGGCTCGCGCATCGTCGTGAACTTGTGGGGGAACTCAATCCCGTGCTGTCGTCCAAGCCGTCTGCCCACTGGTTACCCCTGATTGAAGCTGAATCGATTTCGTGCGGACCGATCAACAATTTGGAGCAGGTTTTCGAGGACCCGCAAGTCAAGGCACGCGGCATGAAACTCGAGATGCCGCACCCAGCGCTCGGCGACAAGCCTGTGAGTCTACTGGCCAGCCCGATACGCTTGTCAGGCACACCGGTTGAATATCGGCATGCCCCGCCACTGCTGGGGCAGCACACTGACGAAGTTCTTAACGATGTGCTGGGCCTGACGGCTGATGAGGTCACCCGACTGCGTGGGGATGGGGTGATCTAACTCAATTTTGCGCTGTTTGGGGCGGCTCCACGTGCTTTGGAGGTCATTTGGGCACATTCGGCCGCTATACTCGCCAGCAAGCGTTGTCAGGGCCATACCCTGTCAACCGAAACGACATTATCTCGTTGCTAACCATCGGGTTTACGGAGAAAGAGATGAAAAAACTACTTATCGCATCAGCCATCGCCATGGTGGCTACCGGTGCCACAGCCCAGGTAAAAGTGGGCGTGATCCTCGGCTTTACCGGTCCGCTTGAGTCGATTACGCCGGGCATGGCCGCGTCGGCCGAACTCGCTCTCAAAGAAGTGTCTGAGTCTGGTTTGTTGTTGGGTGGCCAGAAAATCGAATCTGTTCGGGCCGATTCCACGTGTACCGATGCAGCTGCCGCATCCGCCGCTGCTGAGCGCCTAATTACCTCAGACGGTGTATCAGCCATCATGGGCGCTGATTGCTCTGGCGTGACCACGGCGATTGCCAACAATGTCGCCGTACCGAAGGGCGTTGTGATGGTTTCGCCTTCGGCAACATCCCCCGCGCTGACGACGATTGAAGACAAAGGCTTTTTCTTCCGTACTGCGCCGTCTGACGCACGGCAGGGACAAGTGCTTGCCGATATTGTGATGGGCCGCGGCATTAAAGAGATTGCTGTTACTTACACTAACAACGACTACGGTAAAGGCCTCAGTGAGTCCTTCGCCAACGCGTTCAAGGCTGCTGGTGGCAAAGTCGCAATCACCGCTTCGCACGAAGATGGCAAAGCCGACTACTCTGCAGAAGTGGGTGCACTCGCCGCCTCAGGTGCGGAGCACCTTGCCGTGTTCGGGTATATCGATCAAGGCGGTAAGGGCATCATTCAGTCATCACTCGACGCCGGTGCATTTGAGCAGTTTGTGATGGCAGACGGCATGGTCGGCCAGGCCCTGGTCGACGCTATGGGCGACGACCTGAAGGGTTCGTTTGCAACCCTGCCCGGCAATGAAGGCGATGGCGCCAAGCTGTTTGTCGAGATGGCCAAAGCCAATGACATCGACCCTGACGGTCCTTACCGTGGCGAGAGCTATGACGCCGCAGCGTTGATTGCACTCGCAATGCAGGCTGCCAAGTCGACTGATCGTGCGGCTATTCAAGCCAAAATCATGGATGTAGCTAACGCCCCCGGCGAGAAGATTCTGCCCGGCGAGTTGGCTAAAGGCCTGAAGATTCTGGCTGAAGGCGGCGAGATCGACTACCAGGGCGCTACCAGCGTCGAACTCACGGATGTTGGTGAGTCCGGTGGTAGCTATAAAGAGCTTGAGGTCAAAGACAACAAGTTCAGCACAGTCAAAGTGCATTAATCACGCGCTGACGATTCGTCAGTTTCCGTGTCGGGCGATCAACTCTGCTGGGTTGATCGCCCGTTTTATTATGTTTCCCTCCAATCACGATCCAAAAAGGCCGGGCACCATGACAGACGATGCGATGATTTGCGTAGAGGACGTGCACAAGCACTTCGGCGGGGTCAAGGCAGTCAATGGGGCAACGCTTGAAATCGGGCGCGGGTCAATCACTGGCCTGATTGGTCCGAATGGCGCTGGCAAAACAACCTTGTTTAATGTGATTGCGGGCACCTTTCCACCCACCAGTGGTCGAGTGCTGCTCGATGGCGATGACATCACCGGCCTGGCGCCACATGAGCTGTTTGCGAAAGGCTTGCTACGGACGTTTCAAATTGCTCATGAGTTTGGCAGTCTGACGGTGCTTGAGAATCTCATGATGGTTGCCCCTGATCAGCACGGTGAAAATCTGGTTAATGCGTTTTTTCGCCGCGGCCAATTGGCTGCCGAAGAGAAGATTGTTCGTGAAAAGGCTGAAGACATCGTTGAGTTTCTTGGGCTCACACATGTGATTCATGAGCCGGCGGGTAACTTGTCGGGTGGGCAAAAGAAGTTACTCGAGCTGGGGAGAACGATGATGGTCGATGCCAAGATTGTGTTTCTTGATGAAGTGGGTGCCGGCGTGAACCGAACCTTACTCAACACCATTGGTGACTCAATCGTGAAACTCAATCAGGAGCGTGGCTATACCTTTTGCATGATCGAGCATGATATGGATTTCATTTCGCGCCTGTGCGACCCAGTGATTGTCATGGCTGAGGGCGCCGTCCTGACGCAGGGCAGTGCGGCCGAAGTACAGGCAAATGAGCAAGTCATTGAGGCCTACCTGGGCACTGGCCTCAAGAACAAGACCCCCGGCATGAGCGCGGCAACTGCCCGTTAACGGGGCTCGCTCGAGAGACGGCCAGGCAGGCTGGCACTTATGCAATGCACACTGGCAAAATAGGCTGAACGAGCCCGCCAGACCGAGGAATCCATGAACGCGCCCAAAGACCTGATTCTGACCAGCCTTGATTACCAAAGTGGTTTTGGTAACCAGTTCAGCAGTGAAGCCATCCCGGGATCATTGCCGATCGGCAGGAATTCGCCCCAGCAGGCCCCAATGGGGCTAGTGGCAGAGTTGCTCTCCGGAACGGCTTTCACCGCGCCCCGCGACCATAATCGGCGAACCTGGATGTATCGCCGGCGTCCAACCGCGATGCATGGCAAATACAATCGAATCGACAATGGTCGATGGGAAACAGGCGCTTTCACCGAGGTGGAAACACCGGCCAACCGCTTGCGGTGGGATGCCTGGCCCATGCCTGATGCTGGCGCTGAAATAGATTTCATTCAGGGAATCGTCACGATAGCTGGTAACGGCGATGCCCATAATCAGGTGGGTATGGCGGCCCATGTCTATTGTGCCAACCGGTCAATGGCTGACCGATACCTGATGAACACAGATGGCGAGTTGCTCATCGTGCCGCAGTCGGGTGGCTTGTTGCTACACACAGAATTGGGTCGCTTGCACATTCAGCCAGGCGATATCGGGCTGATTCCACGCGGGATGCGGTTTCGTGTTGAACTGAGCGACTTGCAGGCTACGGGTTACCTCTGTGAAAACTATGGCGCACCATTTCGCCTGCCGGAGCTCGGCCCCATCGGCTCAAACGGGCTCGCTAACCCGCGTGACTTTCAGGCGCCGGTTGCCGCGTACGAAGATGACAACAGCCCGGTCCGCATCGTGAACAAGTTCATGGGTAACTTATGGGAAGGCGAGCAAAGCCATAGTCCGCTTGATGTCGTGGCCTGGCACGGTAACTTGACGCCGTTTAAGTACGACCTCGCGCACTTCATGACAATCGGCACCATTAGCTTTGACCATCCAGACCCATCCATTTTCACGGTTCTGACCTCTGGCACAGACACGCCGGGTGTCGCCAATTGCGACTTTGTCATTTTTCCGCCGCGCTGGTTGGTGGGCGAAGACACCTTTCGCCCGCCCTGGTTCCACCGCAACGTGATGAGTGAACTGATGGGGCTGGTGCGCGGCGTCTACGACGCCAAAGCCGAGGGCTTTGTGCCGGGCGGGATCAGTCTGCACAACTGTATGCTGCCGCACGGACCGGATGTCGCAACATTCGATAAGGCCAGTCATGCTGAGCTAACGCCGCAACGCATCGGTGACACACTGGCGTTTATGTTTGAAAGTCGCCATGTTTTTCGGCCGACACGGCAAGCGCTTGAAGCGGGGAACTTGCAGGCGAACTATGACAGCGTCTGGCAGGGGTTTGAAAACCGATTTAACCCCAAGGGATGATGTTGTTTCGCTCAACCGCCGTTGTTTCTGACGTAAACGCTGGCCGCCCAGTGTGCCAGGCGCTGGCGCGCTGACAAAGCATCGATCGTCTCGCAGGACTCGTTCGTTACCCATTCATGCCAGCTACGACCCGTCATGTGTGCGCAGATCGGTAGTAGCGACCTTTCAAGCGTTTCGCTGTCGGCATCGGCGGGCCATCGGTTGACTACCACGATGATATGGTTAGGTCCGTCGAGGCGCTCGAAGGCGAATAGAGGGCCATTGATATCTGTGAGGTTTAGGGGGCGGTAGGGACCATCGGCAAACAAGCCCGGCTTTAGTTGCCGAAGCTTTAGTAGTCTTTGGATTAGTCTCTGCTTGGCATTGGGTTCGAGTTCTGCATTGTCAGCGAGTGCTTGCGCGTTCTCTTCAGCTGTACTCATCAGCCAGCGGCGTAGGTCGTCAATATCGACTGGCCGGCGATTGTCCGGGTCGACCAACGAAAAGTCACTTAGTTCGCTACCGTGGTAAAGGTCTGGGACGCCAGGCAGGGTGTACTTCAAGGCCGTCATCGCGAGCATGAGGCGCCGAGTGTGCGCCTGGGTAGTGCTCACGAATTCGCTCAAGGATGATCTGAAAGCATCCAGCCCAAGTAATCGCGATACGAAGTCATGAACGCGATTTTCATACCCTTCGTCTGGACTGAGCCAGTTGGTTTTTTCCTTGGCTTCGCGGAAAGCTTTCGTAAAGTAGGTATTGAGTCTGTCGAGTATCGGATGGAAATTCGTGGACTCAGAGAAACTGGTGGGCCAGATTGAATAGATGTTCTGCAAGATGAATAAGCGTTCTTTCTCGGTAAGCTGAGTCTCGGCCCGTAGCGGGTCGCTCATCTTTTCCCACACGAGAAGTTGCTCTGGCCAGCCAATGCCGGGGTGGGTCAGCATTAACAGACGTACCCGCGCATCCTCGCCATGCTTTGTGTCGTGCGTCGCAGTGCTAATCAGTGCGCGGGCACGTGTGCGGGTTGGATCGGCAAACGCCGCATGTAAAGCATCGGGCAAAGCGATATGGTCAGGCTCTCCGCCAACTTCATTGAGTGCGAGGACCGGATACCAGCGATAAAACGTGGTGTCTTCGAGTGATTTGGCCATCGCCGGTGCTGATAGTTGCTCATATCGGCGCCTAAGCAGGCTCGCAGACGGCATGGCTAATGCGATTGCGCGCGGTAGTGCAGCCGGAAGGTCCGTCCAGTCTGCGTCTTTAAGTGCCCGGTCAAAAGCGGCCGGTTGGGCCGCACCATATGATCGGTAGCAGTGAGTCGCGATAATCATGCGTACGAGTGCTTCGGCCACTTGGTCAAGCGTGAAATCAAGTGATGGGCATTGACAGATCTCCAGGCTCAGCCGATTGAGTTCAGCAGCCAGGTTGATCGTGAGAATGTCGCGCTTGGCCCGCGCGAGCTCTGCCGACAAGCCATCTGGGTTCTGCCCGCGCGATCGCCAGATCGCTTTGAGCGAAGCAACGCCATCCGGGTGAACAAACACTTGGCTCAGCCGGTTGAGTGTTTCGTAGCCGGTCGTGCCTGCGGTTTGCCAGTCTTGCGGAAGCGTTTCATCAGGCCCAAGGATCTTTTCCACAAGAATCCATGGCGCGTCGGCCCGCCGCTTTCGCCAGGCATCATCAAGCCACCTAAGGTATTGAGCTGGGTCGGCGAGGCCGTCTATGTGATCAACCCGCAGGCCCTTCACAACATCGCGCTCAAGCAACTCAAACACCTTCTCGTGCATCAGGTCGAATACTGCGGGGTCTTCAACGCGCACACCAGCCAGCGTCGTAATGTCAAAGAAGCGTCGCCAGTTCAGCAGGCGATTACCGTTTCGCCACCAGCTTAACTCCCAATGTTGCCTGGCTAGAATGGTGTCAAGTGGCGTTGGCTCGTTGCTGTCATCTATCGAGCCTTTTGCAAGTGGAAACTCATGCTCGTAGTAAGTCAGATGAGCTTTGTTAGCACCTTGCTCGACGCGGAGTTCGCCGTTGCCGAGGACTTCATCCAGTGGCGCACCCAGGACCGGAATTAGAATTTTGCCTGGTGTACCGCCGGCAATACTGTTCCAATCAACATCGAATATCGCGGGTGTCGCTTGCACGGCGGGTCCGTCGCGTAGCATCGCCTGCCAATAAGGATTTTCTGGCCCAACACCCAAGTGATTCGGCACGATGTCTAGCACCAGTCCCATCTCGAGCTTACTCACAGCAAGGCACAAGCGCTCAAATCCTGCTTCGCCGCCAAGCACCGGGTCAATAACGTTTGGGTCAACACAGTCATAGCCGTGTGTCGAGCCGCTTGTCGCTTTGAAGATCGGCGACAGGTATAGGTGCGAAATGCCCAGCGCATGTAGATAGTCCAGGCGCTCGACTAAAAGATCGAAATCCAGCCCGTTTCGAAGCTGAATGCGGCACCAGGCTGACGCTTGGGTCATGGCAGAGTCCTCTGTGCGCAAGTTATGCGGCGGGCAGGCTTAGTCCGCGCGCAGATCACGGCCGGGTAGCAGGTAGGCCATGAGGGTCCAGCCCGCCAAATCGCCTTTGGCCAGCCCGCCTGCGTCGGTCAGGCGTGTGGCCCAGACCAGGTCGCCAGCCGGTCGAACATAGCCTTGTTGCTCTGTTTCGGCCAGTTGCCCGAGCAGGCTCCATTGCGCGCCGTTCTCAAATGACCACGTGATCTCAAACCCCGCGTTGCCCAGTCGACGAGTCTGAGCGGTCACGGATTGCTCCCCCTCTAGTAGCGGCATCAACTGAGTCCTTCGGCACTTCAAAAGTTCCGTCATGAAATGCTGATAATCGCGTGCCTCGTCTGACTGGCGCGAGGCTGTGTCAAGTGTTGATGCAACCATGGTTTCGACTGCTTCCGGGTCGGGAATCTTTGCGTTACTGGCATCGTCTGCAAACTGAGCAAATCGTTTGAATTCATTGCGCCGCCCCTTACGCACCGCTTCACCGAGCTCACCGCCAAAGTCTGTGAAAAACTGAAAGGGCTGGCTTGCCGCATGTTCTTCGCCCATGAACAACATCGGAATCTGTGGGCCGAGCAAGAGTAACGCATGAGTCGCACGCATGGCGGGGGCCGATACCTGTGTCACGAGTCGGTCGCCCATCGCGCGATTGCCGACTTGATCATGATTTTGAATGAAGGCGATGAACTTGCTGGGAGGCAAATGGGCAGACGGCTTACCGCGACCCACGCCATCGCGATAAGTCATCGGCTCGCCCTGGTAGACAAAGCCCTCGGCGAGTCCTTTAAGCAAACCATCAATGGGTGACTGGGCATAGTCTGCGTAGTAGCCGTCGGTCTCTCCGGTGAGGATCACGTGAAGGCAGTGGTGAATGTCGTCATTCCACTGCGCTGTAAAACTCTCCTCCAGCAAGGCTGGATCATTTTCTTCGTTCTCAAGAATCAGGTGAATTTTCCGTCGGCTCGAAAAACGAGCTTTGACAGCGTAAGACAATTCATCCAGGAAGCGTTTGCGCGTATCCAAAGAAATCGCATGAACAGCGTCGAGTCGCAATCCGTCAAAGCGATACTCAGTTAGCCAGTAAAGCGCATTGTGAACAAAGTACGAACGCACCATCTCCTGTCGAAAATCCAGTGCTGCACCCCACGGGGTTTGAAGATCGTCACGATAAAACAGGGGGGAGGTGAGATGCATGTAGTTACCATCCGGGCCGAAGTGGTTGTAAACCACGTCAAGGAAAACCTGGATGCCGAGGCGGTGTGCTTCGTCAATCAATGCCTTCAAAGAAGCCGGTTCACCGTAGCTTGACGCAGGCGCATAGGGCAGCACACCGTCGTAGCCCCAGTTGCGCTCTCCGACGAATGCGGCGATCGGCATCAACTGGATTGCGGTGATGCCGATGTCGGCTAGCCGCGAGAGTTCTGCCCGTACACCGTCAAACGTGCCTGCTTCGGAGAAGGTGCCAACATGCACTTCCATAATGACGGTTTCGGTCCAGGGCCGCCCTTGCCAGCTGACGTCCTGCCACTGGTATGAAACGGGATCGATCACCATGGAAGATTCATGCGGGCCACCAAACTGCGCTCGGGCAGCAGGGTCGGGCACGGTCATAGCATCGTCAACAACAAACTTGTAGCGACTACCTGGGCCGGCAGCGTCTGTTACCAGTTCAAAAAAGCCTGCTTGCTCAGCCTGAATCATCGGCAGTTCTCGACTCTTCGGGCCGGCATCAAGCCTGAGCCTTGGTGCCTTAAGCACCGGTGCCCACAGGCGAAACCGGGTGATGCCGCCTTCGAGCACTTCAGCGCCGAATGGCATGGTGTGTCGAGTGCCGGCCGCGCGAGATCTGCCGCCCGCCTGGAACAAACAGAAAGAACGGCCCTGGCATTCGAAGCGCTCGTTCTCACGCCAAAGGCGCGCGCCGGTACGTAGCCTAGGGTCCGCGCTATCAAGTACGCGTTGCCAGCCGTCGCTGACTTCCTGTGCAGGCATAGCAAATGCCTGGGTTTCAGAGCCGGCGTTAAACAGCAGCAAGAAGGTTTCATCATCTTCGGATGGGCCTTCAGGTGGCAGATGCACGCCGGCTTGTCCGGTCAGCATCATGCCAAACGCATTGCGGTCGGTTTGTTCCCAGGCCGCCGCATCCATCGGCCCGCCTTCCGGGCGCAACCAGACAATATCTGGCGTGCCTCCTTCGGAGAAGTCGGTGCCGTGTAAAAAGCTCGCCCGCCGAAACACGGGATGAGTACGTCTGAGCCTTAACAGTTCCTGTGTGAACTCGAGGTGAATGCGATCGCGGGCATCAATTTGTTTCCAGTCGATCCAGGCAGTCGGATTGTCTTGGCAATACACGTTGTTATTACCACCCTGGGCATGTCCCAACTCGTCTCCAGCCAACAACATAGGGGTGCCCTGGCTGAGCAAAACCGTGCCAAGCAGGTTACGCTTCTGCCGTGCCCTCAGGAGCAGGATCTGGTCATCATCTGTGGGCCCTTCAACACCACAATTCCATGAGAGGTTGTGGTCGTGCCCGTCCCGATTGCCCTCACCATTGGCGTCGTTGTGCTTGTCGTTGTAGCTGACCATATCGTCGAGATTGAATCCGTCATGAGCGGTGACGAAGTTAACGCTCGACCAAGGGCGACGGCCACGGTACGCGAACTGATCGGCCGAGCCAAGAATGCGTGTGCTGAACTCACGGGTTGTGTCTTCATCGCCGCGCCAGAACGCTCGAACGGAATCACGAAACTTGTCGTTCCACTCGCTCCAGCCTGGTCCAAACTGACCGAGTCTATAGCCGTCAGGACCTACATCCCACGGCTCTGCGATGAGTTTGACTGATTGCAAAACCGGGTCTTGTCGAATCGCATCCAGAAAGCCGCTGCCCGCATCCCAGCCGCTGAATTCACGACACAGGGCGGGCGCAAGGTCGAAGCGAAACCCATCGACATGCATAATCTCAACCCAGTAACGCAGGGAATCCATCACCATTTGAAGCACGCGCGGATGACTGAGATTCAGTGAGTTGCCGCAGCCCGAGTGGTCGATGTAGTAACGCGGGTTATCGGGAGATAACCAGTAGTAGCTCGCATTGTCGATGCCCTTGAATGAAAGCGTTGGCCCTAGATGATTGCCTTCAGCGGTGTGGTTGTAGACAACATCCAGAATCACCTCAATACCGGCCGCGTGCAGACGGGCGACCATTGCCTGAAATTCTCTGATACGCGGATTGCCGCCCGAGGGGCGCTGCGTCAAGTAGCGCGGTTCGGGGGCGAAAAAACCAATCGAGTTGTAGCCCCAGTAATTGCGCAGGCTTTGCTGGGTGAGATGCCGATCATCAAGAAACGCCTGTACCGGTAGCAATTCAACCGCGGTAATGCCCAATTTCACCAGGTGGTCAATCATGGTGGGGCTCGCCAGGCCTGAATAGGTACCGCGCTCACGGGCAGGCACTTGCGGGTGCAGATTGGTCAGCCCTTTGACATGGGCTTCATAGATGATGGATTCATCCCAGCGCGTCGCAGGCCTTTTCTCTACCCCCCACGAAAACGCAGGGTCAACAACGACTGACTTCACCATGCCGTTGGCATTGTCTGAACGGTCGAAGGAGAGGTCCGCGCGGCCACTGCCGACCCGGTAACCGAAGTGAGCATTGCTCCATCGCAGTGGTCCCGACAAGGCCTTCGCATAAGGGTCGAGCAACAACTTGTGTGGGTTGAACCGATGGCCTTGCTCGGGCGCATAAGGGCCGTATACGCGATAGCCGTAGATTTGGCCGGGGCTGATGTCGGGCAGGTAACCGTGCCACACTTCGTCAGTGAACTCTGGCAGATCAACGCAGGCGATTTCTCGCTTGCCGGTTTCCTCGAACAGGCATAGTTGGACACGCGTGGCGTTCGCTGAGAAGAGCGCAAAATTCACGCCCCGTCCATCAAAGTTTGCCCCAAGCGGTTGAGGCTGACCTGCCCATACTCGAATCATTGGGGCTTCAGGATAATCGCAGCCAATGGCGGCAGTGCGAGTTCCGCGCTGAACTGGCGGCCGTGCCACGCAATAGGCTCAGCCGTTATCTCTGTCTCCGAGCTATTCCCACTGCCGCCGTACTCACTCGCATCGGTGCTCAGAATAACTTTCCAGTGGCCGCCAACAGGCAGACCAACACGATAAGGCTGTCGAGGGGCTGGCGTGAGGTTACCTACGACGACCATAAAGGCACCGTTGTCAGACAGCCTGATCCATGAAATGACAGAGTGTTTACTGTCGCTCGTGTCCAGCCATTGAAACCCCTTCGGGTCATGATCAAGGGTATGCAGTGCAGGCTCGGTGACATAGAGTTGATTCAGATCTGTGATGAGGCGGTCGATCCCCTGGTGTTCGGAGTCGTCAAGTAGATGCCAGTCAAGGCTGTGATCGTGCGTCCATTCTCGGTTCTGGGCAAACTCATTGCCCATGAACAGCAGTTTTTTGCCGGGATGTGCCCACATGAGGCCGTAGTATGCCCTCAGGTTCGCAAATCTCTGCCAACGATCGCCCGGCATCTTGTCCAGCATTGAGCCCTTACCGTGAACAACCTCATCGTGACTAATGGGCAGCACGAAGTTTTCGGTGTAGGCATAAACAAGACCGAACGTCAGTTCGTCCTGATGATGCTGTCTGTGAACAGGGTCGCGCTGAAAATACCTGAGCGTGTCGTTCATCCAACCCATATTCCACTTGAAGGTGAAACCCAGACCGTCAAGCTCAAGCGGCCTGGAAACGCCGGGCCAGGCGGTGCTTTCTTCGGCAACAATCATCGTGCCCGGAAAGTCCCGATGGGTACACAGGTTGAGTTCACGCAAAAATTCAACGGCCTCAAGGTTCTCACGACCGCCTTCGCTGTTTGGAATCCATTCACCCGGCTTGCGCGAGTAGTCCAGATACAGCATTGAAGCCACCGCATCGACGCGCAGTCCGTCAATGTGGAACTGGTCGAGCCAGTACAGGGCATTGGCCACTAAAAAGTTTCGGACCTCGATGCGACCATAGTTGTAGATCAAAGTGTTCCAGTCTTGGTGAAAACCTCTGCGCGGGTCTTCATGCTCGTAGAGTGCCGTGCCATCAAAACGAGCAAGTCCGTGTGCATCAGTGGGAAAGTGCCCCGGAACCCAGTCTATTAGCACACCGAGGCCTGCTTGGTGGCAGGCATTGACAAAGGCGGCAAACTCCTCGGCTACGCCGTGGCGAATCGTCGGGGCGAACAGTCCGGTTGGTTGGTAGCCCCATGAGCCGTCAAACGGGTACTCAGAAACCGGCAGGAGTTCAATATGCGTAAAGCCCCTGTCGACCACATAAGGGATCAACTGCTCGGCAAGTTCGACATATGACAAGTAGCGATTGTTTTCGTCGGGCACCCGGGCCCACGATGCCAGGTGGACCTCATAGATACTGACCGGACGAGACATCAGCTCGGCTGCGGCCGGTCTGCTCGACATCCAGTCTTGATCGCGCCACTCATAGTCGCAAAGTCCTTGTACGACAGACGCCGTTTCGGGCGGATGCTCTGCACGCATCGCAACCGGGTCAGCTTTTAGCGGCAGGCGTTCACCGTGCCGATCAAAGATTTCGTACTTGTACAGATCACCACGAACAGCGCCAGCAACAAAGCAGGCATACAGACCGCTTGGGCCATCCGACACCATCGGTGAAACGCCGCTTTGCCATTGGTTGAAAGACCCGATGACGTTCACATGGCTGGCATTTGGCGCCCACACCACAAAGCGAACGCCGCCGACTCCATCAATGGTGATCGGGTGCGCGCCCAGCAGCCGGTACAACTCGTAGTGCCGACCCTCACAAAACAGGTGACGATCTAGCTCGCTAATGAGATTGGTCGCGCGGGCAGGGGGGGAAGCAGTCATAGATTGGCTTGTTAGAAGCAGCGAATTTTCTCGTGTCTGGCGTTGCGCGCCGGCGTCGGTATTGCTATCCAGCATTCGTCAAAGTGTAGTCCACCGACCGCAAATTGCGGCTTGACACCTGCTAACATCGTTTGACCTGAACGTAAACACGACATGCGGCGACGAAGCGGAATCCTCCTACACCCCACCTCATTGCCAGGACCAGGCGCGCTTGGGGATATTGCGGCGGGATACCCATTCGTTGACTGGCTCGCGGCGCATGGCCAGTCGATCTGGCAGATCCTGCCACTGAATCCGCCCGGCGCCGGGATCTCTCCTTACACCTGCCAGTCATCACATGCGGGAAATCCAGCTTTAATTTCATTATCGTTGCTGGCTCAACAGACAGGGTTACTCACGCAGTCCGAATGCGAAGCCCATATAACAACTGACTCAATTGAGCAGGGGATTGCAGCGCATTATCGTTTACTGTCTATCGCCGCGACGCGGGTTGACAAAATGAGCGACCAGACAGTTGAGGCATTCAGGCAATGGTGTATCCGCAACGATGGCTGGCTCGCCTCAGACGCCTTGTTTCACGCAATCAGTCTGCATCAGAGGTCAAACGACTGGACCACCTGGCCAAAAGCGCTGATGCGCCGCGAACCGAGCGCCTTGCATGCTGCCGCCCATGAGTTCGCAGCCGAGGTGCATCGCTGGAAGTTCATTCAATGGGTCTTTGATGAGCAATGGCTGGCTTTGAAGTCTCATGCCAATCGTAAGGGGGTGCAGATACTGGGCGATTTGCCCATTTATTGCGCCCATGCATCAGTAGACGTGTGGTCTCATCAGGCTTTGTTTGAACTGTCTGACAATGGTCAGGCATCCGTCGTCGCCGGCGTTCCGCCCGATTACTTTAGCGCGACCGGGCAACGGTGGGGCAGTCCGCTTTATCGTTGGGAAATGCACAAGCAAGATGGCTTTGCATGGTGGCGCGGGCGCATCGCGAGTGCCTTGAAATGGTGCGACCGTTTACGAATCGACCACTTCCGTGCGTTCGCCTCATATTGGGAAATCCCCCAGACATCCCCGGACGCGACAACAGGTCGTTGGGTAGATGGTCCAGGGATGCCTTTTTTTGACGCCATGCGCCAAGACTTTGATCCTCTCCCGATAGTGGTTGAAGACCTGGGCGACCTCACCGAGGACGTCATCGAACTGCGCGAGAAATTGGGATTGCCCGGCATGTCGATTTTGCAGTTTGCGTTTGGAGGCGATGCCCAGAACGTTTACCTTCCGCACAATTTGACGCGCAATACAGTGGTCTATACCGGCACTCATGACAACAACACGAGTTGCGGTTGGTGGTCAGAAGCAGATGCGAATCAGCAAGCGCATTTTCGCCAGTATTTCGGCTCCCGAAGTTCGAAGGTACACCGGGTGATGATCAGGGCCGCACTCGGCAGTGTTGCTGACTTAGCGATTATCCCGATGCAAGACGTCATCGGAGCGGACGCAGACGCCAGAATGAACATACCGGGTAGGGCAGACGGTCAATGGACCTGGCGGTTCGATTGGTCGCAACTGAAGAGGTCTGACGGTCAGTTTATTGCCCGGATGACTCGCTTGTTTGGGCGAGAACCGGAAAAATCAGAATAGAAAAATCTGAATATGCGGTCAAGTCGAAGGTATGCTCTCAGGCAGATCGACCTTGGTCTGAAAATCATAATGAATCAGGAGATGTAGCGTGAATTCGGATGAGATGGAAAACCTGCCGATACCCAAGCAGGCCTATGCCTTTATCCTGGCGGGCGGCCGCGGCAGCCGCTTGATGCAGTTGACGGACATTCGCTGCAAGCCTGCGGTTTACTTTGGCGGGAAGTTTCGAATCATCGACTTTGCGCTGTCCAACTGTCTGAATTCCGGGATCCGCAGAATTGGCGTTTTGACACAATATCGCTCATATAGCCTGTTACGTCATCTGCAGCGCGGCTGGAGCTTCCTAAAAGGCGAACTCAATGAGTCGGTCGATCTGTTACCAGCGCAGCAGAAGATTGATGAAACCTCATGGTATCGAGGCACCGCTGATGCGATCTACCAGAATATGGACATTGTTCTGGACCGTCCTGCCAAATACATCATCGTGCTGGCTGGCGACCATATCTATAAAATGAATTACGCCAAGGCGCTGAGTCAGCATGCAAAGTCGGGCGCGCCATGCAGTGTTGGATGTATTGAGGTGCCTGTGTCGGGTGCCTCTGAGTTCGGTGTGATGGGGGTCGATGAATCGAACAAGATACAGGCATTTCTGGAAAAACCGAAAGACCCACCCGGCATGCCTGGCAACCCGGATGTCGCACTGGCGAGTATGGGCATCTATATTTTCGATGCTGACTATTTGTTCAATGCCTTGACGGCCGACGCGGCAGATCCAGACTCTGACCATGATTTTGGCAAGAACGTCGTGCCGGCGATAGTCGCGAAGGGAGATGCGGTTGCTCAGCCCTTTTCGCATAGTTGCGTTGGAATGACGCCTGAAGGTGAGCCTTATTGGCGAGACGTTGGCACCCTCGACGCGTACTGGGAAGCCAACCTCGACCTCACCGAAACTGTGCCAGCACTCGATCTGTACGATAAGTCCTGGCCGATCTGGACCTACCAGGAACAGTTGCCGCCAGCCAAGTTTGTCCATAACTGGGAAGACCGACGCGGAATTGCCACCGAATCGATGGTTTCTGGTGGCTGCATTATTTCGGGTGCCCTCGACAAGAGTCTGCTGTTTTCGCGCTGCCGGGTGCACTCATTTTCTTCCGTGACGTCATCCGTACTCCTACCCGAAGTTGAAGTCGGGCGGGGCGCTCGGCTGACACGATGCATCATTGATCACCGGTGCAAGATTCCGGACGGTCTGGTCATTGGCGAAGACCCTGCGGTGGATGCCGAACGGTTTCACGTAACAGACAACGGCATAACTCTGGTCACGCCGCCGATGCTCGCAAAACTTGAAGCGGACCCCGAATAAATGATGCGGATTCTTCATGTTGCCAGTGAAGTCGTGCCGCTGGTCAAGACCGGAGGGCTTGGTGATGTCGTGGGTGCATTGCCGGTTGCGCAGAAACGTCTCGGTGCCGACGCCCGTCTACTCATTCCCGGATACCCGGCGGTAATTGACAAACTGAAATCTCAAGATCTGTTGAGCCATGAGCCGATTTTTGTCGGCCCGGCTTTCGGAGCCTCTGGAGTGCGTTTGTTGAGAGCCACGCTGCCTGAGACTGACGTGCCTTTGTTTGTCCTGGATGCGCCTTGGCTGTTCCAACGAGAGGGCGAACTGTATACCGACCCTCTCGGCAAATCCTGGTCAGACAACCATCTGCGCTTCGGCCTATTCGGTTGGGTCGCTGCACAAATTACAGCCGGACAGCTTGTACCGGACTGGGCTCCTGATTTACTGCACTGTCATGACTGGCATGCCGGGCTTGCGTTCGCTTACCTTGCTCAGCATCCTGTGCCGTCCGCACCGCGGGTATTCACCATTCACAATCTCGCATTTCAAGGCCTGTTCCCTGCGAATACGGCGAGTGCGTTAATGCTTTCTGATGAATTGATGACCCCGAATTTTCTTGAGTTTCACCGCGACCTGTCGTTCATCAAGGCAGGGCTTGTGTTCGCTGATCTCGTCACAACGGTGAGTCCAAACTACGCGTTGGAAATACTGCGGCCAGAGTTTGGTCATGGCCTTGATGGATTGCTGCGCACGCGAAAAGATAAACTGCTCGGTGTTTTAAACGGCATTGATACTCAGGTTTGGAACCCGGCGACCGATAGAGCGCTAGCGGAGCCTTTCTCAATTAACTCTCTAGACGCCCGTGAGGTGAATCGCGTTGCCCTGACCGAAGAATTTGGACTGCCAGCGCCGATCACAGATCATCCAGTATTGGGCGTTGTCAGTCGATTGTCGGCACAAAAAGGGCTTGATGTACTGGTAAGTCAGATGCCCGAGGCTATTGAACATGGTTGCCAGTTTGTCATCTTGGGCACGGGAGACCCTGAGATCGAATCCTCCCTGGTCGCATTGCAGCGGCAGTTTCCGGACCGTGTGAGTGTCAGAATCGGGTTCGATGAACAGTTGGCGCATCGCATCTATGGCGGGTCGGATGCTGTCATCGTGCCGTCCCGGTTTGAGCCCTGCGGCTTGACACAGCTTTACGGTCTTCGCTATGGCGCTGTGCCGATTGTCACACCAGTAGGCGGACTGGCAGACACAGTGGTCGATGAATCTAACCCGCTACCTGGCAGGCCAGCGAATGGATTTGTTCATGCTAGCGGACAAAAGTTCGCTCTTACGCTCATCAGGGCAATTGATGCCTTTCGTGACAAGGCGCGATGGCGCGCGTTAGTAAGTGCAGGCATGCGAGAAGACAACAGCTGGGATCAACCGGCAAGAGCTTATCTTGATGCCTATCAACAGATCAAGCCGAAGCAGTGGGCGCTTTAGTGACAGCAGTCTGACAGCTGGCGTGAGTCTGCATCAGTAGTAGGATCATCATGATGGAGGCAAGGTCAATGAATCAGTTTTTCTCAGATCAGTTGGGTCATCATGCCGGGCATCACCGCAGTGGCAAGTGGCTGCTGCTCTTAGCCGCGCTGTTGTTGTCTTTGGGTTGGGTGCCGGCTAGCCACGCGCAAGACTGTCCGCGCGAACTGCCAGTCAACATCAGCGCCAGATCTACGCCCCTGCCAAACAACCAACTCTTTAAGCTGGACGTGGGTGAAAACACTCGCCAAGTGCTCCTGCATTGGGATGATCTCCCCGACGGCAGTGATGCGTCTGGTGATCCACCACTGCGTGTACGGGAGTTAGTTCAGGCAATAGCACGATCGCTGGAAGCCATGCAGTTGCAGGGCTTTCGTCTACCGAAGGGAGGTCCACACCCTTGTGTCTCTGGTCGCGTGATCAGAGTGTATTGGTATGAAAATACCTCTGCGCGGCCGGTGGGTACAACAGCGAGCGGCAATCGCATCGATGTGACGTATTCACAGCAGGCGATTCGGCAAGGTACGGTCCTGGCCGAGTCATTTCCTGGCCTGGTGTACGAACTCGTTCGCTTAGTGCAAAAACAGTATCGCCTTGGTGCCGTCAGTCGGGACTGGCTCAGTAACGGGACAGCGCGTCTTGTCGCTGAAGCGCTTGGTTCAAACCATCGCGGGCAGCTCACTGCGCCTGATCGAAGCTGCCGCTTAGAGCTTTTACAAGATCCGTTTCAATCGATGTTTCCTCGTCAGAATGTATTCCGAAAAGACGGTAGCGCTTGTCGCACAACCGTCTTTTTGCGGTATCTGATGGAGCAACTAGGAAATCAATCGACATCGGAACAAAGTGGCGCTGATGCCGGGATAAGACTGATACGCGAACTGTATGAATTTCTGGAGTCTGATCAGAGTCTGCCAAGGTGGCAGTCGTCATCAAGAGATCGTATTTATGGCGCGGGCGATTTTGATGGTGACGGACGTGAAGAGTTACTGATTGCCAGTACCACCCATATGGGTTTGGTGGCATTCAATGGTGCCGATAGCCGCGTGGTGGCGGTGACCAGGCTGAGTGCTTCGTTAACGAGTGACCGGCATCTCGAGGCAAATGATGAAGTGCTGGGTATTGGTGACTTCAATGCCGATGGAAGAGACGAGTTCTTAGTCCGCAATGGCGGATTCATGACACTCATTGGCGTGACCGGTGGCGCTCGATTCTCAACCGTTGCGCGTATGCCGCTCGGGACTCAGATCTTTGCGGATTGGCGTCCCGCGTTTCGCGACCAGCTAGTCGGCATAGGCGATTTTGATGGCGATGGTGCTGATGAAGCCATGTTTCGAGGTGGATCAAGGTTTGGCGTTGTACGTCTCAATGAGGCTGGACACTTTTCGTCTCCTTACTCGACTTCAATTAGCCGTTTGATTCGGCGACTAAATCGAAATCCGGCAGCGATCAATGTCATTGGCATCGGCGATATTGACGGTAATGGTCGTGCTGACATCGTCGCGCGGGATCGGCAAGGGCTTTTTGTGTGGGGGCTTGACGACCAGGATCAGCACAAATTGATTTGGCAGATCGACTATGGCGCGCAGATTCCCGGCGGTTGGCGGCTCCGACCTGAAGACACGTTTTGGGGCGTGAGTGACCTCGATGGCACGGTCAATGATGTTTTTGATGAACCTGGCCTCAGAGCGGAAATCATCGTTTCGGGGCTAGCGGGCATTGGCGTCATCGGCATGGATGGTCAGTCTCGCTTGCCCGAAACTAAGGGGCGGCTTGCTGTGGTGAGCGAGCTGGATGTAGGCCTTGTCCTAGGGCCTCAGATCAGGGTGGCGGCAGTTGGTCAGTTTCTCGATCAGCCCGGACATCAAATGATTGTCCGTAATGCAGACACGCTGTCGCTAATTGTTTACAACGACGAGTCGCCAGAGCCTGGCCTGGTCCGCTCTCTCGCAAGCTTGACGATGCCTCCAGGCCGACTCAAGCGCGCAGCCGCGCCGCGGCCGCAGCACTTGAATCGGGGCCGGTTGTCCGGACGTTTCAATGTGGTTGATCAAACCTACCGTGAGGAAATGATGGGCGGCTGGACGGCGGCGTTTTCAGGAGTGCAAGGCGCTCATCTCGTGTTACACGGTTCGAAGAGCTTGCTTAACGTCGCGGTTGATCAGACATCTCAGCAATCTGAATCGATAACGCAATCGGTGAACGCTGCACCTGAGCTTGTCCTTGAAAGCCGGATTAATTTCGGTCAATCCTATCGAGGCGTCATTCAGGCAGTTGACGCTTTTATTCGCCGAAAAGACGCTGCTCGTACGCTTGAGTCAATGTGGCACGATTTCAGCCTGATGCTACTGGTGAAGAACTCAATCGGTCCGGCGATGGGAGACCGTTACTACTTACGCGACGAGTCGCCATCCGACCACTCGGGCGATGCCGACAAAGATGTTTTGACACTGCCGGTAACGCTCGCGTTTGAGCCCATCGAACTGGCCGATCCTCAGACAAATGATGCAGCCGAATCCATTCTGTCCACCAGCTTCATCGGCAAACCCTACAGCAGTCAGTACGTTTTTGTGCAACCCGTTGACTACGAGAGATTGGTGACGCTGAGTTATCGGACCCTGTCGACAATGCGCTGGTTCGACGTACCCGCCAATCGCGAGACAGCCAGCCCTCAAAGTGCCATTACGACAGTCATTGCAGATCACAAAGGGCCTCGCTCTGTCAGGCGGGATCTCTTTAGGAGCGCCGCTGATGAGCGCGAACAAGTGATGCTACCCGCGGGTCAGTGGATGGGGGTGGTCATTTCGACTGCGGGTAAGGTTGTACGAGAGCACGTGGCTGTTAAGGTCACGCGAGTGTTGGGGGCTGACTAGGTGTAGCCTAAGCATTGCGACTGCTGCCCGCTTGGCCTTGAGAGCCCGCTTTCGGCGCGTCGCTCGGGGCTTGAGCAACATTAGTCATGAAGTACCTCAAAAACCAGCCTCCAATGAGGATGACGATCACGATGACTAGAAACGAGGCGATGCCCACCCAGTCGGAGAAAAGAACTGACCAAAGCTCCATAGAGTGCTCCTGAGGGAAGATGTGTCTCTTGAGAGTAGGGCGGTCGGCCAGGTGCTGTTTTGATCTGGCGCAAGGTTCGGCAAGTCAGGCGGCCGCCGGTACCGACCGTTGATCTGACTGAGCCCGGAGCAAGACTAGCTATGACGCTTTGATGCACGCATGCTGTCGAATTCGTTTGCGTAACACTCGCAGGTGGCTAACTCGCCCCGCTTTTTCGGCCAGATGTTTTCAGTCTTCCAATATTGGCCCCTGGCCCTCACTGTGCTGCTTTCGTTCAGCACGGTTGGGGCTGCCTGGCAATCACCTGGACTATGGACGGTTGTGTCTGCCGTTCTGGCGGTTGTAATTTGTGGTGTGATGGTTACGCGAGCGCGCCGTAGCAAACTTCGACGCTTAAAGAGTCAGTTGCTAGAGGTCGAGCACCGGTATTTAGTTGAGGCCGTGCAGTCGACGCCAGTTTCCATGGCTGTGTATACGCCGGAGGACAAACTGCTCGTTTGCAATCAGGCTTACAGATCGATGTTTCCAGCGGGGTTTGCTTTTTACGACCAAGATCCCGATGCTGTGATTACCTATCCTGGCCTGCTTCGGCACAACGCTGACCCAGACATGAAGCCTAGCGAGCTTGAAGCCGAGATTGCCAAAAAGGTTGCACTCTGGCACGCGCTTGACAATCACCCAATTGAAAGATTTTACGAAGCAGTCGGTTGGCGACACGTGACCAAGTTTCACACACCGAGCGGCGCAGTGGCAGGATTCGCGGTAAACATCAACGCCCTGAAGGATAGAGAGCGCGAACTTGAGGAAGAAATAGCCCGACGTAAGGCGCTCGAATTGAAGCTGACCGAGTTGGCCAATACCGATTCGTTGACCAAAGTCACTAATCGTCGCCGGTTTATGGAGTTAACTGAAGCTGAACTCAAGCGCGCTAGGCGCAATCGACACGGGTTGAGTTTTATGGTGCTGGATATTGATTGGTTCAAGTCAATCAACGACCGCTTTGGGCATCAGGCAGGCGATGAGGCTTTAGTCTCTGTATCCAAGACGATCAAGGCGTGTATTCGCGAAGACATCGACCAATTGGGCCGGCTTGGTGGAGAAGAGTTTGGTGTGTTGCTACCCGAGACGAATCTCGCCGATGCTATGGCGTGTGCCGAGCGAATTTGCGCTGCAATCTCGGCCCTGGAAATAAGCTCTCCCTGCGCGCAAGGCATCCGAATAACCGCGAGCGTTGGCTTGAGTGGACGCGACGGCATCGAAGAGACCAGCCTGACCACGCTCTACGGTCAGGCTGATGAGGCTCTCTACGCCGCCAAACATGGCGGCCGCAATCAAGTTGTGACGTTCGAAGCGCCAAAAATCGCCGCACCGATACACCAATAAACCATGTCACTGTTGTGCGGCTTGTTCAGCGCCGCACGATGATCGGCGGCGCTGGCGTAGTGAGACACTCTGTTCGTGAACTATGCAATGTTGCTGTATGGATCACCCAGTGTCGGTGTGGGCTCCAGGGGTTGTTCTGTCTCCACAGGATCGGGCGACCCATCTGGTTCAGTATCGTTTGGGGAGGTATCGACGGTCTGGGTTGGGTCAGGCACATTACCGGTCGTTTCGCTACCTGTCAGTGCAGCAAATGACTCGCCCAGAGCAATGAATGCCTGAATGTTGGTATCGGTCCATCCGTTCTCGGTGCTTGCAATTGCGAGCTGCCCGCCCAGGTAGGACGTAATCCGATTAACGGTTTCGGCATCAAGGTTGCCAGCTTCCGCCTGCGCGACAACCGCAGTCATTGCGTCAATGTGTGCTTGCCCGCCATCTGTGCCGGCTCCACTGAGTGGAATCAGCGCGAGGCCAGCAAAAAGTTGGCCACTCGCAACTTGCTCGCGTGTAACCCCTTCCGGTAACTCGACGGGACTTCCGCCCAATCCGTAAGCCGTGAACTTACCAGTATTAGGGTTGAATTGCACTTCGACCTGACCAAGAAATTGATCCGGGTTGTTAGGGTCCTGAATGCCAACATATTCGGTTCGGAACCCACCCGTTGATTCGATGCCACCAAGGTCAGTCGATGTGTCAACAGACTCTGTTGGCGTCGGGGCAGGTGTCACTTCCGGTTGAGCCCTTGGTGTAGTAGTGGGGGCTGCGTTGATAATGGGCTCAGGTTGTCGTCGGTTTGGCTGACCAATGCCTTTCATGACCTCGTCTTCGGGGTCGACGGTACGCGGCAGATGAGGGTCTGCCGTTGTTACTTCAGATTCCCCAAAACTGAAAGCAACAAGTTGCTCGGTCGCCGGCGGTAGCAGCGTTGAGCGAACGTTTTGATCATTCATAGAAGTGTTCCTTTCACTGTTTTTCTAAAAAGCTGATCTCGACAGCATCTGCTGTTTGTGTGCTGGGGTCAGTGGTTGAGACTGCTGGCTCGCGTCGCAGCCGTGCGACGACCAGTCGGTCGCTTGGAACCCCCATGCTGGCGAGTGTATCGGCGAGTATCTCGGCTCGCTGACTTGCTGTTGATACGGCTTGCTCGTCGGAGTCTTCCAGCGCAATCCCCCTGAGTACGAGTACGCCGGTTTCTGACTTTGCCTGCTCCGCCAGACGCTCAACAATTTGTTTGGCCGCAAGCGGATTGAGCGAACCTGGAGCGAACGTGACGTATGTCTCGGAACCCGGGGAAGCGTCGTCCACCCAACTAGCAGTGGCTCCGGAGGGCACGGGTTGATCCCAGTCGATCTCGACCTGACCAATTGCAGTAGTGGGCAGCCCGGCGAGAAGTAACTCACTACGAGTTCGGACAAGATGTGGCGTTGAGGCAATGGTTGCTCGGGCCATTGGTTGCGCAAGGGCGTGATGCTGGTCGATCGTATTGCGTAGTTTGACGACATCGTCGGTTTCCACGAGCTCTGTTGCCCAACCGGCAGTACTCGCTGGAGCGAGCTCAACGTATGCTTGCGCCGGACCAATCTGCGTCAGCAGACCGTTGTGAATGCCCGCTACAACCACTGTACGGTTCGAACGCAGGTGGGTGAGCGCAATTCCTTCACTATTGAAAATACGGACGGCTTCCGGGACGTGAAAGCCGAATTCGATGTAGGTGTTTTTCCCATCGTCGGCGACAGTCACTAATTCCAATGGACGATCGGCCTGGCGGACGAGATAAACCCGCGCATCGCCGTCAGTGAACGACAATTTTGAGATCGTGCCCTGGTATGTGCTGCATCCCGCGAGAGAAACCCCCGTGCACAGGCAAATTGCCCAGACCAGCAATCGTCGCTTTTGTCTTTGACAGGAGTTGGTTGAATCCATGGACTTATTGTCGAACACCATATTGTTACGCCTTGCTTACACGCCCAAGGGCTGCGATCGGATAGCCTAGGCGCGAGCGATTGGAGATCTGTTTGAAGAGCCTAAGGTTTCGCTCTTGTCTATCCGTTTATCTGCCTTGCCCGTAGCCTCATGTCACTAGATGTAAGTCGCGCAACCGTTCCTGTGGTTGAGATTCAACTTCTTGGATCGCAACGAGTTAGAAGCTGGCGCTACGACGGCCCGCTCCAGATCCAAAGTCGCCGCGCGGCTCGGCAGATCCTCGCTTTAGTTGCCGGATCAGTCGAGCCCTTGGAACGGGACGTGCTAGCACTGCACTTTTGGCCAGAACACGATGTTCGCCAGGCTAGAAACCGGCTGAGCCATACACTGCACCTGATACGCCAAGCGATTTGTAACGCGGCCTGGGATGCCAATTGGATATACGTTCAAGACGAACTCGTTTTTCTTGATGAGCGGATCACAACGGACATCGAACAGATCAGGGCTGCCGCCGCCGCCGGTTTGGCTGCTGACAACGAAAGCCTGTTCAGACATTATGGGTGTCTAGGCGTGCCCTTCGACCCTGACATCGAAGGTCCGCTGGGCGAGCGCGTCAGGGCACGTCTCGCTCAGGATCAAAAGACATTGCAATATCGTATCGTCGAGCGAATGGTTGCAGCAGGGGATATTCCGGCTGCTATGGCTCAGCTACAGCGAATCATCAAGGCCTATCCTGGCGACGAGCACGCGTTTCGGCAACTGATGGCGTTTGCCGGACGTATCGGCCGGCACCATGATGTCATCCGGCTCTATCGGCAAGCGCGTAAGGAAATGGCCGAGGCTTTTGGCTTGAAGCCATCGGCGCAAACCCAGGAGTTAGCTGCTCGAGCGATGGAGGTGATTCGTGGTGATTCGAATGGGCCGGTAAAGCCGTCCTCCGAACAATTAGGTGTTTATCGCCCGGAACCCGTCGACCGACTGATTCGATGGTCCCGTGAACAGTCGGGCATCTGTAATCTTGTGGGTGCCAGTGGCATGGGTAAGTCTGTGGTCCTGTCTCAGTTTCTGAGGTCGTTTACAGGTACCAATGATCAGACTGCGATGTTTTTTGACCTGGCTGTGCCGGCAGAACGTCGAGCCGCCCAGCGCATGCTATCCGCTCAGGATCCGTGCAGGCATCCAGATATCCTGGTGCTGGACCATGTTTTGAGTGATGCTGATTTTGCTGCGTTCTCGCAAGATCTTCCCTTAAAGAACCTAAAGCTGATCATTGCGTCGAGGATTCGCCTGTCTGTTGCCGTCTCGGTCATCCGCCTGACCCCTCTCAGTTTGCCGAGCTCGAGGGCTGCTGGCACGTCGCTTCTGCCTAGCGCGTCCTCCGCAATGTTCCTCTTGCACTGTCAAGATGGGTTTGATCAGGCCGAGCAAGCATCCGACAGAAACGAGCTCTTCCTTCTTTTAGAGTTTTGTGCGGGGTGGCCGGCCTTGCTGCGGTTAGCAGCGAGGAAGTGTGTGGCGGCTACGCCCGGGGAAACCTTGCGCCTAGTATCGACCCAGCTTGGTGCCCTGGACGACACCGTGCGGGCCCCGTCAGACACGGCGACACGCACGGTCGGTCAGCTTTTTCAGGAGTCACTCAACGGCACTGACACTGCTGTTGGCGTGCTTGGCTCATTGCTGGCTATGATAGTAGAGCCCATCACGCTCGATCAGGCGGTGGAGACTATCGAGCAAGTTCTTCCCGAGTATTACTCAAAGTCGTACGCGGCTATCGAAACTCTGCTTGACCTTGGCTTTGTCCGCGCACACCCATCCGATGGGCCGCCCGAACATCTGTCTGTAGCGCCTGTCGTGGCAAGGTGTTTCGAGGCGTACGCGTCACCTACCAATAAGGTGTTGTCGCACGAGACTGTCCGGCGCCGACTGGTCGCATGGTTGGCCGAGCACATTGGGACACTCGTCAATCATGCGTCAAGTAGCGGGAAGTCTTTCGTCGAAACGCTGAATATCATTGAAAGTAGTCGGCCGCTCATGCTTACGCTCCTGCGGCATGGCAACAGGTCTGAACAAGTGTTCCGACTAGCTGTGTTGGGAGCAACACCATGGTTAATCCTGCGGCGTTCGCCGGACCTGAACGAGGAGCTGTTTAGTGCCGTTCACAAGCTAGCGCCCAGCCAGCAGGACGGGGCTGTGTTTGGCGTGCTGGCCACGGTCATGCAACGACTAACGTGTGAGCATTGCTGGGATGATCCATCTGCAGTAGATCTATCAGCGTTAGATCCTAATATTCAGCAGGCGATTTCATTCGCATTAACTGCGGTCCGGGTTCGTACCATGCCCGATGTGAGGCTTCCTGAAAGTGATCCCGAAACCAGCGATGGCGTTCTGGGTTTTCTCTCCCGGCAGGACTCACCGCATCTCTACGATGTACTACCGCGTTTTGCGCGACTGAATCAACTACTGCTGCAAGACCAGCAGGAAGAGTTTGAGCAGGGCCTACTGAGTGATTTTCGGGCTTGTGACGAGCAAGCACCGGTAAAAGCGAGCCGGGCGCTGTGGGTCATTCGGCACTGCTGGCGTTCGGGGCAGACTGAAAGAGCTGGTCACTGGGTGACGTATCTGCACCAGTATTTGGTCGATGGAGGGCAGTCGGCATTCTCGACGAAGTCTGGCCTGCTAATTCGCTGTCAACTGGCTTGCTACATGCTCATGACAGGGCAAGACTCGCTAATCGCGCAGCTCGAGTTGGCACAACCCGAGCTAACGGAGCTTCTTGAGCGCCCCGACAAGCTACCCACAGCACTGTCATTGCTGGCAATAGAGGCGTCGATGGTTCAAGCTGACCGGCTGCATAATGCGGACGTTATGCAAGAATTACTGCCCATTTGGATGAGCTTTGCAGAGGAGGGCGGCCCCCCTTGTTGGCAAAGCTATACTGAGTCTATCGCGCCCAAAATCGAGCATGCACGCTCAGTGGTTATCCCGTCAAAAGTGGATGCTCTGGCGCGTCTGGATCAGCGAGCAAGAATGATCCTCAACCAGCTCAGATGAAGTCCCGAGCCACACTACAGCGTGTTCGCGATCTTCACTAGTGTCAGAATCGCCAACGGATCTCCTTCCCGGTGTGCTTGAGGCTCCCGCGGGTATTGACTCAATTTGATGGGAAGTGCGTGCAAGCGTTCATTGACCCAGGGTCGCAAAGTACCCTGACCCGACCTTTGAACATTTGAAAGCTCTCTTACGAGCGGCGCTGCAAGATCATATCTGTCGAGCGCACATGCAATTTCAGCCACGTTAATGTTGTCGCTTTGCCGGTCTGACAGCACGCCTTCCAACGGTAAGACCCCTCGAAGAAGGCCGAGTGTCTGCTTGAGTTCTTCAAATTGCCCATCACGAATATGCAAGAGGGCTCGGAGAACTGATTCGTTAGCTGAGTTGCCAGCTGCAAGCCGAGGCGCAGAAATTGTGCAGGCACTGTTGCTGATGGCTCGGCTTAAGCTGGTTGCGCCTTGTGCATAGTATCCCCACGCAATAAGGTGAAATGCTCTTCGCAAATGCTCAGGCATTGCCTCGATCGAAGGCCTCGCGGTGATAGACGAGGCCAGCGCAATCGCTTCGTCAAACTTCATGTCTGAGAGCAAAACTTCTGTGCGTAAAACGTCGGCATGAATTTGGGCAAGCTCAGGATTTATTGGCGCGCTGAGTTCCTGGCTTAAAACGGCGAGTCTCTCGGCCTCTGCTAGATCTCCCATGGCGAAAGAAATCTTCGCCTGGTACCGGTAAGTGCTCGCAAGGCATTCATGCAGACCAAAGCGCACGAAAATGTCGACTGCTTGATTGCTAATGGCTCTCGCCCTTGCCGCCTCGCCAACCCGTAGGGCGAGTTTGGCTGAACGCATCAAACTCAGACCTGCGTCGACGCCTAACGAACTGGCAGTGGTGGCGTGAGTCGCACGTTCTGGTCGAAGCTCGGCTAGGAAAGAGCAGGCAGTTCGCTCAAGCTCCTTAAGGTTGTAGTTGGTTGCCAACGATACGGCTGTGCTCGCCGCTTCACAGGCTTGTTCTACTCTGTTTTGATTGGATCTCACTCGCGCCAGGGCCATCCAAAGTTGAGTCCGTTCAGTGGCGGACAGCGGTTCTTCTACAGTCAGGCTGGCCGAGAGCCAGGCCACTGCATCAGCGTGAGAGACAGTTTGTATCAGAGAGGGCAAATGGGCGCAGCTTAGTCGGGCGAGCTGCGCCCATTCCTGGGAATCCATCAGTTGATTGGCCACCTCTACAAAATCCTTGCGATGCCTCTCAAACCACCTGTGGGCTCGGGCCGACTCGTCTTCGCTCAGATCTTGGGAGCCGTTAGTGACTAGCCAGGCCAGTCGTTTGGCTAGGCCAGAGTCTGGTGCTCCAAAACAGTCTGGGTTAAGAGTCAACAAATGATGCGTCAGATTCGGTCTGAATTCACTGACATGCCCAGCCGCCGAAGCCCGCACTCTGCGTCGCATGTAACCATAGATCACCGCCTGTTCAATAAGTTGGTCAAGCTCTTCTCGCAACGCCAATGGAGCAAGCTGCTTTAGGTCATCCCGGTTCAGCCATGAAAGCGTTGGGAATACTGCCGCCAATAAGTGAGTCAGTTTTTCTGACGTCAAGGTTACCCACGACTGAAGGGCATCAGGCTGCGCATTTTCAATCAACCGTTTAAGACCATCTTGTGATTCAAGAGACTGCTTCAGCTCAAACAGCGTTCGGGTACGAAGCGATCGGGCTGCGGCCACCAGTGTGGCCGGGCGCCAGTCAAGTGCCATGCAAATGGCTCTCATGCTCTCGAGAGACGCTTGGTCCAGTGAGGCGGTGTCATCAAGGCCGGTTCCACTGAGTAAGATGCGCTCGCCGGGTGTCATCGCGGTTGGAGATTGAACCGCTGGTTCGCCCTTTGCCAGGACCTCTGTGCCAATCGTCAGGATTTGTTCAATGTCCAACTCGCAATGGTGCCAGCAGGTGATTAACCAGTGCACCTCACCGTACTGCCGAGTCAGCTCGCTCAGTCGGTCCCGATCGAACTGCCCTGCGCAGAGGCCATCTAGCACCACGAGACACTCCTTGCCTTTGAGAACTCTCTGGAGGCTCTCACACGACGAGCCTGATTCAGCCGTCGGTTCGATGGCTCGCGCAATCGCTCCGCACAAATCGCTATGGTCGGTTTTTCGAGCGCAATCAACCCAATAGGCGCCATGCGCGAACCTTGTGTGAACTGCAGCAACAACATGTTTCGCGACGAGCGTTTTGCCCGTACCGGGTGGTCCTGCGAGCGTCAAGGCGGGGAACCCTGGTGTCGTTACCAGCGTGATGGCCCGGTTGATGTAGCCGTCATACCCGTATGCAACGGGCAACACCGGGAGTTGCTCTGCCTGCGACCCAGATTCGAGTAGTGCCAGTAAGCTGTCCTCGTCCAGTTGGTTATTCTTTTGCTGTAGTGAGCGGATGAGGTCGTCAATTTCTCGGACAAGTTCCGGATCCTGGTCGCTATGTGTTCTACGCAGGTCGTTCGCGTATTGCACCGCTTCGTTGACTCGGCCGAGCGAGCGTAGAAGCTCAAAATAAAGAAAATGGTCTTGCGATGTTGCCTCAGCGCACTTGATAAGTTGATCAGCGAGACGAAGCGCAACTTCATCGCGCCCCATCTCTTTGGCAAGCTCAATTGCTTCACGGCACGCGCCCAGGTAGCGCATGGTCAGGGCCACACGCCGAGCATCTATTGTGTGGCAGCCGAGCCAGTTGCTGAGAAGCTCCCCCTGATAGGCAGACAGGGCCTGGCGCAGGTTTAGCAGGCGGTTGCCTGGGTCTGGCTGGTCGGCATCTACTAGCTGCTCAAAGCGTTTGACGTCAATCGAGCAGTTGGGGGTGAGGCAAAGGCGCATGGTGTCGCCACGCGACTCAATCGTCGGACGCGTCTGCTCGGGCAGGGTCGCGAACTCTTTGCGCAGCCAATGAACGGCTTGGTGCAGGCGGCAAGCTGCACGCTCAGTGTCTAGCTCAGGCCAGAGAGACTCAAGCACTACCGCTCGGGAAACGGTTAAACCTGTTGCGGCCCCGAGCAACTGGACCAGACGCCTCGGGTGCGTGCGCTTGTGCAGCCCTTCACACGCAGGGCGATTGTCCAGGCTGATTGCGAAAGGTCCGAACAGCCGTATTGCGACAACGCCGCTCTGACTACGATGCGCACTAACAGTTGCCGTGTTTGCCATTGCACTCTCAAGAAATTTGCAAAGCCAATATATCCACCCGCGCATGTCTGGCTAAATTGATCGTGTATCCGTTGCTCGTTAAACGTAAACAGGTGTTTCGTGCGGCGCGTTTCCTAACGTAAACAGAACCAAGTCTGCCGTGGTCATGCGGACCGCCGGGCATGATCCTTAACGTCAACCCTGTTACAAAACTGGCTTCGGTTTGCACGATGAGCGTGCGCGAGGCAAATCAAGTAAGCGCTTGCAGCCATGTCTGAAGCCTGAAGAAAAGACAAATAAATCGTCAGGAAAGAATGCGGGGCTAGTCTCCAAGTCGGTTTATGAACTCATGAGGCGAACACAAGCGAAATGGATGCACTAGTTGAAAGGCGTGAATTTGGAGGGGCAAGTCGGCGAGTAGGTCAAGCTCAAACTTCAACACATTCGACAGTATCTGATGCCGTGAGTGAGCCAATTGAAAGCGCATACAAGCGCCTCGCCGAGCAATGCTCCGAGACGAGAGGGTGCGATGAGCAGGATATCGATTTCATTGCGAAGCGACTCGAGACTGGTCTTGAGCTGTGTGCGCGCCGAACGAAGTAGCAGGAGACCACGATGGCCATCATGACGACCAACTATATTGATCCGAGCGCAATCTCAGGGTCTGAGGGCTCGAATCCGCTGGAGCAGGCCTTACCTTCAACGACCCAGCAGCCAGAGATGACTACCCAGGGTGATGTGAGCGGACAAGAGCAGCTTACACAACCGGATCAATCTTGCGCTCAATCAATGGCACCGATCATCAAGCTCGTTATGCAAATGGTCGCGGCCTATTACCCGCAGGCCCGCGGAGCAGCGAGTGCTGTTGTCGCTGCAGTCGACGCACAGGCGGCCAAGGATACGCAACAGGTGCAGCGCGACAACCCGAATCAGTCGACTGATACCGACGTTGTTCAGGAATCCCAGGATGTGACTAATCCTAACGCGCAGTCAGTCCAGTGAGCTCTTTGGCAAAGTCATGATGGGGTTTAACGACTTGGTAGCCGGTGCTGTCACGCGTGGTATCGGGTTTATGGACGATGCCACCCGCCACAAGATTGCTGACAAAATGTCGGCGCGGCAGGCGGCATCCGACCATGAGTTTGCTGAGACGGTAGTGCACAACCTGACGACAGTATTTCCGGCCATGAGCAAAGCCAACATTCAAAATTTGGCCCTGCTGAACTGCAAGCGAATGGCGCGTGCTCGTTTAGATCACTTGTGGTCATGGCATGCATCAGCGCGTGAACTCGCCGCTCTGGCTTCATTGTCAGGAGCTAAGGAACTGCCGGGGAATTCTGCTTGCATCATCGTCGGATGCCATCAGCTAGGGATGGAGGTTGCGGCAATGCGTCTCTCGGTTGAGGTCGAGGGGGCGATTGTTGTCGATCCCGGATCAGAAACGCTATTGGGCGCAGCAAAGCGGGCGTGGTCACGCTTTCGTCCTCAGACAATCATCGAAGCTGAAGGCGCTTTCAGGCCGGCTCTCCGTGTGCTCAAGGCAGGTAAGCCGTTGTTGCTTTTCCCTGATGAACCGGAGATTGCTGGTCATCATCGTGTGCCTGCGCAAGTTATCGGTGCAATGGTCCAGTACTCGCCGATCGTTTCAATTTTGGCAAAGGCAGCCGCGGCGCCGGTTTTTTGGTTACAGGTCGACCAACAGGCGGACGGGCACTACAGGGTATCGCTTGAGCAGCTGGCTGCGGCGACCGAAGCCGTTGATATGCACAAAACCATTCAGATGCAGGCCAAGAAGCTGGAGGAGTTCCTGCGGACTGATCCGTCGGCCTACTGGTGGAGCCGGCGTCGATTGGCGGCGGCGCGCAGCCGCGCTGGGTACGGGCTTGCGGGAGCGAAAAGAAGGCAGGTCCAGCAAGAACAGGTTAGCCGTAGCCTGATTGCTGCATCGTGACGAGCGCCACTTGGAAGTTGCCATCAAAGGTCAGTAAACGAGTACGCAAGAACGACAGCTTAGATTTATCAGATAGCCGGTCATGAGGAGAATGAGATGAGTGAGGTCAGTCAGGTTGCATTGCTCAATGCCAAAGAGGAAGCCTTAGACACGCAGTTGGCTGCTGTCTCGCAGACGCACAATCAAGACATTCAGCGAAACGAGAACAAGCCTACTGACGCGACACCCGACATTCAGGTTCAGGAAAAATCGTCTGGCGGTGGATGCAGCGGCATCATGAAAATCGTGGTGCTGGTCATCGCGGCTGTGGTGAGCTATTTCGTGCCCGCAGCGGCTCCCGCTGCCATTCAACTGGCAACGGCGGTGCTAAGTGAAGGGCAGATGAGCGAAAGCGATCGGCGCCGGGGCGTCGATACAGCTGGACAGGACGCCAGGAAGGAGCAGTTGGCTGAGCAAATACGCCAGGACAGGCAACAAAGGCTCGAGAACTTCGAAGCGGAGCAGGCCGGGCTCAGTGCGACAGATCTAAGTTTGAACGCCAATATGGAAGCCGCGGGTGAGATCGCCGCTCGCTGGGGAGTGCCTTTGATAGCAGAGGCTAACGCCTACTTTGAAGCCAATGACCTGGGACCTGATTCGAATATCTCCAACCTAGAGGCGTTTCAGCATGCTGACGCACTTCTTGACACCCTGGGTTTTGACGGACTGATTGCAGCAGGAATAGACCCAGCGATTGGCCTGACCGATGAACAGGCACAGGTTTTTATTGAAGGCTCGACTGCTCGCGACGAGCCTGAAGAGCGAAACCAGATAGCAGCGTAACCGGGGAAGTCGGATGAATCCCAATCCAGTAGCACCAGTTGTTCCGGGCAATGCGAACAATTTGAGCACCAACGGCACGCAACAGTTTGTCGATCTCAGCACGGTTGCTCCGAAGAGCAATGCAGCACCGGCCCAACAGGGTCAGGCCAAGCCACCGACGAAGGCGGAGTTGGAGCAACGGCGAGACGAGCTTCAAAACCAACTGCAAGCGAACCGACAGGCGATAATCGATTCAGTCAAAGATCTTCTGACCAGTGATTTGATGGCGCGCTTGTTTGAGGTGCCCGAGGAGGCGAAGCGTCAGGAAATTGAGGAACGGCGCAACGCAGGCGAGGAGGTGCTCGCGGCTGATGAAGCTTCAGCCGGTGTTGAGTTGAGTACCTTCTTTGATTTGTTGTCGTTAGGTGCAGGGACTGCCTTTCGCGACCTGATTGCGACACGAGAGTCGCTGCGCGCAGACCTGAATCAAGTGAATCAACAGCTCGATGAAATAAATAACCCGCCGCCGCCTGCACCTGCGCCGGCGCCAGCACCCGCTGATTCGCCGGCAACGGCTTAGTCGACTGATCATATTAAGAACTCTCCCGTGATTCCCTTCATTTTCCGTGTCGGTACCTGTTTCTGTTTGTCTTTCGCATTGCTGTTCTCGACGGCGCTTGCGCAAGCTAGCGAAATACCCTGGACCGGGCAGCGAGTCGCCTTCGCTGCAGACAATGAGCCGCTCGCTTCGGTTTTGCAACGTCTGTTTGCACGAATCGGGGTCCCTGTAAAAACGTCTAATCAGGTTAAAGGGGTTGTTTCAGGGCGGTTTGAGGAGCCCCTGGAAATCCTGTTCGAAGAACTCGCAGATAGCTATGGTTTCACTTACTACTACGATGGTTCAGCAGTGTTTGTTTCCTCAATTGCAGAGAGTCAAACACAGTTGTTCTCGCTGTCTCCGGAAAATGTGAGTCGATTGCCGACATTGGTTTCAGCCCTTCAGATTGGTGATCCACGATTCGAGATTAGCAGTGATGCCAACCAAGGTCTCGTCTCGGCGGCCGGTCCACCGAGGTTTCTGGAAAGGGTTGCAGAGGTTGTCGAGTTCATTAAGAAGTCTCCAGCGCAGCGCGAGGTGATGGCTGCTCGACCTGCTATACCGCCAGTGGCACGTGAACGTACGCCAGTCGCGGTGCCCGCCCAGCCATCGGGGCAGGCCGTTCGTGTGTTCAAACTCAGACACGCGAGAGCGGCTGACAGGGTAGTCACTATCGGTGGCATCCGGACCGTAATCACGGGTGTTGCCCGGCTGGTTGCAAACACAATGGGGCAAAGCGATACCAGCAAGCAGGTGCCCAATATTGAGCAAGTGTTGCCCGTTAGCGGTCGCGGACTTCTTGGTCAGGGCATGCGAACGATCGGCAGAACGGACGGATACGACCGGGCTGGAGGAAACGGCGAGCTGACATCCCCATCGATTCAACCCCGGACAGTTCGCGTGCGTCAGGCGCCACAAGTCGCCGCGACTTCTACTAACAGCGTCAGCACTTTCGGCGATCCAAGAGGTGATGGCGGTCTGGTTCAGGCTGATCAACGCCTTAATGCCGTCATTGTCCGTGATTCGATCGGTCGGATGCCTCTCTATGAGGAGCTGATCCGCTCCCTCGATCAGGCGGTGCCACTAATCGAAATTGAAGCATCGGTCGTCGACATACGGAGCGATCGTGCTGAAGCACTCGGCGTAGATTTTTCTCTGCTGCTCTCGAACCGGCCGGGTCGAACTAGCGCACCACTGCTTGGTATTCAACCAGATGATGTCCGTTCGTCAATCGCGCCGAGGGCAGAAGTAGTCATTGGGTCCGAAAAGAACTTTCTGTATGCGCGAATTGATGCTTTAAAGCAGAGCGGTGACGCAACCGTTCAGTCGCAGCCGAGGGTGCTGACGACCGACAACAGCGAAGCGGTGGTCAGTAGCAGTCAGGAATTTTTCGTTAGGGTTGCAGGCGCCGAGGTTGTAGACCTGTTCAACGTCAATGTTGGCCTGACTTTGCGAGTGACACCTTCAATCGTCGTGGAAAACGGGAAAACCCAGTTCAATCTACAGGTAAGAATTGACGACGGTTCGATTGAACAGGTGAGCGTGGTTGATGGCATTCCTATCGTTAACCGGTCTGCAATCAGTGCCAATGTCATTGTTGATGAGGGTGAGAGTCTGTTTATCGGTGGATTGACATCCGAACGAACCGCCACAAGCGAAAGAGCTGTTCCGGGTCTTGGGGCTGTGCCATTGCTAGGCAGGCTGTTCCGAAGCAACGCAGATGAATCTCGGAAATTTCAGCGAATGTTTTTGTTGACGCCCAAGCTAGTCAAAGGTGTGATATGAGCAATGAAGCCCCGACTCTAGCCACATCTGGCGGATCACAAGAGGACGGAACCGGAACAGCCGAGAGCGTCGATTCGCAGTGGGTGCTCCATGTACTCAACGGGCCTCAGGCCTCGGTTGAAGCTCCTTTGCCCCCAGGTCGTTACTTTATTGGCGCAGACGCCAATGCCTGCGATCTCGTCGTTGAGACGGGCACGAAAGAGCGACAACTTGCAGTGCTGATCGTTGACGACAGTGGCCTTCAGATATCGATACTGGTTGGAGAGGGATGGCGAGGAACTGCACCGCTCACGATCGACAAGTACTTCTCGTTTCAGCCCGGCAATGTACTGACGCTTGGCCGTGTTTCGGTCGCATTTGGACCGCCAGGAATGAAGTTTGAAGGGATTTCAAGCCCTGAAGTGCTTAGTCGTCCCGGTACCCAATCTTCCACCGCAACGGTGCCTATGCCGAGACGCACCCGGTGGCTTCCTTCGGCCACTCGAGCCATTAAGCGCGGCGTTGCCATTAGTTCAGCGTTTGTGCTGGGGGTTGTAGTTCTTTGGCTCTCGGGAGTGGCGACTGCGTCCCGAGCCCCTGATCTCACTCCGGTTGATCGCCTATCTCAGCTTGAGGTGAGGGCTGATGAAATGGGCTTGTCAGACGTCCGCTTTTCGACTCAGGGTCAGCCCCGGAAGGTTGTTGCTGAGGGATATGTGCGCGACGCCGCCCAGTACAAGCGGCTCGAGGATCTACTCGGAGAAGTCGAGCATCACGGCTTGATGCGCGTTGAACGAGTCGATGTTCTTGAACAGTCTTTGCGCGACAGTGTTCCTATTGCAGCACCGGTAAAAGTCTCTCATTTAGGGGCGGGGCATTTTGCTGCACAGGTTCAAGCGCGTGACTATCGAATTTTCCGCTCCGGCGCAGAGCAAGCCTTTCGAAATCACGGGGGGCTCAGGCGCCTGTCAGTCACGATTGCCGACATTGTCGCCAATGACCTTGTTTCGACGGCGGTCGTGACCATGAGCCGTATGGATGGCACCCTGGGCAAACTACACATTGAAGGGGAAGAACTGCCCTTGTTGGGGCGCCCTGGCTTTTCTGACGACGTGCTCGAAGTGCGCTCCGGACGAATTCCCTCAGTGATAACGGCATCAGGGGCGCGCTTGTTTGTCGGCGCACGTCTTCCCGATGGATCGACGCTTGATCGAATTTCCCAACACCAGGTAGAAGTTTCGAGAGCTGGGTTTCGGCGAACCATCCGCATCGGCACGACACCGTCTGCGGTTGGCAATCCGACAGATCATGTCAGCCCGCTCGATGTTAATCCGGTAGAGCGGTCCCGGATTCCTGAGTCGACCTTGCGCAAGATGTCCTTTTTGGCCGATGGCAGTGATCGAACGTATTGAATTGAATAAGCGAAGGGTTTCTAAGTAAACCCGCCGCAGTCGCGCACGGTAGGCTGTTGGATGGGTATTGTTTAACCGTGATGGAGGTAAAGACCATGATTGATACTGGCTACATTGGCGATCAAGCGCAAAAGGCCGCAACCACATCCGCGTTTCTGCGTTCAGAGCTGGTTAATGGCGCAACACCTGAAGAGGTTCAGGTGGCGGCTATCGACTCGAAGAACGATCAGGTCGTTCTGACGACTGCTGTCAGAGAGGCGAACGACCGCCTTTCGAATCTTGAAGGTGTAGGCCGAGAAGTCTTACAAGGCTAATCCTTGATTAGCAGCCGGGTGCGCTTGCATCCGGCTGCTAGTTATCCTGGAGTGAAAAATGACTAGTCCGGTCGTCCCTGTTGAAGCCCTAGGTCAGACCCTCTCGGCCACTCAGCAATTACCCGAACCGCAACCGATTGATTTTTCAACCTTGCCCGGCAAGCCTTCGACGCCAGCAAGCGGTGGAGCCTATGCCGACCTTCGCGCGCCAGAGACTATTGCGACCAATAGCGTTGCCCCCGGCTGGACGGCACTGGCCAAACAGGTTGCGCAGGGATCTCACGAAGGTTTGGTTGCGCCAGCAGCTGAACGCCTGAAGCAGGCAATGGAATTACGAGCACAAGACCCATCGAAAGTTGCGCCGGAACAGGTGATGGTTCTCGCGCTCGATGTTAGTCAAGCCACCACAGTGACTACGATGCTTTCGTCTACGGTCAATTCTGTCCGAAAGACTGTCACCACACTTGTTGAGCGAACCGGTTGATGAATACGGCGCGCATTCTGATGCTGGCATTAACGGTATGGCTTGCTGGGTGTTCACAGCAGCTGTTTGGCAACCTCAGTGAGCATGAGGTTAATGACGTTGTTGGCGCTCTACGCATGGAGGGCATTGACGCCAAGAAAAGCCAGTCAGGCGATGAAACCTGGAGCGTCAGCGTTCCATCAGTCGAGTTCGCCCGTAGCGTGGCCATTTTGCGCAATCAGAACCTCCCGCCTCAAAACTTTGATGGACTCGGTCAGGTCTTCAAGAAGGACTCGCTCGTGTCGACCGAGACCGAGGAGCGCGCGAGACTGATCTACGCGCTGGCTCAGGAATTGCAGAGAACCTTATCTCAAGTCGATGGCGTGATTCTTGCCCGAGTGCATCCAGTCATCCAGGCACGGGAGGCGTTTTCATCGGAGGCGCGGATCTCGTCAGCAGCCGTTTTCATTAAGTATCGAGCAAGCGTTGATATGGCTAGTAAGGTGCCGGTTATCCGGGAACTCGTTGCACACGGGATTGAGGATCTTGATGAAGCAAAGGTATCGGTGGCGATCTTCCCGGCCGAGGCTCGGATCGTTCCTGGTGTTGAGGAGAAGAAAAACGATTCCTTGCTTGTGATGAGCGCAGCAGGTGGTGGAGCAGCTTTACTTCTTCTGCTTCTGGTAACAGGGCTTTACAAGGCTAGAGCCAAGCTTGCAGAGACTTTTGGCAGGGTGAAGCTCATTCTTTCCCAGGATGGTTCCCGTCCGCCGCTGCAGTAGGCCAATTTATGTCCATGCCACTCACTGATTTCAATTGGCAGTTGGCACGTTATGCCCATCCGAGTTGGTGGCCCCAACTAGCCGCTTACATGCAGGGAAGGGCTGGACCAACCGATCGCTTGGTGGCGAGGGTGTCAAGACAGTTACTTGACGAGCTGTCACTGACCAGACGGTACCTTGACAGTACGCCTTCTCTTGAATGGGTGACATGGCCGTCGCAACTTGTACGCAGCCTTGCGTTTGAGATTGGGCTCGGCGCCTTGTCACTTCGATATCGTAATGCACTTGACAGGCAATCGGTGTTGAGCGATCTCGCGTTGATCGGTAACGCAGGTCGGCGTCGTGCAATTAGCTATGCCTCGCAATTCGAGCGATTTGCTAACTGGGGAGTTGGTATCAAGACGCCGGTTCAGACGCGAGGAGACATCCTCGACGTTGGGGGTGACGTTCTTGTCTCGTTGATTCAAAGAGAGCCCTGGGGAAAGCACCGCACCGGCGCGGCCGAGCGATTTAAGTTGCACTTCACCAAGTGCCCGGCTCGAATTCCCGAGCTACACGACAAGGCCGCCACCGAAGCGCTCAAGATGGCGAGCCGAATTGCAAGCGTACTGGTTGAGACAGGAGGTCAAAGATGACAGCGCCCTTGTTATGGATGGGAAGCCGTCGCGATCTTCGGGTGTCCGGAAAAATCATCAAGAAAGACGATTGGGTCACTCTTTCGAGCGCAGTTGATCTTTTGCAAAACGCCGAGCAGGCGAACGCCGCAGCAGCGTCAGAACGGAGCCAGGCGTTGAGAAATGCGTCTGAATCAGGGTATGCCGAAGGTTTGGAGCAAGGGCGGATGGCCGGGCTGCAAGAGGTTTTGCGTCAAACACATGCCAGCGAACAGTTCGTAGCGAGCCTAGCCGAACGGCTGGTATCCATCGCCGAATCTGCTGTCATGCAATTCGTCGGTCAGGTGGGTGAGAAAGAAAGACTCCAACGCCAACTGGCCGAGGCTGTGGAAATTGCCCGGTCGCAGGAAAAGCCACGCTTGTTGGTAGCGCCTATCAGCATGGGCCTGGCGCAGAGCCTGTTAGATGAGATAACACCGGGTGGCCGGGATTGGATCGAGCTGGAATCAGATGCGTCGCTTGAAGCATCTGATGTGATACTTGAATGCCGTCAGCTCATTGTTGATGGTCGCCTAAAGACTCGCCTGGCGAGATGGCACGGTGCGCTTGAGGGAGCTCTGAAGCGAGATCTGGGTGACTCTGTGACAGTGAGGAGCTAGCAGGTGCGACTGGTCGAACTAGAGGAGACGCTCAAGTCGATGCACCGTGGCCTAAATGTATCGGACACGGTTGGTTTGACTGCACGTTGGCTTCAACCGGTTCAACGGGGTCGGGTTATTGAAGCCGTGGGTACGCTAATCAAGGCCACTGGCATTAGCGTTCGTCTTGGTGAGTTGTGCCGTCTGTCTGATGTGAAGACCGGATTCGAAACACTGGCCGAGGTGGCAGGGTTTTCTGGCGGTAACGTCTGGCTTAGTCCAATGGGCTCTGTGGAGGGTTTGAGTCCTTCTACGCAGGTTGAGGGAACAGGTCAGGTTCACAGCGTGGCTGTTGGTGACTTCCTCTTGGGAAGAGTGGTGAACGGACTGGGAACAGCCTTCCTGGATCAAGGTCCTGGCCTGCCCGGTGATTCAGCCGTCACCAAAGTTTGGTCTGAGGCTCCTGCGCCACTAAAGCGCCCGGGCATTCATCATCCGCTACCTTTGGGGGTACGCGCGATAGATGGTTTGCTCACAGTTGGGCGGGGGCAGCGCATGGGGGTGTTCGCGCCAGCCGGTTGTGGGAAGAGTACGCTGCTCTCAATGCTGTGCCGAAACGCTGATGTGGATGTGACCATTATTGCGCTTGTTGGTGAGCGGGGCCGAGAGGTAGGTGACTTCCTTGAGGAAGGCCTTGATGAACAGTCTCGCAAGCAGAGCATCCTAGTTGTCTCTACCTCTGATCGTCCTGCCACAGAGCGTCTGAAGGCCGCTTTCGTTGCGACCGCCTATGCCGAGCATTTTCGCCGACAAGGTAAGTCAGTGTTGCTCTTAGTTGATTCGGTGACACGCCTCGCGCGAGCTGCCCGCGAGATTGGACTAGCCGCTGGCGAGCCACCGACCCGGCGTGGTTTTCCGCCTTCAGTGTTTGCGCTGCTGCCAAAACTTTTTGAGCGGGCGGGATTGAATGAACAAGGTGATATGACCGCGTTCTACACAATTCTGGAAGAGACGAGTGATGGCA
The DNA here is from genome assembly GCA_045106815.1 of Burkholderiaceae bacterium. Lineage (GTDB taxonomy): Bacteria > Pseudomonadota > Gammaproteobacteria > Burkholderiales > Burkholderiaceae_E > JAUIAI01. Next base: position 152,508 of record JBGCFG010000015.1, on the reverse strand, counting down.
ATGATCCGATCGCTGAGGAAGTTCGATCGCTGCTCGATGGGGGCATTGTTCTGTCGAGGGAGTTGGCTCAGAAAGGTCATTTCCCCGCAATAGATGTGCTGGCAAGTCTAAGCCGCCTGATGCCAAAACTGATTGATGAGTCGCAACTTGGGATGGCCCAGCGAAGCCGTGAGCTTCTCTCGAAATACAACGACGTTGAGTTACTGGTTCGCATTGGCGAATATCGTAAGGGCGTTGATGCTTTGGCTGATCAAGCCATTGACAAGCGCGATGCTCTGGAAAAATTTGTCCGGCAGCGTGCAGATGAAAAATGTACTCGTGAGCAGACAATTAGCCTACTGCAAGAGGTCTTGGCATGAACGCGCATGACCAGGCCCACTTACTTGAAAGAATTCGAAAACTTAAATCCGACGTTGCTCGAGCTAAGAAGGCGTCCGCGGAACGGGAGCTTCAGCGGCAGGCCGAGAATGAGCGCCGGGCAAGGCGGGAGCAGGCCAAACAGCAGGCGCGCCTGGCATCTGTCCATGAGAATCTCCTGACTCGGGTGCTCAAGGGCGATGCAGGTGTCGATGCGATTGATGCCTCAATCCAGGAAACGAGACTCATCGATCGCTACATGGGCGAGCTTTGTGATTTGGCGATGCAGCGACGCACGAGAATGCAGGAGACGACTCGCCGCATGGCGGAGCAAAGTCATCAGGCTGAGCGCGGAAAGATCAGGTCAGCCGAGGTCCTCAGTCGGTATGAAAGTAACGAGGCGCAAGAGCGAGAACAAAATGGTGAGCTCAACGATGAGGATTTCCTGATCAGCTACACAGCGAGGCGACAGTGGAGTCAGTCTTGAAGGTACAGCGGGTGCTTGGCGATGGGGTGCATTCACCCATAAGGTTGCGCCCTATTGATGCGGCTTTTGTTCGCTGCACGACGCGATACCTTGACGGCTCCGATTTAGAATCAAGTGCTGGTCGTTTGAGTTGGATTCATGATCCGGGAAACTGGCAGTTTCATGGCTTACTGTGCCATTGTCCACACGGACGCTTCTGGCTAAGTATGAGTGATTGGTCGCGCCTTGATCAGACCCTAGTGCCCGGCATTGAGCATTTGCCAGATGACGTTCAGCTCGCTCTGATTGAGCAGGCGGCGGCGCCAGTACTGGAAACACTTCAAGCCTGTTTCGGATGGCCAATTAGTGTTCGACGTTATTGCGGCTCGCCGGCCTCAGACGAACTCACGCGCTTGCCAGATTCGGTCGTCGGGTTTGGCGTTAGCTGGCTATCGGGTGACCAAAGTGAGCCGCTGGTCGGATTGATTCGGGCCGGGCTGACGGTCTGGGAAGCAGGAGCAGTGCCGGGGCCGGTTGAACAACGCTCAAGCCTGCCAGTAAATGTGCCCCTTCAACTGCCTATAGAAGCGGGCCGAACAAACTTGTTGGTTTCTGAGATCGATGCGCTGGAGGTAGGTGATCTCGTACGCCTTCAGCCAGCAGTGACTGTCGATGTCACGCTTCCGGTTTTGCTCAGAACGCATGCGAGCCGCGCCATTGGCGTACGTGGGCAGATTCGTGGGCGGCAATTTATTGTGGAGACAATTGTGAATACCAGTGTGAACAGTGACAGCATTCCTGAGCAAGACACTCAGTCTGTGCCGGTAGATCCGATGTCTATCAATTGTCAGGTTGTGGCTGAGGTTGGGAAGCTGGAGCTATCTGTTGCCCAGTTGACAGCACTAACACCCGGACAAGTCATTGAGCTGGGTGAATCTGCGTCCACCGTTTCGGTTTCGCTTCGAGTTCAAGGGCAGCTAGTGGCAGAAGGGGAGCTTGTTTCGGTAGGCGACGAACTCGCGATCGCTATCACCAGAAAAGCTGCGCAGAGTTGAACGTCTGATCGTTTATTTGAGCCGGTATGCCAGATCCAATTTCGTTAATTCCCTTTCTGTTTGTACTGGCGCTAGTACCGCTTGCTGCTGTTATGGTGACGGCATACACCAAGCTCGTCGTTGTATTCGCTCTGCTCAGGAATGCGCTTGGCTTGCAACAGGTACCACCACCCATGGTGACGAACGGGCTTGCGCTTGTATTAACCGCTTTCATCATGATGCCGGTGATTCAGGAAGGCATGGCGCTGATGGACCCACAGACCGGTTTGCCACCGCCTGACCTGTCCATAATTGACGTCTTCAATACGATAAAGGAGCCGCTTCGCGAGTTCCTCATTCGACACGCCAGCGAGCGTGAACTCGATTTTTTCATGCAGGCGGCTCAAAGATCACTTTCGCCCGAGGCGGCAGCGGCGTTGTCTCGGGTCGACTTTGCGATCCTGATTCCAGCATTTACGGTCTCTGAGTTAACCGAGGCTTTCATGATCGGCTTCCTGCTGTTTCTTCCATTTGTAGTGATTGATCTTTTGGTTGCGAACACCTTGCTAGCCCTAGGCATGATGATGATGCCTCCGCCACTTGTCTCGTTGCCGATCAAGCTCCTGCTGTTTGTGATGTTGGATGGGTGGTCAAGGCTGGTCCATTCCCTGTCGCTGAGCTACTTGTCATGATTCCGGGCAGCATCATTGAGATGACACGAGAGGCGCTTACGCTGACGCTGTGGCTCGGTTCACCACTTGTCCTGTCGGCTGCATTAATTGGATTGCTGGTGAGTTTTCTTCAAGCGCTGACACAGATTCAGGATCAGACGCTGGCCTTTGCGTTCAAGGTGATCGTGGTGTTTGTCGTGCTGGCTCTACTGGGCGGGTGGATTGGTACGCTGTTATTGCAATATGGCGACAAGATGTTCGACGCCATTGTTGAGATTAAGTGAGTGGAAGCACTCGACTTTGGCTCGCTGGCCGGATGGTTTAACAAGCTCCTGGCGGTGACGCCGCGGGCCTTGGTCGCTACTTTGCTCATTCCGGTCTTCGCGCCAAAGGTGGTGCCGGCGACAGTTCGTACAGGTGTGGCCCTGGCGATTGCATCAGTTGCGATTCTGGGCGCCGGAGAAGTTGAGCCGTTTCGCGAGATCGGGGGGGCGTTGCTAGCGTTTTTGATTCTCAAGGAGTGTGCGATTGGGCTGATGATAGGTTTGTCATTTGGCATGGTGTTCTGGGCCGCACGGTCGATTGGTGAACTGATTGACTACCAGATTGCGCTGACTTTTTCCCAGACTGCCGATCCTGTTAACGGACAGCAGGTGTCGGTAACGGCCTCTCTTATGGAAAAGTTGTTGCTAACGTATCTGGTTGCCTCAGGTGGTTTGTTGCTGTTCGCTGATACCTTACTGCTGTCGTACCAACTGTGGCCAATAGGCGAGTTTGTACCTGATCTGCTTTCGAGGGCGACTCCTTTGCTGGTGCTGGAGACAGCCAGGTTGTTGTCACTCGCCTTATTGTTGGCTGGTCCGGTCATGCTTGCTGCGTTCATGATAGATGTTGGTTTTGGCATCCTGGGCCGCGCTGCACCACAATTGAATTTGTTGGCATTGACGCTGCCTATCAAAATGCCAGTCGCGCTCTTTATTTTGATTTTGGCTCTGCCGTTCTTGTTATCGAATCTGTTTGATGCCTACACCACAGTTGCCAGAGCCCTACGTGCGGTCATGGGAGGCTAAATGGCTAAAAAAGACGACGGTGAAGGCGCCAAAGACCAAAAGCCGACTGCCAAGCGGCTAAGGGATGCGCGCAAAAAAGGACAGGTATCTCAAAGCCAGGAGTTAACGGGGGCCGTCGCCATGACAGTCGGTCTTGCTGCTGCTGCATTCATGGTGCCCAGTGTGATGGAGAACATACAGAGTCTTTTTACGGCGATCGAAGTCAGTATTCGCGATGTTTCGCAAGACAAGGTTAAGCAGTTGCTGGTCGCGGGTGCAGTCGTGATTGCGCAGGTCACGATTCCGATTGCCCTGCTCGTCAGTATGGTTGCGGCGATCACCGCGCGGGTTCAGGCAGGTCCGGTCTTTAGCTTTGAACCTGTGAAGCCCAAGCTTGAAAAGGTCAATCCGGCCGCCAATGCGAAACAGGTGTTTTCGATGAAATCTGTCGTCAATGTTGCGCTGATGGTGTTGAAGTCCATCGTCATTGGGAGTGGTGTAGTGATTATCTTCTACCACTATCTTGGCGATGCGATCCGTATGGTGCTTGGCGGGCTAGGCGCTGGTTTGACGGTTTTTCAGGATGCGACTGTTGCCCTGGCCATCTGGGCCGTGGCGGGATACTTGATGCTGGCCTGTCTCGATCTGGCCTATCGCCGCTATCAGTTCGGGCAAGATATGCAGATGTCTTTGCGTGAGATTCGCCGTGAAATCAAGGAAGACCAGGGAGACCCGATTATCAAGTCTGCTCGCAAAGGCTTGAGTCAGCAGCCCTCAACAGCGAATCAGATGGACTATGTCGATCGCTCCAACCTGTTGCTTGAAAGTAGTGATGGTCGTGTGATTGCACTTTTCTACCGTCCAGAGGTACAGCCCAAACCCATCATCATCACGCGCGCGGCGGGCGCCTTGGCTAATCAGGTCAAAGAGATTGCGCAAGGGGCGAACGTCCCGAGTGCGCTGAATACTGAATTGCTGACTCGGTTTTGGCCGTTGGCGACGCCAAGTCATACGGCGCCCGATTCGATCGCAGAGGAACTGATTGCGCTGATCACCAGTCACCAAAAGCGAGCTGCGTGATGCCGCTTCGTGAAATTGGGGTGGGAAAAGGAGAGCAAATCGTCAGCAAAGAATCTGTTGGTAGCGTTCCAGGATGAGCGGACTCAAATTGCCTGCGGGCTTGTCTATGGGCGGAGCCAAGCGCATCGGGCGTTCGGCTGACCTACTGCTGGCGGTTATCGCTGTCTTGGTGATCGCCATGATGGTTCTGCCCATGCCGCCTTGGGTGCTGGACATCCTGGTTGCAGTGAACATCGCGAGTGGGATTACGCTTTTACTATTCGCTCTGTATGTATCGACGCCGCTCGCGTTCTCGACATTTCCGTCTGTGTTGCTGTTTACGACGCTCTTTCGTATTGCGTTGAATGTCGCCACCACGCGCCAGATCCTGCTCCACGCGGATGCGGGGGAGATTATCGATACCTTCGGTAGTGTCGTTGTTGGTGGCAGTCTGTTGGTTGGCATGGTGATTTTCCTGATCATCACGCTCGTGCAGTTCATCGTGATAGCCAAAGGCTCGGAAAGAGTCGCCGAAGTGGGCGCCCGTTTCACGCTTGATGCGATGCCAGGCAAGCAGGTCGCAATCGACTCTGACCTGCGGGCGGGTTTGATCTCACAATCCGAGGCCTTGGAACAACGGCGAAAGTTGGGTCTGGAGAGCCAGTTTTTCGGCTCAATGGACGGCGCAATGAAGTTTGTCAAAGGCGATGCGATTGCCAGTATTGTGATCGTCCTGATTAACTTGCTCGGCGGCATGGCGGTTGGCATGTTGGTCGTAGGTATGGAGGCGTCTCAGGCGGTATCGACTTACGCGGTGCTCTCCATCGGGGACGGACTGGTCACGCAGGTTCCGGCGTTGCTGATCTCAATGGCTGCCGGCATTGTCGTGACGCGAACTTCAGACGGCGATGAAGAGCAGAATCTCGCCAGCCAGATTACGGGGCAGTTCGCGTCTCAGCCTCGCTCAATGATGCTTGCGGGTGCTGTTGTAGCTTTGTTTGCCCTAGTACCGGGTTTTCCTGTGCTGCCCTTCCTGTTGTTGGGTGTTTTGCTGGTCACGATAGGGTTTAACCAAGGTCGAAAGCTAGTCAATTCGGCGCTTAGCCAGTCCGTAGGGCTACTCCCGAATGCGGCAAAAGACGGATTTGAAGGTCTGTCTCGAGTGGTTGAGGCTAAGCAGGCTGAACACTCGGTGCTTGCAGTTGAAATGCACACTGAGTTGGCTTTAAGTCTCGACGCGGCTGCACTCGACAATGAATTAAGGCAGTTTCGTGACGGCTGGCGCCAGGCAATCGGGACGCCGTTTCCAGGCGTTAGCTTTCGGCGTAACGCGGATCTCTTGCCTGGTGTTGTTGTCGTGTTGTTCTCTGAAACACAGGCGACTGCGAACAACCTTGGCGAGAAGCCTGATTCTGAGGCCTTGAACAAGTTCATCATTCAGGCTCTCAGTCACACGGTTAGAATTCACGCCGCGGAAATCCTGGGCATACAGGAAACAAAATGGTTGCTGGCTAGGGCCGAGTCTGCCTATCCCGATTTGGTAAGAGAGGCTCAAAAAGTACTCGAACTGCCTGCGATGGCCAATTTGCTCGCGTCACTGGTGGCGGATGGCGTGCCGTTGCGGGACATGCGAACGATCCTTGAGGCTATTGTCGATCACGGCTCACCGATTGTTCCGCCGGCCGTGTTAACGCAACGCATCCGCTTGGCTTGCCGGCGAATCGTATGCCATGCGCTAACCGGTGCAAACGGTGTGTTAACTTTACTGCCGTTGAGTATGGACACCGAGCAAGCGCTTGCCAACTCGGCCTTGCCGCGCGCAGCGGAAGACGATCCGATGCAATGGTCATTTGAAACACTTGAGACGCTCGCCGATCATTTGCGACCGGTTCTGGAGGACCAACAGAATCTGCGGCCTGTCTTACTGACCTCGGCGGCCATGCGCCCCGGTCTGAGTGCTCAGCTTCGTGCCTTGCTTCCATCGCTGAGATTGCTGGCTCACAATGAAATCGCCCCAGACATGCAGACCCAGGCGCTAAGCCCGGTATCGGTGAGCTTTCCCGCTCGCGAGCCACTGGTCTCTGCTAATCGTCCCCCAATAGCGGTGCCTCAGTGATGAGGGTCAGGCCTCTGATTCTTGGGGTTGTGGCTCTGCTTGTGCTGTTGATTGGCTGCGGGTCAGGCGGCACAACGGTGGGAGCAGATGAGGGCGTTAATGCGCCTGGGACTTGCAACGAACAGTTCGACGGCGGTATTCAGATTGATCAGCCTGTCCGTCTAGCAAACGGTCCAGCGGCATGCGATTTTCTGATTAACGGACTCATCCAGGTGAACGCCGCGCTGTTGATCGAGCCGGGTACCCGAGTGCAGTTCGGTCCTGGGGGAGGGATCTCTGTGAAAGGAGAGTCGCTGCTCGCCGAGGGTACCGCCCAGGCACCTATCGTGCTGGAGGGCTCGCGAGACGTTCCGGGTTCATGGATTGGAATAGAAGTGCTTTCCGCCAGTGACCGGGTCAGCCTTGACCATGTTCTGATTCGTAACGCTGGTCAAACCGGGACGCTTATCACCGCTGATGCGGGTTTGAAAGTGGCCAATGCGCGGGTTTCGTTCACGAATTCCGAGATTGCGCGTAGTGCCCAGCGTGGCGCTGTATTTGAGCGCACTGCTGAAATAGTGGCCTTCTCGTCAAATCGCTTTTCCGCCAATCAGCAGGTGCCGCTTGTTGTGCAATCTAGTCAAGTGCCGCAGCTTGACCCTGCGACTTCGTTTGATTTCGATGGCAGTCCATCTGATGTGCGGGCAATTGTCGTTGATGATGCGCGCTTGAACGATCAAGCCGAGCGAGTTTGGCCGGCAGTGGCGGCCCCTTATCGTCTCAGTGCATTGACCGTAAGCAGCGGCGCTATTGTCATCTCCGCTGGCGTTCAAATTGAGTTCTCCCCAGCCGGTGTTTTGTCGACGAGGGATTCAGGGCGCTTGGATCTGGTGGGGACAGCGGATAACCCGATTCGGGTTACGGGGGTTGATTCGTCTCCTGGTGGTTATTCAGGATTTCGATTCTTTGGTTCGATCGCTGCAAAATTGGAAAACGTGCAGATTGAGGGCGGTGGTGGTCGCCAGGCGGGAGGCAGTGGGACCATTGGTGTTGGCTCCACATCAAGCCTGAGCCTGGAAAACGTGTCAGTGCAGGGCGGCGCGGGTTGGGCAGTATCTTGCAATCAAGGCGCCCAGCTGACATTGAGGGGTAGCAATACATTCTCCGACAACCCGTTGGGCGAGGTGCAGCCGACTTGTTCGGTGCAGTAGCGATGAACGAGCCTAACTCAGTCGTTTCGGTGCCTGACACGGCCAGTAGGGTGACTAAGACGTCGCCGGTTGAGTCTCTTAACCTGCCAGCGTGGGTTAACCAGTATGTCGGTGAGGAGCTCCTGCTTTCAGCGCCGGGACTCTGGCTCATGTCAGCCAACAGTCCCAGCATTTGTATTGGTATGGCAGAACAGCTCGTGCATGAGTCTCGCCAGGCTGACGAGCGCCATGCTGCGCTAAAGCGTAACCTGGGACGAGTCTTGATCGACCGATCGACGCGTCAGCTGCGGGCGCTGGGTAATCAACTAAATGTTCCGCTCGCAGCTGACGCTGGCAAGGCCGCGGAAATGCTGACGCTGCATCTGACCAAGCCATTTGTTGACGACATGATTAGTGCCGACTACTTTGACGCCGTGGGCAAGGACATGGTGGTAAAGATCGGCGATTTGGCACAACCTCTGCTGTCGCCTGCGCTGCCGTTCTTGAATGAGTTGCTTGCGCGGCTACGCGACGTAACAGATGAGGATTCGAAAGCCGAGCTTACGCAAGCTCGTGTCGAGGCGCCAGCTGCACCCGTTGCCCCGATTGCGCCTGTTCAGTCCCAGCTCGCAGATGAGCCAGCCCCAAGCGCGCCGAGAAAAGACCGCGTAGACGATGACACGCAGGATTCCATTGCGATTTCGTCGAGTCTTAACCGGCTCGGCGCTAATAGTGATGAAGAATCCGACGACATTGTCGTTAACCGGCCAAACACGCCGTTTGATGAGTTTGTCAGGCATGGTCGGATCGATTTTGCAACTGCCACTGAAGACCAGCTCAAGGAGTTGCTTGTCTACTCTGCAGATTCTGCCCAACAGCTAACCGCATTGGCGCGCGACATGGTGGCGGCCAGGCCCGAGCTCGCACAGTCTGGTGAGACGGCTTCCGGTTTGCCGGATCTGGGTGAGCTACTAAACACGATCCTGAGCGACCCGGCTGGGGCGAGAATTCCTGAACGGCTTGCGGAGGCAAACGAACAGCGCAGTTGGAAACACCACTTCGCTCGCGTGCGGCAGAACCCAGTGCCGCCCTTCCTGATTTCAGCGCTACAACATTACTTTGAGAACGAAGGCTACTTTACAGGCAGGTTTCTTGATCTCGGTGCCGGTGCGGGCTTGGTGAGCCGATTTATGCTCAAAGCGGGTTGGCACGTCGTCGCGGTAGACCCGCGTACTGAATCGCAAGAATCCATTGAGGTTGCGATCAGCGAGTCTGTTAAGCGGCGACTTGAATTCGCCTGCGCTGGTCCCGCAGAGTTCAATCTACCGGAAGGTAATGACATCGTGTGGCTCGCAACCTCTGTTGCGAATTCGCGTGGTGCATTGGAGGCCCGACTCAGTCAAATTGCTGAGGCAATTAGACCCGGCGGTTACCTGTTCGTTGATGCAGCGCGCTGTTGCCCACCAGATTTGCAACCTGATCGATCATTTAGCCACTTGCTTGCGGCATCAGGCTTTGTGGTGTCGCTCGGCGAGCCGGTTTTTGGCCGGACTGGGTGGGTAGCGGTGAAGATCTAAAGGAGATTTTTATGACCCAGGCGACAGCTTCCTTTAACCAGGGCAGTGCGGCAGATCTTGGCGGCACTATCGAACGTTCTCTTGAGCTAGACGATTTCATTCCGACGAGTTCGCAGGGCGACTTACCGTTAATCAATCAAGTCGATACGGCATCCGGTGAATTGAGCACGATTGATCGCTACACCACCATTACCGGCGGTATGCCGGAATACGTTGAACTCAGGACGGGATCCGTCTCCTTGGAGGATGGCTCTTCTGCCACGATCTCGGGTACCCGAGGAACGAGTCAGCGAACGGGTGTGTTGTCTGGGCAATTTCGGGTGTCTTCAGTAGAAGCAGCCTTTCCCGTGTACGAGCAGGGTGGGGTCGAAATAGAGGCACTAGCAGGATGGCGTCCGGGACAGCAAGCCATTACGACTGGCCTTCAATCATCATTATCAACCGGCGAACTCGACGCAGCGCTAGCTGTTAGGTCGGTAGTACCTGTTCTTAATCCTTCAACAGGTTTCGTTGAGTTTCGCGGAGATGTTGGTGTATCGGCTGAGCCTGCCTTGAAGTTGACAGCGATATACACCGATCGCCCGGAGACAGGCGGCGATACGATTGATCTGAGAACAAGCGTAAAGACCAATGCGGATGGCCTGGCATTAGGTCTGAACTCGCGTGTTCTTGTCCGGCCTGAGACTGGCGACACAGGCTTTGGCCTTCGCATGTCGGTAGGCAGTTCTGACGTCACCGGTGAGTTATCGGTCGACCATGAAATTCGCAGCGCTGGCCCGGATGAGACCGTCGTACAAGGTCGTGTGACAATTTCTTTCTAATTTTCCGTAACAAGGCAGACAAAGCCAGAAAAAAGTTCTCCTCTGTATAGTCGGCGGTTGGTGGTCTAGGGAAGGTTGCGCGTGGCTTCTATCAATTCAACATCCGGTCCCAGTGGAAACGGGCAGAGTTTGTCGGGAAGCTCCGTAGACCTGAATTCGCTAGGTCGACGTGAGAGCGCGGCTGGCCAGTTATCGAAGTCAGCACCAGAAGTGTTTGTGTTTGGGAATGCTGATTTCGTTGCGACCACCAGCAGCAGCATTCAAAGCAGGACTGGGGTAGCGCCGCATGCTGTAGATATTGGTCATGTCATGAAGTCAGCGCCACTTCTGAATCAAGCCGCCGTACCGACGCTTGATCGTTTGCTGGCGCGCCCGTCACTGCTCAACGTTTTCTTCGGCATTGCGATTGACGGCCGAATCCCATCTGATATTTTGACCCGGCTTGATTCGCTTGCTTCAAGAGGAGCCAGCGTTTATGTGACCATCGGGTCTGGTACGCCTCATGATCTGGCAAGCGAATTGTCAAAGCACCCTGGGTTCACGACTGTTCCGCTTCACGGCGACAGTAAGTCGGATTCAGTTGTGGGTGAAGATGGCAGTTCAGGCCAGTTTGTGGTGGAGCCAGTTTCAGGCAATCCTGGGGGGCTGTCGATTGACTTGATCAAGGCTGACGAAGTCCTGAGAGGCACCCAGGACATGATCGACGTCAGTGGCTTGCCTGAAACTTCGGTGGCTTCTGTTCAGGCGCTTGCTCGCGAAGGTCTGATTAGCCCTTCGATGCAAACGTCTCTTGAACTCAGGTCAGGTTTGTCGTTGGATATGATGCAAGATCACTACATCCACCTTTTGGAGCTATGGACGCTTCAGTCGATGTTTGCGGATGTGGATGCAATTTCCCTTTATGAGGTTGACAGCGGTGGCAAACTAGCAGCCTTCGGTCAAGCGCCCGATACTGCCAGTCAGACGCCTGGATCAGAAGCACGTGATGCAATCGCGGATGATGTCGCCCGCTTTATTGCCAAAACCAACTGATAAGCCGAAGCGGTTTTGCTGAGCCAGGAGAACCTCCTGGCATCAGTATCAGGGATTGCTCAGGTAGATCACTTCGCCTGGACGTATCAAGTCTGGGTCGCGATTTTCGTTGCTAACATTGCGATCGAACTGTCCGTCGATCTGAGTTGGATCGAAAACAATGCTATCGCCACCACGCTCTCGCGCGCGTCTGTTGTGCAATTCAATGAGCGCCTGCACCTCTTCCATATTGGCGTTTGGTCCTGCAAGCGCCCATAGTGTGTCCCCAGATTTGACCACATAGGCGACCAGTTCAGGCTCGGGTTGCACCGTGTCAATTTGTGGTGGCTCATCAGCGGTTTCAGTAGGCGTTACTGGATCAATTGAATCGACGGGGTCTGTAAGATCCGATGGGTCGGTTGGTGGCGTGGTTGGCTCGAGCTCGGTAGTGACTTCAGGTTCTACCATCTGGATCGGAGCGACCTCGGGACGCACGGGTACCTGCGGTGCAACGGCTGTGCGCGGCGTGATTGGTGGATACTGGTTGAGCGAGAGCCAGTAGTTCAGTCCGTCAAGAGAATCTGGCCGGTATCCGCTTTGGATGTTGAAGCCGGCCATGATGGCTGTGGCGCCGTCCCGAACATCAGCGGGTACGGGTGACTGACCAGGTTGTAGCTCACCCAGACCGAGCATCGGACGTAAACGATCTGTGTCCAACTCTGTGATGAGATTTCCGAAGTCGTCAGAATAGCTAAAAATGACATCGTTCTCGTAGATGTAGTCAATCGTCGCACGGACTAAATCTTCATCGATCTCGGCAATAGCGGCGGTCGTCAGGACGTCCTGAATCCAAGTAGGATGGGTGCGCCAGACATCGCGCAGACTCTCATCACTAAATCCCGTTGCATCAAGGTCAACCCCAAACGCGGCAGGTGGTAGTTCTTTTTGCTCGTCGTTGCTAAGCAAACCGTCGTACCAACTCATGATGAGTTCACGACCGGTCATGCCATTTTGCTGAGCTAAGACAGACAAAACGTCTAATGAGCTCTGAGGGTCTTTGGGATCAGAGCTATTGTTGAGCAGTTCATCCACGGCATTGGCTGAGATACCACGATAGGCAATCAATCCGTCTGTTTCCATCCCCAGCACATAGGGCATGACATCAGGGTTGTGGTCCTTGAACTCACTCATCTCAACGATAGGACGCAAATTACCGTCGTCACCAAGCGACCCGATGTGTGCCAGCGCCTGGCGGATATTGGCGGTTTCAAATTCGTTAGAGGCTTGCACGCGACTGTACTGCCACTGTGCAAGACCACCCACCGCGAACATCCCCCACGCAATTGGCCCTGCCCAGCCACCTGTGCCAAACAGGCTCGCTGCCAAGGCACTCCCCCCAAAACGGACGCCGGCAGTCTGATATAGCGTGCTGCCCAAAAATAGACTGTTGGCGGTCAGATTGAGACCCGCGAGCCCGTACTGGATGAGCGAGTCGTTAGAGAAGTGGCCTTCGGTTCCTCGTTGAATATCGACGCCGACCCGGATCAAATTCGCAGTGTCGGTCGCGACCGCCAGTGCACCCATGCCGCTATTTAGGACATGGAAGGTTCTCGGAGCATGAGTTTGCATGTACTCATTCGCGTCGAGCACTGCGTTAAAGCGTGTTAGTTCGTAGTTGAGCTTCCATATTTCACGACCAGCTTGGAGCCCGAACCGGCCGGTATTGACGCCCGCCAGCGTGCGCTGGGCAAGAGAGGCGTCTTCGTCCGTTGCTACTTCGAGTTGGGAGCGCCCGTAGAGGACGTAGCTGCCAATCATGCCTAGTGCAAACAATTTGCCATCGGCTTGCACGTTGCCAAGTAAGCGTTTGCCGGTCAGACCGAACAATGCCTGCGCAGGACTTTGCAGGGTTGCCCCGTCGACGGCACCAGCCAGCGACTCAATATCTTCGATCTGCGCCAATAAGGCCGAAGCGTCTGCCAGGAGCGGCGCCGATTGCGCGTAAGCTGCGCCGTAGCCACCGTTGGCAGGGTCAGTCATCCAGAACTGGTTGAGCCGGTCTATCACTTCCTGGCCGTTTTCAGTGGCGCTAAGTGATTCGTCTAGCATTTCCAGGGCAAGTCTGGCGTGCATCAGCTGCTGACCGTCCAGGGCAATCTCAGCAGTTAGCGCGGCGTCACTTTCCTGAAACTCCGGATTCGTATCGACGTATTCGACGAGCGCATTCTCAAGCTCCATTGATCCAACATCAATACTGCCAGGCTCAAAAGCCCGGTTAGATGGCATTGCGTTGACATCAGAAAACTCACTGACGATTCTGTAGAACTCTTCTCGCCCTTCCGCCTGCTCGATAATTCGATTGCTCGCGCTTTGTGTCATTCGATCGACGTGTCGACCGATCATCTCAACGAACATCTCGGCCGTGCCGTCGTAGGGGATCTCAAGGTAGTTCGGATCGCTCGGATCCTTTGGATTGAGACCGTTAGCAGTCTCAATCGCAAGGTAAAAGCCCCGACCGTCCTGCAACATTGAATCAAATGAGTTTGGAATCCATAGGGCGCTATCGGTTTCAAGATCAGGAACCCAGAGGGATGCAAATGCCTGGCCCATTTCCTGGACCATCCAGTAGTCACCGTGGTTCAGCGCCAGACTATCGGCAATCAGTGCGAAGTTTTGAGTGGCATCCGTTTGGGCCGTGCTGGTGTACTGAACCTCGCGTCGGTAGTCCTCTGTAATGACGGCTGTCCAAAGGTCACGGTTTTCAGTCATGACGGTCGAAAAATCGACTGGAGGCAACGCCTCGCTATACAGCAGCAGCATCTCACTGACATCAAGGGCGACTTCAGTAAACTCCGCATCCTGGCGTACTTCGAACAGGTGATCAGGCGCCTCCTGGGTTATTCGCTCATAGATAGGAGCAAGCGCCTCCTGCAGTTGGGTCTGAACGGTTATAAATCGCTCAGCTTGGACATTGGGCGCATTGCTGGCACCACCGACCGACAATATCGGGTCATCAATGATCTGTTCGTTTATGGCAAGCAGCTCATTGAGCGCAGCCTCGTTACCACCGTCTAGCCAGGCTTGCTCAACGCGATCAACATAGCCAACAACGGTCGCATCAATTTGTTCTTCTGTCAGAGCCGGAATCTCGCGCGGCGCCGGAGCCGTCTGCGCAGCCAGTCGGATTCGATTGGCAAAGGCTGGATCAAAGCCTTGCGCCAGAATTTGCCGACGATGTTCACTGACTGGATCAATGGTGAGCGAGAGGGGTCGGTTTTGATCTGCGACCAGCCGATACTCAGTGGCAAAGGTTTGCTCAACGCGCTGCCAACTGGCGTCTGCCATGATGCGGGCAACAGCGGCTTGCTCCTGCGCCGCCTGCTGGGCAGAGTCTGGAACGTTAGATGGCAGGTCAATAAGCGCTTGTTCTGCCTGGGCAAGTGCGAAGTCGGCATCCTGCGCGGTCCAGATCGCCCAGTTACGTTGCCAGCCGGCCTCCGATACGTTCACCGGGTCTGCAGTAACCGCCTCGATGAGACTCTCATTAACGATTGCTTCATAAGGCGCTTGAGCGGCAGCGGGCATCTCATTCGCTAATGCATTGGCTCGAAGTTCACTGTAAATGTCTTGCTCAATCGTCGGCGTGATGGTTTGAGCTTGCTCGCGTGCCTCACCGGTGACCCTATTTCTGATGATTTGTTCGGTAGTGGTCAGTTCCGCTCGAGCACGTTCGACTGCCGGAGTGGCATAGTGAGCAATCGCCGACGGCAGAGAGTCGCGTTCAGCCAAAGCCGCGTCAAGCGCAATCTGGGCATCAGCAAAACGAGTGGTGAGAAAGCTCGGTACAACCGGATCTTCAGGGACGGCGAGAGGGGCGGGACGAATGGGTGCGGGGGTCTCTACCTGTGCCAACACCAGAGGAGCTGGTGGTGGGGGCGGAGGAGGGGGTGGTGCAGACCAGCCAGCGATAAGGTCCAGATTCTCGTTAACTCGCGGACCGATCCCACCGCCGCCGCCTGCTATCAATGCCATTTTGTTTAGCCCCCACCCCATGCACGTTAAGTGCATAGGGTGCAGGAACGATCTTGTTTGGCCATTTATCTGACTTGCTTGAGGCAAGTATGGTTGGTAGCCAGGAGGCCCGTTTCTTCGGGGGTTGTGTTGTTTCGGTAGACTGTGCTGGTCCTCAGCCAACTCATCCTGCAGCCTCCATGACTTTGCCCGCTCCCGTCGCCCGCCGCCAGATGCACACTCGAACCATCCATTGTGAAGGGTTCGTTCGCGACGATGGCTTGTGGGATATTGAAGCGCGCATGGTTGACAATAAGGCCTACGCATTTAATGAAACGTTTCGCGGCTGCCGCGAGCCGGACGACACCGTGCATGACATGTCCGTCCGACTGACGATGGACGATACCTTAACGGTTCTTGAGGTCGCGGTATCAATGGATTCAACGCCATATCGCAGTTGCTCAGAGGCAGCAGCTCGATTTCAGGGGCTTGTTGGTTTGCAGGTGGGGCCCGGCTGGCGTTCTGGCGTCAATAAGTGCGTTGGTTCAACGCGTGGCTGCACGCATGTGAGAGAGCTCTTGTTCCCGATGGCAACGGTTGCCTTCCAGACCGTGTTTGGTTGGCCCGAAGCCAATCCGCCGCAAGACGCGCCGGGTTTGCCCGAGCGGCCACTGCTGCCTGATGTCAAACCGCCTTTCATCGATGGGTGCTTCGCATGGGCGTCGGACGGCGCGGTTGTGGCCGAGTTGTTTCCAAAGTTCTCCACGCGACCCAAGTCAGCAAAGTAACCACGGCGCAGCAACCCATAAAACATTGAGACAATGGAGGCTAAATGGTGGACCAGGCGATTCTGATTCTTAACCCAGGCGCGATGGGTTCAGCCGTGGGCTCAAGACTAGTAGGCAAAGGTCATGTCGTTTACTGTGTGAGAGATGGCAGAGGCGAAAAGACAATCGCTCGCGCTGAAGCTGCTGGCATGCAGGCTTGCGAATCACTTAGCGAGGGCTTGAGCCGCACCTCTATCGTTCTGTCGGTGTGTCCGCCTCATGCAGCACTAGATGTCGCCCGGCAGGTGGCTCAGCACGAGTTTTCTGGCCGGTATGTTGACGCGAATGCCGTTTCGCCAGAAACGTCCGCGCAGGTTGGCAGTCTTGTGGAGGCAGCTGGTGCCCAGTTCACGGATGGCGGCATCATTGGCCCGCCCCCTGTCAACGGGCGTCGGGCTCGCCTGTATTTGTCAGGGGCGGGTGCGAGCGAACTGGCCGAGCTTCTTGATGCCGAGTCTCTTAGTGCGGTTGCCCTGCAAGGCAGTGGCACGGCTGCCTCTGCTTTAAAGATGTGCTTTGCCGGCTGGAACAAGGCCCGCACCGCATTGCTCCTGAACCTGCGGGCATTATCCGCTCACCACGGGGTAGACGAAGCGCTGCTAAGAGAGTGGGGCGCCATGGAGCCTGAACTGCTAAGACTGTTCGAGCCTGGTTCGGGCCAGTCGGTGATGGGCAATGCTGCCAAAGCATGGCGTTGGAGTGGCGAAATGACGGAGATTGCAAAGACCTTTGAGCAGGCCGGGCTGCCGGGTGGGTTTCATCATGGGGCAGCCGATGTGTTCGAGCGTCTAGACCGATTTAAAGATGTCTCCGAGGTGCCCGGATTGGAAGAACTCACCTCGCAGCTCAGACAGCGCCCTGCCGTCTGACTGGAAAGGCTCCGCTCAATAGTGAGGCGGTGCATCGTGCGAGTTGCCGGGCGTAGCTGTGCTAACTGAATCCTGAGGCTTTTGCTGTTGCTCGCGCAGCTTCAAAACTTCTCGACTAAGCGCCTCAATTTGCTCGGCCTGACGTGCGATTGTCAGGTTCAGTGTTTCGAGCAGGTCCTCCGCAAAAGACATTTGAATCTCAAGGTTGTCCAGGCGCTGTGCGTCAAGCGTGTCAAAAGGCGGTTTGGAGGACATGGCGGGCCATTTTTCGATGAAGATGCCGGTAGTATCGCTTATTCGGGTCAGGCCGCGCCCTAGGCAGGCAACTGATCCAAGCCATCAACTGACAATACTGAGAGACCAATATGCGCGATGCTGTCATTGTTTCCACCGCCCGTACCCCGATTGGCAAAGCTTTCCGAGGTGCGTTTAATCATACGTCTGCCCAAGAGCTGATTGGTCATGCAGTTAGTCACGCGGTTTCTCGTGCGGGACTGGAAGGCGGTGAAATCAGCGATTGCATTGTCGGCACCGCGATTCAGCAGGGCTCCACGGGTGGCAATATCGGACGCCAGGCGGTTGTCAGAGCCGGCTTGCCAGTGACCGTTGGCGGTATGTCGTTAGACCGTCAATGCGCCAGCGGCATGATGGCAATCGCAACGGCTGCCAAGCAAGTGATTCATGACGGGATGGACGTTGTGATCGGCGGTGGCGTTGAATCGATTAGCCTGGTTCAGAACGACAAGATGCGCACTGACTGGCTAAGAGACCCCTGGACTAAAGAGCACAAGCCTGAGCTCTACATGTCAATGCTCGAGACGGCAGAAATTGTCGCAGATCGGTACAAGGTGACGCGTGAAGATCAGGATGCTTATGCGCTGCAGTCGCAGCAGCGAACGGCTGCTGGTCAGGACGCCGGCCGCTTTGATGATGAGATCGTTCCACTCACAACGATTATGAAAGTCATGGACAAAGAGACCAAAGCGGTTTCGGACCAGGAGGTCACACTTGCCAAGGATGAGGGCAATCGTCCGTCTACCAAACTAGAAGGTTTGTCTGGACTCAAGCCTGTTTTCAAAGACGGTCAGACGGTTGGCGAAGGCAAGTTCATCACGGCTGGCAACGCGTCTCAGCTGTCCGACGGCGCGTCGGCGTCTGTCGTCATGGAGGCCAAGATGGCTGAGCGCCGCGGCCTGGAACCGCTTGGCCGTTATATTGGCGTGATGGCTGCCGGTCTTGAGCCAGATGAAATGGGCATTGGCCCAATCTATGCCGTACCGAAGTTGCTGAAAGCTCATCAGCTAAGCATGGACGACATCGGGCTTTGGGAATTGAACGAAGCCTTTGCTTGCCAGGTTTTGCATTCGGCGCGCGTGCTGGGTATTCCGATGGAAAACCTGAATGTCAACGGCGGCGCTATTTCAATTGGCCATCCGTATGGCATGTCAGGCGCGCGCATGGTGGGGCATGCGCTCATTGAAGGCAAGCGGCGCGGCGTGAAGTACGTCGTGTGCACTATGTGCGTTGGTGGCGGTATGGGTGCGGCAGGTCTTTTCGAAGTGCTCTGACCTGCGCATAATGGGTGGGCGGCCCGACTTTGGCCGCCATCGCCCGAGCACTGACAGCAACCAAACGGACCATCATGTACGAACAGGTTTCCGATCTAGACTACTTCAAGACGCTGGTCGCTGATCCGGATGGCATACCTTTACTCGAAGCGGCTGCGTCCCTTGGCGTGGATGCTCAGCCTGAGCTTGATCTGCAAGAGGTCTTGTCAAGCGTTGATGTTCAGGCGCAGCGGCTTGCAAATCGCTGTGTTGATGTCTCAACCGAGTTGAGTCGATTGCAGGCGACTGTTGATTTTTTCTATAAAGAGCTCAGGTTCGCTGGCAATATTAACGACTACTACAGCCCGGACAATAGCTATCTGCATAAGGTCATTGAAACCCGCCGCGGCATTCCGATCAGCCTTGCCGTTCTATTTGTCGAGCTGGCCAGGCATGTTGGTTTGGACGCGCATGGGGTTTCTTTTCCCGGGCATTTTCTTGTCACGGTGAACTTGCATGAGGGGGCCGTCGTGCTTGACCCCTTCACGGGAAAAAGCTTGTCGGGTGATGAACTTCATGAACGCTTTGAGCCGCTCAGGGCGCATCTTGCCACGGGCGGACAAGGCCTGGTGCCCTTAGAGCAATTTCTGCGGGTGGCAAGTCCCGCCGAAATTTTGCTTCGCATGCTCAACAACCTGCACCATATTTTTGCTCAGCTTGGTGAGCACGAGCGGTTGAGCCGGATCGACGAACGCATCGAAGTTTTGAAGGCGGCCCTACAAGATCCAGCCTAAATCTTGCGCGTGCGGCCGATGCGCGACGCATTCTGACCGCCTGTCTCCCGGTCGTGCCGGTAAACCGGGCGTGACTTACGGTACTTCAGTGCATTGCCTATCCTCTCGGCCTACACCAACGGCTGAGCGTAGTCTTTGAGGGCAATAACATGAGTGCCACTGAAACCGAAGAAACAGAACAGACAGTTGAGATGGATGCCCAGGCGGATGGTCAAGCGTCTGATGCGCCATCGGACGACACGCCATCGGACGACGCCGAGGCTGCTACTTCCGAGGCATCCGAATCGCCGGCCGATGATACTGATACTGAGGGCGGTGCTGCCGAGAATGCCAAGACTGAAGATGCTGAGGCTGCAGAAGGGGTCGATGTCACAATGGCGCCCCCGGATCGGGTGGAGGAGTTGTTTGATCTGGCCAATAGCTCACTAGAGCGGCTTGATGAGGCCGCCACTTCGGTGACTGCGCTCGCAAAATCTCAGCAAGAAGCCGTCGAGCAGTCTGGCGAGTTGGCACCGGCGTTTAAGGCGACCATGGAGACCGCTGCTGCTGAGGCGTTGGAAAGTGGTGGCGAAACACTTAAGAAGCAAATCGAAGAGGCCGCTGAGGAGACAACTACAGCGCTAAAAGCGTCATTGGATGAGTCACGCCAGGCGGTCGAACAAATGGCTACGGCCACCGGACTCTTTAAGCGTCAGATGTGGCGTAATTCGCTGTTTGCATCGCTTGCCGGGGCCAGTATTGGGCTGATTGCTGTTCTGTTGGCTGGTTGGCTCATGACCTGGTGGGTTCGTGGCGATGTTGATGCCTTACGCGAGGAGCGCCGCGAATTAGTTTCAGAGGTTCGAACGTTAAAAGAAACGGCTGATGACTGGGCCTCTCGGTTCGGACGGGCTGACGTAAGCACTTGCGAGTTGCCTGGAGAAATCGAGCGCCCCTGCGTACGCATCGATCACACTGCGGGCAACTTCAGAGGTGAAAAAGGGGAGCACTACCGGATTCTGTGGGGTTACTGATCACGAAAGCGCTTACGTGAGGGGCGCTTGGCTGTGCCGCGTTACAAATGAACTCAGCCGGGAGTAGATGGGTCTGGTAGGCTTGCCTGCTAAATACGCCGGCTTGGGGTCTGACCATGTTTCTTAGTGTCTTTGATGTCTTCAAGATTGGCGTCGGGCCATCAAGCTCGCACACCATGGGCCCGATGACCGCGGCAGCCCGGTTTCTTGACCTCATCAGAGCTTATAGTGACGCTTCTAACGGGTCATCTGTTTCTCCATTACAAGTTACTCGAGTCACCGCGTCGCTGCATGGTTCCCTTGCGTTTACCGGTCATGGTCACGCTACGGATCGCGCTGTCATCCTGGGTCTTGCAGGGGCAACACCAGCGACCCTTGACCCCGATGCGGGAGACAAAGTTGAGTTCCAGATTCGGCAGCACAGGCGCATT
The DNA here is from genome assembly GCA_045106815.1 of Burkholderiaceae bacterium. Classification (GTDB taxonomy): domain Bacteria; phylum Pseudomonadota; class Gammaproteobacteria; order Burkholderiales; family Burkholderiaceae_E; genus JAUIAI01. The sequence goes on along the minus strand of JBGCFG010000015.1, from coordinate 131,686 downwards.
TTGGTGCCAGGTTTGCCTGAGTTTTCATTCGATCCTGACAAAGATCTTGTTTTTGATTATGGACAGGCGTTGCCAGGGCATCCCAACGGCTTGAAGTTCAGCGCCTTTGATTTGTCGGGCGAGAAGTGCATGAGTGAAATTTACTACTCGGTCGGCGGAGGGTTCGTTGAGACCCAGGCCGAGCTCACTCACAGAGTCGACGGCGGCGTGCAAGGTCTGCATGATGATAAGGAAGCGCACGGTTATCCGTATCCGTTCAGTTCGGCTGCTGAAATGCTCGAAATGGGCCGTGGCGCTGACCTGACCATCGCGCAAATGATGGCCGCTAACGAGCGTGCAGAACTGAACGGCGAATCGCCTGATCGCCAAATTGACGAGATTTGGGAGGCGATGGATGCTTGTATCGACAGAGGCCTGAGTCTGGACGGCACACTGCCCGGTGGGCTGCGGGTGCGGCGGCGAGCAAAAGCCATCTATGAGCAACTACTCGCTGAGACTGACCGGCACACCATTCAACCTCATGTAGTCAATGATTGGTTGTCGGTATATGCGATGGCGGTTAACGAAGAAAATGCAGCCGGTGGCCGCGTCGTGACATCACCCACCAATGGCGCTGCAGGTGTTGTACCAGCCGTTTTACGCTACTACAAATCGCATTGCATTGGTGCCACTCATGAAGGCGGGCGCTGTTTCTTGCTTACTGCCGCTGCTATTGGCAGCTTAATAAAACACCGCGCGTCAATCTCGGGTGCCGAAGTAGGCTGTCAGGGCGAAGTCGGTTCGGCTTCAGCGATGGCGGCTGCCGGGTTATGCGCAGCACTTGGCGGCAGCAATGAGCAGATCGAGAACGCTGCCGAGATTGCACTCGAGCACCATCTTGGCATGACATGCGATCCGGCGGCGGGGCTCGTACAGGTGCCATGCATCGAACGCAATGCCCTAGGCGCAATCAAGGCGGTCTCAGCCGCGTCGCTTGCGCTGCGCGGTGATGGCACTCACTTCATGCCGCTCGATAATTGCATTGAGACAATGCGCCAGACCGGTCTTGATATGAAAGACAAGTACAAAGAGACCTCCCAGGGCGGTATCGCGATCAACTTGCCTGAGTGTTGACTTGACCGTATGCCTGATACGGCTGGAAATTCGAACAACGCCTATCGATTGTCTCAGTACGTCGCGATAGCCGAACTCGCGGTGGCCCTCCCGAAGTTCGACATCTACCTGCTACCTCTTCGGCAGGGAACTAGTCATCCGCCTGATGAGCATGCCCTCCTGATGGCAGCAGCATGTTTCGCGTTCTTGCTGCTGCCGATCATTGCCCTTGCAGGGCTCAGTCGTCAAACCTGGTGGGGTTACCTGGCACTTGGCCTCTTCCCAATACTAGCTGGCCTGGTCTTTGGTGTTATCGCAGTGCCGCTGGTGCAATACTTCGTTGGGTTCGTGCCAGAGTGGGCATCTTGGTTTGTCGTTATCATCAACGGCGCGTTAGCAATCTTTTGCGTGTCTTTGTACCGGACCGAAAAATCAGGGGGCGGCTGAGACAGGCTGCCAGAGAACTTACACTTGAGTCGATGAGCCAAACTGTGAGCCAGACAACCCAAATAAGAACCAGTACCCATTGGGGTAACTACCTGCTTCAAAAAACTGACGGTGCCGTCAGTGCCGTACTGCCAACACCCGAGGACACCAACCCGTCACCGATTGGTCAGTCGCTGGTCGACTCGCAGGACAAAGGGTGCCGCGTGGCTCGGCCGAGTGTTCGCCAAGGATACCTGAAGGCACAATGGAAGAGTGACGGGCGCAAGCGCGGGGTTGAGCCCTTTGTGGAGGTGCCGTGGGATGAAGCGCTCGACCTTGGGGCTCAGGCATTGGCACATACCAAACGCGAGTTTGGCTGCGAGGCAATTTATGGCGGCTCTTATGGCTGGGCAAGTGCCGGTCGGTTCCATCACTCGCAAAGCCAGGTGCATCGTTTTTTAAAGCAGTTTGGCGGCTATGTGGCGTCTGTTCAGTCTTATTCAACCGGCACGGCTCAGATCATCATCCCGCACGTGTTTGGTATAACGTCATATCAATTGATGGCAGAGTCTCCCACCATTGATGATGTTGTCGCGCACACGAAGTTGCTGATTTGCTTTGGCGGCGTGAGCCTTAAGAACACACAGATCAACCAGGGCGGGATTGCCGACCATACCGCGCGTAACGAATTGGACCGCGTGCGCCAGGCGGGTGTAGATGTTGTTTGCGTCAGCCCGCTGAAAGATGACGTGGCCGACTTCATGGAGGCTGACTGGTGGGCAATCCGCCCAAACGCTGATGTCGCGCTGATGCTTGGCCTTGCGCACACACTGTATAGCGAGGGCTTGCACGACACCGCGTTTCTTGAGCGTTACTGTGTGGGGTTTGAGCAGTTTGTGCCTTACCTCACTGGCGCCAGTGATGGCCAGGCAAAAGACGCGCAATGGGCCTCACAAATATGTGACCTGGATGTTGAGCGTATCAGGCGGCTCGCCCGGCGAATGGCAGCAGAGCCGTGCCTGATGTCAATTAGCTGGTCCTTGCAGCGCACCGAAAATGGCGATCAGCCGTACTGGATGGTGGCTGTGCTGGCGGCCATGCTGGGCAATATCGGTTTGCCCGGTCAGGGGGTGGGCTATGGATACGGCTGTATTCACAACTATGGCTTCGCGGGGCGTCGCGCGGTCCCGTTTAGAGCAGGCGCGCTTCCGCAGGGTGGTAACCCGGTCAAGACCATTATTCCTGTGGCGCGGGTTGCCGACATGTTGCTGCATCCGGGAGAGCAATATCCGTTTAATGGTGAGCGGCTAACCTACCCCGACATAAAGCTCGTGTACTGGGTAGGGGGCAATCCGTTTCATCATCACCAGGACCTCAACCGGCTCCGCCAGGCATGGGCCAAGCCAGATACTGTGATCGTGAATGACCCATACTGGACAGCAACCGCACGCCATGCCGACATCGTGTTTCCAGCAACCACTTCCCTCGAAAGAGAAGACTTTTCGCGCGGCTCGGTTGAAATGACGATGTCACCGATGCCGCAGGTGTTGACACCTTACGCGCAGGCACGCGACGACTTTGACATCTTTGCCGGACTTGCTGAGCAACTTGGTTTTGAGGGTGAATTTACCGAGGGGCGCACAAAGCGACAATGGATTGAGCACCTGTGGGAGGTCACCCGAGATGAAGCGGAGCGGGCAGGCAGTCCGCTGCCGGACTTCCCGACGTTTTGGGCTGGAGAAACGCTGCGCATAGATGAGTCGATTCTCACTGATCGGGTTTTTACACTGGAAGCCTTTCGGCGTGAGCCGGATGGGTCCCCGCTACCCACGCCTTCTGGTCGTATTGAGATTTTTTCAAAGACCCTGGCATCGTTTGGGCTTGATGATTGTGCGGGTCATGCGAAGTGGTTCGATAAACAGGAGTTTTTAGGGAGTGCGCGGTCCGAGCGATACCCACTCGCGCTCAATTCGAATCAACCCGTGACGCGACTACACAGTCAATACGATTTTGGCCGCACCAGCCGACAGTCGAAAATCAAGGGGCGCGAGCCGATGCAGATTCATCCGGATGATGCGGCAAGCCGCGGCATTGGTGACGGCGATATCGTTCGACTATTCAATGATCGCGGCGCTTGCCTGGCCGGTGCGGTTGTTTCGGACACCGTGCGCCCTGGCGTTGTGGTTTTACCCACCGGGGCATGGTTTGACCCCATGACACCCGCTGAGGCTAAGAGCCTGGAAGTGCACGGGAACCCCAATGTCTTGACGCGTGACGTCGGCACTTCAACCCTGGCGCAGGGCACCAGCGCACACAGTTGTCTAGTCCAAGTCGAGCGCTTTACAGATGAGCTCCCACCAATCAAGGTGTTTGACCCGCCGGCGTTCGTTGAACGGGCGGGTTGATCACCACCTGATTACGCGGGCACGAAAAACGGCATCATCCGCCCCTCAGCAGCCGCCTGAAACTGAACCTTGACGTTCTGGCCCAGTTGCAGGGCCTCTGGTTCAGCTTCAATGATATTAGTCATCATGATGGGGCCTTCGTCGAGCGTTACATACGCAAGCGTATAGGGTGGGTCTGCGCGCCTGGCCGGGCTAAAAGCATAGAGCGTGCCTTTTCCAGAGGCTTCAATCCACGCAAGATTTGTACTGCCGCACATCGGGCAGACCGCGCGCGGATACCAATGGGTCTTGCCGCAATCACTGCACCGCTTCAGCATCAGTTTGCCTTCAGCCGCAGCCTGCCAAAACTCTGCTGTCTCCGGATAGGCGGCTGAAAAGGGATCATTCTCCCAGGGGTTGTTTTGTTCACTCATGGTCTACTCCCGCTCGAGAATGATGGTGGCATGGTTGTGGGCACCGCCGACGACCATGCCCGGACCGCTGGCCAGCGCCAGGCGACAATCTTTGACCTGTACGGCCGGATGCGCTTCGCCGCGTAGCTGGCGTACCGCTTCAATGGCTTTAGTGATACCGCCGCGGTTCATGGGGTGGTTGTTGCACAGACCGCCGCCGTCTGTATTCCATGGCAGTTTGCCTACGCCTGAAATCAAGTTGCCGTCTGCAACAAACCTGCCTCCCTGGCCCTTCTCGCAAAAACCGAGATCTTCCAGTTGCATCAGCACCATGATCGTGAAGTTATCGTAGATCGAGGCGTAGTCGATATCAGCGGGCTTGATACCGGCTTCTTCAAACGCTGAAGCACCCGAGCGCTCAGCGCCCGAGCGGGTGAGGTCAAGGTAACCGCCGTTGTTGGTATGAACGGTGTGGCCCGCGCCTTTGACTTTGACGAGCGGCCGCTTGAGGCTGCGGGCAATCTCCGGTGTGGTGACAACGAGTGCACCCCCGCCATCGGTGATCACGCAGCAATCGAGCCGGCGGATCGGGTCGGAGATCATGGGTGAATTAATGACATCATCTACCGAGACAGTCTTCTTGAGCAGCGCGTGCGGATTGTGCTGCGCATGTTCCGATGCAGCCACTTTCACCCAGGCAATTTGCTCGCGGGTGGTGCCGTATTCATGCATATGGCGCTGGGCCATCATCCCGTAGATGCCGGCAATCGTCCATTTGAACGACGACTCCCAGGGCACTTCGGGCCGGTCTGGCCCAAGTGCGCGAGGTGCCGTGCCTGTGGCCTGGCCACTACTGCGCGGTTTGCCGGCAAGTGTGATTAGGGCAACCTTGCATTGGCCGCGTGCGATTGCGGCGGCGGCATGCTGAACATGGGCTAGGTAAGAGCAACCACCGGCTTCGGTGCCATCAAACCAGGAGAGATTGAGGTTTAGGTAGTCAGCCATCCAAAGCGGCGCGAGGCCTGGCGCGTCGCCGGCACAAAAGTAGCCATCAACATCCGACAAAGACAGGCCGGCATCTTCGAGTGCACCAATCGCGCATTCAGCATGGAGCTGGGGCACTGATTTGTCAGGCGCCAGCCGGGTCGGGTGCTCGTAGGCGCCCACGATATAGGCGCTGCTCGGGTTACTCATGCAATCTCCTCTTGTTGCCGCGTGACCTGCTGTTAGGTCAGGGGATTGCTCATTGTATCGTTCAGCGCAACTTCAGTAGTGCCTCAAGGTTTTCGTCGCTTGCCTTAATCGTTTGGACGTTCGCCATGAAGGCGGAACTGGCCGAGATCTGTTCAACGATGGCGCTCACCAGGTCTTCAGATGGCGCGACTGTGGCTGTCTCGTTAGTCGCTGCCTCGGCGGCCCCAGGTTGGGCCTGAGCAGCTACCGCGGCGGGGTTTCCAGAGTCATCAACAGTTGTAATTGCCGCGCGCGCAATGCTTGCCGCGGCGGTATCCAGTCGTTCGACGGCTGCGTTCAGTCCTGTCAGGCCGGTACTGAAGCTCGATGGGCTTAATGGGCTCAATAGTCTCTCCTATTCAAGCACTAAGAGCGGCAATTCGACTGGAAACTTGAGCTTGCCCGTACAAGGGGCAGACGAACGGTCGGGTCAAGTCTGAATTGCCCTGCCACTCGTATTGCCCGTTGGCCCTTCGGGCCAGGCATGCTTGTTGCCAGAGCAATGACGCCTAATCATCGTAGTGACTGAAACTGTGTTTTGAAGGCAACGATGAATCCCGCCCCTCGTTCAGGCTCGCTTACCTGGAGCCTGCTATCAGTTGTCACTGTGCTGGCTGTCACCCTCGTGATGCTGAGCATGCAGTTACGCAACCACACCGATGAGCGCCGCGCGGTAATCGAGCAGCTCACCGCTTTGGAAGTGGCTGCCTCTCAGCAAAACACCATCGTCTGGCGCGCGATGACGCAGCTCATGGCCGGTGAAAAAATGACCTTCAACCGTACTCGCGGTCGAGCGCAAGTCCACCGCCATGAGTTGTTGCGTCAGGTGCAGGTTGTACGCTCACTCGAAGCATCTGGGGAAACCTGGAACAAACACCTTGGGTTTGCCGCGGCGCCGGAGTTGCTTGACGGCCTGGTAGCTGGTACCGAGTCTTTTCTCGCCGGTGTTCAGGGTTCGTTTGGCATGATGAATCTCAGCCAGGAGCGTATGCGCAGCCGTCTGGGCCGGTGGGACATGAACTACGGCCGGTTTGAGACAGCGCTTAATGCAGTACGCGAGCGGGCCGAAACCATTGCGGTTCGATCATCGCGCGCGGCTAATGTGGTGACTGCTATGGCCGCGACCATTACACTGCTGGCGGCTTTGCTACTCGCTGGCAGCCTGGGTCGCGTCCGGGCGCGCCGCGCTGAGGATATTCAGGCAGAGCGGGTCAAGACACTCGCCGCGAGCGAGTCACGATTTCGCGGCCTCGTGCAGCATTCTGCTGACCTGATTCTGGTCGTGGATAAGCACGGTCTTATTCAGTATGCATCGCCTTCATCAAGAGCGTTATGGTCTCTAGCTGACGAGGAAGAGCTGGGTGAAATTCAACATCGTTTGGGTGTCTCTGCTGACGCACTCCTGGCGCAAACACGCCATGAAGTTACGATTATCACCAAGACTGGCAAGCAGCAGATATTTGAAATTCATGCGGCCGACCTGTCAGACCATACGGAAGTGCGCGGCATTGTGCTGAACGCTCGCGAGATCACAGAAGCGAAGGCTTTAGAGGCACAGCTGCGGCATCAGGCCCTGCATGACCCTTTGACGGGTCTGCCTAACCGGCGAAGTTTCTCCATTGCCTATGATGAGCTCTCCGCGCAGGATCAGGCATCAAGGTGCGTGCTGTTTATTGATCTGGATGGTTTCAAGCTCGTGAACGATTCTTACGGTCATACAGTTGGAGATCAACTGCTCAAGCATGTGGCCTCGAGAATTCATACTTGCCTTGATGAGGGCGATCTGTTGGCGAGGCAAGGCGGCGATGAGTTCATTGTGCTTTGCGGCAAGGCGACCGTTGCAGAGCGAATACAGGCTGCCCTTGCGCCGCCATTTGAGATAGGCAAAGGCATCGGTCCGTCTGTGTCTGCGGGCGCAGAGTCGGCCGAAATCTATGTGTCGGCCAGTATCGGTGTCGTCAATCGACTCACTGGGCTAGACGCCGAGCAGGCGGCGCAGCGTGCAGATATTGCGATGTACAAGGCCAAAGAAGCCGGTAAGGATCAAGCCATTGTCTTTTCTGATGACATGCTCGAGGGCGCTCCAGAACGGCTGGCACTGGCGGCAGACTTTCGTCGTGCACTTGAGCGTGACGAGTTCACCGTGGTGTACCAGCCCAAGGTTGGGCTACAAAGCGGCGTTACCGAAAGCCTTGAGGCGCTAGTTAGATGGATTCACCCGACACGCGGCTTTGTTGGGCCCGATTTGTTTATTCCGTTTGCAGAAGAGTCGGGTCTAGTGGATGAGTTGGGCCGCCAGGTGCTTGAAAAGGCCTGTCTGGATGCGGTCCGATGGCAAGCCTTTGGTGTCGTGGTAGCTGTTAACTTGTCACCCATACAGTTTCGCAATCCAGGTCTCGTTGACGAGGTGGCAGCAGCATTAAACAAGAGCGGTCTTGATCCTAAGTTCCTCGAACTTGAAATTACCGAATCCGCTGTTCTGGGCGACGTGAACAACACCATTCGCGTCATGCGTGAACTGAAGCAGTTGGGCATTCGTCTGGCCATTGATGACTTTGGCACCGGCTATTCCAACCTCGCACATCTAAAACACTTCGATGTTGATGTGTTGAAGATTGATCAAGCCTTTGTGCGTGGAGATAATCCCTCGTCTGTTGAGGAACTTTCAGACGGGGCGATTGTGAAGGCGGTCATTGGTATGGCCAAGGCCTTCGAGATGCATGTGGTCGCGGAAGGAGTCGAGTCGTCCAACCATGCATCTGAACTCAAACAACTGGGCGCAGATCTTGGCCAGGGCTACTACTTCTCCAAGCCTGTGAGCGGGCAGGGGATTGATGACTTTCTACAGGCCGAAGTGTCCCAGGGCAAGCGGGCCGATCTGCATCTGGCCACTGACTAGTCGCTTCTGCTTCGGTGTACAGGCGTCATCAATGACCTGCTTGCTTATTCCCTTAGTGAGTGACTTTAGGCGAGTGACACGCATCATATTCGTCGTGCCGCTTCGACCCAATGGCAAACCAGCAGTCACCGCGATGAAGGCGCCGATTTTTCCCAGCCCTTCAGACAGGGTTACACGAATGGCATTGTCGACCATGGCATCAACAGACTCGGCGGATTCGCTAAGCATCGGGTGAACTCCCCACACCAATGCCAGCCGTCGAGCAATGGATTGATATGGGGTGATACCAATGATGGGTACGCCAGGTCGTTCCCGTGCAACTCGTAATGCCGAAAAGCCCGATTCAGTATAGGTAACGGTTGCTGCTAGCGGCAACACACTGGCCACATTCTTTAGTGATGAGCAAATAGCATCTGCTGCCGATCCGTGGGATTCGGGTGAGGCCGCATTGATCCCTTCCCGGTAGGAGGGGTCTTTCTCTACTTCACTGAGAATCCGACTCATCGCGGTCACGGCTTCGACCGGATAGCGACCCGTGGCGGTTTCAGCCGACAACATGACAGCATCAGCTCCCTCATAGGTCGCCGTCGCGACGTCTGAAGATTCGGCACGGGTTGGAATCGGTGATTGGATCATCGATTCAAGCATTTGAGTGGCGACAACGACAGGGCGGCCAGCTTCTCGCGCGACTCGGATAATTCTTCTTTGCACCACGGGCACACTTTCTTGCGGAATTTCTACTCCAAGGTCACCCCTGGCAACCATCACCGCATCTGAGAGCTCGGTAATCTCTTTGATGTACTTTACGGCCGACGGCTTCTCGATTTTAGCCATACACAAAGCACGTCCCTTCACACGGTGCCGCAGCTCATGGATGTCTTCAGGGCGTTGCACAAAGCTCATCGCGACCCACTCGACGCCGAGTGATAGTGCAAAGTCCAGGTCTCGAAGATCTTTTTCTGTCAAAGGTGATATCGGTAGGATCAGTCCGGGGACGTTGACGCCTTTATTGCTCGAGAGTTGTCCACCGGTTATGACTTCAGTGACGGCATGCTTCTGATCGAACTTTTGAACGCGCAATCGTATACGGCCGTCGTCAATGAGTAAGTCCGAGCCTTCGGTGAGAGCCTCGAATATTTCGGGATGCATGAGACTCGCTCGCTGGGCATCGCCCGGGGTCTGGTCCATATCCAATACGAATTTCGCGCCTTCGAGCAAGCGCGCAACATCCCCGGCGATCTTCCCGATTCTGAGTTTTGGGCCCTGTAAGTCGGCAAGAATGCTGACTGGTTCACGCCTTAGGGCTTCGAGTGATCTGACAAGCGCATGAGTTCTTGCGTGGTCTTCGTGACTGCCATGACTGAAATTCAACCTGAAGGCATTGGCGCCAGCATCCAGTAGTTTGTCGATCACGTTGATCTCACTGGTGGCTGGACCTAGGGTGGCCAGGATTTTCGCGCTTCGCGAGTTGTTTGGCATAGAAAGGGTGACTCCGTCAGGGTTAGTGCAGTTGAGCGAAGCATCGCTGGCACGGCGGGATATCTGTTAATGCTCTAGCGAATGCCATTGCGTGAAGCCTAAGTATGGTCTAAAGTTTAGACCAACATAATTCCAAGCGCAACGATAACAGAAAAGAGGCGGTTTTCTTGAACTCACATACTCAGCAAAACCTGGTCGATCTATGGCAGACGGGCGTTGATGCTGTTGATGGCGAAAGGGCAGTTACCCGATTCCTCGCGAACACCAGCCATCGTCGGCCACATGCCATCTTGTCTGTCGGTAAGGCTGCAGGCGCGATGGCGCTCGGCGCTTTGAAGCACTTTGGTTCGCCGCTGCCTTGTCTGGTGGTGACGAAACCCGGTCACGCTGATTGCGCACTCAATGCGTACCCGGGTACGGAGATTCTGGAAACAAGCCATCCAGAGATGAGCGAGGCATCGATCGGGGCAGGTCGTCGGGCAATGGCGCTGATTCAGAGCTTGTCACCTGATACCGAGCTCCTGATGCTTGTTTCCGGTGGGGCATCTGCCTTAATGGAAGTGCCTGGGCCAGGGGTATCTAATAATGAAATCCTCTCGCTTAACTCACGACTTGTCGCGAGTGGTGCTGACATAGAGGAAATGAACCAGCAACGCATCGGTGCTTCCTCAATTAAAGGCGGCAGACTCCTATCCCGGTTCCCGGGGCGCAAGGTAACCGTTCTCGCCATAGCTGATGTGCCTCATGCGAACATCAGTGTTATCGGATCGGGCATCGGCGACAACATGTTGCTCACGAGGGCGCGAGGGGATGAATGTGCTGCTGAACTCATTGTGGCAAGCAATCAAATCGCCCGACAGGCTATTGGTCGTCACGCACACCAACTCCAAACCCCCGTTATCGCCAATGAAGAATCGCTCTATGGAGATGTTCATGAAGTAGCGGCGAGAATCGGGCGCCAGTTGCGGCAAGGGTCAAGTGGTCTTTACGTCTGGGGTGGCGAGCCAACCGTTGTACTGCCCGACGCGCCAGGCCGCGGCGGCCGGGCGCAAATGCTTGCGCTGCTGCTAACGAAGGCTCTGCAAGGGTGTACCCAGATTGACGCGCTCGTCGCAGGAACGGACGGCACAGATGGGCCTGGGGATGTGGCCGGCGCCTTCGTCGATACAAAGGCCTCATTCAGCAGTCAGCAGGCTGAGCAGGCGCTTGCGCGAGCCGATGCCGGTACCTACCTTCAGGCGCGCGATTCTCTCTACAAAACCGGACCGACGGGCACGAATGTCATGGATCTTGTCATTGCCCTGAAGCGTTAAGCTTTCGAGTTGGCGTGTTGCGTAGAGGCGAGTCGTTTGTCGGCCTTGATGGCCGAGTCTGGCGACCGTGCACAATAGTGCCCATGTCTGACGACCGCCAAATTACTCGTATCCCGCAAGCTGTTGATACTGTTGAGCAGCACTTTGAGACGCTCGTGCTCACGGGACAGATCCGCCCTGGGGTAAACCTGGTGAATGAAAGACAGCTCGCCAAGCAGGCAGGTGTTTCTCGCGCAACCTTGCGTGAGGCCTTAGCCAGACTGCGAATCAGGGGGTTGCTGCAGACCGGCCAAGCTGGTAAGTGCGGGCAGGACCACCTTCAGAAACTACTGTTCGATGCCATCAAAAGACTGCCGGCCGGGTCTGAAGCCGACGTGTTCTCACTTTGGGCAGAGCTAGCAAGACACTGTGTTGAGGTGCTTTTCAATGAGTTGAATGCCGAAGACGAAAACCGTCTGAGTCATTCAATGTCTTTGCTTGCTGCTGTGGAGAGTGAACCTAACTCAGATGAGTCGGTAAAGAGATTTGAAGCGCTGTGGATGCTCGCTGCTGAGTCAACCTATAACTTTCTACTCGTGCGTACGATGGGCTTACTCCTGGAAGCACTACGCGATACCTTTGTTGAGGTTCTTTCAGCAAGGCGCAGCCGAGCACACATGATGGGGCACTGGCAGGAAGAGCACCCGCTCACTCTGTTGGCCGACATACGCTCACGAGTCTCCGTTATAGGGACCGAATGCCTGAAGCCTCTACGACTTCCTAAAACATCAGAATCAACAGGCGGAGACAGTCCTAGTGAAGCGGCCTACCGCCAACTAAGAGACAAAATCGGCCGCGGCGACTTTGATCAGGGCGAGGTGCTCCCATCCCTGCCAACGTTGGCAACTGAGTTGGGTTTGTCTGAAGATGCAACCAAACTTGCGTTGCAGCAAGCGGGGGTTGGCGGGCTGGTTGAGTTTCGACCGGGCGGTGAGGTTCTTGTTATCAAGCATAAGCCACGGTCACCGCTGAAGAGCCTCACGGAAGCGATCATCCGGCAGCCGATCGCAATGGAAGCCGTTTTCGAGTTTCGACGCATGCTCGAAGGCTGGACGATGGCGCTCGCATGCACAGGCATAACGGCTAAACACAAAACGAGCATAAGCAAAATCATGAAGCAACTGGATGATGCTGCTCAGAATGCGCCTGCGCGATTCAGCAAAGCAGACTTTGAGCTACACAAGGCCTTTGCAGCGGCCAGTGGTAACCTGGCCGTCGCAGCGCTGCAGGGCGCTCTGAGCCGCATCATCGAACAAGTCATTGACCATTGGTTGATGCAGCACCGTCGGCACGGTGGCCGGAACACTGAAATTCAGAGCCAGCACCACAAGATTGTCACTGCGCTGTTTTCAGGCGACGCCGAGCGCGCTTGCCGCGAAATGTCGGCCCATATCGACTATGTTATCCATGCACTTCGACAGTTTGAGCGGCAGCAATTGGTCTCTCAGCTAGCGAGTGGTCGACAAGCCTATGTTGATATTCGTCAAGGTTGATGCGCCCGAACTCAGTACGCACTTGGACTGACGCCATACGCTTTCTTGAAGAGTCGGGAGAACTCGCTTGAACTCGAAAATCCGCAGGTCATTGCAACCGACGTCATTGAAGGTCTATCCTGTGCGCCAATCATGTCGCAAGCAGCTTCCAACCGGCGACGCCGTAAGTGCTCCATAACAGACGGTCCCTCGCTGAATGCCTTGTACAAATAGCTGCGCGATACACCGCAAGCTTGCGCAATCGTCACCGGATTAATGCTCTGATCGCAGTAGTTCTCGTCCATCAAGGCCATCGCACGTGCGCGTACGGCGTTCGTGGCGAGAGGGTCTTCAGATGTATCGGCACCTTCAGATAGAAAAAATGCGACGGTATCGAGCAACTGATGGCTGAGGAATGAAATTGTCCGTCCGTCGCGGTTGTCGGGCGTACTAGTGAGGTGGCGAATCAACTCACGCATCAAGTGGTATGCAGTGTCTACCCGGAGGACACTGCGAGGCATGATCTTTACCTGACGGCCTAAACGGTGCTCAAGTTTGGAGACAGGAATCTGAATATTGATCGTCGAGTATTGGTTCTCGACATATAGCTTGGCAGCCGTTTCGACGTTAATCAAATAAGCATGATTCGGCATCAACCGCATTCGCGTGCGGCCAACGAAACATTTAGCCGAACCCGCCTGCGGAAAGGTTAACGAAAAGAAGGGTTCATCGCGCCTTGATGACCCATCATTGAGGCACTCAAACAGTTGATTGCCGAATACGATTTTGTTGAAAGTCAGTTCGCCGATTCGGCGACTGTGCAGGCTACCAGACAGCCTGCCACCGATTTCCTTTAGCTTAAGTGGCCCCACACTTGACTAAACACATCATGCCAGTAGTCAACATTGTCTGCTGGAGCGACGTCCTGGGTTTGACCGACTAATGGCAAATAACCCAATCCATGGGCGAGTGACTTTGGGGCTTCCCATTCGGACACATCGAGATTCAATGGGGCGCTTAATCGGTTCATCTGTCGGCCTGGCGAGCTTGATTGATCAACTTTGCAGCATGCGTGGCGATCATGATCGTTGGCGAACTGGTATTGCCTGAGGTAATTGTTGGCATGATGGATGCGTCTGCGATGCGCAGTCCGTGCAAGCCGTGAACACGTAGTTCACTGTCAGTCACTGCATCAGGGTCTTTCTCAGTCCCCATACTGCAAGTGCCAACTGGATGGAAAATCGTTGTGCCCACATCGCCAGCGGCTTTAGCCAGTTCCTCATCTGATTCGTATTGAGCGCCCGGCAGGTGCTCGACGGGCTTGAACGGCGCCATTGCTGGCTGGCTAACGATTTTCCGGGCTAGGCGAAGTGCTGCCGCCGCCTTGGTTCTATCGGCTTCGTGGGTCAGATACCGGGGTGCGATGGCTGGCGAGGAGTTGGGGTCCGGGTCTCGCACGTTCACGACTCCCCGAGACTGAGGCCGCAAATCGCAGACACTCGCAGTAATCGCAGGGAACGTGTGCAGCGGATCACCGAACTTGTCTAGTGAAAGTGGCTGGACATGGAATTCCAGGTCAGGCGTCTGCGCATTGGGGCCAGAGCGAGCGAACAGTCCGAGCTGGCTTGGTGCCATCGTTAATGGCCCACGTCGGAACAGGGCATACTCAAGACCCATCATGGCCTTGCCCCAAAGACTATTGGCGATTTGATTGAGCGTCTTAATGCCTTGAATCTTGAATACAGTTCGAAGTTGCAGATGATCCTGCAGGTTCTTCCCGACGCCGGGTAGATGATGGGCGACCGGGATGCCGAGCTGCTGCAAATGCTCGCTATCGCCGATCCCTGAGCGCTGCAAGATCGCCGGCGAGCCAATCGAGCCAGCAGCAAGCACCGTTTCAATTCGTGCCCGCGCAAGGTGACGTTCATTGCCTTGGATGTATTCGATACCCTGAACCGTTTTCCCGTCGAGCAGCAGTTTGTCGAGTAAGGCGCCGGTGACGATCTTCAGGTTGGGCCGATGGCGAACTGGATCCAAAAAACCGCGAACAGCACTCCATCGAGTGCCCCGCTTCTGATTGACTTCGAAGTTGCTGACCCCAAGGTTTTGCCCGCGGTTGAAATCGGACGTTGTGGGAATCCCAGCCTGAGTTGAGGCCTCACTGAAGCGGTCCAGAATCTCCCAAGAGAGCCTCTGTTGCTCCACCCGCCACTCGCCACCTGTTGCGTGAAGATCGTCGTCACCGCTCCAATGATCTTCAACCTCTTTGAACATAGGCAGGACATTCGTCCATGACCACCGGTCATCGCCCACAATCTTCGCCCACTCATCGTAGTCTCGATTCTGTCCACGCAGGTAGAGCATGGCATTGATCAGCGTACTGCCGCCCAGCCCCTTGCCGCGCGCGTAAATGATGGACCGCCCGTTAAGCCCTGGCTCTGGTTCAGTTGTGTAGCACCAATCCGTTCGTGGATTGTTGATGCAGAAAAGGTAGCCAACCGGGATCTTGGTCCAAATCCATTTTTCATCGTTTCCTGCTTCAAGCAGCAAGACAGATACATTGGGATCAGCAGACAGCCTGTTTGCCAATACGCAACCTGCGGCTCCGGCGCCAGCAATGATGTAGTCAAAATCACCGGGGCTATTCATGACGACTCCCTGTGTCAGTGGCAAATGGAGATGTAAGCGAAACGCATATCAGTATTGCCCGATCTCGGACGGTCTCTCATGGCGTTACTTTGGGGTAAGACACTCGCGACTGTCCAATGAGTTATGCTCGATAGTGTTATTACCAATTGTTATATCAAAGATGGACTTGAACAGCCTTCGGACCTTTGTTGCCGTCGCCCGAGAGGGCAATCTCTCCCGGGCAGCCGACCGCGTGTTTCTGACGCAGCCGGCGCTAAGTCGCCAGATGAAGAACCTTCAGGAGCAATTGAACCTGACCCTTTTCGTGCGTGAATCACGGGGCATGCGCTTGACGGCTGCGGGGCGGCAGTTGCTACCCACCGCCGAGCAAGCGCTACGGGCAGCGGCAGAGTTTTCCGCAGCGGCCGCCGGCCTATCAGATGACGTGGCCGGCCGACTGCGCCTAGGCACGATT
The DNA here is from genome assembly GCA_045106815.1 of Burkholderiaceae bacterium. Taxonomy (GTDB): domain Bacteria; phylum Pseudomonadota; class Gammaproteobacteria; order Burkholderiales; family Burkholderiaceae_E; genus JAUIAI01. The sequence continues at coordinate 115,833 of JBGCFG010000015.1, read as the reverse complement.
CTGGACCCCGAGTTTCTGCGCCTCGGACGCCTGATGGAGACTCTGGTTCAGCGGTATCCGGCAATGTCTTACGAGTTGAGTCACGGGATGTCAGGCCAGGTGGCTCGTCTGGTCGAGGATGGGCAGCTCGATGTTGCCTACAGCCTCGGGCCGCCCGGATTGTCGGAACTGCGCGAGCGTTTTCACGTCGTCAGGTTGTCGCAATTTTCTTATCGCGTGGTCGCCCCGCCAGGTTGGGGGAGCCGAGTTACCGGAAAAGACTGGCGCGCGCTTTCTTCGTTGGCCTGGATAGGTACGCCGCCAGATTCAGTACACAACCGACTGTTGTCTGATATTTTCACGGCCAGGGGATTGGACCAGAACGTCGTCGCGCAGGTCGACCTTGAGCCGTCGATGATGGACCTGGTGAAGTCGGGTGTCGGCCTGGCGTTAGCGCGGCACAGCCTGGCGCTGGTGGCGACTCATGCCCACGATGTCGTCATCGCTGATTCGGTCTCTGTCGATGCGGAAATCTGTATTGTCTGCCGGCCTGAGCGTACGCAGGAACCGACAATCAATGCGGCGATGACGGCGATTGAAGATGTGTGGACAGCCAACTATTGATCAGCAGGTGCCAATCCTGCTTCCCAGTAAGGGGGCGAACCGAATCGCGTTTTGAAAAAATCAATCCAGGCGCGAACTTTTGGCGCAACGTAACGGCGGTTGTGATAAACCGCAAAGATGTCCATGTGTGCGAGTGGATAGTCATCCAGAACAGTGACCAGATCGCCTTTGCGCAGTTCTTCTGTGATATCCCAAATCGATTTGATGCCAATACCCAGGCCGCCGATAGCCGCATCGCGGACAACTTCACCACTATTGGATGCAACGACTGAGCTAACGGGAACTCTGACAACCCCGCGACTTGTTTCGAATGTCCATACATCGTGGGATGCGGATCTGGATGAAAGTACCAGGCAATCGTGCTCACCGAGTTGGTCGGGCGAAAGGGGAGTACCCGCCCGTTGGAGGTAAGCGGGCGAGGCGCACAACACTCGCCTGTTTGGCGCCAGTTTGATAGCGATTAAGGATGAATCTGCGAGCGCGCCAATTCGAATGCCGACGTCTATCCCTTCGGCAACCATATCCAAAACATTGTCAGTCATGATCAACTGCAGTTTGATCCCCGGATGCTGCTTCAGGAATTCAGGCACAACCGGCGATACATGCTTTCGACCAAACGATGCCGAGGTTGTTACCCGGAGAGTGCCCTGGATAGAGTCACGCAGACCAGCCAAGCTGGATTCGACGGCGTCGATATCTTCCTGGATGCGCAAGCAGTGCTCGTAGTAAAGGGAACCCGCGTCAGTCAGGTGCTGCTGCCGGGTTGTGCGGTTCAGCAATCGAACGCCCAATCGATTCTCCAGTGTGAGCAGGCGCTTGCTGCACACCGCAAGCGACAGACCCAATCGATCAGCCGCACGCGTCAAACTGCCTTCATCGACAATAGCGATGAAAACAGTGCGATCACTGACGGATTTCATGCGTTCTATTATCAAATTAAAGTTGATTGTTTGTCAAAGTAGTGGGGGTTTATCAATAAATTAGAAGCGCCAATACTAATAAGCGCGTACCGAGCTGACTCATCTGTCCTGTTCATGCATCGCACATTGAAGTCCCCGCAGAACTCACCCGCCTCACTCCCTGGAAACGCACCATGAAAGCTGTCGCACTCACCCAGTACCTGCCCGTTGAGAATCCAAACGCATTCATTGACGTGGAACTGGATAAACCGGATGCCTGCGGCCATGACCTTCTGGTTCAGGTACAGGCCGTTTCAATCAACCCGGTTGATACCAAGGTCCGCAGCCCGAAAGACAAAGCCGAGAACACGCCCCGCGTTCTCGGTTGGGATGCCAGCGGCGTGGTTAAGGCAGTCGGTCCGGAGGTTTCATTGTTTCAGGTCGGCGACGAGGTCTACTACGCTGGCGACATCACCCGATCAGGAACAAACGCTGAGTTTCAGTTAGTGGACGAACGTATCGTTGGCTTCAAACCCAAAAGCCTTAGTCATGCTGAAGCGGCAGCACTACCCTTAACCACAATCACCGCCTATGAGTCGCTTTTCGATCGTCTGAAAATAGATCGAGATGGCGCGAACAAAGGTCAATCGATTCTCATCATAGGCGCTGGTGGTGGTGTTGGCTCAATCGGGATTCAACTGGCAAGAGCTGCTGGCCTGCTTGTCATTGCAACGGCGTCTCGCCCCGAGACAAGCGCATGGGTCAGGGAATTGGGGGCGACTCATGTCATCAATCACCGAGAGCCCATGGCAGAACAGGTCCGTAGCCTGGGTTTTGAGCATGTGGATCACATAGCGATCTTCAACGACATGCGTCACTGGGAAACCGCAGTGGAGCTGATCCGCCCCCAGGGCGGTATTGTCACAATCGATGATACTGATCTGCCGATGCCAATGGCCGGCATGAAATTGAAAGCGGCGAGTTTGCATTGGGAGTTTATGTTCGCCCGTGCTATGCACCAGACGCCAGATATGATTGAACAACATCGACTACTCAACCATGTCGCGAGCGAAATCGACGCCGGAAGAATTCGTAGCACCGTAAGCGAGGTTTTGAGCCCGATTAATGCTGAAAATATGCGGGCAGCGCATGCGCTTGTTGAAACAGGCCGGGCAAGAGGGAAGATTGTCGTTCAGTCATTCTGACCGGTGGCATTGCCCTGAGCCACGGCGCGCAAATTTTGTCATTGCAAGCCAGCGAGTTAGTCAATAGGAGGACTTTGACATCATGCCTTATGCAATCATTACTTTCGACAAACCTGATGCACTCAGTATCCGAGTCGCAACACGTGATGAACATGTCGCCTACTTGAAAGCCAACCAACACAGACTAATCGCCGCCGGCGGCCTGATTGAGGACGACGGTACGGGCGGCCTGGGCAGTATTCTTCTTGTCGATACGGACGACCGTGCCGACGCCGAGCAGTTTGCCGCTGATGATCCGTTTACCAAAGCCGGACTATTCAAAAAGACGCTCGTGATGCGCTGGCGTAAGGCGTTTTTCGACGGGGAATGCCTGATCTGAATCGATGCGCTCAACAGCCACAGTTCGTCTTTGACTCGTTCATTCTTGGCCACTATGGAAGTCGCACCACGGGGTGCGGGCGTCTTCACAGCTAGCTATAAACGAGTCAGCGATTAAGTATGGCGATTAGATCTTCAATCGCCCGTACCAGGCGCTCGTTTTTCGACCGATCAAGCGCGTCGGGGTGCGGTTGCCCAAACTGTCGGCGATCATTGTCGTAGTAGCGACCAGATGCATTCTCAAATTCGCTGCTCAGCGCCGCACGAGCAAGAATGTCAGCGCCAATGCCGAGATCGTTACCATCAGAGCCATACGCTTCCTTGACCATCTTGCTGGCTAGGAAAGATGCCGGATTCACTGCGATAGTGGCTGGCCCTTCAGAGCAGAGAGTTTGGCTGAGATGAAATGACCACATGGTGATGCCCAGCTTGCTTTGTGCATAGGCATCGCTGTCAGACAGTGACTGTTTTCCATTTAGAGCGTCAAAACTAACAGGCGCCTGCGCGGCTGAAGACAGATTAACGACACGACCCGCCAGCGGCATGATGGCAAGCAGTCGCTTCGTCAGAAGAAAGGGCGCAACTGTATTGACGATAAATCGAATGTCGTAGCCGTCTGCTGTCTGAGGGTTCGCTGTCTTGAATACCCCCGCATTGTTGATCAGCACATCGAGGGTTGAGTGCTTCTCAGCGACAGTCGAGGCAAGCGTTTCGACCTCTGGGATTACGGAAAGGTCAGCCTGAAAAGTCTCAAGTAGACCGACACCGGCGATTTCTGAAAGCTCTTTTTTCATCTTAGCCAGTTTTTCTTTGCTCCGCCCGTGTAACAAGAGCGTGTGCCCTTCGCCGGCCAGCTTCTTTGCCGTTTCAAACCCAATGCCGTCAGTCGCACCGGTTAGTAAGATCACCTTTGTCATTTGTCTTTGTCTTCCTGGTTGAATGTGGGGAGGATTTCTGCCGCTATCGTTCGAAGTGTTTGCTCGGTGTCCTTACTGTTGAAACGTAGGTTTAGGGCGATGTGGTTAATACCAATGGCTTGCCTGGATGTGAGGTAACGACGTAGTGCATTAACCCCGAGTCGAAGTCCCAGGTGAATCGGCTGCGCTGTGGCATTGGCATCGTCTTCGAGGTCAATGTAGAGCGGCTCCATAACGGGTTTTGGCGGCTCACCCGCCTGTTTCGCTTTGGTATTGAATTGATCGATCATCTGGGATTGCAGCTGTGCGGGTCGCGGATAAGTCATCCACCCATCGCCGTGGCTTGCAACCCATTCGGCAGATTGCTGGCTAGCGCCAGTAATCAATAAAGGCAGCCTTCCGCCGACGGGCCGTGGCAGCATTTCCATACCGCCTGCGACTTGCCCCAGCGGATTGTCGAATCGGGGCGCATTTTCTCCGACCTGCCGTATGTAAGCGTAGCTATCTCGAAACCGTTTTCCACGATCACTAAATGAGATATCCAAGGCCGGGTACTCTTCCGGGCGGTCGCCGGAAGCGACCCCGAGAAGTAAGCGGCCATTCGATAGGACGTCGGCAGTCGCTGCTGCTTTTGCGACGTGTGCAGGATGTCTCAGCGGTAGGATGATGCTGGCAACACCTAGTCCGATACGAGACGTTGTGGCAGACAGAGCACCGAGATAAACGAATGGATCAAAATTTTGGCCAGCGTCGCCGAATGAAGGGACTTTGAAGGGAACATCTCGAAGCCAAACCGCCGAGAATCCGAGCGCTTCCGCCAGTTGGACACGCTCAATATGACGATGCATTGTCGGCGTGTCACTGACCGGATAACTCTCAATCGGGACTACCAGGCCAAGCGACAGCCGGGCTGGTCGGAAGACCGACTGGTAAGCCTGGTTGATTGGTCGAAACGCCACTGATTCTTCGATCGTATTGAGCATGAGAAGGCGGCCTAGATGTATCGAACCAGTGTTCGGCTCTCAATGCTCTTGCGACGGCTGCGACAGTCAGAATCAACCTCAGTGTCGAGGGCACTGTGCGCAACGCACGGACGTCTCTCGTTATCGAAAATATTGAAGATCACGACTTCGTCTGGCGTCATCCTGGAAAGATAGAACCATTCGTGGTCAGGGTTTGCCGCCACGCCGAGTATTTCACCCCGACGGTCGGGATAAATGAGATCAATTGTCATCCAGTCGTCAGCTTCTATTGTGGCTGGGCGAATAAAGCCCAGTGGAGACGTCGTGATCACATGCTCAATCGGGCGCCAGACATTGACGAAGCCAAACCCACTGTTGTGAAAGTCACGTGCTCTGTCGGCGCCGACGATATCAATGAGCCGCTGTTCAGCACCGGCCCGACTGTAATCGGTATGGACATTACGAGCAGGTTTGCGGGTGGCATCGAGATCGTCAATTCTCACCGTGTGATCAAAGACAATGACCTCTTCTGCGCCAACCTGCTCTGTAAGCAAGTCGCATAGCTCTGCTTCGTACCGAGCTTGCCAATCCGGTCCGTCATCGAAGTCTTTGATCCGAGAGGGCGCATGGGTGAATACGATCCCGTCACGGTCAAACTCGACGGAAAGTCCGTCCTTGCGCAGATCCCTGACAAGGATGTCGGTGGGTACAAGTTCCGGAGAAACAAGATTGCCGTTGATCCCATCGACATCGAAATGAAACGCTTGCTTTGCCTCGGTACGGAGGTGGTAGTTCACGGTGGCATTTGTGGTCATGCGGATCGCTCGTTGAGCCGCTCGGGCAGAGAGGCATTGGCTGACACCAGCAGACTATATTTTATTGTTGTGCGTGATTAAATGGGGTAATCTAAACAACAGTATTCGGAATTTCTATATAATCAGTCTGTGGATACTGATGGCATAAAGCTCTTTGTGATGGCCGCAGAAATGCTGAACATCAGCGCTGCTGGCAGGTTGCTGAACCTCGCACCGGCGGTGGCAAGTGCCCGCCTCGCAAAGCTTGAGAAGCAGGTCGGCGCAGATTTACTGCATCGCTCCACCAGAAAAGTGGCTCTATCACTTGAAGGAGCAGAGTTTCTCCCTTATGCCCGCGAGATTCTTGCGCAAGAGGAAGCCGCGCTGGCTGCGCTCGGACACCGCAGCGCTGAAGTGAAAGGGACCCTCAGATTTGCAGCTTCGAGCACGTTTGCGCAACTCTATATTGTGCCGATCTTGCCGGAGTTCCTGGCGCGTTATCCGAGCATTGATCTTGATCTCAAGCTGTCAGATACTCAAATCAATCTGATCGAAGGGGGCTTTGACTTGGCGTTGCGGAACTACGCTGCGAAAGACAGTTCTTTGATTGGAAGAAAAGTCGCAAATGACACCCGCATTCTGTGTGCGTCGCCTGAGTATCTGACCGTTCATGGAGAACCTCAAGAACCAGATGACCTGGCTCAGCATCAACTGATTGTTTTTGCAAGTGCTGCCCCCAGAAAAATGACCTCGATAAATGGTGCGACCCCCTGCACATTCCCACCGCCAAACGCCAGCGCGCGCGTGACATGCGACGACGGATTAAGCATGCGGCGCGCGGCCGAAGGCGGGGCTGGAATTTGTATGAGTTCAATGTGGAGTGTTAAACAAGAACTAGACGCGGGTTCGCTTGTTCGCATCCTTTCGAACTATGAGGTGGACGACGGATCGGCGATTTGGCTGGTCTATCCGAAGTCGAATGTGCTAACGGCGAAGGTGCGCGTTTTTATCGACTTTTTGCTGGAAAAGATTGGTTCCCCACCGGTATGGGAGCAGTAATCGATGGGCATGCTATGAAGACGTTAGAGGTCATCACGGCAGATGACGATTTAGGTCAACTGGCTGACGATATCAACGGAGCCAGTTGGGATGAAGTGAACGATTTTGTCAGCTACAGCGCTGAGTCGCTCGTCAGCTATCTCAAGCGACAGGACACCGTATTGCTGGTCTGTTATGAAACGACCGGCAGCAACAAGCAGCTATTGGGCTTGGCGTCAGCTCGCATTCAAATCAAGCCTTATGCAAACGAGCAATGGCTCTACGTCGATGAAGTTGACGTTTGCGCCGACCAGCGTCGCAAGGGGGTCGGAAAGGCCATGATGGCGCGGCTCGTCCAAATCGCACGAGAGGCGGGCTGCCACGAGGTTTGGCTCGGAACAGAAACGGACAACGTGCCCGCGAACGCTTTGTATTCCTCCCTAAACCCTGACGAGAGCGAGTTGTTCATCGGTTACGCCTACTCACTAGAGGGCTGATGCGATGATTCATTTAGTCGAGGGACCGGTCGGGGCAGGGAAGTCAACATTTGCGGCCAGACTCGCGTTGCAGCCAGAGGGTGTCCGGTTGCTAGTTGAAAACAATCACGACGCGTTTCTTCTAGCACTCTGACGCACTGTCTTGCCCGCGCGGGCAGGCTTTGACACGGCTGCGGTGTCATTTGCAGTCGTGATGTCTAGGTCATGTAGAGCCCGAAACGCGCAGCCGCGATGCAGGAGAGGCATTTCATCGGGATAGCAGTTAATGACGACCTCTTGATCGTTCAGGCCGGCAATGCTCTCCCGCAGCGCGGCGCGAATTGGCTCTTCCATGATGTCAAAAGCCTGAGTCCCAGGCCCGACCATCGCGACCGGAAACGTATCGAACAACGCAAACAAGCTACAAAGGCCGGCACCCAACGCCGAGCCAGCCTGCTTAATCGCATTCTTTGCAGCTGTTTTGCCGGCGAGGGCGTCATTCATTGTTCTTCGAACGTCTTCGGTGTCGACGAAGTCTGGTAGGGGGCTGACGGGCGACTGCTTGTTGGCGCTGCGTAGAATTGCGGCATATCCGGCGTAGGCTTCAATGCAACCGCGGCGACCGCAGCCACACAGCGCTCCACCTGCCTGGTAGGTCATATGGCCAAATTCCATGCCGGATGAGGCGGTTCCACCCAGCAACTGACCATTGCGAAACAATCCCATGCCTACACCTGAGGAGAGCATGATCGCAACGAAGTTCTGACCATAGACACCTTCTTGCTCTACGTAGAGGGAATACGCAATCATGGCGGCGTCATTAAAGACGGTCGTTGTTGTATCAAATTCTTCGCTTAGCCACTGCGCAATCGGCAACTGCCATTTGGTGATAACTGGTGACCAAAGCAGGGTGGTTGCATCAACATCCGTTGAGCCTTGAACACCAACCACAATCTTTGCAATTTGGGTCACGCCTTTTGTTTTGGTGAGCAGAGTCTTGACGCAACGAATCATCGCTGATCGAATCGCTTTTGTGCTCGTGGTGATCGTGTTCAGGGGGAGTGCGATCTCTTGTAGTTGTCTACCGGTAAAGTCGACCAACTGCGCGGACACCTCACCGTACTTCAAGACTACCGAGCAAACGGTTGCAAAGCTTGCGTTAACGGCCAGTTGCACTGCGGGGCGCCCTTTGCCTAGACGCTCGCCCGGCGTTTTGTCTGGCACGTTCAAGACGCCTTGTTCGATGAGGCCAGCGGTGATTGCGGTAACTGTCGCGGCACTCAAGCCGGTTGCATGAGACAAATCTGTTCGCGAGATTTCGCCGTGGCGACGGACTGCGCTGATAACGGTTGCCCGGTTGCGCTTTCTAAGGTCATCTGATGTGGCAGGATTGGGTTGCATTGGGCGTTTGACGCGTTCGAGGGGTTTTTAAGTGGTTGAATTTAGGAAAGATTAATCTAGAAATTTAGATTGCTGGACATTTAATTCAAGGCTCGAATAAAATAGCGTCTAACGGTATGGATCACGAATCGGTACCGACTTTTGATCATCATTATTAAGCCAATATCGGAGACTTACTCATGAATACAAAACTTCCTGCTTTGATAGCGGGTGCAAGCTTCTGCTTTGTGATGGCTGGCCCCGCTGTGGCAAAAGATAAAGTCATTGGCGTTTCGTGGTCCAACTTTCAGGAAGAGCGGTGGAAGACAGACGAGGCGGCCATGAAAGCGGCCATCGAAGCGAACGGCGATACCTATATTTCCGCCGACGCTCAATCGTCAGCATCCAAGCAGCTTACCGATGTTGAGTCGTTGATTGCGCAAGGCGCCAATGCTCTCATTGTGCTTGCACAAGACTCGGATGCTATCGGACCGGCAATCGAGAAGGCCGCTGCTGAGGGTATCCCAGTCGTCGGCTACGATCGATTGATCGAGGACAAGCGCGCTTTTTATATTACTTTCGACAATGTTGAAGTGGGTCGTATGCAGGCCCGTGCAGTACTTGAGGCTATGCCGAGCGGTAATTATGCGTTCATTAAGGGGTCTCCGTCCGATCCGAACGCTGACTTTTTGTTTAGCGGTCAAATGGAAGTGCTAAAGGAGGCATTGAGCGCCGGGAAAATCAAAAACGTCGGTGAAGCCTATACCGATGGCTGGAAACCCGCGAACGCACAGCGCAACATGGAACAGATTTTGACCAAGAACGACAACAAAGTAGATGCCGTTGTCGCATCCAATGACGGGACCGCAGGTGGTGTCGTGGCTGCGCTTGCCGCTCAGGGCATGGATGGCAGCGTGCCAGTCTCCGGACAAGATGGCGACCATGCTGCCCTTAATCGGGTTGCGCTGGGAACGCAAACCGTCTCGGTATGGAAAGATGCCCGCGCGCTCGGAAAAAATGCCGCCAATATCGCTTCGATGCTGGCCGATGGAAAAGCGATGTCTGAAATCCCAGGAGCTATTAAGTTCTCTAATGGTCCAAAGAAAGTCGACATGGACGCGTTACTGCTCGCGCCAGTGGCGGTCACAAAAACGAACTTGAGTACAGTGGTCGAAGCGGGTTGGATTGCAAAAAACAAGCTTTGTGCGGGCGTTAACGGCGGCTCGCTGACTGCTTGTCAGTAATTGATCTACCTGATGAGAATTGGCGCCGTCCGAGTTTCTGTGACGGCGGCGTTTCTCTAAGAGCAACCAGCGGCGAGATCAACAGATGAGAATGTTGAAGCGATTGTTTCGTGCCACCGAGATTGATACTCGGATGCTTGGCATGATCGGTGCGCTTTTGCTCATTTGGATCGGCTTTCACTACTTGTCGGGCGAGCGCTTCATCACCCCGAGAAATTTGTGGAACCTGTCGGTCCAAACTGCCTCAATTGCGGTCATGGCGACCGGTATGGTTTTCGTGATTGTTACTCGTCATATCGATCTGTCGGTTGGTTCGGTACTGGGGTTTATCGCGGTTGTGATGGGTGTATTGCAAACCAAGTTGCTGCCAGAGATATTGGGTCTCGGACACCCATGGCTGTGGCTGGTGACGCTGATCATCGGTATTGCGATTGGCGCGTTGGTTGGTGGTCTGCATGGGTTCGTGATTGCTTACCTGGGCGTGCCTGCGTTCATCGTTACGCTCGGTGGGTTACTCGCTTGGCGCGGTTTGGCATGGTGGGTAAACTCGGGCCAAACGATTTCACCCATGGACCCGACCTTCCGTCTAATGGGTGGAGGGCCGGCGGGCTCCATCGGTGAGTTTTGGAGTTGGGCGGTCGGGGCTGCAGCGTGTTTGGCCATTGTCGCGCTCATCCTCAATAGCCGGCGTCAACGCAAGCGATTCAACTTTCCGCTGCGTCCGGTATGGGCTGATAGTCTGCTGGCCATAGCCGGTAGCGCGGTCTCGCTAGGGGCTGTCGCGATTACCAATGCTTACTACTGGCCGCGTGGCATCGTGAAGCGATATGCCAAGGAAAATGGCATTGACACGCCGATCGATGAAATTCTGATTTCGCACGGTATTGCTATCCCAGTGCTAATCGCAGTAGGGGTTGGCATCCTGATGACCTTCCTGGCCACGCGAACCCGATTTGGTCGATACATATTCGCGATGGGTGGCAATCCAGAAGCGGCTCAATTGGCGGGCATCAATACCCGATGGATGACCACAAGAATCTTCATTCTCATGGGGGTGTTGTGTGCGGTGTCAGCGGCCATCTCTAGCGCTCGACTAAACGCTGCGACGAATGCGATGGGTGGGCTTGATGAACTATTGGTCATTGCTGCAGCCGTGATTGGTGGGACATCGCTTAGCGGCGGCGTCGGCACGATCGCGGGTGCTATTTTGGGTGCTTTGGTTATGCAGTCGCTGCAGTCGGGCATGGTGTTGCTCGGGGTAGACGCGCCACTACAAAATGTTGTCGTTGGCATCGTGCTGGTTGTCGCTGTTTATCTCGACGGCTTATACCGACGGCGGAAGGGGTAACGGGAATGACTGAAAACGTAACCCCACTTGTCGAACTGAGAAATATCTCGATAGCGTTTGGTGGTGTCCACGCGGTTGACGATGTGTCATTAGCGCTTATGCCCGGTGAGGTGCTCGCGGTGCTTGGCCACAATGGGGCTGGCAAGTCGACACTTATCAAGGTTCTGTCAGGGGCTTACCCGCGTGACAGCGGGACAATCTCTATTGACGGTAGCTCCGTCTCCGTTGCCAATCCGCGTGATGCCAAGGCCCTCGGGATCGAAACGATCTATCAGACGCTTGCGTTGGCAGACAACGTGGACTGTGCTGCGAACTTATTTCTGGGTCGCGAGCTGAGAACCGCTTGGGGCACCCTTGATGATGCGGCAATGGAGGCGCAGGCGCGCGAGGTAATGGGCCGCCTGAATGCACGATTCCAACGCTTTAAAGAGCCCGTCAGTTCCTTGTCGGGCGGTCAGCGTCAATCCGTCGCAATTGCACGCGCAATTTTGTTTAACGCAAGAATTCTGATTATGGATGAACCGACTGCTGCACTGGGGCCGGAAGAGACTGCGCAAGTGTCCGAACTGATCCGTGAGCTGAAATCGACCGGGATTGGCATCTTTCTCATTAGTCACGACATAGAAGATGTTTTTGAACTAGCCGATCGAGTGGCCGTTATGAAGAACGGGCGTCTCGTTGGAACAGCACGAACCGATGCCGTTAGCAAAGATGAAGTGCTGGGCATGATTATTCTCGGTAAGTGTCCAGCAGGTGGGACGCCAGGCCCTGGCTGCGTCGAGAATGAAGCCGCCAGCTAAGAGGTCGTTATGGGACACATCATCGGACTGGATCTCGGTACATCTGCCGTCAAGGCGATTCTGATTGACGAAAAGCAGCATGTGATTGCCTCTGCGAGCAGTTCGCTTTCGGTAAGCAGGCCTAATGCTGGGTGGTCTGAGCAGAACCCGGTTGACTGGATCTCCGCTGCAACGAATGCCATCGATCAAATTAAGCAGTCAGATCCAGCGGCGTTGTCAGTCATTAGTGGCATAGGCTTGTCTGGTCAGATGCACGGCGCAACTCTGCTTGGGGACTTTGACCGGGTCTTGCGACCAGCGGTTTTGTGGAACGATACGCGTAGCTACCAACAGGCAGCTACCCTAGATGCCGACCCTCATTTTCGCCAGATTACCGGCAATATTGTCTTCCCTGGGTTCACCGCGCCAAAGATTGCCTGGGTACGTGCGCATGAACCGGAGGTCTATCGGTCGCTACGCAGCGTCTTGCTGCCGAAAGACTATTTGAGATTGTGGCTGACGGGCGAAAAGATTACTGATATGTCGGATGCGTCCGGCACTAGCTGGCTCGATGTTGGTAAGCGCCAATGGTCCGAGTTGTTGCTTGATCGAACCGGCCTGACCATAGATGCAATGCCAACCCTGGCGGAAGGGACTGACCAAGCCGGGCAGCTTCGCACTGAGCTTGCCCAGCGCTGGGGTATCAATAACACGGTGATAGTCGCCGGCGGCGCCGGGGATAATGCCGCATCTGCTTGTGGCCTTGGCGTGATCGGGGAAGGTTCAGCATTTGTGTCATTGGGCACCTCAGGTGTTCTGTTTGCTTCGAGTGATCAGTATCGCCCCGCGCCTGAATCAGCGGTCCACAGTTTTTGCCATGCGTTTGCAAACGGCTGGCATCAGATGGGTGTGATTTTGTCGGCCACTGATTCGCTTAATTGGTACGCAGATCTTGTCGGGCTCGATCCAGCGACGCTCACACAAGAGCTGGGCGATACTGCCATTACACCGGACGGTGTGACGTTTCTCCCTTATCTGTCTGGTGAAAGAACCCCCCACAATGAATCCAGACCGATGGGTGCCTTCATCGGTCTGTCGCACAGGCACGACCGAATATCGATGACACGTGCTGTTCTACTTGGCGTTGCGTTCGCACTGCGCGACAACCTTGAAGCGCTTAAATCTACAGGAGCGAACATCGAGTCCGTGGTTGCTATTGGGGGCGGCAGTCTATCCAATGCCTGGTTGCAGACAGTCGCCAGTGCGCTGCAGTTGCCTGTGCATTGTCCCGCCGATGGAGCAGAGGGTGCTGCGTTAGGTGCCGCGCGCCTGGGCCTGGTTGCCACGCATGGCCTATCGATAGAACAGGTTTGCAAGCCGCCAGAAATCGCCCGAACGTTTGAGCCGTTCCTACCAGGTCAAGACGCGTTTGCCGATGGTTATTCAGAATATCGCCGGTTATATCCGGCACTTGCCGAGCTGAGCCAATGAGTACAAATTTTTTTAGTCATCGCGAACGAATTGCCTACCAAGGCGCTGAAAGCAGTGCCGATCTGGCCTTTCGTCACTATGACCCAGATGAAATCGTTTTGGGTAAACGGCTCGAAGAGCAATTGCGCTTTGCGGTCTGTTACTGGCATAGCTTTGTGTGGCCTGGAAACGATCCTTTCGGTGGTCACACTTTTGAGCGCCCCTGGTTTGCCGACGAGATGGGTGACACGCTGGAGGCAGCAAAGCTCAAAGCAGATGTTGCGTTCGAAATGTTTAGTACGCTCGGGGTGCCTTTCTTTTGCTTTCATGACGCTGATGTTCGACCAGAGGCAGACTCGTTCACGCAAAACACCCGTAACCTGCTCGAGATGGGAGAGTATCTCGAGACGAAAATGAGTGAGACCGGTATTGGGCTTTTGTGGGGAACGGCTAATCTGTTCTCACATCGACGTTATATGGCTGGCGGTGCCACCAATCCAGACCCTGAAGTCTTTGCATTTGCAGCAGCCACGGTCAAGACCTGCCTGGATTTGACTCATCAGCTTCGTGGAGAGAATTACGTACTGTGGGGCGGACGTGAAGGCTACGAGACATTGCTCAACACGAACATAAAGCAGGAAGACCAGCAATTGGGCCGGTTTATGAACCTGGTGGTCGAGCACAAGCACAAAATCGGTTTTAAGGGTTCAATCTTGATTGAGCCAAAGCCACAAGAGCCTACCAAGCATCAGTACGACTTCGATGTCGCAACTGTCTATGGATTCTTAAAGCGACATGGTCTGGAAGATGAGATCAAGGTCAACATCGAGCAAGGTCACGCCATTTTGGCGGGCCATAGTTTTGAGCATGAGTTGGCGATGGCAGGTGCACTTGATATTTTCGGATCAATTGACATGAACCGAAACGACTATCAATCGGGCTGGGATACTGATCAGTTTCCAAACAATGTGCCCGAGGTTGCGTTGGCTTACTACGAGATTATTCGAAACGGTGGGTTCACCACGGGCGGAACCAACTTCGATACTAAGCTGCGCCGCCAATCTTTGAACGCCGACGATTTGTTGCACGCACATGTGGGCGCAATGGATTGCTGCGCACGCGGATTTAAGGCCGCTGCGCGGATGTTTGAAGATAAAGCCCTGAGTGACGAACTCAATAAACGCTATGCGGGATGGCGTTCGGAGAAAGGTCGGCAAATGCTGACTGGCGAGATGTCATTGGCGCAGATTGCCGACTACGTTGAGCAAGCTAAGTTAGACCCAAAACCGCATTCTGGCAGACAGGAAATCTTAGAAAACACAGTGAATCGCTACGTTTAGTGGTCAACTAGCCAAGTTAACTCGATGTTACGCATGGGTGACGCCGAACAAGTTTCGTCGTTACCCATGTCGATTGTACGGAGCGGGTTTGCTAGCTATTCGTGAATCGCTTCACCCCAATCATCGCACCGTAGTAGCCGTGAATGCCCAGCCCAGTGACAACGCCTTGTGCAACGTTTGCCATTTCTGAGATTCGACCGCGCTTGGCAGGGTTCGACATATGAATTTCCCAGACTGGGTAAGACACTTGATCTATTGCGGCATAGAGTGCGGGATGCCCGGTCATGTAGGCCGCCGGGTTCATGATAGCGCCGGCAAAGTTCTGATCATCGGCATCGTATAGTCGGTTGATGACTTCACCTTCAATATTCGAGTGAAAAATCTCGACATCCAGATCAAGCTCTTTCGCGTAGCGCCGGATATGTTCGTCATACTCGGGTAGCGTCATAGGTCCAAAGGTTTCAATTTGAACCTTGCCGCGCATGTTCATGCCGACCCCATGCACCACCAGAATCTTGTTGCTCACTACACTCTCCCTCTATTGGTTGAATTCTCTCAGTAACTGTCCGGGCCGGCCTGCATTGCCTGACAAACCGTCTACATCGGCAACTCTCTGACCGTTTACCCAGATGCCGTGAATGCCCGTCGCTGTCCTGATGAGCCTAGAGGCGCCCGCAGGCAGATCGGTGACGCGCGTTTTCTCGCCACGGCTAACGGTGGCAGGGTCAAACATTAGCAGGTCAGCATGGTAGCCAACCCTGAGTTGGCCTCGGTCCTTGATGCCGTAAGTGGCCGCAGGGTTTGAGGTCAATGCGGCGACGGCTTCTTCGAGCGTGAAGTCACCGCGTTCCCGATGCCATCTTCCCAGCAAATGTAAGCCGTAGTCGGCGTCACAAAACAGGAACAAGTGCGCCCCAGCATCGGCCAGACCAATACTGGCATTCGGGTGTTTGAGCAACTTGAGAACCTCGTCCTCATCGGCATTGAGTATCTGCGCATTGAATAGTGTTTCGAAATCCTCTTTCTCGCCAAAATCGAGCAGCCAATCCAGCGGGTGTTTGTGTTCGGCTGCTGCGAGTTCCGCAATGTTCTTGTGTTCAAAAGCGCGATGCTCTCCACGTGCAACTGTCAGGATTTCCAGTTTGTCCCACTGGTCGGTAAAACGGTTGAGGGCGTCTGCTGCGGTGAGTTCAGCTTTCATGGCCGCGCGAAAATCAGGGTCGCGATAGAAGCGGGCCAATGCCGGTTTGTCACCATAGAGGGCAATCGCAGGTTGCCAGGTCTTCATGCTTTCAAACAGATAAGCGCTTGTGAGCGTGAATTCCATACTGATCGCTGTGCATGCCACCTGCCCAACCATACGATTGCCGCGCTCAACGGCCGCGCCGATAGCTGCCATATCGTCAGCCGCGCGCCTCGGGGTGGCGTGGTTGTATTGAATGGCTGCCACGATGACGGGTCTGCCGGTGTCAGCAGCCAGGGATTCCAGAAACGCTATGCTGGTGTCGCGGCCTTTGGTCAACATAAAGCGGCCCGCGCCAGTTTCTCCCAGCGTGCCCACGAGAGCGCGTAGTTCAGATTCATCGGCAAAGCGTGATGGCATCGGTGTGCCACCCCAGCCGTTGTGCGCCTCGAAGGTGGAAGTGGAGAATCCAATTGCGCCGCTTTTCAGTGCTGATGCAATAAGCGCTTTCATTTCGGTCACTTCGGCATCTGTCGCGGTTCGTCGTGTTGCGTCAGCGCCCATCACCCAGGTGCGGATCGAGGAGTGGCCGCAGTAGACGGCCAGGTTGGGAACGCTCCCGAGTGATTCAATCATCGCGAGGTATTCGTCAAAGCTTTGGTAGTCAGACCGAGTTCCCTCCAAAAGGGCATCAAGCGACATGCCTTCCACCTGGGTGAGGTTACGCAGCGTTTGTTCACGGTCCTGCGGTCGGCATGGCGCAATGGTGAAGCCGCAGTTGCCCATGATCAGAGTTGTCACCCCGAGCGACAATGATGGGCTTGCAGTCGGATCCCAGGTTATCTGGGCGTCGTAGTGAGTATGGCTGTCGATAATGCCGGGCGACACTACCATTCCCTGAGCATCAATGTTTTCGCTGGCAGGTCCAACTGACTCACCGATGGCAGCGATCTTGTCGCCATCAACCGCGATCTCTCCATGGAACGCGGGTTGACCCGAGCCATCGCAGATAAGTGCATTCCGGATAGCAAAGTCAAACATAGACTCCCCCTGTCATCTTTTAGTTTGCGGCCAGTGCCGACTGGCGTCGCGCCAGGCTGGTAGCCGGCCAGTACTCTTCTCGGTCATAGAACTGGGCCACTGATGGTGTGTCGGGTGCCAGCACTACCCAGGGCTGTTTGCTCGCAGTGAAAATATGAATATCAGGCGGGCAGACATCAGGGTTCTCAAGTGCGCCAACGCGTACATAAGCAAAGGTCTCCCCTCCACCGGGGTATGTACTCCATAGGGCGACGCGGCAAGTCGGACATCGTCTGATTCTCTGGCCAGTCGGGTGCTTGCTTGGCATTTCAATCGTTTCGACTGATCCACTTAGCAGCCTGAGTTCGGAGGCCTCAATAAGCGCGTTTAAGGCAAATGCAGTCCCGGTTTGTCGCTGGCACATTCGGCAATGGCAGCAATGTACAAACATGGGCATGGCCAACAGTTCAAATGAAACTTGTGCGCAACTGCAGGATCCGCGCATACTGACTCCTCGTTGGTTGACGTTGTTAGGGTTTCAGAATGTCTTGTCGCGGCAATCGAGTCAAGACGCCCGGCGTCAAACCTCGGGTAGACTGCCCACGAGAGAGGATCAAAATAGGAGTGGTTCCGATGAAAAACAAATCAGTATTCGGTATGAGCCTTTGTTTCGGGGCTCTCATGTCGCTGTTGTTTTCGGCCAGCGCCCATGCTCATCACCCGTTGGCGGGTGCGCCAATGGAAACCTTTAGCCAAGGTCTGCTATCGGGCTTCGGTCATCCCGTTCTAGGCTTCGATCACTTCTTTTTTGCCATCGCGCTTGGCGTTATTGCTGCGTTTACGGCTTGGCGATTGGCGGCGCCATTGTTCTATCTGGTCGCCATGGTTGCAGGGGTCATTGTTTGCATGAATGGCTGGGCGTTGCCGGCCGTTGAGGCGGTGATTGCCGTTTCGGTTCTTGTTTTGGGCCTGGTTGTACTCATGGGGCGTTCTTTGTCGCTGTCAGTCGCCGGCACATTGTTTGCAGGCGCAGGTTTGTTCCACGGATGGGCATTTGGCCAAAGCATTGCAGGGACTGAGGCAGTGAGTGCAACGGTGGCGGGCGGTTACTTGCTAGGCCTGATCGTTATCCAGTACGTATTGGCTGTCGCTGCAGGCTACTTCGCCACCTACCGTTGGACCGGCTCCAGTCTGGATATGCGCCCACGGCTGACCGGTGCAGTCGTCACAGGCGTAGGGCTGGTGTTTGTGCTCGAAGGGCTTGAGGCTATGCTGCTGCCCGCTATGGGTTAGTTTGGCTGAAAGCAAGAACGCGTCGGTGCAGTGGCGTCGGCTGCATCGACTCTCAGCGTTTGTATTGCTCAGTTTCCTTGTCATGCACGTGGGAAACCACGTTTTCCTATTGTTTAGCATTGAGGCTCACATCGCGGTGATGGACATGCTGCGACTTGTGTACCGGCAGCCTCTGGTGGAAGTGTTAGTCCTTGTTAGCGCCGCTTTTCAAGCCGGGAGCGGCGTTTGACTTGTTGCGCGTGGCTGGTGTTCGCGCCACGGCAGGGTCGCTTGGTTGCAAGCACTCTCGGGGAGCCTACTGGCAGCTTTTCTGCTGATACATGTCAGCGCTGTGGTCGCCGGAAGGCTCTGGCTGGGTCTGGACACCAATGCGTACTTTGCTGCAGCCGGCTTCCATGTCTCGCCCAATCAACTGTTCTTTGTACCGTACTATTTTCTAGCGGTTACTGCCTTATTTGTGCACATCGGCTGCGCGATTTATTGGGCGCTGACCTCAAGGTCGCCAGAGGCAGGTGCAATTGCGACGGGCCGTCGCGCTTTGCTCGGCTTTGCCGTTGTCGGCAGCACCTTCGCGCTAGGTCTGGTGCTGGCGATGGCTGGCGCACTTTACCCGCTGCAGATCCCGTCCGACTACACGGCAACCTATGTCATCAGGTAGGTCGGGCAGTCCGCTCAGGAATCAGCCCACGCGGACTGAAGCGCATGACAAGCAGCAAAATGGCTCCCATAAATATCATGCGCATATGAGGGGCGCCTTCAAGCAAGTGGCCACGTATGCCGCTATCGGCGTCCATAGTGCTGGTGAGGCCATTGATAAGCCAAAGCCCTGCAGGTTCGGCTTGGATCCACACAAACCAAACCAAAAACCCGCCCAGCACTGACCCCCAGTTGTTGCCTGATCCGCCCACAATCACCATAACCCATACTAGAAAGGTAAAGCGTAGTGGTTGATAAGTGGTTGGCGTGAACTGGCCATCGAGCGTGGTGAGCATGGCGCCTGCAATGCCAACCACTGCGGAGCCCAATATAAAGATCTGCAGATGCCGTTTCGTGACGTCTTTGCCCATGGCCTCGGCGGCTGTTTCATTGTCACGTATGGCGCGCATCATGCGGCCCCAGGGAGAGTTCAAAGCGCGCTCAGCAAGCACTAAGACAATGAGCAATACCGCTAGAAACAAACCCGTATAGCCAAGCTTTACGGCCAGGCTCGCAGCCGTGTTCGGATCAATGCCGCTATTGGTGGCAATGTCAATGAGCCATGACTTCTCGGCAAGCTCGACCTCGTAGGGAACTGGGCGTGGCAGGCCGGTGACATTCTTGACGCCCCGGGTCAGCCAGTCTTCGTTCTTGAGTACAGCGATGACAATCTCTGCGATGCCCAGGGTTGCAATCGCCAGGTAGTCAGAGCGCAGCCCAAGGGCTACCTTGCCAACGACCCAGGCGGCAGCGGCGGCGAATAGTCCACCAACGGGCCACGCCAGAATAATCGGCAGACCCAACCCACCCAGAAAGCCCGTGCGCGCGGCATCGACTGATTCGATTGCCTCGACCGCAGGGTCAAAAAAGCTGCGATAAACCGTTAGGCCGCCGATGACGAGTATGAGCATCACGATTGCTCGGAGCGTGCCTTTAGCGAGTTTGCGGTAAGCCAGATTCAGGAGCATCACGGTGGCTACAAAGGCGATAGCAGCAAGTGCTATGTTGAATCCGCCGGCCGCCCAGGCTTGTGGCACGGGCGCCTTCGAGACCAACACGGCAGCCAGGCCGCCCAGTGCCGCGAATCCCATCACACCAACATTAAACAGCCCGGCATAACCCCATTGCATATTGACCCCGAGCGCCATGATCGCGGAGATCAAACACAGGTTGATGATGCTTAGGGCAACCGACCAGCTCTGACCCATGCCTACGGCGACAAGCAAGCCGGCCATAATGGAAAAATACAAAAACGATCGGAGGGTGTTGTTCAAAACACTCTCCCGCGGAAGATGCCTGTGGGTCGAATCAGGAGTACAACCACCAAAATGACAAACGAAATCGCAAATTTGTAGTCAGTGGACAGGAGCTGCGTGAGTCCTTCTGGCGCCCAGTCTTCCGGCAGTGCGTAGCGTAAGACTTGCTTGTACGCGAAGGTAATGGTGACTTCCGAGAAAGCGATCACATAGCCGCCCGCAATTGCACCAAGCGGCTGACCTATGCCGCCTACGATGGCAGCTGCGAAAATCGGCAGCAGCAACTGGAAGTAGGTGAACGGTTTGAAGCTTTTGTCGAGCCCGTACAACACGCCGGCAATCGTGGCGAGTGCGGCAGCGAGTATCCAGGTCACCATCACGACTCGGTCCGGATTAATGCCAGACAAGAGGGCAAGATCTTCATTGTCAGAGAACGCGCGCATGG
Organism: Burkholderiaceae bacterium; assembly: GCA_045106815.1. Taxonomy (GTDB): domain Bacteria; phylum Pseudomonadota; class Gammaproteobacteria; order Burkholderiales; family Burkholderiaceae_E; genus JAUIAI01. Next base: position 95,107 of record JBGCFG010000015.1, on the reverse strand, counting down.
ACTTGCCAGTTCGTGTTCGTTGCAAGAACCAAAAGAGTGCAACCACAACGAGGATGGCAACCACGATGGTAATGCCCTGAGACCACCTCAGGCCGACGCCTTCAGCCAGTCCAGTGAAGGCTTTGAATTCACGCACATTAAAGATGAAACGCTCGCCATCATTAAAGCGCTGATCGCCGGGCCCAATGATGAATCGCACCAATCCGTTCATGATGAACATCACGCCGACTGACGCAATGACAAATGTGATTGGTCGACTCTTTTGCTGGCGGTAATAGCGATAGATGGTGCGGTCGGTGAGCAAGGCCAATAGTGCCGCGACAAATATGCCGACCGGCAGGGCGAGCAGGGCGCTGGGCAGCGGTTTAATGCTGACCCCCATTGACTGCAACCACCAGGTGACAAGGATGGTGATCATCGTCCCGAAGGCCATCATGTCGCCGTGAGCAAAGTTGGAAAAGCGCAAGATGCCAAACACCAGGGTTGCGCCAAGCGCGCCGAGCGCAAGCTGCGACCCGTAGGTGAGCCCTGGGACAATCACAAAGTTGCCCAGAATGGCCAGCGCGTTAAGGATGTCAGTCACGCTCAGCCCCCCAGGAATGACTTGCGAACGTCGGGGTTGGCAAGCAATGCCGTCCCGGTATCGGTAAACCGGTTAGCCCCGGACACCAGGACATAACCATGGTCGGCAATATTCAGAGCCTGGCGGGCGTTTTGTTCCACCATCAAAATGGCAATGCCGGTTGCTCTGATTTCGAGAATGCGATCAAACAACTCATCCATCACAATCGGGGAGACACCGGCGGTCGGTTCATCGAGCATGAGCACGCTTGGCTGAGTCATGAGCGCTCGCCCGACTGCAACCTGCTGACGCTGGCCACCAGACAACTCGCCTGCCGGTTGGCGCCTTTTCTCGTGCAGTACCGGGAATAGTTCAAAGACCTGTTCAAGTGTTTGCGAGATATCGTCCGTTCGCACAAACGCGCCCATCTCGAGATTTTCGAGGACGGTCATGCCTCTGAAGACGTTGTTGGTTTGAGGAACAAACGCCATGCCCTCAAGCACTCTCTGCTCCGGGCTCAGGTGGGTAATGTCTTTGTCACCGAGTAGCACTTGACCTTCGCGCAGGTTCAACATGCCAAAGACGGCTTTCATTGCTGTGGACTTGCCAGCGCCGTTGGGGCCAACGATGACTGCGATTTCACCTTTGTCGACGGCAATGGTGCAGTCATGCAGAATGTCAGCGCCGGCGTAGCCGCCGGTCATGTGCTGCCCGGTGAGAAAACTCATATGGGGTGGCGTGGGTGAGAATCGGCCATTGTAAGGGACGGGGCATGGATCAAAAAGACAGCGCGGATCGTTTACTGAAGAGCGTGGCGCCTCAGACACTGCAGGTTCATGACAGCCAGATCCTTGAAATCGCGGCAAAGACGATGGCCCAGGACGGGGCGATTCGGCTTTATGCCGGTGAGTCTGACGAACCGACCCCTGACTTTATTCTTGACGCCGCCCGGCAGGCGATGGAGGCGGGTCACACACGCTACACCTTGTCTCAAGGCGTACCGGCTTGCCGCGAGGAGATCGCCGCTTACTATCAGCGCATCTACCAAAAGCCTGTCGAGGCTGACCGTATTACCGTCACGGTAGGGGGCATGCAGGCTTTGTCTCAGACATTGTTGGCGCTCTGTGAGCCTGGCGATGAGGTGCTGATTCCGGTGCCGATCTGGCCCAATATTCTTGAGGCAACCAAGATTGCACGCGGTGTGCCAGTCACCGTGCCCATGAGTTTTGACGACCAGCGCGGCTGGCAGCTCGATCTGAACTTACTCATTGAGGCAATCACTCCAAAAACGAAGATAGTCTTCATTAACTCCCCGGCCAATCCAACTGGCTGGATGATGTCTCGTGAAGAGATGCAGCAGATTCTCGATGTCTGCCGTGATCGCGGACTCTGGCTGATCTCTGATGAGGTGTATGGCCGGCTTGTTTACGACGGCACTGGCAAAGCGCCGTCCATGATCGACCTCATTGACCCGCACGATCAGGTTGTGATTTGCAATACGCTTTCCAAGAACTGGTCCATGACGGGGTGGCGGCTTGGCTGGGCCCTGGCGCCGGCTGCGCTGGGTAGCGTCTATGACAACCTGATGCAGTATGGCTCAACAGGAGCAACAACTTTTGTTCAACATGCAGCGATTGCGGCGCTGCGAGACGGCGATGCGCACGTAAAGCGTATGGGTGAGCAATGTCAGGTTGGGCGGGACATTATCTGCGATGCTTTCTCAAGCGTGCCGGGTGTTCGATTTGTACCGCCTCAAGGGGCGTTTTATCTTTTCTTCTCATTGGCCGGCATGACCGATAGCCGGGCAGTGGCCTTTGATATCCTGGACAAAGCAGGTATTGGACTCGCACCCGGCGCGGCGTTTAGTCCGCAGGGAGAAGGTTGGATGAGACTTTGCTTTGGGGTGTCCCATCCAACTCTGCGCGATGCCGTGGCGCGCTTGTCAGATTACATTCGAGAACGGTACTGAGCAGTATCGCCAGGTTCGAGCCTCATTATCAAGCCTTAGTCAGCATCTCGACCGCGCAACTCGACTCGTCTGATCTTGCCGGAAATCGTTTTTGGCAGACTGTCGACAAATTCAATTTCACGCGGGTATTTGTAGGGCGCGGTGTGGCTTTTGCAGAAAGTCTGAATTTCTTCAACCAGTGCATCACTCGGGCTATACCCGCTGGCGAGCGTAATAAACGCTTTCACAATTTCGCCTCGGGTTGCGTCGGGCTTGCCAACCACCGCGCTTTCGGCCACAGCCGGATGCTCAAGCAAGGAGCTTTCAACCTCAAACGGGCTGATCCGGTAGCCCGCTGAGCTGATCAGATCGTCTGCCCGTCCGACAAACCAGAAGTATCCGTCTTCATCGCGACTGGCAGTATCGCCAGTGAAATACCAGCCATCATGGAAGGATCGCATGTCGGGATCGTCATCTGTCTGATAGCCATGGAACAAACCTGCCGGCCAGGGGTCGGAGAGCTTGATTGCAATATGTCCGACTTCGCCTGTAGGCAGGCGCTCGCCGTGGTCATCAACCACGTCTATGTCAAAACCGGGAACCGCCTGCCCCATAGAGCCATAGCGAACTTCGACGTTGGGGAAGTTGCCGACAATATTGACCGTTTCGGTCTGTCCGTAACCATCAGCAATCACGGTGCCGGTGGCTTTCTCCCATACCCGGATCACCTCCGGGTTCAGTGGCTCACCGGCGGACAGTGAGCGCCGAATGCTGGATAGGTCGTAGTTCTCCAGGGGCAGCTGGGCAAAAAGCCGATAAACAGTTGGTGGGGCGCAAAAGGTCTTCACCTTGAGCTTGGCGATCATGCGCAGGTGAAAGTCCGCATCAAACGCCCCCTCGCCATCGTAAAGAACGATGGGGGACTTGAGAGTGAACTGAGCAAACAACATGCCCCAGGCCGCTTTCGCCCAGCCCGTGTCGGTGAGTGTCCAATGAACATCACCTTCACGGTTATCGATCCAGAACAGGCCTGTGACGACCTGAGCCAATCCATAGCCAAAGTCGCGCGGCACCATCTTGGGGAGCGACGTTGTGCCCGAGGTGAAGTAGGCCATCATTGGGTCAGTGCTACGGGTGTTGAGTCGTTTCTCGGTCGGAATCTCGGGCGCTTGTTGCGCGCAAAGGGCTTCAAGAGATTCCCAGCCAGCCGGCGCCTCGCCCACCGTAATAAGGTGCTCCAAGGTGGGGCATTCGGCTCGAATCGCATTGATCTTGTCGCAATGCTCGGGCGTCACCACGACCATGCGGGCGCGTGCACGATTAATGCGATAGGCAATGTCTTTACCCGTGAGCAGGTTCGTGCCCGGCATTGACACGACACCTGCTTTCATACAGCCGAACAAAACGGTGTACCACGCCGGGATACGGCCAATCACCACGCAGGCATGGTCACCCGGCTTCAAGCCCAGGGCGAACAAAGCATTCGCAAACCGGCTTGAGTCTGCCGCCAGATCACTGTAGGCGACATGCCGAATATCTTCGCCATTACGACTCATCGCGATGACCGCTGTGCCGTCGCTTTCGCTGGCTATTCGATCAATGACGTCATACGCAAAGTTATAGTGCTCAGGCATCGACAACGTGAAGTGCTCGCGGGCGTGAGAATACTCGCGGTTAACTGCGTCGAAGTTCATACCTTGTCTCTCCTAATTATTAGACGGCAGTGGGGCTCGTCGTATGTATTTGAGTGTAACCGGTCTGCCAGGCGCGGTCTGCTAAGCGCGATCCGCTAACGGAAATGGCTCGCGCTGCCAGCGGCCTTCTAATCGACGGTGCGGTGGAAGGGTTATAGAGCCTGGCGCCTGGCCTCTGGCAGGCATACTTTGCAGCCGGTAGCTATGAGCGACCGCTTCATCAGGTCAATTCAACGCCCGCCCTTGTAAAGCAAATGCAAGCGCCTAATCAGTCGTCTAATAATCTCCATGCCATCCGCCTCTGCACTGCAACTTGTTTGGTTCAAAAGAGACCTGCGCACGGGTGACCATGCCGCGCTTGCGGCGGCGGCTGCCCGGGGGCCTGTTTTTCCGCTTTATATTGTCGAGCCAGCGTTGTGGCAACTGCCCGATGCATCGGCGCGACACTGGGCGTTCATCGCAGAATCACTAGCGGTACTCCGTGATGCACTCGCGCAATGCGGGCAGCCGCTGGTTGTTCGAGTCGGGGAAGTAGTGCCTGTGCTTCAGGCCTTGCATCAGGCGTTCGACTTTAGTGCGATGCACTCTCATGAAGAAACCGGCAACGGTTTTACCTACCAGCGCGATCTGGCGGTTGGGGAGTGGGCGCGTTCGGTGGGCTTGCCCTGGGATGAGTATCGGCAATCGGGCACGATTCGCCGTCTCAAAACGCGTGATGGCTGGGCGCGGCGCTGGGATAGGTTTATGGCGGCAGATGAGGCACCAGAGCCGAATCTGAGCCCACTCAGTCATGTGGAGCTGGGCCAGATTCCCTCGGCCGCTGATCTGGGTCTTGCGCCCGATCCATGTCCTGGCAGACAAAAGGGCGGCTCGACCAGAGCCAATTCGCTCTTGATGAGCTTTCTGACCGAACGCGGAGAGCCCTATCGTAAGGCAATGGCTTCTCCGGAGCCGGCAGCTGCGCATTGCTCTCGCCTGTCCCCGCATCTTGCGTTTGGCACCATCTCCATGCGCCAGACATCTCACGCCACCTGGGCGCGGCAGCATGAGCTCAAATCGGTTTCAGGCTCGATCGGTGGTTGGCGCGGATCCATGAAGTCGTTTAATGCAAGGTTGCATTGGCGGGACCATTTCATCCAAAAGCTGGAAGATGAACCGGCGTTGGAGTTCCGAAATCTGCATCGCGCGTATGACGATATGTGGCCGGTAGAACCTGACCGCGCGCGCCTGAATGCGTGGGAGAAAGGCGAGACTGGCCTACCATTTGTTGATGCGTGCATGCGCTGCTTGAATGAGACTGGTTGGATTAACTTCCGCATGCGCGCCATGTTGATGTCGATTGCGAGTTTTCAGTTGTGGCTGCCGTGGCGCGCAAGCGGGGAGCATCTTGCGCGGCGCTTTACCGACTATGAGCCGGGCATCCACTGGTCTCAGGTGCAGATGCAATCGGGCACGACGGGTATCAACATCGTGCGGATGTACAACCCGATTAAACAAGGGATGGACCAGGACCCCACTGGCTCTTTTACGCGCCGCTGGCTACCTGAGCTGATAGACGTACCCGATGAGTTTCTGCACCAGCCCTGGCGGTGGCATCGTGCTGGTTCGGTGCTCGACAAACACTACCCCATGGTGATTGTTGATCCGGTCAAAAGCGCGCGGCGCGCCCGTGATTTGATTTGGGGGGTGCGAGACTCATTGCCGTTTCGCACACAGGCGAAATCAATCGCCCGGCAGCATGGCTCACGCAAGAGCGGTATCAAGCAGACCAAAAATGGGTCAGGTCAAGTAAGTGCCCGTCCATCAGGTCGTGCATCAGGTCGTCCGTCTGCCGAGCCAGATCAGTTGTCACTAATGTTTGAGGAAGCCAAGCCCAATGAGCCAAAATGAGCCTGATGATCTGTTTGAGCAGGCGCCCCTGGCTTACCAGGAACTGGCTACCTCACGCGTGGCGGCCCTCAAGCGGTTGACGCAATTTCAAGCAGATGCGGCCCACTACTACCGCGCGCATCGCAATGAAGATCTCGGTCCGGCGCAACGGCGCAATGTGTCGCTCTTATCTGCGGCGATTCGGCGTCGCCTGGTGAGCGAGTATGAGGTGCTTGAGTGCGCGCTGGCCCGCCACTCACCGCAGGCTTCGGAGAAGTTTATTCAAGAGGTGTTTTGGCGCGGCTACTTTAAGGGCTGGCTGCAGCAGCGGCCGCAAGTCTGGTACGACTACCTAGCTGACTTGAGCGAAATTCTCTCATCAGAGGCGTTTGTCAATGGCGACTTGGGAAAGCGTTACCAGCAGGTGATTGCCGGCGACAGTGGCATTGACTGCATGGACGCGTGGGTGCAGGAGTTGCCGGAAACAGGTTATCTACACAATCATGCCCGGATGTGGTTTGCGAGCATCTGGATTTTTACGCTCGACTTACCGTGGCAGTTGGGCGCATGGTTTTTTTATCAGCATCTTCTCGATGGCGACCCCGCGTCAAATACCCTGTCGTGGCGTTGGGTTGGCGGGCTGCATACCGTAGGCAAGCACTACCTGGCTAAGCCTGGAAACATCAGCCGTTATACGCAGGGGCGGTTCAATCCGGCCCATCGCCTCGTGACTAATGCCGAGCCATTACCTTCGGACGGCAAGCCGGATCCATTGCCACTGGAAGTCTGCCAACCTGCACCGCCAGCACCGTGTCTATTAGTTATCACCGAAGAAGATTGCAGCCCAGAGCAATGGATGCTCGCGGCAAAGCCAGCCTATATCGTTGGCATCAACCCAATTGTCCCGAACCAGACGCAATGGCGTAGCAAGATGGTGCAGGCCGCCGCCGCCGCCGCGATATCTGACGCGGTGCGAAGGTGCGGTGAGCACTTCGGGGTGGACGCGGCGCCAGCATTATGTTCGTTTGCAGACTTGCCAGCTATTGCCCAGCGCGTGAACGTTCAGCATCTGCTCACAGCCTACGCCGCGATTGGTCCCACCTTGGATGCGTTGAACGAGTTTGAGCGGACGCTGCCGGCAACGCTTGAGTTGCATCGCGAGCAGCGGGCGTTCGATCAGTTTGTGTGGCCCTATGCGAAATCTGGTTTTTTCGGACTCAAAAAGAGGATTCCTCGCCTGCTGCGAGAGTTATCGCTAGTCGGCTGAGCTGTCAGTATGGGCGCTTGCCCGCCCATCGCACTGAATATGCGTGGCACACTAGGTGCAGAGCAACCAAGGAGTGCGGTATGGGGACGAATCCTGCAGTAGAAGCTCTGGGCAGAACCAACCAGGGTGTGGATGCACAGGCGGATGAAAGATCGAATCACAGACCGAATCAAAGAGCGCGATCCCGGCAAGTGGCCGTGGCAGAGGCAGTTGATCAGATTCGACGTATCGAGTCTGACTACGGTGTGACCCGGCCTGCGCTTGAACAGATTAAGCAGGTCTTACTCAGCCTGGCCGCGCAGCATGACTTGTTTCCGGTCAGTGACTTCCCCGCAATCGCGCCGCCGGGTCGGCGAGCGAATGCGCTGTATCGGCTCAACGAAGATGAGGATCATCGCTTCGCTCTTTACGCTCAATTATGTCAAGGGGGAACGACAACGCCAGCGCACGATCACACCACCTGGGCGGTTATCGTCGGTATTGAGGGTCAGGAGCTTAACAAGCTATACGAGCGCACTATCGACGGCAGTGTTCACGAAACCGGCTCCCACGTGGTCGAACAAGGCAGTGGCGTCGCGTTTATGCCCGACGATCTGCACTCGATTCATATCGAACCTGATTCACTCGTTTTGAATTTTCATATGTACGGTTTGGCATTGGAGCAATTGCATGGCCGGCGCTTTTTCAAAGAGAGCTCGCGCGAGTGGCTACACTTTCCTGCGAGTAGTGGCATTCGCGAGCTGCCGGTGCCGGCATGAGTCAAGCAAAACCCCAGTCGATTTCACCGGAAGCTGTGCGAGCGTTGATTCGCTCTGAACAACCTTACGCGTTAATTGATCTGCGCGAACTTGGCGCGTTTTCAAGTGGTCACTTGCTTCTGGCAAGTTGTTTGCCCCTAAGCAGATTGGATCTGCTCGCGCCATCCAAACTGCCTGCTAAACACTTGCCAATTGTTCTGCTCAGCGCCTCTGAAGACGATGCTGATCTCACAGAGCGAGGTGCCGCCGTCTTACTGCAAGCTGGTTACACGCAGGTCCAGGTGCTTGCGGGCGGCACCCAGGCATGGCAGCTGGCAGGCGGTGAAGTGTTTACGGGCGTTAATGTTCCCTCCAAGGCATTTGGCGAATTTGTCGAGCATTGGCATGACACGCCGCGGGTATCTGCCGCAGAGCTTTTTGAGTGGCAGCAACGCGCGGAACGCATTCTCATTCTTGATAGTCGGCCCTTTGACGAGTTTCGCAAGATGAGCATCCCGGATGGACGCGATTGCCCGGGAGCAGAATTGGTGCGGCGGATTCATGATGAGATTGATGACGATGACACGGTCGTGGTCGTGAATTGCGCCGGCCGAACTCGCTCAATTATTGGTGCGCAGTCACTGATCAATGCGGGTATTCGCAACCCGGTTTTCGCGCTGAAAGATGGCACGATGGGCTGGAAGCTCGCGGGATTGCAGTTGGCTCATGGCAAAAGTGACCTGGTGCCTGAGCCTAGCGAGGCAGGACTTGCCGCGGCGGTGACCGCGGCCAATCGCGTGGCTAATCAATGCCTGATAGAACAAATTGACCGCGCCACGCTCAAGGCCTGGGAATCATCAGATGAATCCGTAACGGTTCTGTTAGATGTGCGCACTGAGCAAGAGTATTTGCAGGGGCACTGGCCTGGCGCTATCCATGCGCCAGGCGGGCAATTGGTGCAAGCGACTGACGAATACGTCATGGTTCGCAACGCAAGACTCGTGTTGTGTGACTCACCAGATGGCGTTCGCGGCAACATGACGGCGCATTGGCTGCTGCAAATGGGCTGGCGGGAGGTACGCTTGCTGGTAGAAGCGCCCGCCAGGGCAGCGACTGGTCGCGATGTCCCTCACCAATCACTGCCTGCGGGTGCGGCTGAGATTTCAGCCAAAGAATGGGCAGCCAAGCGAGCCGATTATGCCGCGCAGACCATTGTGCTGGACCTTTCCGTGAGCAGACACTACAGGGCGGGTCACTTGCCCGGCGCAGCCTGGACGACGCGCGCTCGCCTGGCTCAGGCGCTGAGCACGATGATGGCTCAACAACCTGATGCCAGAACAGTTCTCCTGACTGGGCCAGGAGATGGCTTGCTCGCGTTGGCTGCTCAGGATGTCATGCGCTTGCATCCGGAGTTTTCGGTGCTGGTGTTAGCCGGCGGTGTTGGTGCGTGGATGGCTGCGGGGCATCCGGTTCAAGGCGAAAGCGAGCATGCGTGTTGGATTCACGCCCCAGACGACGTGTGGGTGCCCCCTACGGAAGGTAAAGTAAACGCTCAAGAGGCGATGCAGCAGTACCTCGACTGGGAAGTCGGACTGGTCGAGCAGGTAAACCGAGAAGGCCTCGTCACGTTCAACAGACTTATCTAACGCCTGCGGGCTCGTCCACTATGATCTTGCTGTCTCGCTTCAGCGTGTTGATTCTGCTTGTGTGCGCTTGGGCATTGCCGCCTGCAATTGCGGCGCCGCGCATTGTTGAAATGACCCCTCAGCAGTTGACCAAACAGGCTAAAGGTCAGTTTCCTCAGCGTCGGTGCGCTGGCGGTTACGCCTGCGTGACGCTCACCGAGCCTACAGTCAGAATCTTTGCGGGTGAGCCACGCTTAATGTTGCAGGCCAATGCAACCCCTGCGCTCGGAGGTCAGCCGTTCCGGGCGGGTCTCATCGAAGTCGCAGCCAAGCCTGAGTATCGGGCTGACGAAGGGGCGTTCTTTCTGAAAGATCCGATCCTGACGCGCTTTGATTTTCCCGGCCTACCCGTGGGCGCCGCAGCAACAATTGCCGGGGTACTTAGGCCCGTGATTGCCGATGCCATGGCAACCACACCGGTTTGGGCGCTTGATGAATCTGACCCGCAGCAAGCAATGCTTCGTATCGTGCTGCAAAAGGTAGAAGTGGTTGATGGCAAGCTGCGCGTCACGATAGGGAAGTAGGCCTAGCGAAAGAAGAAGAGGCCGACGGGGCGGGTCAACGGCCGCACAGCAGCCTTTTCAAGGCTGCGATTATCATAAGAGACTCTGGCAAGACGGCCTACCGTCGCGCCTGATCAATCAATTCTTCCCTTGGAGACCCCTATGTCCGTTCATTCGCTCAAAACCGCGACTTCGCCTGACAAGGTTCAGCAAGCCAAAGTTCACCTGGCTGCTGCGCTCCGGCTGGCTGTGCATGATGAGTTAGATGAAGGGATTGATAATCACTTCACGGTTGAAGTGCCCGACCAACCCGGGCGCTACCTGATCCTGCCGTTTGGCATTCATTGGTCAGAGGCGCGCGCAAGCGACATGATTATCTTTGATGAAGGCGGCGCAGTTTTGGAGGGCGAGGGCACCTTGGAATTGTCCGCGCAGTGTATTCATGCGCCGATCCATCGAATCACCGGTGCCAAAGTTGTCCTGCATACCCACCAGCATTGGGCTGTCGCGTTGAATATGCTCAAAGACAACCGGTTATTGCCAGCTACCCAGACCGCAGCGTTTTTTCATGGGCACATTGCCTACGACGATACTTATGCGGGCACTGCTGACGAGCTATCAGAAGGTGAGCGTCTGTCGGCGCTCATGCAGGACAAGCAGGTGCTCTTCATGAAAAACCATGGTGTGCTTTCGGTTGGCGATACGGTTGCGCAGGCGTACCGTCGGCTATACAAGCTGGAGCGTGTTTGCCGGGCGCAGATTCTGGCCATGAGCACAGGTCAGGAGATCGAACTATTAAGCGAGTCAATTATCAAACAGGTTCAGACACCTGGTGTTGACAATCGCCATACCAGGGACGAGCGCGAGCGTCTTTACTTTGAAGCCATGATGCGTGTGATTGATCGGATCAATCCTGGCTACGCAGACTAGTCACAAAGGATGACCCATAACGCATGACCGCTGTGTTCGATGTATTGATCGCTGGCGGAGGAAACGCTGCACTTTGCGCTGCTATCAGCGCCGCCGAGAGAGGTTGTTCGGTCTGTATCGTTGAATCGGCACCGCGCGCCATGCGAGGCGGTAACACCCGTCATACCCGCAACGTTCGGGTGGCCCATGATGCGGGTAACGGTATTCTGACCGGCCCCTATCCAGTGGCCGAGTTCATGGATGATCTTGAACGGGTGACCAAGGGCGTGATGAATCGCGACCTCGCCCTCATGACGCTGGAAAAATCCAAACAGGTCTGGGATTTCCTGTGGGCACAGGGGGTTCGGTTTCAACCTTCCCTTGGGGGCACGCTGTCGCTTGGCCGAACCAATGCCTTCTTTCTGGGCGGTGGGCGTTCGATGCTCAATGCGCTTTACCGCAGAGCAGAAGATCTGGGCGTGCAGGTGCGCTACGACACGGTCGTGATCGGCCTGGAGTTTGACGGAGACCTTTTTGCAGCTGCCCAGGTCCGTGCAAACTGGGATGGCAGTGGCGACCATAAAGACGCCGACCCGGATCGCGCGAGCGCCTCGCCGACCGAACAGGACGAACGCATTGCAGCGCGGAGTTTTGTCGCGGCAGCGGGCGGCTTTGAAGCCAACATCGAATGGCTGAGGCAAGCGTGGGGAGAGGCGGCAAATAACTTTCTGATTCGTGGCACTCCCTACAACCGTGGTGGGGTTCTTAAGCTACTGCTTGAACGTGGGGTTGAAGTGATTGGCGACCCCAAGCAATGCCATGCAGTGGCAATTGACGGCAGGGCGCCGCAGTTTGATGGCGGTATTGTGACGCGCCTGGACTGCGTACCTTTTGGTGTTGTGCTTAATGCTAATGCCAGGCGTTTTTATGACGAAGGCGAAGATTTTTGGCCCAAGCGCTACGCCATCTGGGGACGCCTGATTGCCGCAGAGCCTGACCAGGTTGGGCACGTGATAATCGATGCACAGTCGATGGGGCAGTTTATGCCGTCGGTCTTTCCGCCGGCTTCTGCTGACTCGCTTGAAGGCCTTGCGCAAAAGATCGGGCTTGATCCGGCCGTGGTGGTCGACACAATCAATCAATTCAACGCTGCCTGCAAACCCGGTGTCTTTGATCACACCGTTCATGATGACTGCCGTACCGAAGGCCTGACGCCGCCAAAATCGCACTGGGCGCGTCCAATTGTGGAGCCTCCGTTTTATGCCTACACACTTAGGCCCGGCATTACGTTTACTTATTTGAGTGTTGGTGTCGATGCGCAGGCACGCATTCGAATGGCTAATGGCCAGGCCGTGCCTAACGTGTTTGCCGCCGGAGAAATCATGGCGGGCAATGTGCTCGGTCAGGGCTATCTGGCTGGTATCGGAATGACAATAGGCAGCGTCTTTGGACGCATCGCCGGCGAGGAGGCCGCGCAATATGTCAACGCTTGAACTGACGCGACTGGTGAGTCAGGCGCAGACGGAAGTGTCGCGCCAAATGACGGTTTGTAATGCCTGCCGGTATTGCGAAGGCATTTGCGGTGTGTTTCCGGCCATGGAGTTGCGGACAGAGTTTGGCTCTGGCGATGTGGACTACCTTGCTAACCTGTGCCACAACTGTGGCGCCTGCTACTTTGATTGTCAGTATGCGCCGCCCCATGAGTTTGCAATCAATGTGCCTGTCGCGTTGTCCACGCTGCGCGAAGAGTCGTATGCTCGGTACGCTTGGCCGTCCGCTGCTAGTGGTTTGTTTGAGCGCAATGGCCTGAAAATCGCTTGGCTTTCCGTCTTGGCCATTGCCATATTTATCGCCGGATTCGTGGGGCTGTCTGATCCTCAGGCATTGTTCGCCTCTGGCACCGAGCAAGGGGCGTTCTATCGGGTAATGCCGCATAACGCCATGGTGCTCGTGTTCGGGGGTGTCTTTCTTTTCTCTATTGTTGCGATCAGCATGGGGGTCAGGCAGTTCTGGCGCGGGCCAGGGCCACTCGAAGGGGTGGGCTTGAATAGCCTGTTGCAGGCCAGTCGCGATGCTGCAAGCCTTCGCTACCTTGATGGCGGCGGTATGGGGTGCATGAATGATGGCGAACGTCCGGACAACAAACGGCGTCGCTACCATCACTACACCTTCTATGGGTTTTTGTTGTGTCTTGCGTCAACCAGCATTGCCACCATCTTTCACTATGTGTTTGACTGGCAGGCGCCTTATGCATGGTGGTCAGCACCCGTCGTGCTCGGTACCATCGGTGGCATTGGCATTGTGGTTGGTCCCTGGGGTCTGCTGCAGGAAAAGAAATCCCGTTATGAGGCGATTCGTCCGGCCGGCAATAGCGGCATGGACGCAGCGTTCTTGTGGATGCTGATGATGGTTGGTGTCACAGGCTTGTTGCTGTTGTTCCTGCGGGCCACGCCGGCTATGGGGCTTATCCTGGCGGTCCATTTGGGGTTTGTCTTTGCGTTCTTTTTGTCTATGCCTTACGGCAAGTTTGTGCACGGACTGTACCGGTTTGCTGCTTTGATGCGCCATGCTCATGAGCAGGCAGTTCACGCTAAGAGCTAACCCGCCTGATCTGGTGGTATATCCCCCCAAAACTGCGACGCAATGGGGTTTCGCAGCCTGTCTGGCGAGCATTCCGGCTCAGACTTTGTTAGAGTTCCGGAGTTGTCTTGTTATTCCTTTCCCTCCAATCTTGGCGAACCCCTTCTTATGAGCGATCAACCGTTATCAGTGAAAGCCTGCGTCTTTGATGCCTACGGCACTCTCTTTGACTTCGCTTCGGCCGCGGCCGCCTGCCGGGATGATCTGGGCGACAAGACAGACGCGCTGACAAGCCTTTGGCGCGACAAGCAATTGCAATACACATGGCTCCGTGGCATGCAGAATCAGCATACGGACTTTTGGACCGTGACCGGTGAAGCACTTGACTTCAGCCTTGAGACGCTTGGCTTTCAGGGGCGGGTGTTGCGCGAGCGACTGATGTCTTTGTATCGCTCGCTTGATGTCTTTGAAGAAGTGCCTGAAGTGTTGAGCACTCTGCGTGAGGCTGGATTCAAAACCGCTATCCTCTCTAACGGTTCGTCAGCGATGTTGAATGCGGTGGTCGACGCGGCAGGCATACGGCCGCAGCTCGACCACGTGTTATCCGTGGACGAGGTAGGCGTCTTTAAGCCACATCCTTCGGTGTATCAACTGGCCCTTGACCGGCTTGGTCTCCAGGCTGATCAGGTGGCGTTTCAGTCATCCAATGCCTGGGACGCTCATGCGGCCTCCGCGTACGGCATGAAGGTTGTCTGGTGTAACCGCTACAAGCAAAGGCGCGAGCGCTTACCTGGTGAGCCTGACTACGAGATTCGCAATCTTCGCGAACTTGTCCCCCTGATTCGCCGGGCGGGTGAAAGTTAGGGTATTGCCCGTATTGCTGGCAGATATCCAAAGACTCCTCCTCGTTGGATTCAACGATTCGGTCGCAATGAAAGCGGTTCCAGCCGCTGGTGCGCGAAAAGCTGCCATGTAAGCGTCAAGAAAGCCGGCGCGGTTACCATGATTCACAATTGGCAAACAATCAATTGAGGTAAGCAGCGCGATACGTGGTCGGGGCAACGGCAGCCAAATGTGCTCGAACGACGAATCGCAGGGTCAGTGACCGGAGGAGACGTATGGAATCGACGACATCTGGCGCGATGGAAAAGGCGCCCCTAATCAATCCCGAGCAATACGAGCAGATGTATGCCGCCTCGGTTGCCGATCCTGAAGCGTTTTGGCGTGAGCAGGGCAAGCGGATTGACTGGATCAAGCCTTATACCAAAGTCAAAAACACTTCTTACGCACATGAGAACGTCTCAATAAAGTGGTTTGAAGACGGCACGCTGAATGTCAGCGCAAATTGTATTGATCGGCACCTGCAAACTCGCGGCGATCAAACCGCCATCATCTGGGAGTCGGACGACCCCAATGTGAGCGAGCACATCACCTATAAGAAGCTACACGATCGTGTGTGCCGTATGTCTAATGTGTTGAAAGACATGGGGGTGGGCAAGGGCGATCGCGTGGTGTTGTACCTGCCCATGGTGCCTGAGGCTGCATACGCGATGCTCGCGTGTGCGCGCATCGGCGCCATTCATTCAATTGTGTTTGCAGGCTTTAGCTCTGACGCACTTGCAGATCGCATCAACGGTTGCGATGCCAAGGTATTGATTACGGCCGATGAGGCGCCGCGGGGCGGACGCAATACCGCTCTGAAGTCCAATGCCGACGCAGCGCTTCAGCGTTGTGATGGTCAGGTCAAAATGGCCGTAGTGAAGCGCACCGGTGGACAAACGACCTGGGTCGAGGGTCGTGACTACGACATGACAGCGCTCATTGAGACGGCTTCTCCAGATTGCCCGCCCACCGAAATGAACGCCGAGGACCCGCTGTTCATTCTCTACACCTCTGGCTCCACAGGTAAGCCAAAAGGTGTCGTTCACACAACCGGCGGCTACATCACCTATGCGTCAATGACCCACCAGTATGTGTTCGACTACAAAGACGGCGACATCTACTGGTGTACGGCTGACGTTGGCTGGGTGACGGGGCACAGCTATATTGTGTATGGCCCGCTCGCCAACGGCGCCACCACCCTGATGTTCGAAGGTGTGCCCACTTATCCGGATGCCTCACGGTTTTGGCAAGTGTGCGAAAAACATAAGGTCAACCAGTTCTACACCGCGCCAACTGCCATCCGGGCATTGATGGGTGCCGGTGAAAGTTTCGTAGAAAAGGCTGATCTATCGTCACTGCGAATTCTTGGTTCGGTTGGTGAGCCCATCAATCCGGAAGCTTGGTCCTGGTATGACCGGGTGGTCGGCAAAGGCAAATGCCCAATTGTCGACACCTTTTGGCAAACCGAAACCGGCGGCATCATGATTACGCCGTTGCCGGGCGCCATCGCCACCAAACCCGGCTCCGCGACCAAGCCGTTTTTTGGTGTTCAGCCTGTTGTGCTTGAACCGTCTTCCGGCCAGGAACAAACCGATACGGAAACCGCCGGTGTGCTGGCAATCAAAGATAGCTGGCCAGGTCAGATGCGGACCGTCTGGGGTGATCACGAGCGTTTCGTTCAAACCTATTTCACCCAGTACAAGGGCTACTACTTCACGGGCGATGGGTGCCGCCGGGATGCCGACGGCTACTACTGGATCACGGGTCGGGTCGATGATGTGATCAATGTGTCCGGACACCGCATGGGTACGGCAGAGGTAGAGAGTGCCCTGGTCGCTCACGCCAAGGTGGCCGAGGCCGCCGTGGTGGGCTATCCGCACGACATTAAGGGCCAGGGCATTTATTGCTACGTCACGTTGATGTCGGGACAGGAACCGACCGAAGAACTGCGCAAAGAATTACGCAACTGGGTGCGGACTGAGATTGGCCCGATTGCGAGCCCGGATCTTATTCAATGGGCACCGGGCCTGCCCAAGACTCGTTCGGGAAAGATCATGCGCCGCATTTTGCGCAAGATTGCAGAGGATGACTTTGGTGCGCTGGGTGACACGTCAACGCTGGCAGATCCGTCAGTGGTTGATGATCTGATCGAAAATCGAATGAATCGATCATAGTGAGAGGGCGTTGCTAACCGCAGCGTCAAACTAAAAACAGGGTGTTCTTTCGAAATGGTGCGACTTGAAAAAGTCGCACCCTATCTCAACACGTCTGGAGAAAATGAAATGGCTGGGAACAATAGCGAAACAGATGCGGGGGCCTACTGGAAGGCCAATATGCGACTGATCAAAATCAGTTTGGTGATTTGGGCTCTGGTGTCCTTTGGCTTTGGCATTTTGTTAAGACCTTTGCTAAAAGGCATTGAAATTGGTGGCACGGACCTGGGATTCTGGTTTGCCCAGCAAGGCTCGATCCTTGTTTTTCTGGTGCTGATCTTTTTTTACGCCTGGCGCATGAACGCGCTGGATCGCAAATTCGGCGTTGACGAAAACTAAGGCAAGGGAGCTAAAAAAATGGATCAGTACACGCTCAATTTGCTGGTGGTTGGCGCGACCTTCGCGCTTTACATCGGCATTGCAATCTGGGCCAGAGCCGGCTCTACAGCGGAGTTTTATGCAGCCGGCCGTGGCGTTCACCCCGTAACGAACGGTATGGCTACAGCGGCTGACTGGATGTCGGCGGCTTCGTTCATTTCAATGGCAGGGCTAATTGCCTTCGTCGGATACGACAACTCCAGCTTCCTGATGGGTTGGACAGGCGGATATGTGTTGCTGGCATTGTTGCTTGCACCTTATCTGCGTAAGTTCGGCAAATTTACGGTGCCGGAATTTATCGGGGATCGTTTTTATAGCCCAACGGCGCGCCTTGTGGCGGTAGCCTGCCTGATTATTGCCTCTATTACATATGTCATCGGACAGATGACCGGGGTGGGTGTGGCGTTTTCGCGCTTTCTTGAGGTGCCTAATGAGTGGGGTTTATTCATCGGCGCTGCGATTGTGTTTTGTTATGCCGTGTTGGGTGGCATGAAAGGCGTAACGTATACCCAGGTGGCACAGTATTGTGTGCTCATTCTTGCCTACACCATTCCGGCAGTCTTTATTTCATTGCAGCTCACTGGCGTTGCACTGCCACCTCTGGGCTTGTTTTCAACTCACGTCGAGTCAGGCGTGCCGCTGCTGACTAAGCTTAACCAGGTGATTGGTGACCTTGGCTTTGCGAGCTACACCGAGCATCATCAAAGCACCTTGAATATGGTGTTGTTCACCTTGTCGCTCATGATTGGTACGGCTGGTTTGCCGCACGTGATTATTCGCTTCTTCACAGTGCCCAAGGTGTCTGATGCGCGTTGGTCTGCAGGCTGGGCGTTGGTGTTTATTGCTTTGCTGTATCTCACGGCGCCGGCGGTTGGGTCGATGGCCCGGCTGAATCTCGTCGACACGATCTTCCCCAATGGTCCGAAGGCTGAGGCAATTTCCTATGATGAGCGTCCGGACTGGTTCAAGAACTGGGAAGTGACTGGTCTGCTGAAGTTTGAGGACAAAAACGGCGACGGGAAAATCCAGTACTACAACGATAAGTCTGAGTCGTTTGGCGAGACCGCCGAGAGCAATGGCTGGAAGGGCAACGAATTAACGGTCAACCGCGATATTCTCGTGCTGGCCAATCCGGAAATTGCCAACCTACCGAGCTGGGTCATCGCGCTGGTCGCCGCTGGTGGTATCGCGGCGGCGCTGTCAACTGCTGCCGGGTTGCTCCTCGCCATATCGTCAGCGGTCAGTCACGATCTGATAAAAGGATCGCTAAATCCACGAATATCAGAGAAGGGGGAATTGCTGGCCGCGCGAATATCGATGGCAGTGGCCATTGGCGTGGCGACATGGCTGGGGTTAAACCCACCGGGCTTTGCAGCGCAAACTGTCGCGCTCGCGTTTGGTATCGCGGCGGCCTCAATTTTCCCGGCCCTGATGATGGGTATCTTCTCCAAGCGGGTCAATAACCGTGGGGCAGTCGCAGGGATGCTGTCAGGTCTCATCTTTACACTGGTCTATATCTTCATTTACAAAGGATGGCTGTTTATCCCCGGCACCAACCAGTTGGCCGACACATCTGCAAACTGGGTGTTTGGCATATCACCGCTGTCGATTGGTTCGGTCGGGGCTTTGTTGAACTTTGGCGTGGCCATGATGGTGAGCCGGATAACGGCTGAACCACCCAAAGAGATCCAAGACCTTATCGAAAGCGTTCGCGTGCCGCGCGGTGCAGCACAGGCGGCCGCTGCTCACTAGTTGTTGTGTCCACAATCTACCGGCCCGAGGCATCAGGCTGGCAGATTGACCGAACAGCTTGGCCTGCAAGTTTTGATGGAGCGAGTGACGCATGACTGAACCCAGGGGTGAGTTGTCTGAACTGCTCGACTGTGCGCCGCTGTCTGCTTTGCCTTCATCGGTCAGGCAGGCAGTGCTCAGTCAGTTGCAAGCCCAGCCCCGTTCGGCCGGTGAGCGCATTTATGCGCCGGGTGAGTCTCTGCCGGGATTGCTTTTTGTTGTTTCTGGTGAGCTTGAGATTCGCGACGCTCATGGCGCGGTCATTTCAGTTATCTATCCCGGAGAATCCTTTGGCGGTCGAGGGCTCGTCCGCGATGGGCTCGCTCGGTCGCATGCCGTGATGACGCAGGCCGGTGAGACGGCCGTTCTGCCAAGTACCGTGTTTGATGAACTCCTGGTCGAGCACGGTGCCTTTGCTGACTTTTTCCAGCCTCGCAAAGCGCGCATTACAGCCGGATCAACCGTCGATATGACGGCACGGCGAGTCGGTGAATTTATGACTCGTAGTCCGATCACGATCGAGGTTAACGCAACCGCGCTGCAGGCAGCCCGCCTGATTGAAAAGCATCGTGTGTCTTGCCTGCTGGTAATGAGCGAAGGTAGATTGGCCGGTATCTTGACGACCAGTGATTTGGTTGGGCGTGTGCTGGCCGCCAGATTGGTGTCGGACACGCCAGTGAAGCAAGTGATGACAAGCGCACCCAGAGCGGTAGATGTCAATGCCTTGGGTCACGACACCTTTCTTATGATGAGCCGTGCCCGCATTGGTCATTTACCCGTGATGCAGGGGGACCAGCTCGTTGGCATCGTGACGCGGTCTGACCTATTGGCTCATCAGGCAGCTTCGGCGAGTCTGATGGTGCTCGAAATTGACCGATGCCGTAGCGTCGAGTCGGTAGCGGCGGTTGTGCGACGGCTGCCAGATTTGCTTGTACAACTCAACGGCGCCGGTGTTCAAGCCGGCAAACTGACCCGCTTGATGACAGATATTGGTGATGCCGCGACGCGCCGCTTTCTGACCTTGGCCGAAGAGGAGCTTGGGCCGCCCCCAGTTGCCTACCTGTGGCTTGCCTGCGGGAGCCAGGGGCGTCAGGAACAGACCGGTGTATCAGATCAGGACAATTGTCTGATCCTGCACGACGATGTCGCCGACGAGCATTTGCCTTATTTTGCGGCGCTTGCCGGGCGTGTCAGCGATGCACTGGATACCTGCGGCTACTTCTATTGTCCAGGCGACATGATGGCGACGAATCCTAAGTGGTGCCAGCCATTACGCGTCTGGCGCGAGTACTTTGAGCAATGGGTACGTCAGCCTGAGCCGATGGCGCAGATGCTGGCCTCTGTCATGTTCGATCTTCGGCCGCTTCACGGTGACGTGGCGTTGTTTAATGGGCTACACGAACAAACGCTCAGACTTGCGCAGGGCAATAGTATTTTTGTTGCCCATATGGCAGCGAATTCGGTGCGTAGTTCGCCGCCGCTCGGTTTGCTCGGTGGACTTGCCACGATTCGCTCGGGAGAGCACAAGCGCCACATCGATTTCAAACACGCTGGCGTGGTACCGGTCGTAGATCTGGCGAGGCTTTACGCTTTGCAGGGGCGCTTGACGCCAGTCAATACCCGCGAGCGCTTGCTCACGGCTAGAGAAGGCCGCTTGCTCAGTGAGTCCGGTGCGTTGGACTTGCTCGATGCCTATGATCTGATTTGCGAGATTCGGCTAGACCATCAAGCCGCCCAGGTGCGTGCTGGCCAAAAGCCTGACAATTATGTGCTACCGGCTGCACTTTCCGATTTGCAGCGTGACCACCTGCGTGACGCCTTTGCTGTCATAAAGCGAATGCAATCCTCGGCACTACAGGGCCGGGCATCACTGGCGTAGCGGATGCTATCTATTTGAGACGCACTATGAACAAGGAACCAACAAGGAACCGATATGCTGATTGAACTCATTGCAACCCTTGCGCTGGGATCGGCGATCGCTGGCGTGGTTTTAGTTTTGAGCCGGTTTACAGGTCATAAACTACCGCGCTCGTTTGCGCCCGTCGCCGCTGGCGTGGCGATGATTGCTTTTCAAGTCTGGAGTGAATATGCCTGGTTTGGACGAACCGCTGGCGCGTTGCCTGAGGGCATTGAGGTCACAGAACAATATGCGCAGGCTGCGCCGTGGCGCCCCTGGACCTATGTCTTTCCACAGGTCAATCGATTTGTTGCAGTCGATGTTGCCGCAGCCAGGCGCCACGAGAGTCAACCGGGTCACGTCATAGCCGATGTCTTTTTGTTTGCTCGGTTTGCGCCGACGGTCTCGGTACCGCAACTGGTTGACTGCGAGACCAGTCGGCGCGCCGACCTGGCCGATGGGGTTCAATATGGAGCAGACGGCGCCGTGATAAATCCTGGGTGGACCAACGTACCATCGGACGATCCTTTGCTCACAGCGCTTTGCCCAGGTAGTCCTGTTGAGCCAACGGTCGGCCTGAAGTAGGTCGTTAACATGACGCCCGGCAAAGAGCGTCAGCGTGCCGGCATTAGGGCGCGATTTTTCCGGCTGTTTTGCGCCCTGGCAGTGGGTGTCAGCGCCAGCATCCTGGCTGGGCTGTGGGTGGTTGCCAGGCGATTGGATACGCTCACGAGCACCGATCTTGTAAACGCCCTGAGTCTTGGCAGTGCCGTGAGCTTGTCGCTTAGTCTGGGCCTACTGGTCTGGGCGTGGCTACGCATCGACGAACGTGCGGTGCAACCTATGCGCGCACTCGCCAGTGCCCTGCACACAGCAGCGCACACCAATACATCAGAAGAACCGGAGCTGCCCCCTGTCCATGAACTGGGTTCGCTCGGGCCAGCTTCGGTTGCGATTATTGATGCGCTTGGTCAGGCGCGTCTGTCACTGGCCACCGCCAGGGCAGATGCGATCGTCGAGACAGAACAGCAGCGCGAACAGCTCGCGCAGATATTGCGAGACCTGGACGAACCGGTGTTGATTTGTACGGGCGCTCACAAGATCAAACTATGCAATCGGAGCGCTGTGCAATTACTCCGAACCTACGGAGAGATTGGCCTGGGCCGCCAACTCGATGACATTCTCTCCATCGGGCCGCTAGACCATGCGTTGCTTCGTCTGCGGGGGCAGCATCGATCGCAGACCACCACGGCGGTGTGTGGCGTCACGGGTTCTGCGCGACTTTTTCACTGTCGCGTAGCGCTCGTGCCAAGCGCACACGGAAATGCGGCAGACTATGTTTTGTCAATTAAAGACATCACGGCAGAGCTGACGGCTTATGCTGCGCAGGATCAGCTGCTGACCGAAATGATTGATGTTGCCGGCATTGCGGTGAACGATCTCGACGACTTGCTCGACGAGCGGCCAAGAGCCGACGATGGATCTGCCCGTTCGCAGCGTAATGCTGACAACACACTGCTCAAGACAGCAGCCGCCTTGAAATCTCGTACCCGGGCTGTCAGCGTCGCACGGTTTCGTTTGTTGGCGTCAGCATGGCCCATGGACGATATCGCGTGCGACGATATCTTCGAACAGGTCAGGCGCAGAGTGCCTGAGGTTGCTCTTCAAATTGAGGATGATGCGCCTTGGGTACGCTGTGACGGGGTGTCGATTGTTGCTTTGCTCGCATCCCTGGTCGAGCGATTGCAAAGCGGCGCCGGCGTCAATCAGTGTTGGCTTGTCGCGGCGAAACGGCCGCCTCATGTGTTGGTTGGGGTAGGTTGGACCGGCCAGGACGTAGCGCCAAGTCTTTTCCATGAGTGGCTGCATCTGCCATTGCCTGAGGTGCCCGGTGGACTGAATGGTGATGAAATTCTCCTTCATCATCAGACCGATCTGAGTCCGGCGAGCGCACTGGAAAGAGAGTACCGGCACATGATCCAGTTCGCGTTGCCGCAATCCCAGGTGTCCCAAGCTGACCAGACAGATGCGGCAGAGTCGTCGGTTGCAGCGCCATCAGTATTGATGATTGATCGGCCTGAGTTCTACGACTTCGCGATTGATGACAGCACTGTCACCGCCGACATGCTCGACACGCCGTTGGCCAATCTAAGCTATGTCGTGTTCGATACTGAGACAACGGGTCTTGAGCCGCTAAAAGGCGATGAGATCGTACAGATCGCCGGTGTCAGGATTGTCAACAGTCGCGTGCTTACTGGCGAGGTGTTCGATACATTGGTCAATCCAGGCCGGCAGATTCCAGCAAGTTCAACTCGCATTCACGGCATTACAGATCAAATGGTGCTCGATGTGCCCGGTGTCAACAATGCCTTAAACGCATTTCGATCTTTCGCTGCGGATGATGTGCTCGTGGCACACAACGCCGCATTTGACATGGCCTTTTTGCGTCGCGACGGACGCGAGATTGAATTCGACAATCAGGTGCTTGATACCGTTTTGCTGTCGGCGTTCATTTTCGACCACACCGGTGCTCATGCATTGGACGATCTTGCGCGTCGGCTGGGGATTGAAGTGGATCAGGCGGTGCGACACACAGCCATTGGCGATACCCTCGTGACGGCTCAGGTGTTTGTGAAACTGGTGTCACTCTTGCGAAGCCAGGGCATCATCACGCTGGGCCAGGCGTTGGCAGCCGGGCGAGAGATGCGCTCGATTCGACGGGCGCAAGCGCGCTACGGTTAGGTCTGGCCGGTCCGAGTTGCCGCCAGAACCCGACCGACTGGTGCCGCGATTCGTTCTAATACCGCCATCCTGATAGTATGAGCGCCCGGCGCATGGAACACTGCCCTTTGGCAGTCCGAATAGAGGGCCGGGACAATACTAGAAGGAGACGATCATGGGGCAGTCAGGGGCGGACACGGCGGCTAAAGCCGGCCGGAGACTGGCACTTTGCCAATCACTTGAGGCTACCTTGGCGGGATTTCCCAGAGTCAGTCTCGGGCATTTCCCAACACCATTGGAGCCGATGGACCGTCTGAGCGAGATGCTGGGTGGCCCACGCCTTTGGGTGAAGCGCGACGACTGTACCGGCTTGTCTTCGGGTGGCAATAAAACGCGCAAGCTCGAGTACCTGATGGCCGACGCCCAGGCGCAAGGTGCTGATCTGGTCATTACACAAGGGGCAACCCAATCGAACCACGCCAGGCAAACGGCGGCAGCGGCCGCCCGCCTGGGTATGGCTTGCGAGATACTGCTGGAAGACCGCACAGGTTCTGAAGATCCGCAGTACGCGCTCAATGGCAATGTCTTACTTGATCGGCTTCACGGTGCAACCGTGGCGCGACGAGAGGGTGGCACTGATATGAACGTCGAAATGACGAAGTCAGCCGCCGCACATGAGGCTAAGGGACGCAAGCCCTACATCATTCCTGGTGGTGGTTCAAACGCTATTGGCGCGCTCGGCTACGTGAACTGTGCGCGGGAACTGGTCGTGCAAGCTGCCGAACAGGGTCTGAAAATAGACGCACTGTTGCATGCGACTGGCAGCTCGGGCACTCAGGCGGGTCTGGTTGCCGGGCTGGCCGCGATTGAAAGCGATATCCATCTACTGGGCATCGGCACGCGGGCGCCACAGCCCAAGCAGGAGACGATGGTTTTTGAGCTTGCCAAGGCAACGGCTGCTCACCTGAACACCGGACTAAACATCGAGCGCGACAGCGTCAGGGCAAATTGTGACTATGTCGGGGCAGGCTATGGCATTCCCACCCCTGGCATGATTTCTGCTGTGAAACTGTTGGCCGAAACGGAAGGGCTGTTGTTCGACCCGGTTTACTCGGGCAAGGGGCTTGATGGCATGATCGATTTGATCAAGCGCGGCGCATTCGAAGGCATGGAGAACCTTGTCTTCCTACACACCGGCGGGAGCGCGGCACTGTTCGGTTACCCTGAAACTTTCGAATTACCCGGATATCAAAACTAGAAATTCCAAGGAGGTTGTTTATGTCAATTATCAAGAGTGTTCTAACGACGACTGCGGTCGCACTAAGCCTGGCGTCGCCACTGGCAGCGAGCGCGCAAAATACCGGCACGCTCGCCAAGATTGCCGAGAGTGGTGAAATCGTGATCGGCCACCGCGAGTCATCAGTGCCGTTTGCCTATCTGGATGAGAACCAAAAGCCCGTCGGCTATTCCATTGATCTGTGCATGAAGGTCGTGGACGCTGTAGCCAAAGAAGTGGGCAAGGAACTCACCATCAAATACGTACCAGTCAATCCCAAGACGCGGATCGCGCTCATGGCCAACGGCACGATTGACCTGGAATGCGGCTCTACCACGAACAACCTCACTCGCCAGCAACAGGTCGAGTATTTGCCCGTCACCTTCGTGACCGGCACCAAGATCATGGCGCGCAAAGGCTCAGGCATTTCGTCAGTCAAAGATTTGGACGGCAAGGCCGTTGCGCTTGCTCAGGGCACCACCAATGAGCGGGCCGTTAAAGCAGCCATCAAAGATCTCGGCATGAAGGTCAAGATATTGCCGGTGCGCGATCACGCTGAAGGCATGCTGGCGCTCGAAACGGATCGCGTTGACGCTTATTCAACTGACCACATCCTGCTGCATGGCTTGATTGCCAAGTCCAAGACACCCGACGCTTTCGAAGTTGTAGGTGACTTCCTGTCGTTTGATCCCTATGCCTTGATGGTTCGCCGTGATGACAGCGCATTTGAGCTGGTCGGCAAGAAGGCGCTCGCCGAAGTCTTCCGCTCAGGTGAGATCAAAGAGATCTATGCCAAGTGGTTTGACCCCCTTGGCGTGCCGGCTGATCCTTTGCTTGAAGCTGCGTTCCGACTGGGCGCATTGCCTAACTGAGCCAAGCGTAAGATAAGCGGCTAATAAAGGGTCGATTCTCCAACAGAATCGACCCGTTTTTTATGGGGGAGGGCCCAGCCAGATGAACTACAACTGGAATTGGGGGGTTCTGTTTGAAGAGGAATACCTAAACTGGCTGATCAGTGGCTTCGGGTGGACGGTGGCGGTTGCCCTGTGCGCCTGGGTGATCGCGATGGTGGTCGGTTCACTGGTTGGGGTTGGTAGAACGGTCCCCAACGCATTGGTGCGCCTGATCTGCACCACCTATGTTGAGATCTTCCGAAACATCCCTTTGTTGGTGCAAATGTTCATCTGGTATTTCGCGATGCCGGAGTTGGTGCCAGAAGACTGGGGGCGCTGGATGAAGCGCGACATGCCTAACCCTGAGTTCGTCACGGCTGTTGTTGCGCTTGGTTTGTACACGGCCTCCCGGGTGGCTGAACAGGTGCGTGCCGGCATTGAAACGGTACCGCCCGGTTTGACGGCGGCGGCAACCGCTCACGGCTTGTCAACCGCTCAGACGTATAGATACGTATTGCTGCCGATTTCATTCCGGCTCATTGTGCCGCCGATGACCTCCGAGTTCCTGACCGTCTTTAAGAACTCGTCGCTCGCCTTGACGATTGGTTTGCTTGAACTGACCGCTCAGAGTCAGCAAATTGCTGAGTACACCTTCCAGGGCTTTGAAGCCTTTACGGCCGCAACCGTGATCTATGTGACTATCGCACTGGCCGCGACACTCATCATGCAATTGCTCGAGCGCTACACGCGTATACCGGGCTATGTGGGTAAGGAGGCCTGACGATGTTTGAATTTGACTTTGATGTCGTCGCCAAGTCTTTGCCCTTTCTTTGGGAGGGTCTGCAACTAAGCCTGACGCTCACGTTTCTCGCCATCATTGGCGGGATTGTGCTGGGCACCTTGCTGGCACTGGCACGCCTGTCCGGCTTTGCGCCACTGTCTCTGGCCGCTGCCACCTACGTGAATCTGATTCGCTCGATTCCGCTCATTCTGGTGATTTTCTGGTTCTACTTCCTTGTGCCGCTTGCGCTTGGCAGGCCGGTTGGAAGTTTCTATTCCGCTCTAATCGCATTTGTGATGTTCGAAGCCGCATATTACTCAGAGATCATGCGGGCAGGCATCCAGAGTGTGCGCAAAGGGCAGGTGCATGCAGGACAGTCAACCGGTCTGAACTACTGGCAGATTCAGCGTTACGTTGTCCTACCCCAGGCGTTCAGGAACATGATTCCTATTCTGGTGACGCAGGGCATCATCTTGTTCCAGGATACCTCCCTCGTGTTCGTCGTGAGCCTGCGCGACTTCATGACCGCATCTTCTATTGTGGCTCGCACCGAAGGCCGCCTGGTTGAAATGTATTTATTCGCTGCGCTTGTGTACTTCGTCATCTGTTTTACGGGGTCGATGGTCGTGCGGATGCTTAAGTCACGGATGGCAACATGATTGAAATTGAAAAGATCAGCAAGTGGTATGGCGACTTCCGGGTCCTGACGGATTGTTCGACTGGCGTAAGCAAAGGCGAGGTGGTCGTGGTTTGCGGGCCCTCAGGCTCAGGTAAATCCACTTTGATCAAGTGCGTCAACGGACTGGAGCCTGTTCAGGAAGGGCGCATATCGGTAGATGGCGATGATGTCACCGCAAAAGGAGCAAAGCTCACCAAGCTGCGGTCTCGTATCGGGATGGTGTTTCAGCACTTTGAGCTATACCCACATATGTCCGTGCTGGACAATCTGTGCCTGGCGCAAGAAAAAGTACTCGGCCGCTCTCGTGATGAAGCGGTGGCGCGAGCCGAAACCTTGTTGGAACGAGTGGGCATGGGAGAGCATGCTCAGAAATATCCGAGTCAGTTATCCGGTGGTCAGCAGCAGCGAATTGCCATTGCCCGCTCACTGGCGATGGACCCAATCGCCATGCTGTTTGACGAGCCAACCTCAGCGCTTGATCCTGAAATGATCAAAGAGGTGCTCGATGTAATGGTCGAGCTTGCGCAAGAGGGCATGACTATGATGGTCGTCACTCACGAAATGGGGTTTGCCCGCAAAGTGGCAGACCGAGTGATTTTCATGGATGAAGGCAAAATCATTGAAGATCGCAAAACGAGTGACTTCTTCGACCATCCGGAAAGTGATCGCGCCAAAGACTTTCTATCCAAAATTCTGAACCACTGATCTGCCTGTATGACTACCCGCCATCCCCTTGACCTGATCCTGAACCCTCAGTCTGTCGCCGTTATTGGCGCGTCGTCCGAGCCTGCCCGTATCGGCGGT
The DNA here is from genome assembly GCA_045106815.1 of Burkholderiaceae bacterium. Classification (GTDB taxonomy): domain Bacteria; phylum Pseudomonadota; class Gammaproteobacteria; order Burkholderiales; family Burkholderiaceae_E; genus JAUIAI01. Next base: position 67,038 of record JBGCFG010000015.1, on the reverse strand, counting down.
CGCCCGGTCTTTTATAGCAAAGGGCTCGGTTTTGCCGGCCCTATCTATCCGGTTAATCCCGGCCGAGATGAGATTCAAGGGCTCAAGTCGTATAAAAGCATTAAAGATGTCCCTGAGCCGGTTGATTGCGCGGTGGTCGCCGTGCCGGCGGCCCTTGTGCTGCAAACCATGCATGAGTGCGCTCAGGCGGGTGTTCGCAGTGTGGTGATGTTCAGTTCAGGCTTTGCAGAAGTTGGTGACGAGGGTGTCGGTCTGCAAGCGGCCGTAGTTGATTTTGCGCGCACCGCCGGGATCCGGCTGGTCGGACCGAACTGCCTCGGGGTGGCGAATCGCTCAATCAACTGGTATGGCACCTTCGCGGACATGACTCACGCCGGGCGTATCGCCGACAAGATCGACACGGCAATTGTGAGTCAGAGCGGCGCCTACGGTGCGCACCTCTTGCTGGCTGCCAAGGAGCGTGGTCTTAGCGCCAACTACATCGTGACCACCGGCAATGAGGGCGACATTGATGTCGCCTCGGTTATTGACTATTACGCTGAGTGCGATGATGTCAAAACCATCATGGCTTATGTGGAAGGCGTTAAAGATGGCGAGCGCATGCGCAAAGCGCTTGCCAAGGCACAGGCTGCTCGGAAGCCGGTTGTCATCATGAAGGTGGGTCAGTCTGAAACCGGGGCGAGGGCGGCCGAATCCCATACCGCCTCAATTGCTGGCGAAGACCGCATCTACGATGCCTTATTTGCCCAGTACGGCGCCTGGCGACCAAGCACGACAGCAGAGATGGTGGAAATTGCCTATGCGCTGCAAATTGGCGGTTTGCCTACGGGCGACCGCGTTTGCTTGCAAACAATCTCCGGTGGCGCTGGCATCTTAATGGCTGATGTGTCAGAGCAAGTGGGTTTGCAGGTGCCCATGTTGCAGGATGATTTGCAGGCTGAGCTAAAGGCGCTTATTCCTCAGGCCGGCGTGACTAATCCGGTGGATTTCACTGCCAACGCGGTCAATAAGCCCGAGACAATGATTCGGAATCTCGAGCTGACTTTGTCGCGCGGTGGATTCAATAGTCATTTGATTTACATCGGCGTCACGATGGCGTCGCCCTTTATGCAGGCAACCGTCCTCAAAATTTTGCAGCAGATTCGCGCGCAGTTTCCTGACGAAAAAATTATGTTGTGTGGCTTTGCAAGCGATGAGCACCAGGCGGCATACGAGGCATTGGGCATGCCATGCTTTAGAGATCCAAGCCTGATGATTCGAGTCGCCGGGGTATTGGCCGCGTTCAATCGTCACTTTGACCGGCAGGCCGATCAGTCTGCGACGCTTAGCCCCGTCGTGTCAGTGGATGAGATGCCCTTGGCGCCGGAGGGCTTGTGTACAGAACTTGAGGCAAAGCAGGTTTTAAGCGCTTGCGGCATCGCCATTCCTGCTGAAAAGATTGCTCAAACGGCAGACGAGGCAGTGGCGTTCGCCGCAAGTCTGTCTGGCGCGTGTGTGATGAAGATTGCATCGGTTGATATCGCGCATAAGACTGAAATGGGGGGCGTTTTGCTCGGCATTGAAGGCGAGCGGGCAGTCAGGCAAGGGTTTACGACCCTGCTTGAGCGGGCTGCTGCCGCCCATCCGGATGCCCGCATCGATGGCGTACTGGTCGCAGAAACAGTGCCGCCTGGGGTCGAGGCCGTAATTGGCATGACGCATGACCCGGTGTTTGGGCCGGCCGTGATGGTTGGCCTTGGCGGCATCTTCGTTGAAGTGCTTAAGGACGTCGCGTTCCGCCTCGCCCCGTTCGGCAAAGACGAGGCCCGTCAAATGATCGACCAGCTAGCTGGCCGAGCGGTGTTTGACGGTGTTCGGGGTGCGAAGGCGGTTAATGTTGACGCCCTTGCGGATGCGCTTTCGCGCCTGTCGGTGTTTGCCGACAAGAATCGTGACACGCTCGACAGCATTGATGTGAACCCCATCGTGCTGACCGGGGATCGGGCAGTCGCAGTCGATGGATTAATCATCCCAAAGGCGAAGTGAGACAAAATACGCCAAAATAGGCTTGTCTAGAAATCTCACAGTCACCTCCAAAGCGGTTTTTCCCTGATGTCTTTGCCTGTCTTTGCCGTCGCACCCATGATGGACTGGACCGACCGACATTGTCGGTACTTCCATCGTCAATTGTCGCGTCATGCCTTGCTCTATACCGAGATGATCGTGAGCGCCGCGATCAAGCATGGCAATCGGCAGCGCTTGTTGGGTTTTGATGAACGGGAACATCCAGTCGCGCTGCAACTGGGGGGAAGCGATCCGGCTGAGTTGGCGTTGGCGGCGAAGGTCGGTGAGCAATTCGGTTATGCCGAGATCAATCTGAATTGCGGCTGTCCAAGCGACCGTGTAAAGAGCGGCTCGTTTGGTGCCTGCCTGATGCAGGAGCCTGCGTTGGTGGCGGATTGTGTGCGGGCGATGCGAACGGCAGTGGATCTACCCGTCACGGTGAAGCATCGCATCGGCCTGGGTCGCGAAGAGTCTTATGAGTTCGTGCGGGATTTTGTTGGGGCGGTGGCTGAGGCGGGTTGCGAACTGTTTATAGTTCACGCCCGTAATGCCTGGCTCGATGGCTTAAGTCCAAAAGAGAACCGGCATGTGCCGCCGCTGCGATACGAGGTGGTGCACCAACTCGCCAAAGATTTTCCGCATTGCCGGTTTTGGTTGAATGGGGGCTTGCGCGAGCATGATCAGATTGCGCAGGTCCTGCAGGAGTTGCCTGGTGTGATGGTTGGTCGCGCGGCGTATGAAGACCCATGGATGCTTAGTGAGGTTGACACTCGTTATGCAGCTGCCGAGCCCACTTCTGCCTTGGTTAAAGGTAGTGTCCCTTCAGCGCGCGCGTCGGTTGAGCGGGGGGAGGTAATTGAATCCATGATTCACTATGCCGAGGCTCAGGTCAAAACCGGTGTGCCTTTGCGACGAGTAACGCGTCATATGCTGGGGTTGTTCAACGGCATGCCGGGCGCCAGGCAGTGGCGCAGAACCTTGAGCAATGCCCAGGCCTTGTCGACCAATGACCCGGCTCTGATCGCGACGGCAGCCGACTGTGTGTTCGCTGCAGCGGCGCATCACGCCTGACTCAACAAGCGCAGGACGCTTCAGGTTGTCGGCACGATGTAGTCAGGCACGATGCCGCTTCGCTCGACATAGGGATTAAGGTCGGCGCCGGCAAACAGGCCATGATCACTGACTAAAATGGTGCCAAGCCCGGCAGCTTTTCCGCCCAGAATATCGGTATGTAAAGTATCGCCCACCATCGCTATCCGAGGCGCTTTCAGGCCTGGCATACGCGCAATAGCATCTGCAAGGGCATCAGCAAACGGCTTGCCATGAAAGATGATCGGAGCGTGCACTTGATCAGCGATTGCATGAGCATAGTAGCCGGGCTCAAGCGACAAGCCGTCTTCTCGAGGGGCGACTAAATCTGGATTTGCCACGACAACCGGTCTCGTGCGGCTGGCAAGCGCTGCCAGCAATCGGTCTTGATGCTGATGATGCCAGCGAGCACTCGACAAGAACAGAAACGCATCGACGCGCTGATACGCATCGGGCTGTTCAATAAGGTCGATTGCGTTAACCGCCAGATCTGAGAAATCATCCCCCGGTCCGGCAATGGCGCCCCAAAGCGCATCAGGGCTAATTTGATCCAGGCGCGTGGCCGCGACTTCGCGACTCGCCACCACTTCGGTCGTTGTAAAATCGAACCCAAGGTTTTTGTATTTGGCGACCGCCTGACTGAGTGTTTGTGTCGCGCCGTTGGTCAAAACGATTAACTGCTTGCCAAGTGCCCGCAGCTCAGCGATGCGTTCGATGGCACCGGGAATGGCGGTTTCGCCGACATTCAAGACCCCAAACGCGTCGAGAATAAACCCGTCGAAGTGCTTGGCCAGTGCGAGTAGATTGTCAGCGCTGACGACATTGCTAGGAAACGTTGCCGAGGGCAGACGAGCCCTAACTTGCTCGTAGCGGTCGAACGCCCAGTCGGTTGAAACGCGTTTAGATGACGTGTCGCAGCTCGGATCAGACACTTGCTCAAACACTTGAGTAACCGCCTTCAATCATCATCAAGGCTCCATTGACGAGCTCGGCTGCGGGTGATGCGAGGTATAACGCCATATCAGCAACTTCAACCGGTTCGCCAAAACGTCTCAAGGGCGTGGCATCAATAAAGGGTTGGCTCTTCTCCTTGGGGCCCCACACCTCTTTTCCCATCGGCGTCAGAACGACTGTCGGGCAAATCGCATTTACCTGAATGTTGTGCCGCGCCCATTCCGCACAAAGCGATTTCGTCAACGCATTGAGCGCGCCTTTGGAGCTCGCATATGCAGCATGGTCGTCCAGAGCGATCACGCCGGTTTGCGATGAGATATTGATGATTTTGCCCCATCGCTGCTTGATCATTTCAGGTGCCAGTGCCTGCGACAGCAAAAAGGGCGCCCTGACGTTGACGGCCATCGTGGTGTCCCAGTCTGCAGCGCTGAGCGTAAGCGCTGAGTCGACCAGCGCGACGCCAGCAGAATTGACCAAAATATCTATCTTGCCGCACTGGTCCAGTGCAGCGCTTGCCGCCACGCCGGGGCCGTCTGGTGTCGACAGGTCTGCGGTGATCGTGATGCACTGCCTGCCATGGCCTTGCACGGCCTGAGCCGTCTCATTCAAGCCCGTCTGATCTCTTGCGACTGCCACAATGTCCGCACCAGCATCTGCGAACACCGTGCAGATTTCAGCGCCAATGCCCTTGGAAGCGCCGGTTACGAGCGCGGTCCGCCCGGTGAGGGAGAATCTGTCAGTCCAATCAGCCATAGATCGAATCCACTTCAGGTCATTCCAGGTTGGTGTGGCGGGCGCGCATTGATTCAGTCGTTTCGGCCAGATGTGCTTTAAGCATCAACACGAGCAGTTCGAAAACCAGGTACTGCGCTCCTTCATACAAGGAACCCATTGGCAGGACAGAGGCGGCTTGCGACGTGGTGTCGTCTGCCATGGTCTGCGCGGGAATAGTCAGAGTCGTGTCGCAGGCGCTCGGCACCTTGCCGGCGGGTTGTGCCGTGACGCACATCGTTCGAGCGCCATCACGTTGGGCCACCTCGATAAGCGCAGCCACGGTTGAGAAATACCCCGGCCCGGCGCTGACAATGAGTAAATCGCCGTGACCGACGGGTGGGGTCGTCATATCGCCAGTGACATGGGCGTCAATGCCCAGGTGCATCAGACGCATGGCGAGTGCACGCATCATCAGTCCTTCGCGGCCGACGCCGTAGGCCACTACGTGTTTGGCCGCGGCAATTTCCTCGACGACGGCCTCAAGAGCCTCGGGGTCAACCTGGCAGGCAGCGTCGGCGATTTCTGCAGAGGCTTGTCTTACCAACGCCTGAAAGTCATTCATTTCAGCGCCGGCTCCGGCCGCTGCGCAATGCCGGCAGAAATCGCGGCAGCTAGCAGACCGGTTTCATCCAGGAGGTCCAGCACTGTGTAGCGCGACCTAAGAAATCGGGCGTTTGCGACAGACTGCTGCAATCGTTGATGGTCAATGCCGATTGACTGGGAATGAAACGGAGCGCCGACATCTTCCAGCATCTCGCGCGCAGTGCTGGGCGGCAGCAACTGAGCTTTCAGACGCTCGCGCAGATTGGGCCAGACATGCTGAAGCAATTTCAGCCGCTTGTGTAGTCGCTCTGGTGTGACGTGCTTGGCCGCAGTTTCCGCAAGCGAGCGCCGGGCGATTTCTCCATCGCCGAACGCCTGCTCGATCAATTGTTGTTTGTCCCGCATCGAAGCGGCGTGCGTGACCAGATAATCGACATCAATTTGAGCAAGGTCTTGCTCCAGAAGCCAAGCATAAAGGTCCAAAACGGCGACACAGCCAATGGCCACGCAGGCACCGTGGCTCACGGGTTCGCCATCGAGTTGCAGATCCTCCATTTCCCAAAGGTGAGCAATCTGGTGATCGGCGCCGGAGGCCGGTCTTGACGAGCCGTGCCTTTCCATTGCCAGGCCAACCAAGGTAAGGCCTTCAAAGAGCCCGGCAATCGCTGCCGGGCGGCCCTGCTGAATTTCATTGGGGGCGCCCAACCATTCTCTCAAGCGGTTCTGCACCATGGGCCAGGCGACATCATCAACGGCTTCTATGCCCAGCGCGTCAGCGACAATCCAGTCTGCACCTGCGGGGACCTTGCCGGCAAGGTCCCCGTAACCCCATCCTGTCATGGCCTTGGGAGCGTGGCACATAACATTAAGATCAGCCAGGATGACCCGGGCGGGGCGACACTGAATTGTCTTTTTGAAGCCGGCGTCGCTGAGGGGCGAGCCGGCCGATGCATATCCGTCCATTGACGCAGCGGTTGCCACGCAAAAGTAAGGCCGTCCCAATTCGAACGCTGCAAATTTAACCAGGTCGTTGATAACACCCGAGCCGATGGCGACCGGAACAGCATCATCAGCCTGAAGCTTGTCGATGATTTGTTGGCCGAGCGATACCGTCGGTTTGAGCTTGGGCGTCCCGGGCAGGATGTAGCGGGTGCAGGCAATTCCCTTGGAAATGAGTGCGGCTTCAAGTGATTCACCAGCGGCGCGCCATGTGTTTTCGTCGGCGACCAGGTATGCTCGCTTCGAATCAAAGTGACGCACAAAGAGGGCACCCGCTGCGGCGATCGCATCTTTGCCAATAGAGATCTCGCTAATCGTTTCAGATTGGGCGACAGCGTGAGCGATTGCACTGTAAGCACTCATCGCGGGCTGACCCCGGATGCAACCGTGAGCCCGCGCGAGTCAAACAGGTGAAGCCGGTGGGTTGGTAGCCGGATGCCAATCGTGTCACCTGCTTTGATGGGTGTTTCTCCTTCGGCGCGAACAACCAAATCATCGTTAGCGCTGGTCTTGAGGTACAGGTAGCTGTCCCCGCCCAGACCTTCCTTGAGCTGGACGGTGCCATCTATCTCACCGGTGCCAGTCGCAACTGTTTCAATGTGCTCCGGGCGTATGCCCAACTGCACCGCGTTGGCGGCAGGCGTTGGCGCATTGAAAGTCGCGTGGCCGTACTGAATCTGATCAGCCCCTTGCATTTGCACCGATAGAAAGTTCATGCTTGGTGCCCCGATGAAACCTGCGACGAATGCACTGACGGGCCGATGGTAGAGATCCATCGGCGTGCCCACCTGTTCAATTCGCCCCTGGTTAAGCACCACGATCTTGTCTGCCATGGTCATGGCTTCAACCTGGTCGTGTGTCACGTAGATCATCGTCACGCCAAGCTGGCGATGCAGGGCTTCTAGTTCAACCCGCATCTGCACCCGGAGCTTGGCGTCAAGGTTTGACAGTGGCTCATCAAACAAAAAGACTTTCGGTTTCTTGACGATTGCGCGCCCAATCGCTACGCGCTGGCGCTGTCCGCCAGACAATTGACCGGGTTTACGGTCAAGGTAGTCCTCGAGTTGCAAAATACGTGCGGCTTCGGCAATACGTGACGTTCGGTCGGCTGCGCTGAAGTTGTTGACCTTCATACCGAAGTCCATATTCTGACGGACTGTCATATGCGGATAGAGCGCATATGACTGAAACACCATCGAGAGTTCTCGCTCGGAGGGTGCTGCGCCGGTGACGTCTTGTCCGTCAATGCCGATTGATCCGGATGTGATCGGTTCGAGCCCGGCAATTGATCGCAAAAGCGTTGATTTGCCGCAGCCTGACGGGCCTACAAAAACCGCGAACTCGCCATCAGCAATGTCGAGCGAAACATCAAACAGCGCCTGTGTTGTGCCGTAGTGCTTATTGACGGACGAGAGTGTTACCCCAGCCAAGACGGTCTCCGGTGAGTGCGCCAGTAGGACTATTCCCCCACGGCTTGCTTAGTTCCGAGCCGTAGATTACATTTGTATCGCGTTAAATACAAATGAACGGATCGCCGCAAAGCGGCTATTACCCGGAGGATAGACATGAATCTCAAGAAAACCCTGAGTGCCGGCGCACTGGCCGTCAGCATGCTGTTTGGCGCCGTTGGTGGTGCGCAGGCCTGGTCGCTGGAAGAGGCCGCCAAGCCATACGCCGGAACGACCATCGATGTGGTGTTTCTGCTGCGTCCGGGCTATGAAGCCGCTAAGCAGATGCTCCCAGAATTCGAGAAAAAGACCGGCATCAAGGTCAACATCGTTGAGCATCCCTACGAAAATGCCCTGGGCGAGCAGGTACGTGACTTTGTCGCAGGCGGCGATCTGGACATTGCGCTCATCGACTTGGTGTGGATCGGTAACTTTGCTGAGAATGGCTGGATTGAGCCAGTCTCAAAATTCACTTCCAATCCAAAGCTCGCTGATCCCGCGCTGGATATGGACGATTTCTTTCCGCTGGTTTTGAATGCGTTCGGCGGATGGAACGGAGAGGTTTATGGCTTGCCGTTCGATAACTACTCCGGCCTTTTGTTCTATAACAAGTGCATGCTGAAGGACGCAGGCTTTGACAGCCCGCCAGCAACCTGGGACGAGGTCATGAACAAGTATGGCCCGGCGCTGACCAAAGACGGCAAGTACGCCTATGCCTTGCAGTCAAAGCGCAATGAAACCCAGTCGGCCGACAGCTTCGCGCGCATGCTGTGGCCGTTTGGTGGCTCCTTTCTGGACAAAGACTTCAAAAGCAATCTCAACTCAGCTGAAAGCCAGGCCGGTTTAAAGTTCCGCCAGGATCTCATGAAGTACATGCCAGAAGGTATCGTGTCTTATGACCATGCCGAGACGGTCAATGCGCTAGCACAGGGAGATGTGGCCTTTATTACTGAATGGTCGGCGTTTTATTCGTCCCTAAAGGATCCAACTAAATCCAAAATCGGTGATTGTTTGGCGATTGCACCTGAGCCAAGTGGGCCAGCTGGGCGTAAGCCAGCGCTTGGTGGGTTTAGCCTTGCGGTAGCCAGTCAGGCGGACGAGAAGGAGCAGGCTGCCTCGTGGTTGTTCATTCAGTGGGTGACCTCCAAGGCCAATGCAGAAACTTACCTGCGCAAAGGCGGCGTGCCTGCAAGGCAGTCTGTTTACAAGATTGATGGTATCGAGAAAGAGTTCAGCTTTGTGCCTGCGCTCGTAGAGAGCTGGCAGGAAGGTGTACCCGAGTTCCGTCCGCGTTTTGCTGAGTGGCCTGAGATCACGGAGATCGTTCAGGAATGGGGAACCAAGATCATGCTCGGCGAAGTCAGCACCGAAGAGGGCGCCAAAGAGATCGGCACTCGGATGGAGGGTGTGCTTGACAAAGCAGGCTATTACAGCGGCAAGAAGCCTCTGGCTCAGTAAGTACCTGGTCGTTACGTTGATGATTTAACATGACGACCGCAGCCCCGGGCCAGTAGACAACTATGCTGGTCCGGGCTTTTGACTTTTGGAGACCAGTGCATGACCGTCAGGGTAAAACGTTCGACCCTGTTTGGCTTTCTTTCGCCCGCGATCATTGCGCTCGCGGCGGTCGGGATTGCACCGTTGTTATATGCGGTCTGGACATCGCTTCATTACTTTAACCTGACCAAACTACGTAATGTCGAGTTCATTGGGCTCGACAACTACGCCACCGTTTTGACCGACAGTGTGTTTTGGCAGGCAATGGGCCGAACCTTCTTTTTGCTCGGCACCTCACTACCGTTGCAAATTGCGCTTGGGCTTGGTATCGCACTGCTATTGCACCAACCTGGCATGAGCTTTTTGCGCACGATGACTCGCCTGAGCCTGGTGCTGCCGATGGCAACCACCTATGCCGTCGTTGGCCTGCTTGGTCAGGTGATGTTCAACATCAAATACGGGGTCGTGAATCAGTTTGCCGGTTGGTTTGGCTTCGACCCGATCAACTGGATTGGCGACCCGACCAATGCGTTCATTGCTGTGATCTTTTGGGATGTCTGGCAATGGACTCCGTTCGTCGCACTCGTGTTGTTGGCCGGGCTGACGACTGTTCCCAGTGAAATTGAAGAAGCCGCGAAGCTCGAAACAAAAAAATGGACGACTGTGCTGCGCTATGTGCAGTTGCCCTACCTGCTGCCCGGTCTGGTGGCTGTGCTTATCCTGCGAACGGCCGACACTCTCAAGCTGTTCGATATGGTCTTTACTATGACGCGGGGCGGCCCGGGATCATCGACCGAATTCATCTCGCTGATGATCCAACGGGTTGGGTTTAGAGCGTTTGATCAGGGCCTGGCCTCAGCTCAGGCGGTGGTTCTGCTGATTGTGACGATCATTCTCAGCCAGTTGTACATCCGTGTTTTTTATAAAGAGGTCAGGTAGTGGCCGGCGCTCAGATCGTGAACTCCCGACGCACCGGCGCTCAGATTCTGCTGCTGATTGCAGTGATTCTGTTTTGCGTGTTCCCGTTCTATTGGATGGTGACGACTAGCCTTAAGACGCAACTGCTGGCGCTCGAGTCGCCGCCAGTCTGGATTTTCCAGCCAACTTTTGCTAACTATCGCGAGGTGTTGTTTGAAGATGGCGTTGGCGCAGCGCTTGTAAATTCACTCATCGTAGCGGTTTGTACAACCGTTATTGCGATCGCCCTGGGTTGTCCTGCCGCCTATGCCATTGCGCGCTTTGAGTTTCGCGGTAAGCGCGATTTGTGGTTTTGGTTCATTACCAATCGCATGGTCTCGCCAATCGTGTTGGCCTTGCCGTTCTTTTTGATCGTGCGCAGTTTGGGTTTGCTCGATACCCAATTGGTGTTGATCCTGATTTACCTGACGTTCAACCTACCTATCGTGATCTGGCTTTGCACCGATCAGTTTCGATCGATTCCGTTCGATCTAGATGAAGCAGCAATGCTCGAAGGGGCGTCACATTGGCGAATCTTCTGGTCAATCTGTTTGCCACTGGCAAAGCCTGGTGTGGCGGTTAGTGCGATCTTCTCGTTCATATTTTCCTGGAACGAATTGATGTTCTCGTTGATTCTGACGCGATCAGATGCGCGCACCGCGCCAGCAATGGCGGTCAGTTTTATGGAAGGCTACGACCTGCCATACGGGAAGATCATGGCAACCTCCACGCTAATTGTGATTCCTGTCATCATCTTTGCGCTGCTTGCGTCAAAGCAACTGGTGAGGGGGCTGACAATGGGCGCCGTTAAGTGACCGCGAGCGAAGAGGAGCGCTTCATTGCGAGGGCGGCGTGGGCGTGCTATCAGGAAGGGCTCACGCAGGCTGAAGCCGCAAAACGATTGGGTGCGTCGCGCTTACGCGTGAACAAAGCACTGGCCGAAGCCCGTCGCCTTGGCCTGGTTCGCATCACTTTCAATACGCCTTTCGCGGTCTGTCTTGAACTTGAAAAAGCGCTGAGCGAGCGATTTGGACTCGAGCATTGCTTTATTGCGCCATCGCCCGCAAGTGATGCAGACACCCAGGCCGCGGTCGGTGCCGCCCTGGGCAGTGTGCTGAGTCGCGTACTGGCTGACGCGCAGGTTCGATTGTTTGGCATGTCATGGGGCAATACACTGAATCTGGCACTCGGGACAGTCGAAGCAATGCGGCGTCCTGATCTTGAGATTATCTCGGTCATGGGCGGTTTGACTCGAGGCTCAGCCCTTAATAGTTTTGAGATCACCACACGTCTAGCCAGCGTCGTCGGCGCGTCGCACAGTTTCTTTACAGCGCCTCTTTACGCCGGGTCACGGCAAACCCGAAACACCATCATGCGATTGGATGTGTTTAGCGAGGTACTCGAAAAACTGCGGTCTGTCGATGCCATGGCGATGGCCGCGGGGGATATGTCTCGTCGCTCTCTGCTGATTCGCGATGGATTGCTATCTGATGCTGTTATCGAGGAGTTGCTGGCAGCCGGTGCGGTGGGTGATGTGCTCGGCATGTTTATCGATGCAAATGGCAGGCCTGTGAAGCACCCGGTTAATGAACGAGTGATAGGCATTGGCTTGGACGATCTCAAGGCGATCCCCAATGTAATACTTGCAGCGGGCGGATCGCACAAAGTACCGGTTATTAAAGCGGTGCTTGGTCGAGGGCTGGTCAACAGCTTTGTCTCTGATGAGCGTACGGCAAAGGCCGTTCTGGCGGAATAGGTGACTGGCCAATGTCAGTGACTTGCGGCATTGATATCGGTACGTCGGGCATTAAGGCGGCCCTTGTTGATGAGCATGATTCGGTCATTGCGCATGCAAGCCGCTCGATCAAGGTATCGATACCTCTGCCCGGCTGGAGTGAGCAAAACCCGCAGCTTTGGGTCGATGCCGTATTCGATTGTCTGGACGAGTTAGCGGCCCGGCATCGAGGGCTGATGCAAGCAGTGCGAGGCATTGGACTGTCAGGTCAGATGCTCGCGGCCTTGTTGCTTGATGAGCATGACAAACCGGTTCGCGACGCAATGCTCTGGAATGATCAACGGGCAATAGAGCAATGCGCCGAGTTGCTCCGGCTGCGTCCTCTGATTGGCCAGACGACCAACGGTGCGCCCGACCCAGGTTTGACCGCAGCCAAGTTGCTATGGCTGCGGCAGCATGAACCCCAGGTTTTGGCCAAAGCGAAAGGGCTACTGCTTCCGAAAGATTACGTGCGCCTTGCGCTCACCGGCGAGTCAGCGAGCGACCCGACCGATGCGGGTGGAACCCAATTGTTCAATTGCGTGTCCGGTGCGTGGGATCAAGACATCTGCGAGCTAGTCGGCTGGGATCCGCAGCATCTGCCGCCGATCCTGGCGCCTTGGCAGTCTGGTGGCACTGTATTGCCAACGTTGGCAGCGCGCTGGCACCTCAAGAAAAACGTCCCCGTAGCCGTGGGTGCCGGCGATAACATGGCCACCACTTTGGGCGCCGGCGCTGTGCGCGAGGGCGATTGCGTCTTGACGATTGGCACCTCCGGAGTAGCCTGTGCCGTGAGTGCGGATTTCCGCGCTGCGCCCGATCAGGCCATTCTGACGAGCGCTCATGCAGTGCCTGGCGCATTTTTATCGATGGGTGTGGTTATGGCGGCGACCCAGGCACTGGATTGGGTATCCGCGCTAACTGGGCAAGACGCCGCTCGGCTGGCTAAGATGGCATCGAATGTTGTTGACAACGGAACTGTCTCTCAGGCACCGGTGTTCCTGCCATGCCTTACCGGTATTCGCACACCTTTGAATCGCCCAGACGCCAGTGCCCGGATAGATGGGCTGCATCCTGGCGTGGGCCCAACCGAGTTGGCCTATGCCACGCTTGAAGGCGTCGCATTTCAATTTGCTCAATGCGTCGCGGCTCAAGCAAGCGCGGGCATTCACTCAACCCGCTTTATGGCTGTCGGTGGTGGGAGTCGAAGTCAGTTCTGGGTCCGTTTGCTCGCCACTATGCTCAATCAGCCGATTGCGGTGGCCCGGCATGCGCATGATTCAGCTGTTCTGGGGGCGGCCAGGCTCGCTCAGGTGGCAGCAGGTGATCCGGCCGACACGCTGTTGAGATCAACTGATGTTGAGGTGACGATCGAACCCGACGCCAGTCTGAGTGAACTTCTGGTTGGCCGTAAATCCCGGTTCGAGTCGCTGTTACCGTAGATTATTACAGTCTTGTTTCGTCAATGCCTTACGACGCTGGCTGCGCGGGTGCTCTCACTCGCTTACAGTAGACCAGCACCATGAGAAAGATCACCGTTGCGAGCGCGGCTTCTGTCCAGCCGAGCAACACAACCAGACCAGATTCGCTCATCGCACGCACGACACCTTCAGCAAGATAAATCATGGTGAGCATGGACCACCACTGAAAGGTTCGTATGCGCTCGGCCACCATGCCAGGCAGTGCGAGCAAGATGGGCAAGGCTTTAAGGCTAAGCATCCAGGCACCTTCACGCACCGGTGCGAGCCAGATCTCCCAGGCAATGCATAAACCCGCAAGCAGGGCCATCGAGATGATGATGGCCCACTTCAGTGCCGCGGACGATTCACTCAAAGCCGCACTCACGATGAGTTGGATCGATTAAGGCGCGCGACAAAACGGTTCAGGCACTCAAGCAACTCAGTTGGGCGTTCCATCATGATGCTGTGTCCGCAATCTGGCAGTACTGTCATTTGGGGTGCCGGCAATTCTCGCTCGGCAGCGCTTTCGGCAAGCGCCAGGCGAATTTTCTCGATCGCGCGGGGCGGGGTCATCATGTCATTGGCGCCGGACACTATGGCCACCGGGCACCGACAGGCCGCTGCCGCCTCGAGCCCACCCTGCCAATCGTTGCAGGCGTTAAAGTCGGTGAGCAGGACACCTGGGCGTTGCCGCTGCATGAGACGCTTAGACATCATGAAGGGCGAGAAGCCGGGACTGCCCGGCACGAAGGTCAATCCGCTGTGTGACCAGTTGCAGATCATGTCAATGGCCGCTGACTCATCGTTGGCGGCAGCCGTAAGCAATTGCTCTGAAACCTGCATTGGAAATGCTGAGCCCACCAGGGCAAGCCCTGAGACTTTCGATGGATGCCGGTGCGAACATGCCAACGCGATCAATGAGCCCATGCTGTGACCGACGAGCGTGGCTTGTTCTATCTTGAGTTCGTCGAGCAGTGCGGCGACCCAGTCCGCTAGGTCGTCGATGGTCGTTAGCGCATCGCCTTCACTCGCGCCGTGCCCAGGCAGGTCGAGGGCAAGGACTCTGAAGCCATGGTGCGCGAAATAGCGGCTTTGCTGCGCCCAGACGCTGTGATCGTTCTGCGCGCCGTGGATGAAGACAATGGCGGGCAATTGAGTGTCGAGTGCTTGGTTGCCCGTGTAGAGGTAGGTGCTTGGCGCGCCAGCCGGCTTGATCCTCATGCAGACTGACTCTTTTTAGCAGGGCGGGGGGCACGAAAGGCTTTTCGAAAAGCACCTTTTAGGTCGTCTATCAGGTCGGCTGGGTCTTCAAGACCAATCGACAAGCGCAATGTTCCCTGGCCAATGCCTGCCTGCTTCAGCGCGTCATCGTCCATGCGGAAGTGAGTGGTCGTGGCCGGATGAATCACAAGCGATTTCGCGTCTCCGACATTGGCCAGGTGAGAGAAAATTTTGAGCGCTTCAACAAATTTTCGTCCGGTCTCGCGTTCGGCATCCAACTCAAAACTAAAGACAGCTCCGCTGCCGCGTGGCAGAAGGCGTTTGGCAAGCTCGTGATCAGGGTGTGACGGTAAATCCGGATACCCCACCGAACGGACTTGGTCCTGCTCGGCCAAAAACTGCGCAACAGCTTGCGCATTTGAGACGTGGCGCGGCATGCGCAGCGATAAGGTTTCGATGCCCTGCAAGATCTGGAACGCATTCATCGGGCTCATGCAGGCGCCAAAGTCACGCAGCCCCTCGCGTCGGGCGCGCAGCAAAAACGGCGCAATTGGAGACTCCTCCGCAAACACCATGCCGTGAAAGCCGTCGTAGGGCTCAGTGAGCTCCGGGTGGCGTCCATGTGCCTGCCAGTCGAACTGGCCGCTGTCCACAACGAGACCGCCAACGACGGTGCCGTGGCCGCATAAGAATTTGGTCGCTGAATGAATGACGATGTCGGCGCCCCATTCAAACGGGCGCATCAGCCAGGGTGTTGTGAAGGTGGCGTCAATGACCAATGGCAGGCCCGCTTCATGGGCGATCGCAGACACGTTTGGAATGTCCAGAACGTCAAGGCCTGGATTGCCCAGTGTCTCGCCAAACAGAAAGCGGGTATTGGGCTGAATAGCATCGCGCCATTGTTGGGGGTCGCGTGGATCAACGAAGGTCGTTTCAATGCCAAAGCGGCGCATCGTAAAGTGCAGCAGATTATGCGAGCCGCCATACAGCGACCGAGACGCGACAATATGCGAGCCCTGCTGGGCAAGCGTTGCGACCGTGAGATGCAGAGCGGCTTGTCCGCTTGCGGTGGCAATTGCACCGACACCAGCATCAAGAGCCGCAATTCGCTCTTCCAACACGGTGACGGTTGGATTACTGATTCTGGAATACACATGCCCGCCGGACTCCATGTTGAAAAGAGCGGCTGCATGATCGGAGTCTTTAAAGACAAAAGACGTCGATAAATGAATCGGCGTCGCCCGCGCGCCGGTCACCGGATCGGGGATGGCGCCAGCATGCAGGGCGAGGGTGTCGAAGCGGTGATAATCAGGCTTTGTCATCGAAAAATGCTAGCACGGCTGCAGTGGTTTCGCGGGCCCCGGTGGCACGGCCTTTAAGCTTATTCACGCCCGGCGTCAATTGTCGTGGTTCGGGGGATCGGTAGAATCTGACTTATTCAATTCGGTCGCTTCATCACGAGTCCAAATCTATGAGTGAAACACCACGCATATCCGCTCCCGACGACTCACGGCACGGGGCTGGCGAGCGATCAGGGGCGGGGGCTTCGCTGCCGACTACGACTGCTTTTCAGGTGGTGACCGCAGGGCTGACTGCTCGGGATCAGCGTCTGGTAAAAGTCCTGATGCGACATGACCCGGATGCGACCCGTCGTTTCGAGCTAGCGTCGCCCACTGCCGCGATGCCCCCGGTGATTCTGCTGGCCAATCCCTTTGAGACCGAAGGCGTCCGGGCAATTGCAGCGGCCCGCTCGCAGCCTGGGATTATGGCAACCGTTCACGTGTTACCGGAAAGTGCGCGCGGGCATGCTCGGTTCACCATAGAAGCGCAACGGCTGAGTTTGCAACTGATGCCCTGTCTCAAGCGGGTCGTGGAGTTGGCGCATGAAGCCAGCCCGCCGGGCGAGATGCTGTTTGGGTCGGCAGGCCGCAAGCAGGTCAGTCTGCTTGATCCGGTTCCGCCCGCAGCCGAGGCGTCTGCAGAGGAGTCGGCGCTGGATGCTGACCATGAACAGATTGCGGATGTGACGGTAACCGAAGCTGAAACACATACATCGAGCGGGCACGACCGGCGATACGACGTGATTGTCATCGATGCGAACGATCGCCGGGCCTATGAAACCCTCGACGTGTTTGCGCAGACACCTCTGTCTAGTCAGCGCTGCGATCCGGCTGGTCTGGTGAGCGCTATCGCGCGATGGCAGGCTGATCTGGTCGTGCTAACCGCCGATGAATTGGGCTTTGACCTGGCACTTGCGCTTAAGACTCAGCGGGATGCCGACAGGCAGCATCGTGGCGCTGGCGTCGTAAGCATGATGGTGCTTGATCAGATGAACCCAATGACTTATGCACGGGCCAAGCTCGCCGGTTGTACCGTCGTCATGGGGCGTCCACTCGATCCAGCACGGCTGGTCAAAGCATTGCGCAAGCCTTTGCGGCGCTTAAGGGACTCTCGGCGTGCAATGAAACCGGCTTCGACGAGTCGTGCGGCCGGAGGATTCGCCACACCCTGGCTAGATACCGGTACGGGGCATTGATGGAGGCAAGATGGAGGCCAGAACTGCTCGGGAGGGCGATCACGAACATGACCGTGCCGATATGAAGCCCAATGCGAGTGTCAGTCGTTTTGATATCGGAATCGCCGGTTTGCGCCTGGTACTTCCCCCTGCGGTGCCGTGCGAGTACTTTTCGCAGGCTATTGTCTATCCGGTACCGCGCGCGCCCCGGCGTTTGCTTGGCATGATGCATTTGCGCGGCCAGGCGGTGCCCGTGTTCGATACTCAGGCCGAGTCCACTGATTTGCTGCCGATTGTGCAGCGCTGCCAACTGATCGTGCTGCGGTCTGCGCAGCAGGCAGTTGGGCTGATCTGTGACCGACCACCGCGCGCCGTGCTGCTACATAACGCGATAGAAGGGGTGGATAAGCCACTGCCGCTGTTGGATGACGCACTTATCGAGGCTCATCCGGTTCTCGACGAAGATCGGGTGCCCGCCGATGAGTCGCAGCAGGCATGGACATTTGATCTGCCGAGATTGATTGACTGCTGCCTGGCAGATTCGCACGACACAACAGTGGCGCCTTACCAGTCTGGCGATGATGTCGGCAAGCAAGCGAGTGATTCCTTGAAATGAACAAGCCGGACGCTATGGTGAAATCGATTATCAAGAACGGCACAGACGCAGCACGGTCGGCCAGCGCTGCATCCAGCGCTCGAGCGGGGGACCGGGCCGCCCCCGCCCTGCCTGACCCAGCACCAACCCGTGGATCGGTTTTACTACCGTTACTCGTTTTATTGGCCACTATTGCAACGGCCGCACTGTGCGCCTGGTTTGCGCACAGTGTCTATGAGCGGCAGGCCCGGCTGTCAGACGCGCAGCGGCTAGGGGTCTATCGCGATTTACAGGCGAGTCGCTTAATTGAGTATTTCTCTACACAGCGGCAGGCGTTGCGCACAATCGCGAGTCAGTTTGATGCCCAGGCGGTTGGGAACACTGCCTTATCGCCAGCCACGCCCGGTGGCTTTAAGGTCATTGAGCCACAGCCGGCACTGGGTGATTTGGCTCGCAGCGCTGGTCTTGCCCAGTGGCTAATTGCCGAAATTGATTCGGGTCAGGTGCTTTGGAGCGAGACACTACTGACTGATAAAGCAGCGGTCACATCGCCAAGCACTGGCGACAGTGTGTCGGCAAGTATGCAGCAGGCATTATCTTCATTGGGTGCTCAGCCTGATGAACTCACGCTACAGGCCTACACCGATCAATCGGGTTTGATGCAGGCCTGGTACGCCATTGCACTGGATGATTCACAGGGGCAATATGCATTACTGGCAAGTACGTTGCTGCCATCACTATTGACTCATCTGCGCGACACACCGGTTGATCCGGCGCCGTTCGCGAATGAAGCCCCCGAGATTCGCCTTTTGGTTGGCAATGATCACGCCGGGCTTGACGAGGCTCTGCTGCGTGAGTCTTTAAGAACGCCGGCCCGGATTATGTCGGTCACGGTTGAAGATGCGAGCAAGCCCGCGTTGGCTGCGCTGCGCCGGCTGGAGATTGATGCCAACCAGATGACGCTTGCCGTCGTCAAGGACCGCCAGCCAATTTGGCCAATGATCGAGCCAGTGATTTGGCCCGCCGCGGCAGGTTGCGCACTGATCGGATTGCTCCTGGCTTTGTTGGCAAGCCGGGCGAGCCGTCGTTCCCTGCGCTTACCCGCGCCGATTACGCGCACGGTCAACGCTGTCCAGCTTGGTGACTTCTCTTCGCGAACCGGGCTGAGTGGCCCTGAGGATTTCTCAGGCTATGGCGAAGCGCTCGACATGGTGCTGGATGAACGCGCCACGGCGCTGAGCAGTGCCGGTGAGGAAAACGCCGAGCTCAATGAATCGGTTGTGCGCATCATGGAGTCAGTCGGCACGATGGCCAGTACGCGCGACCTGTCTGTCAGAGTGCCAGTCACCGAGGATGTCACGGGCGCTATTTCTGATGCGCTCAATATGCTGACCGAAGAGACCGGCCGCACGCTGGCCAAAGTCAACACGGTGTCTCATGAGCTCGAACGAACGACGCTGTCTGTGCGGGCAAAAGGTGAGTTGGCGATGGAGCACGTGAGCCGCGAGCGCGAGGATGTAGAGCGAGCCGCCACCGAGATCGGTTCCGCAGCCACAGCAATTAGCTCGGCGGCGCAGATGGCCACCAGCGCACAGTCGGAAGCGCAGGCTGCTGATGCTAAGAGCCTGCTCGCATCGAATTCAGTCCGAGCAACGGCTAACGGCGTAATGAAGGCGCGGGATCTCGTACGCCAGGCAGAAAAGCAATTGAAACGTCTTGGCGAACACACCCAGGAAATCAGTCAGGTGGTGGGCATCATTGAATCGATCTCTGAGCGCACCGGAATTCTCGCGTTGAACACCTCACTTCAAGCGGCTGCTGCTGGCGAGGCGGGGCGGCAGTTTGGTGGCCTGGCTGACGAAATCAAGCGGCTGTCAAAAAGTGCCGGGCAGGCGACTGCGCAAATTGGTCGAATGGTGTCGGCGATTCAAACCGAAACGGCCGACACCGTTGGCGCGGTGGGCGGCGCTATTGGACAAATCGTCGAGATCAGCGAGCAAGTGTCGACTGCCGATAATGCGACGGCTGAGACTCGGCGCGAAATTTCCAGTGTGGTTGACCGCATCGAATCATTGAAAGCGACAGTCGATGAGCAGGCACAGCTCAGTCTTGATTTGCAGGCTCGCTCGGGCTCGATTGCGTCGGCCAGCGACCGCGCGGTGGCAGAGTTAACCAAACAGGCTGAAGAGATGGGTCAGCTCACCGAGCATGCCCGAACCCTGATTCGTGAGGTTGGCGCGTTTAAAACCGGGCACAGCCAATGATGCTGGCGGCCGAGCAACTGGAGCGACTCAACTCAGTCGCGGTTCAAATGCTTGACCCGCTCGTGATTGATGCTGCATCGCCTGCGGGACAGGCGGCCAGGCTTCAGGCTATTAGTGATCGGCTGTATGCGTGCGCGACGGTTGCCAATGAGTTGCAGTTGCACGGGTTGGGCCGCCTGCTGGGTCAGGTGGCTCAAGCGCCGCAGCATGACGCACCAACTGATAGCTGGATTGAATTGGCGGTCGCGTTCTGTGCGGGTCAGCTGCAAGGCGACGCGGCTGATCTGCTGCTCCAGTCGCTACCGGCGCTTGATACGCCCCGTCCTCATGAAGTGATCGCAGCGCAGGTGCGTGAAGATGCCGGCAGGCTTGCGCATGCGCAGCAACAGAGCTTTGGTCGGCAGGTATCACCGGGTGAAATTGGCGGTGATGAGCTCGATATGCTCGCGGATGCCTGCGCTGAGCTAGATCAGACAGTGACAACCTGGGGTGCAGATCAGGCAACAGGTTTGCCGCTAGTGCAATTTGCAGAGCGCGTTGGTTATTTGGCTAATGCCGTGCGATACATGGGCCTGGAGCCGCTAGCTGATCTTTTTGATCATTTCATCGGACAAATCCAGGCACACGCCGACCAGGCACAAGACGACACTCATCAAGCGGCCTTGGACGAGAGTCAGCAACAAGCTCTCGCGCAATGGCCTGGGCATTGGGCGCTGTGGTTTCGAGACAGACAGACCCATGATCTCGACGCTGCTTTGGCATTGCATACCGAGTCGAGTTGGGCCGCGCCTCAATTAGCCTCGCTCGCAAGAGCTGCACTGATCGATTTACAACTGGTGAATAGCCGACGTGATGAACCAGACACCGCTGTCTTTGCCACAGATATCGATCTTGATGATTTATCACTGGCAATTCCGGACAACACCGATCAGGAAGTGGTGGATAACCTGCTGCAAGAGTTTCCGCTACTCACCAATGAATTCACCACTGCCGTTGCGGGGCTTGCAGCGGGCAAGCTGGATCGACTGGCCAGCGCGCTGCGAATCGCGCATACGATCAAGGGCGTTGCCAACACGGTTGGGGTTGTCGGCGTTGCAAACCTGACCCATGCGGTTGAAGACCTGCTGCAGTTGTGCGAGCAGGAGGTAGATCAACTGGATGCCACGGTGACGGAAACCCTTTGTGATGCTGCCGACTGCCTTGCAGAAATGGCGGAAAGCGTTGGTGGCCTGGGAGCTGTGCCGGGTAACGCCTTATCGGTGTATCGCGAGGTCCTGAGTTGCGTCAACCGCCTTGTGGATGAGCAAGAGGGCAGCGCTGATAAGCCAGCGGTAACTTCACCTGGCCGGTCGCTTGATACTAGGGCATCGTCACCACCCGAGCACAGCCCCTTCGAGCCAAGCGACGATGCCGCCCAGTTTCGCGATGACACGGCTGATGATGGACAGATGCCGATGCCCGCAATCAGTCTGGCCGATTTCGATCTGCCCGATCTTGACCTTGGTGCGCCGTTACTCGACGCTGATCAAGGGGTAGGGAAGTCTCGTGAATCTTTAATGTCATCGGACGAGCATTCGGGCCTGCGGTTACGAGTACCCGTGCTCGGCGAGACGGAAGAGGATGCCGATTGGACTAACTGGCATACATCGGTGACTGATGAAATTGCCGGGCAGCCGATTCAGCCGGATGAACCTACTCCGTCGCGCATTGCAAACGAGCCTGATGGCTCAGCGGCATCCAACGATTCAACAGATTCGCCTGATGACTCAGACGATGCCACCTCGGGCGGCATGCTGAGAGTCAGAGCCGGCGTGATAGATCGCTTGCTTGAGTCATCCGATGAAGCGGTCGTGGCTGTTTCGGAACTGCAGGAAGTTGTGAAAGCAGTCGAGGCCGCTCATCGCGCTATGCGCGTCGATAGTGATCGACTAGATAGTTTGTCGGTCGAACTTGATCGCCTTATTGATGCAGGGCCCGCCGCGGCTGGTCTGACGGCTGGTGTTGATAACGATGAACTGGATGCGCTTGAAATGGAGCGCTTCACGGAAATGCATACTGTCTCGCGGCGCATCACAGAGGTTGCCGCCGACAACAAAGTGATCGAGCAGCAAATTGAACGGCAACTTGAGCGCGTCCAGGCGCTTGTCGACAAACTCGACCGCGTTCAAGCTGTGGTGCGTGATGGCGCGCTGAAGGCGCGGATGGTTGAAGCAACTACCATTGCCCCGCGTTTACGGCGGGCGGCGCGGCAGGCGGCGCGGGTAGCAGACAAAGAAGTCAATTTTGTCGTTCAAGGTGGCGACTGCGCTGTCGATGGCGAGACGCTGCAAAAGCTGGTTGACCCGCTCGCACACCTGGTTCGCAACGCCATCGACCATGGGCTTGAGTCGGCTGCCACTAGGCACGTCAGCGGTAAGGATGCGACGGGCAACCTCACGGTTTCGTTTGAAAGACAGGCTTCTGGCGTGAGCATCATTGTCGAAGATGATGGCGCCGGTCTTGACCTGGTTGCCATTGAGGCGCGGGCCAGAGGCCTTGGCTTGATTCCGGATTCATCACCGTTCGACACCAGGGCGGCCGCGCAGTTGATCCTCGCGCCTGGCTTCACCACCCGAGCTAATCCAAGCCAGCTTAGTGGCCGGGGCATTGGCTTGGATGTGGTCAATCAGGCGGTGCGGTCTCTTCACGGCGTGGTGATGGTGAAGTCAGAGCCTGCGGTAGGCACGCGGTTCGAGTTGAGTCTGCCTCTGCAACTGTCGTCTCTGTCAGCATTCGTTTTCCGGGCGGATACGCACGTCCTCGCTGTGTCAGTCAGAGGAATAGAACAGATTCTTTCTGATGCCACCACGGCTGGCATTGAGCAGAACGATCAGGGTTTGAGCATCGACTGGCAGGGCGCGCGACTACCGCTGCGTCGCCTCGATGAAGTGCTGGGCCTACCTGCAGGAATGCTCGGCGACTCGCCGGGCGAGGATACCCCGCAATCGATGGTCCTTGTTGTGAAGCAGCCAGCGGGCGATCCGGGCGCCGTACTGGTACCTGAGCCTGGTCAAGCCCGCGAGGTCGTGGTCAGGGCTTTGCCCGATTATCTGCCGCGCATTGCCGGGATCGACGGGGTGACGCTGCTAGGAGATGGCGCCGTGGCACCGGTGGTCGACCTGCCAGAAATGCTCGCGGCAACCGCCGGTGCACGCCCGGATCCGCGACGCCTTGGTCGGGTCGGTCAGCCCATGCCGACCTGTCTGGTGGTGGATGACTCAGTCAGTGTTCGGCGCGCGATGACGCATTTCATGCACGATCTGGGTCTCGTGTGTGAGGCCGCGATTGACGGTCATGAGGCCCTGCAGATGATCAGTCGACACATTCCAGACATTGTTGTGATTGATCTGGAGATGCCGCGCGTCAATGGTCTGCAACTGACTCAGGCACTTAGGCATGATGCCCGCACAGAAAAACTACCAATCGTGATGATTACGTCGCGACACTCCGAAAAGCATCGCGCGATGGCAATGGCTGCTGGGGTTACGGTGTTTATGACCAAGCCGTACACCGAAGACCAACTAGCCAGCATAGTTGGCTCCTGCCTGGCCGGATGAGGCGCCTGGTCAACACCAAAAGGCGCATTGCTTGTCGTGAACCCGGCGGGTCGGTAGTATCAGGACGCGCTGGTTCTCGAGGAGTGAGTGATGAAAGTCAAAGAAGTCCTGACCGTTAAAGGGAACACACTATTCACGGTCAATCCGGAGGACCCCTTATCCGATGGTGTCGTGGTGATGGCTGAGCAGGACATCGGATCGTTGGTGGTGATGGACCATGGCCGACTGGCAGGCATGCTCACGTTTCGAGAGGTGATTCGAATTCTGGCCAAGCGACAGACTGAGGATCGGTCCGGGCCAACCCCGCCCGTGAGCGAATTCAAGGTCAAAGAAGTCATGCATACGGACCCTTTTGTCGTTAACCCGGAAATGGACGTAGACGAGCTGCGCGCGGCCATGATCGAGAACCGACAGCGTTACCTGCCGGTCATGGATGACAATACTCTGATGGGGGTCATTTCATTCCATGATGTCGCTCGGGCGGTGCTTAGCGAACAGGATTTTGAAAACAAGATGCTCAAGGCCTATATCCGCGATTGGCCGGCTGAAGGATGAGCCAGGGCTAGGCTGGGGTCCATCTAAGCGCCTGATTTTTCGCCCGATTCAACTCTGTGTAACAGACTCGACTGTCCGATAGAACCGACAGCGTGTGCCGCCGGGGCAGGGGCTCCGATAAACTGTATCGATGCACATACTTCTGAGTAATGACGACGGTTACTTTTCGCCGGGGCTGGCTGCGCTTGAACGAGTCCTCGGGGATCTGGCGACCGTGACAGTGGTTGCGCCCGAGCGGGATCGCAGTGGTTCGTCCAATTCGCTCACGCTTGATCGTCCCCTGTCCGTGCGCAAGGCCGACAGTGGGTACTACTATGTCAATGGCACTCCCACCGATTGCGTGCACATTGCGATGACTGGGCTGCTTGATACCCGGCCCGATATGGTTGTTTCCGGCATCAATGACGGTGCCAATATGGGGGACGACACTATCTATTCAGGGACCGTCGCCGCTGCAACCGAAGGGCATTTGCTGGGCGTGCCGGCCATTGCGTTCTCGCTGGTCAAGCGAGGCTATCCGCACCTTGACAGCATTGCGCCGATTGCGCGGGATATCGTTGCCCACTTTTTCGCAAACCCGCTGCCGGCTTCGACGCTGCTCAATGTTAATTTTCCAGCGCTTGCCCGACAGGAGATGCAGGGGCTGCAAGTGACCCGGCTGGGTAAGCGCCACCATGCCGAGCCGGTCATTCAGAGTGAAAATCCGCGCGGCGAGAAGATTTACTGGATTGGGCCGCCAGGCAGTGCACGTGAGGCAGGCCCGGGCACTGATTTTCATGCAACGGATTCGGGTTTTGTGTCTGTTACACCGCTACGTATGGATTTGACTAGCGAGCAGCAGATGGCTGAGGTTGAGTCATGGGCGCAGGAAATCCTGTGAGCGCCGTCCTCGCACCTGCCAGCGGCAGGCCAGGCCGGTCTTCACCGGCCGGGCTCGGTCTTGATTCGGATGCCACCCGATGGACGATGGCCGAGGCGCTTGAGACCCGCGGCGTTAAGGACCCAGTGGTACTCGATGCAATGGCTCACGTCCCGCGCCACTTGTTTGTCGATGCGGCGCTCGCGAGCCGCGCCTACGAAGATGTTGCTCTCCCGATTGGCCTGGAGCAAACGATCTCAAAGCCGAGCATTGTCGCTCGCATGGTGGAGCTGGCAGTTAGGCCCGTTCTGCCAGCAGACCGTCGCGGCGCACGGGTGCTTGAAATTGGCAGTGGCTGTGGCTACCAGGCCGCTGTTTTGTCCCATGTGTTTGGGCAGGTCGTCTCGGTAGAACGGTTAAAAGCTCTGCATGACAAGGCAAGCCGAAACCTGAAGCAGGCGGGCATCAAAAATGTTCGACTGATTCACAGTGATGGACATCTTGGTCTTAAGAATTCGCCACCGTTTCACGCGATTGTGCTGGCGGCGGCACTTGATGGCGAAATCCCAGATGTCTTGTTGCACCTTATTCGTGTTGGCGGTCGCCTCGTAGCGCCCGTCAGCCGGGCCGGCCGTCAGCGACTTTGCCTGGTTGAGCGTTTCTCGTTTACCGACTGGCACCTAACTGAGCTGGACGCAGTGCGGTTTGTGCCAATGGTCGGAGGTACCCGCTAGCGCGGCCCCGAAACCACCTGAAAAAGTATTGACCATGAACCCCCTTCGTCCTACCGGTCTGTCTGGCCCCATCGTTCTGGGCTCACTCGTCATTGTTACGCTGGCAGGGTGCGCGAGCTCTGGCGGGCTGCCGGCTCCCGTTGAAAATCGTTCGCTGACTGAAGCCCGTGGTCAAGCGCCCGTGTTCGATTCCAAAAATCCAGACCTTCGCGCGACCCCAGGCAGGCAGGAAGCCTTAATGCCAGGCACTGCGCCGGTGGTAGCGGCTCAGCCGCCTCTGGCAGCGGCTGATTCAGCCCCGTCTTCGGCGGCCGATGTTGCGGCGGGTCAGGGGCCAGATGTTGAATCGGTGCCAATCCAAAGTGGCCGAATTGAGACCAGTCCCATTGCCGCGGATGAAGGCGCGGGATCAGCACCGCTCATCACCATGACGCCAGCGCCCGGATCGCAGCCTCCCATGGTGACTGCCGACCCATCTGCCGGGGCTGCCGATACGGCAGACCAGCCAGCAAGTTCGGGCGCCGGTCCTGCGATGCCTCCGATCGCTAGTCGCGCGCCAACCACTGAGTCATTGCCACAGAGTTCACCCGATGCCGCCAGCGGCACGGGGGCGCCTCCCGCAGTTGCGCCTGAGGTTGCGCCAGCTGCCGCCAATGCTGATCGGCCCTTCATATGGCCCGCCGCAGGTGACGTTACGCAGAGTTTTACTGACCCCAAAAGCATGGGTATCGCGATCGCGGGAAAAGCTGGCGATCCGGTGTCGGCCGCGGCGGACGGACGCGTGATTTTTAGCGGCTTGGGTCCGCGTGGCTATGGCAAGCTGTTGATCGTTGAGCATGATGATGACCTGCTGTCGGTCTATGGCAATAATCGGGCATTGTTGGTCAAAGAAGGACAGGCGGTACGTCAGGGTCAGCGCATCGCTGAGCTGGGTAGTTCGGGAACCGATCTACCACGGCTGCACTTTGAGATTCGACGCCTGGGCAAGCCCGTTGACCCGATTAGCTACTTGCCGCCCAGCGCAAACTGACAGCGGATGAGCCACCGGGCCTAACCACCGACAAGCTGCTGTGACCCCTGTACTTTGTTTCGACATAGAGACTATTCCTGACGTTGCGGGCCTGCGGGTGCTGCTTGACGCAGATGGGCAGCATGCGAGTGACGAGCTCGATGATGATGCGGTTGTGAAAGTTTTCACGGACGCGCGCAAAGAAAAAACAGGCCATGAGTTTTTGCCCCTGCATCAGCACCGCGTTGTGGCAATCGCTTGTTTGCTCAGAGCAGAAGATGGCCTGCTTGTACGCTGCCTGGGTCAGCCTGAAGACTCCGAAGAAAAGCTCCTGCGTTTGTTTTTCAAACAAGTTGACCGCTACACGCCGCAGATCGTGTCATGGAACGGCAGCGGATTCGACCTGCCGGTGATGAATTATCGCTGTCTGATTCACGGTGTTGATGCCGCTCGCTTCTGGGATATGGGCGACAATGATCGCGATTTCAAATGGAACAACTACATCAGTCGTTATCACTCGCGTCACCTTGATCTGATGGATCTGCTCGCCATGTATTCGCCGCGAGCCAATGCGCCGTTGGACGAGTTGGTCAAACTCTGCGGGTTTCCGGGCAAGCTTGGCATGGATGGTGGTCAGGTATGGGCTGGTTATCAGGCTGGCAAACTCAATGAGATTCGCGACTACTGTGAGACTGATGTTGCCAACACCTATTTAATGTTTTGCCGCTATCAGCTTATTCGCGGTCAGTGGGATGCCGCTCGCTATGAGCAGGAAATCCAATTGCTGCGTAGCACGTTGGAGCAGAGCGCTCAGCCCCACTGGCAAGCGTTTCTTTCGGCGTGGAAGGCGGCATGAGTGAACTCATTCGTCTGACGCCAGACTCGGTAGATTTGAATGCGGCTGGTGTCGCCAAACACGACGGAAAAGTCGTGTTTGTTCGCGGAGCGCTGGGGGGCGAAACGGTCCTGGCCGAAATTGTCCGGCGCAAACCGCGTTTTGATGTTGCCCAGACAGTGAGCATTGAGCGGGAGAGTGCTCAACGTGTACGTCCGCTTTGCCCGCATTTTGGTGTCTGTGGCGGCTGCTCTATGCAGCATTTAGCGCCGGCAGCCCAGGTTGCGGTGAAGCAACGCGTGCTGGAAGACCAACTTGCCCACTTGGGTGATTGTCCGCCTGAGCGGGTGATGCGTCCTCTATCCGGGCCCGATTGGGGCTACAGGTACCGGGCCCGATTGTCATCACGGTATGTCATCAAGAAAGAAAAGGTCCTTGTGGGGTTTCGCGAGAAGGGCTCTAGTTATGTGGCGGACATGCAAACTTGTCACGTGCTGCCACCCTTTGCCAGTGCCTTGTTGATGCCGCTTCGTACGCTCATTGGTGGGCTCATCATGCGCATGCGGATTCCCCAAGTGGAGATGGCGGTGAGCGAAAGAGAGGACCAGCCAGACCGCCTTCGGCTGGCACTGGTATTTCGCCACCTCGACCCACTGCCTGCTTCAGATATTGAACAGATCCGCCGATTTGCTGGTGAGCATGATGTGCAGGTTTGGCTGCAGCCCAAGGGGCCAGACACCATGTCGCCGCTTAATCCGTCTGATGCGAGCCTCTTTTATCACCTGCCTGAGTTTGGTCTGAAGATGCCGTATTTGCCCCCGGATTTCACCCAGGTCAATATGGCTGTCAATCGATCAATGATCTCGCAGGCACTCCGGCTACTCGAGCCTCGTGAGGGCGAATCCATAGCCGATTTGTTTTGCGGCCTGGGCAACTTTTCACTGCCGATTGCCGTTCGGGGCGCCAGCGTGACCGGTATTGAAGTAAACGAGGGCTTGATAAATCGGGCCGAACAAGGCGCTCGTGACAACGGGCTGGCTGACCGCACCCGCTTCGTGGCCCAAAACCTCTTCAAAATCGATGCTCAAAACTGGCCTGAGCTTGGCCGTTTTGACAAGCTGTTGATTGATCCGCCGCGAGAAGGGGCTGCTCAGGTCTGCCAGGCGATTGCTGACAGCGACGCGGCTGCCCGACCCAAGCGAATCGTCTATGTTTCGTGTAACCCTGCGACGCTTGCCCGGGACGCTGGCATGCTGGTAAACGGGGCAGGGTACCGGCTGACTGATGCGGGTGTTGTGAACATGTTTCCGCATACCTCCCATGTTGAATCAATGGCGCGCTTTGAGCGCTCCTAGCATCCGGAAATGCCCTCGAAAACAAAGATTTAGCAGTTTGACCTATGCTAAAATGTCAGGTTAACCAAGGATGAAGCTTCCAGGGATTGAGCTTCGCCGGCGTGAGCAGCCGCATCTTGACTAGCTGAATATTGGCTAGCCGGTGATGACTAATTGAACCTTGCCTCTATTACCGCGCTTGCCTCTATTACCGCGCTTGGCTCTACTACCGAGGCTTGCAACGAACAGGTTCCTGAAACGAACAAGCTCTGGATACACGATCTTTCACGGATGAACCGGGCTGAGCGCTAGCAACTTATGCGACCCAACTAAGCAACCTAACCTCTAAAGAACTCTAGATAAGCGAACCAACCATGACAGAACGCACTTTCTCAATCATCAAGCCTGACGCTGTTGCCAAAAACGTTATCGGCAAGATTTACTCACGTTTCGAAGACGGCGGTTTGAAAATCGTTGCTTCACGGATGCAGCATCTCTCCCGCGGCGAGGCCGAGGCCTTTTACGCTGTTCATAAGGACCGTCCCTTCTTTGGTGACCTGGTTGAGTTCATGATTTCAGGGCCGGTGATGTTGCAGGTTCTTGAAGGTGAAAACGCAATCCAAAAGAATCGCGATCTGATGGGAGCAACCAACCCAAAAGAGGCCGCCGCCGGCACCATTCGCGCCGACTTTGCCGACAGCATTGATGCCAATGCCGTGCATGGTTCTGACGCTCCTGAAACAGCCGCCCAGGAAATTGCATTTTTCTTCCCCGGCATGTCGGTTTACTCGCGCTAATACCTTAGTCAGCGAGTTTCCCTGGCTTAAGAGAATCTGGCCCGTAACGATGCAATCCACCCAAGCGCAGTCTGATGAAGCTCCCGCAGCGGGGGCAACGAATTTGCTCGGACTAGACCTGCAATCGATGCAGGCTTTCTTCACTGACATTGGTGAGAAGCCGTTTCGTGCGCGACAGGTGCTGCGCTGGGTGCATCAACGCGGCGTCAGCGACTTTTCTCAAATGACCGACATTGCGAAGTCACTGCGCGAGCGATTAACCCAATTGGCAACGGTCAGTTCTTTGCCTGTCATATCCGATAAAACGGCCTCAGACGGCACGCGCAAGTGGTTGCTTGATGTTGGCGCAGGCAATGCGGTTGAAACCGTGTTCATACCGGAGGTCAATCGCGGTACTTTGTGCATTTCGACTCAGGCTGGGTGCGCGGTGAATTGTCGGTTCTGTTCAACAGGCAAACAGGGATTCTCGCGAAACCTGAGCGCTGCTGAAATCATTGGCCAGGTCTGGTATTGCCTGCACGCGCTGAATGCCTACGAGAAAAAGGCTAACGCCGACGGCGATCCGGCCGCGCGCACGATCACTAATGTTGTGTTTATGGGCATGGGTGAGCCGCTGCAAAATTATCAACCCATGCTGGCGGCGCTTCGCCTGCTACTTGATGACCACGCATACGGTCTGTCGAGACGCCGCGTGACCGTCTCAACGTCAGGGGTTGTGCCCATGATGGATCGCCTCATGAATGACTGCCCGTCGGCGCTCGCTGTTTCGCTACACGCGTCAAATGATGTCTTGCGCGATGATCTTGTGCCATTGAATCGAAAGTATCCTTTGGCTGAATTGATGAGTGCTTGCAAACGCTATCTAGCACGGGCGCCTCGCGACTTCATCACGTTTGAGTACGTCATGCTTGACGGCATCAATGACGCTACTGCTCATGCGCGGGAGCTGATCGATCTCGTGCGCGATGTGCCGTGCAAATTCAACCTGATTCCGTTTAATCCTTTTCCCAGTTCTGGTCTGCAATGCAGTCCGCGTGAGCGGATCAGCGAGTTCGCCCGGCATCTAAACGATGCCGGCATCGTCACGACCGTGCGTAAAACACGCGGTGACGATATCGATGCGGCGTGCGGACAACTCGCTGGTGAGGTGGTGGACCGGACCCGCCTTGCACAAAGAATTTCATCGGGACATCGTTCGATTGTGCCCATTTCGGAGGTTCGTTCATGATTCGGTTTCTGACTACCGTAAGTTTTTTGGCGCTGCTGACGGCCTGTGCTGGTCCGCAAGGGCCGGTGTCGAGTGGCGCGGGTGATACCTCGGTTATTCCGAAGGCCGAGGTCGATACCGAGGAGCGTCGGCGTGCCCGGATTCGTCTTGAACTGGCGGCGGGGCATTACCAGCAGCGCAACTACTCAACGGCATTAGACGAGCTGCGTACGGCCCTTAATATTGACCCTGACTATGCGCAGGCCTACGGCATGCTTGGTCTGATATACATGGACTTGAGCGACCCGGCCAAGGCTGAGTCGAGCTTCAAGCAGGCGCTGGAGTTGGCGCCCGGCAATGCCGACCTGAGCAACAACTACGGCTGGTTCCTGTGCCAGAGTGGCAGAACCGAAGAGGCGATTCCCTTATTTGAGCGGGCAGCCTCCGACCGTTTGTATTCGTCCCCCTCTCGGCCCCTTCACAATGCTGGGGTATGTCTGCGACGCGAAGGGGATGTCGCCGGCGCCGAGCAGTATCTGCAACGGGCGTTCAAAGTTGATCCAAGCAACCCAGTTGCCATGTTCAATCTCAGCGAGATTTACCTTGAGCAGCAGGACCTTGAAAAAGCTCATTTTTACTCGCAGCGACTCATCAAAAGTCATGAGCCCTCTGCGCAAACGCTTTGGCTTGCCTTGCGCGTTGAGCAGGCGCGCGGCAACCGGGATGGCTATCTGAGCCTCGGCACTCAACTACGTCGGAAATTTCCAGCTTCGAGAGAGGCAGGCCTGCTGCGTGAAGGCAAGTTGAACTGAGTATGACTATCGACCCGCTCACTGATGACGGCGTTATTAAACCTGTCACGAACTCACTGCTTGAGGTGGCGCTACCTACTGACAGCCCGCCTGATATCCGAAAAATTGGCAGTGGCCAGCAGTTGGCGGAGGCCAGGGCTTCGGCTGGTCTGAGTGTTGAGGCGCTCGCAGCCCGTCTGCGATTGTCACCTTCGCAGGTGCTCGCACTTGACGCTGAGAGATGGGACCAGTTGCCCGATCTTGCGTTTGTCAGGGCGGCGCTCAGAGCCTATGCGAAGCAAATCCCGGTGGATGTCACACCTTTGATTGATCACGTCGGGGGCTTTGCCCAACCGACCGTCCTTGAACCGACTGCCGCTATCGAATCAGTTGCTCGGAACGCTAGCCAGACTGTCGGGCTTGGTCGCGAGCGCTCGGGTTGGCTGGATCGCGCTAAGACTTACCGCTGGCAATGGCTGGGGGCAGCTAGCGCAGTGTTCTTCGTGGGTATGAGCTTGATCTTGCTTGGGTCGCAGAGCGATCCGGCCGGAACAGCCCGCGTGCAGCAAGTACCGATTCCAGGCGCGCAGCCAAGAGTTGATCTGTCCGCCGCAAGCCAGGGGAGTGCTTTGCAGCCGACTATCCGCATGACAGATGGACAGGCCGGCAATGCTGACACTGCTCGCGTCAATAGCGCACCGGCATTGGGCACACCCAGCATTGGAACCGGCGGCTCAATCATTCGGTTGACGTCTGAACCCGCTACCATTACGGCTGTGGAAGGGACGGGCGCTCCGGCGCGCGTGACCGCTGCGCCGAGTCAGGCTGAGAGTGTCGGCGATGACCGCACTCGCGTCGCCGGGGCGGTGACGACGTTTCCGGTGCAAATGCCTGAGAGCGAACCAGTTCATGTGCACTTCAAGAAGCGCGCCTGGATCGATATCACTCACAAAGATGGCGTGAGCCTGCTGTCAGGCACACAGGATGCCAATCAATCATTCAGGCTGGACGGCACGCCGCCCATGATGGTCCAGATTGGTAACCCGGCTGGGGTCGCCATTGAGTTCCGGGGGCAGCTGGTTGATTTGAAGAGTAAAACCAACGAAAAAGGCGTGGCGAAATTCACGCTTAACTAGACTAAACAGACCTAAGTAAGAGCTGACGAGTTTTTAGATGCCAATGGAACAAACCGGATCTGATCTGTCTGCCCCGGACGTTGAGACTTTGTCGAGCAAGCCGATGCCGTTTGGCCCGGCTGAGCGTCGCCAATGCCTCCAGGCAACGGTCGGTGGCCAACATGGCGTAGCGGCGGTCACGGTGGGCGGCGATGCACCGGTTCGCGTGCAATCGATGACCAATACCGATACGGCAGATGCGATTGCAACTGCGATTCAGGTGCGAGACCTCGCGCATGCCGGTTCGGAGTTGGTTCGCATTACTGTTAATACCGCTAAGGCTGCGGATGCAGTCCCGGCCATCCGGGAGCAGCTCGAGCGCATGGGCGTCAACGTGCCGCTGGTTGGCGACTTTCATTACAACGGACACAAGCTACTGCGTGACTATCCGGAGTGTGCGCGAGTACTCGACAAGTACCGCATCAATCCCGGCAATGTCGGGGCGGGAAAGCGGCGCGATGACAACTTCGTGCAAATGATCGAGATCGCCGTGCAGTACGACAAACCCGTACGCATTGGTGTTAACTGGGGTAGCCTTGACCAGCAATTGCTGGCACGCCTGATGGATGTGAATGCCGGTCGAGATCAACCCTGGGACGCGCGCGAAGTCATGCGTGAAGCGCTCGTACAGTCTGCGCTTGATAGTGCTGCTCAGGCGGTTGAGGTTGGTCTGGCTGCCAATAAAATTCTGCTATCAGCAAAAGTGTCTGCAGTGCAGGATCTCATCAGCGTCTACCGCTCACTCGCATCGCGTTGTCACTATCCGCTTCATCTGGGCCTCACTGAGGCCGGCATGGGCACCAAGGGGATTGTGGCGTCGACTGCTGCCATGGGTGCTCTGCTGCAAATGGGCATTGGTGACACGATTCGGGTGTCTCTGACGCCTGATCCTGGTGGCGCCCGGACGCGTGAAGTCGTAGTCGCGCAGGAAATCCTTCAAACGATGGGCTTGCGCGCATTTGCGCCGCAGGTTGTCGCGTGTCCCGGTTGCGGCCGAACAAGCAGTACTGTTTTCCAGGAACTGGCCGATTCAATACAGACCTATTTGCGCGATCAAATGCCAACCTGGCGAGAGAGGCTACCCGGTGTTGAGACGATGCAGGTGGCCGTGATGGGTTGTGTTGTGAATGGGCCCGGCGAGAGCAAGCATGCAGACATTGGCATATCGCTGCCCGGTTCTGGCGAGGCGCCTGTAGCACCTGTCTTTATCGATGGCGAGCGATCCGTCACGCTCAAGGGTGACACGATCGCCACAGATTTCCAGACCATCGTGGACGAATATGTTGAGCGCCGATATGGCGCTGGCGGTGCTTGAGCGCGCTATGAGCAAACCGGAAAAACTGCGTGCCATTCGTGGCATGAACGACATCCTCCCCACGGATGAAGCCCTTTGGACTCGCCTGGAGGAAGCCGTCGCTAGCACGATGCTCGGCTATGCCTACCGTCGCATTCGAACCCCTATTGTTGAGCCTACCGGCTTGTTTGTACGTGGGATCGGCGAAGTGACCGACATCGTTGAAAAAGAGATGTACTCATTCACCGACTCGCTCAATGGTGATGCCTTAACGCTGCGGCCGGAAAATACCGCTGGTGTTGTGCGCGCGACCATTGAACACAACCTCACCTACGACGGCCCGCAAAGACTCTGGTACGTGGGTCCGATGTTTCGGCACGAACGGCCGCAGAAGGGACGCTATCGCCAGTTTCATCAGGTCGGCGCTGAGTTTTTCGGCGTGGCCTCGGCGCAAGCTGATGCTGAACTGATTCTGCTCGGGCAACGGTTGTGGGACGACCTGGGCTTAAGTGGTATCAAACTGCACATCAATTCACTTGGGCAGCTCAATGAACGTCAGGCCCACCGTGAGGCTTTGATCAAGCACTTCGAGGCGAACGAAGCAGCGCTTGATGATGATGCCAAACGCCGCCTGCACAGTAATCCCCTGCGAATTCTCGACACCAAGAATCCGGCCATGCGTCCCGTTGTCGATCAGGCGCCGTTGCTGATTGATTTTCTTGGCCCAGAATCGATTGAGCATTTTGAATCGCTTCAAGCGCTACTCAAATCTCAAAACATTCCGTTTGAAATTGACCCAAGACTTGTTCGCGGCCTTGATTACTACAATCTGTCTGTCTTCGAGTGGATTGCGGCTGATGGATTAACCGTTTGTGGCGGTGGGCGTTATGATCCGCTTATTCAAATGCTGGGTGGCAAACCCTCGCACGGTTGTGGCTGGGCATTGGGGATGGAGCGCGTCCTTGATCTGATGCGCGAACAACAAGCCATGACCCCGTATATTGCGCCGGAGGTGTTTGTCGCGCAGTTTGGCGAGAACACAGCAATAAGCGCCTTTCAGGCTGCCGAACGGTTACGCGATATCGGCTTGGATGTCGCGTTGCATTGTGCTGGCGGTAGTCCTAAGTCGCAACTCAAGCGAGCGGACGCTTCTGGCGCGGCGGTGGCACTGATCATCGGCGAGCAAGAGGCGGCTGACAACACGGTCACTGTTAAGCCTCTGCGCGCGCCAGGTAGTGAGCAGCAGAGCGTTCCTATGGACGGACTCGTCGAGTTCGTAACAGACCTATTACTCGGTACTGATGATGACGAAGACATCGAATCAGTGCCGTCACCCACCCATCACTGAAAATCATGTCTTATAACTTTGAAGAGCAAGACCAACTAGACGACCTCAAAGCGTTTTGGAACAAGTACGGCACTTTTATCCTGACAGTGGTCACTGTCGTGGCGCTCAGTGTCGCAGCTTATCGCTTGTGGGGTTGGTATCAGAACAAGCAGGCCGTTGATGCGGCGGGCGCTTATTCCACTCTGCAGCAAGCCGTGCGCGAAAAAGACATGGCTCGGGTGCGGGGCGCATCCAAGACGCTGTTTGAAGATCACGACGGCTCAATGCTGGCAGCCATGGGTGGTCTGGTCGCTGCTAAGGCGCATTTCGATGCTGGCGAACTCGATGACGCGGCGCAGGCCCTGCGCTGGGTTGCGGAGAACAGTGAACCAGATACCTTCGGCACAATTGCCCACATCCGGCTGGCCGGCATCTTGCTCGATCAGGACAAGGCCGAAGAGGGTCTGGCACTGCTGGACGGACATGAGACCCCAGAAGCTTATAAAGGGCAGGTGGCTGACCGCAGAGGCGATTTGCTGGCTGCCCTGGGCAAGCGTGACGAGGCAATTGCCGCCTATGACGAAGCACTTTCTGAGGCAGGCTTTAGCCGCGGCCCGCAGGCAGGCATTCGTCTGAAACGCGATGCACTGAAGGCAGCCGGTTGATGAGGCCAAAGGTCAATTCGGCGTGGCGCTCTTACGTCCGCGCGGCTGTCTTGCCAGTGCTCGTTTCGCTTGCTGGGCTGGCCGCGTGTACGAGCACCGGACCTCCACCGCTAACAGATCTCAATGCGCTGCCGACGAACACCGCGAAGGTGCTGTGGCGAGAACGGGTTGGACCAGTGGGTGTTGGCTTCGTCTCTGCACTCATTGATGATCGGCTCTGGATAGCTAACCAGCGCGGTGAAGTGATGGCACTGGACCCGGCGACAGGAGAAACACTAGGTGACTTCGATCTCGACCGAGAACTCAGCACAGGCGTAGCGGGTGACGAATCAACACTGGTCGTTGTTGACGCCGATGGCAACATGCTGGGCGTTGACCCGACGGGCAAAGAGCGTTGGACTGTTGATCTCGGCGCCGAGCCGTTAACGATTCCCGTGATTCAGGCCGGGCAAGTGCTGGTAAGACTCAGCAATAGCACCATCGTTTCTTACGACCTCGCCAGTGGCCAGCGCCGCTGGTTGTTTGCCGAGCAGAATCCGGCGCTGGTTTTACGCCAGAATGCCGCGATCTCGGCAGATTTCAGCAATGCGTATGTTGGTCTGGCCAATGGGCGTGTCGTGGCGATCTCACTCAGTACCGGGGCAAGTCGCTGGCAGGCAAGGATTTCCTCACCGCGCGGCGCAAACGAGATTGAACGCATTACTGACGTCATGGGTTCGCCAGTGCTCACCGGAGCCGGCGTCTGCGCGGCTGCTTACCAGGGACGTCTCACCTGCGTGGATAGCACCAATGGCCAGGAACTCTGGACCGAAGATGTTAATGCCGGCACAAGTGTTGCAATTGATTCACGGGTCATGGTTGTTGGCGATGTTGACGGGGGCCTGAGAGCTTTCACGCGTAGCCAGTTGCCGCTATGGGAGCAAAACGCGTTGCGCGGGCGTCGCATTGCGAATCCGGCACTGATTGGTGAGCACGTCTGGGTGGGTGATGCCGGTGGCGTGATCCATGTACTGGATCGGACCGATGGCCGTGTCACTGGCCGCATCGAGACCAACGAGTCGCCGATTGTGTCGGCGCCGGTTGCGATTGATGCTGGGGGCAGCACAACCGCATTTGCAATGACTGCAGACGGTCATGTCGTTGCGATGACGCTCCAATGACCGAATCATTGCTGCCGGTCGTCGTGCTGATCGGGCGGCCCAATGTTGGAAAGTCGACGCTCTTTAATCGCTTGACGCGTTCAAGGGATGCGTTGGTGGCGGACTTACCAGGACTGACCCGTGACCGGCAATATGGCCGCGGACGCATGGGTCCGGTCCCGTATCTTGTGGTTGATACTGGCGGGTTCGAACCTGACAGCAAGCAAGGCATCACGTCTGCGATGGCCAAGCAGACGCGGCAAGCGCTAGTCGAAGCGGACCACATTCTCTTTGTCGTCGACGGACGTGACGGGCTTGCGCCCCACGACCTTGAAATTTCAATGGAATTGCGCCGCTTCACTGAGAAGGTCAATATCGTCGTCAATAAAACCGAGGGGATGGCTCGAGCCACAGTCAATGCCGAGTTCTACCAGCTTGGCCTTGGCGAGCCGATGGCGATTTCATCAGCCCATGGTGATGGCGTTGGCGAAATGATCGAAGAGGTGTTGGCGCCTTATGTGACGCCTGAACCGGAAACCGATGAAACGGTCGATCCAGAACTCGAGGCAGCGCCTAGTGCCGTTGCCGGTGAACAGGGCGGTGATTCAGAAGATGCGTCGGAGAAAGACTGGCGGGTCCGGATCGCAGTTATCGGGCGACCGAACGTCGGTAAGTCCACCCTCATCAACACACTGCTTGGCGAAGAGCGTCTTGTCGCATTCGACCAGCCAGGAACAACCCGGGATGCAATCTCGGTCGAGTTTGAGCGAGGTGGGCAGTCCTATACGCTGATCGACACCGCCGGGGTCAGACGTCGCGCCAGGGTTTCCGAAGCAATCGAGAAATTCTCAATCATCAAAACGCTGCAAGCGATCGAGGCTTGCAATGTCTGTATTCTGTTGCTTGACGCTGGTGAAAGCATTTCTGATCAGGATGCCCATCTCGCCGGACACATCATGCAATCTGGTCGGGCGCTCGTTGTGGCGGTCAATAAATGGGACCTACCGGATTCAGACCAACGTCGCTGGCTCAAAACCGAGGTCGAGCGAAAGTTTCATTTTCTGTCGTTTGCGAAGTTCCATTTTGTGTCTGCTCTTAAGTCTCAAGGCATTGGGGCGCTCATGCGATCAGTCGATGCCGCTTATGCTGCTGCGATGGCTAAGCTCTCCACACCTAAGATCACCCGCGTGATGCAGGATGCGGTTCAGCGCCAGGAGCCGCCTCGCAAAGGGCCAATCCGGCCTAAATTGCGCTATGCGCACCAAGGTGGACAGAATCCTCCCATCATTGTGGTGCATGGAAATGCCTTGAATCATATTTCTGCGTCTTACGGTCGCTATTTGGAAGGCGTTTTTCGTAAGGCTTTCAAGCTCGATGGGACTCCACTAAGGGTGGAGTTCAGGACCGGGAACAACCCCTACGAGAAGCCCGCTCGAAAAGGACGACAAGTCAAAAAAGTCACTCGCTGACCCTTGAATAGGGTAGATTGATCCCCAGTTTGGATGTGTCGCGGGTGCGTCGATTGACGACAGATCTGGTTTACGCCATTTTCGGCATCGGTTAACATCACGATATAAGGGGAGTAGCGCTGTGCTCATCGCTTTAACCCCATTCCTCGACCATAACAACACGCTGGAGCGTTCATGAGCAACAAAGGGCAACTACTACAAGACCCGTTCTTGAATCTTCTCCGCAAAGAGCACGTCCCGGTTTCAATCTACCTTGTTAACGGCATCAAGTTGCAGGGCCAAATAGATTCCTTTGACCAGTACGTGGTTTTGCTGAAGAACACCGTCACCCAGATGGTTTACAAGCACGCCATTTCAACCGTCGTTCCGGGTAAACCCGTTAGCTTTCAGGCAGACCCAGGCGACGAGTAACCGCCTTTGCGCAGGACCCGATCAGGGCGCTCCTTGCAAAGCGACCCTTTTTAGCAGGCCGCGCTTGATGCGGCCGGGATAGATCACCTGAAACCTGAAACTGCGCCAACCTGCTTACTCATTGGTATTGGTCTGGGAGGCTCCCAGATCAACGAAACCGATCTCGATGAACTAGATCTTCTAGCCCGCTCGGCTGGTATCGAACCGGCAGGACGGCTCGTGTGCCGGCGTTCTCGGCCGGATGCCGCCCTATATATCGGCTCAGGCAAGGCCGACGAAATCTCGATGCTCCTGAAAGACTCGCCAGTCGATGCCATTATTTTCGATAACCCGCTTGGGCCGATTCAGCAGAGAAACCTGAACCGAAGACTCGATCTGCCCGTCGTCGACCGAACCGAACTTATCCTCGATATCTTCTCGCGCCGGGCGGCAAGCAGGGAAGGTAAGTTGCAGGTTGAGCTGGCTCAACTGGAGCATCTCAGCGCGCGCCTGGTGCGGGGCTGGAGTCACCTTGAGCGCCAACGCGGCGGTATCGGTGCTCGCGGCGGCCCAGGCGAGAAACAGGTGGAGTTGGATCGACGAATGCTTGGCCAGCGAGTCAAGCGGCTGCGAGGCGAATTGCTTAAGCTTCGCAAACAACGCGCAAACCGGCGGCGGGCCAGGGACCGCAGTGGCATATTCAAGATTTCATTGGTGGGTTACACCAATGCCGGCAAGTCAACACTGTTTAATCGATTGACAGGCGCCGGGACACTGGCTGCCGATCAGTTGTTTGCGACGCTGGATACGCTTTCACGCCGTCACCACATTGCCGGCATCGGTGAAGTCATGGTGTCCGACACTGTCGGATTCGTGCGGGAGTTGCCGCACTCACTGGTTGAGGCCTTTAAGGCCACACTGGAGGAGACTGCCCAAGCCGATCTTTTGATTCACGTCATTGATGCCTCGTCTGCTGAGCGCCACGAACAGATTCGACAGGTCGAAGCCGTGCTCAAAGAGATTGACGCTGACCAGGTGCCGGTGCTCAAGGTTTACAACAAAGCCGACTTACTCGATGCCCCGCCTCAGGCAGCTTCTCAGGCGAGTTCAGATTCACTGGAAAGTCCTGAAAAAACAGGCCCTTGTGATACGATTGCACCTGTGTTTGTAAGCGCAGCAACTGGGCTTGGTATCGCTGGTTTGTCGTCTCAAATTGCTGCCCTCGTTATGCAGCACAGGGCCGACGGCGGTCAGCGCGGGTACGTTGCTGAGACCACTGAACGCGACCCTCGCGGCATTGACCTTCCTTGAGATCTGGCCTCGTGGCAAGTGTGTCTAGTCCGGGTCTCGTTCGGGCCGAATCCATGCCTAACTCCGGCCGAATCAAGGTCTGAAACGGGATCAACCTTGGCCTTCAACCTAATGTGCTGGATTGAACGAGTCTTTAGCAATCTTCCCACGCGAATCACGGCACAATAGAGCCTTCGAACCGTCGTAAACGGTCCTCCCCAATATTTGCCCTTTGGAACCTCTGAAATCTATGCCCAAGCCTCTGCGAGCGCTGCTTAATCTGAATGATCCCGGCTGGGGTCGAAATCAGAACAATGACAACAACAATCCTCAACGGCCCGGCGGCAACAACGACGGCCCGCCGGATCTTGACGAGTTGTGGCGAGACCTCAACCGTAAGCTGAACAATCTGTTTGGCCGGCGCGGTGGTGGGGGCGCGCCTCCGGGCGCCGGAGGTGGCGATGGCCCTGGATTGCGCGGAGCGGGTATCGGCCTGGGGGTTCTCGCGCTAGTCGCCGCGCTGCTTTGGCTCGGTAGTGGGTTTTATATCGTTCGCGAGGGTCAGTCTTCGGTCGAACTTAGGTTTGGTAAGTTCGTGAACCAGATTGATCAGGCTGGTTTTACTTGGCGCCTGCCGTACCCGTTTGAGAGCCACGAGATCGTAAACACGCAGCAACTGCGCACGGTTGAGGTCGGATACCGAAATGGCGTGCGTAACAAGAATCTGCGTGAGTCGCTAATGCTCACCCGCGATCAAAGTATTGTGGATATGCAGTTTGCAATTCAGTATCGCGTAAGTGACCCGCGGGCCTACCTGTTCAACAACCGCATGACTGCGGTGCCTGAAGAAATCGTCCGGCAAGCCGGCGAGGCTGCCATGGCTGAGATTGTCGGGCGTACCGGCATTGACCAAGTCTTGTTCGAAGAGAAAGAGCTCGTGGCAACGACTGCCCGGTCACTCGTGCAGGATGTGCTGGATCGTTATGGTGTTGGCATCACTATTGTCGATGTGACCATTCAGCAGGTTCAGCCGCCGGAGCAAGTTCAGGCTGCATTTGAGGATGCGAACAAAGCAGCGCAGGACAGGGTGAGGTTGATCAATGAAGGTGAGGCCTACGCTAACGACCTGATTCCTCGTGCTCAAGGTGCGGGCGCTCGAATCCTGGAAGAGGCCAATGGTTACCGCGCAGCAAAAGTTGCCGCCGCCGAGGGTGATGCGTCACGATTTGCCAGTTTGCTGGCCGAGTATGAAAAAGCACCTAAGGTCACCCGTGACCGGCTATATCTGGAAACTATGCAAGAGGTTATGAGCAAGACCAG
The DNA here is from genome assembly GCA_045106815.1 of Burkholderiaceae bacterium. Lineage (GTDB taxonomy): Bacteria > Pseudomonadota > Gammaproteobacteria > Burkholderiales > Burkholderiaceae_E > JAUIAI01. Next base: position 25,119 of record JBGCFG010000015.1, on the reverse strand, counting down.
CAAGGTCTACATGAACTCGAACAACAACAACAACGTCATGTATCTGCCACTCGACAAGATTCTGCAGTCACGTGGCGATTCTGGTATTTCGGAAGCGGCGGCCGCGGCTGCTCGCCAATTGCGCAGCAACAACGAGAGGGGCATCCCGTCGCGAACAAGCGGCTCGTCGACGACACCTGACATTAACTCGCGCGACCGTGAGAGCCTTCGGCGCTCACGCGGCGACATTCGCTGATCGGACGCTATAGAGTATGAACATGAATAGATTTTTCCCCGTCGTAGTGATCTCAGCCGTCTTGTTGATGATTTTGTCGTCTGCGGTTTTCGTGGTTGATGAGCGCCAGTTTGCCGTCCGCTACGCCCTCGGTGAGATTCGCGAGGTTGTTAACGAACCTGGCTTTTACTTTAAGCTGCCACCACCTTTCCAGAATGTTGAGTACCACGACAAGCGCATCCTGACGATTGACTCTAACGACACTGATCGTTTTGTGACGGCAGAGAAACTCAACCTCGAGTTGGACTACTACGTTAAGTGGCGCATCACCGATCCTACTCAATACATTCGGTCGGCGCTCGGTAATGAATTGTTCGCTATCGACCGAATTTTGAGGAGCCTGCGTGACGCCCTGCAAAATGAGGTTGCGAAGTTAACTGTCGCAGACGTCATTTCTTTGCAGCGTGACAAACTCATGGACCGCGTCAGAACCAAGGTGGACTCTGATAGTGAAACCATTGGTGTTGAGGTGGTGGACGTTAGGCTCAAGCGCGTTGACTTTGAAAGCAACGTGCAAGAGCGAGTGTTTGCTCGCATGCAGTCTGAGCGACTTCGAGTGGCGAATGAGCGTCGCGCGACAGGTGCTGCTGAGTCCGAGAAAATCCGAGCCGATGCAGACCGACAGCGTGAAGTTGTCCTGGCTGAGGCTTATCGCGATTCGCAAAAGATCAAGGGTGAAGGTGATGCGCTCGCAGCAGAAGCCTACGCCCAAGCGTTTGGCAAGAACCCTGAGTTCGCCGAGTTCTATCGAAGCCTGGAAGCCTATCGGGCCAGCTTCACAAACCGCTCCGACATGCTGGTACTTGATCCCTCTTCGGACTTCTTCCAGTTTTTTGGTAACAACGGTGCCCAGAGCAGCAGCCCACCGGCCGCATTGACAGTGCCGCCGGCAACCGCTGCTCGTACTCAATAGGGTTTGTTAGCGGAGCCACTCATTGGTCAGTTTTGAACTCATTCTGACCGCGCTTGGGCTCGTACTAGTGTTGGAGGGTTTGTTGCCGTTTCTCGGCCCTTCAACCTGGCGCGAGGTGTTTTTGCAAGTGGCCAAAATGACTGATGGTCAGATCCGCTTCATGGGTCTTGGCGCATTGTTGCTTGGCCTTTTTCTGATTCTGATATGACTGGGCACCTTTGATGCTCCGCTGGCAACTACCCGAGTACGTCTCGGATGCAATGCCCGATGAGGCGAGGCGTATAGAAGACCTCAGACGGCAGTTGCTCGATCATTACCGTTCCTACGGATATGAGCTGGTCGCGCCGCCGCTGCTTGAACACCTGGACGCTTTGCTAACTGGCTCTGGCAGTCGGTTGGCGATGCGTACCTTCCAGTTGGTCGACCAGGTGTCAGGGCGAACGCTTGGGGTTAGGGCTGATATGACTCCGCAGGCCGCCCGCATTGATGCGCACTTACTCAATCGCCAGGGTGTTACCCGCTTGTGTTATGCAGGTCCGGTGCTGCACACATTGCCCGTTAGCCTGCTTGCCACCCGTGAGCCTATCCAGGTGGGTACGGAACTGTTTGGACACGCGGGTCTGGAAGCGGACCTGGAAACGCTTGAACTGATGGTGGGCTCGATCAGCCTGGCACAGGTGCCCGCAATCAGGATCGATCTGGCGCACGCTGCAATCGTGCCGGCGATCTTAAAACAACTGCCAGCGGATCAGGCGGCCGTGCTTGATCTCGACCAGCTCTACGATTTGTTGGTGCAAAAAGACCAGGAGGGTTTACTCGAGTTGCTCGCTGGCTGCTCGGCCGAGGTGTGTCGAGGGATTACCTCGCTGTGTGAGTTGTATGGGCCGGTTAGCGCGCAGGACTTGTCAGTATTGCGACTGGCCAGAGAGCGTTTGCCTAATGAACCCACCATTTCCGAGGCGCTCGATGCCATCGAAGCCCTGGTATGTTCGCAGTTGTGGGCCAGTATGCCGACGCTCACGCTGGCAATCGATCTTGCCGACCTCCAGGGGTATCACTACTACAGCGGCATCAGCTTTACCGCGTTTGCGTTGCCGGGTGAAGACGGTCAGCTTCACAGTGAGGCGCTTGCCCGCGGGGGCCGCTATGATGGGGTGGGAGCCGCGTTTGGGCGGAGCCGCCCGGCTGTGGGTTTCACGCTCGAGCTTCGCACCTTGGCGGCGCTTGGGTTGACCCACGAAAACAGCGGCCCAGCCCGTGGCATTCTTGCGCCGTGGCTGGACGACCCGCAGCTCAGAGAATCCATTGCCCAACTGCGCGCAAGTGGAGAAATTGTCTTACAGGTCCTGCCAGGGCATGAGCAGGAACAGGCTGAGTTCGATTGTGATCGTGAACTCGTTTTCAAATCAGATCGGTGGGAGATTCAAGCCTTGGCGGCAAAGAAATGAGTGGAAATGTAGTCATAATCGGCACCCAGTGGGGCGATGAAGGCAAAGGCAAGATTGTCGACTGGCTGACCGAATCGGTCGATGGCGTTGTTCGTTTTCAAGGTGGTCACAATGCTGGGCACACGCTTGTTATCGGAGATCGCAAACAGGTTTTGCGCCTGATTCCGTCTGGCATTTTGCGACCGTCCGTTCGCTGCTATATCGGCAATGGTGTGGTCGTCTCCCCGAGTGCACTGCTTAGCGAAATTGAAGAGCTTGAAGCGGCTGATGTTCAAGTTCGCGAGCGCTTGCGAATCAGCGAGTCCTGCCCGCTCATCCTGCCGTCACATGTTGCGCTTGACCAGGCACGGGAAACCCGCCGGGGCGATGCGAAAATCGGCACGACTGGCAGAGGTATCGGACCCGCCTACGAGGACAAAGTCGCGCGTCGCGCACTGCGAATACGTGATCTCTTCTATCCCGAACAATTCCGTCAGCGGCTCACCGAATTACTCGATCTGCACAACTTCATGCTGACCCACTACCTGAAGGCTGAGCCCTTGGACGCCAATCAAATGGCTGATGAGCTGCTGGCCTTTGGTGAGCGTATCCAGCCAATGGTTGCAGATGTGCCTGCTGAGTTGGCTGAGGGCATCGCCGCTCAGAAGCGTTTTTTGTTCGAGGGCGCGCAAGGCGCATTGCTTGACGTGGATCACGGCACGTATCCCTATGTCACGAGTTCCAATTGCATTGCTGGCGCTGCCGCAGCGGGTGCCGGCGTTGGGCCCGGTGCGCTGAACTTCGTACTAGGCATAGTGAAAGCCTATGTCACGCGGGTGGGATCAGGGCCGTTCCCAACTGAGCTCACAGATGAGATTGGCGCTGGTATGGCCAAACGCGGTAATGAATTTGGCTCGGTCACAGGAAGGCCTAGGCGTTGCGGTTGGTTCGATGTGCCGGCCTTGCGCCGAACTGTTCAGCTCAATGGCATCGGCGGTTTGTGCCTGACAAAGCTTGATGTGCTCGACGGCGTTGAGGAAATCAAGCTCTGCACAAGCTACCTCGTTGATGGCAAGCAAGTCGATATTCTGCCGTCAGGGGCGGATGCGGTGGGGCAGTGCGTGCCTCAGTACGAGACGTTGCCGGGTTGGTCTGAGAGCACTTTTGGCGTTACCGAGTACGGCAAACTTCCGCAGAACGCTCGACGCTATCTCGAGCGCCTCGGCGAATTGGCTGATGTCTCTGTTGATATGGTATCTACCGGTCCGGATCGCGCTCACACGATTGTTAACCGACACCCGTTTGCCTGAATTCTTATGACAGATCTCTACGTCTCGTGGGATGAGTACAACCGGCTGATTGAAAAGCTTGCAGTCAAGATTTGGGATTCTGGTTGGCATTTCGATGCAGTCATCTGCCTTGCTCGTGGCGGCCTGCGAGTAGGGGATGTTTTTTCTCGCGTCTTTGACAAGCCGCTCGGCGTGATGTTCACCAGCTCGTATCGAGAGAAGGCCGGTACCGTCCAGAGTACGCTGCATATTTCAGACTCTTTGAGTTCAGCCCAGGCCTTGCCGGGTTCTAAGTGGCTCCTGGTCGATGATCTGGCTGATTCAGGCGCGACCCTCCAGGAGATCATCCCGGAGATCAAACGGCGATATCCACAGATCGAAGAGCTTCGCAGCGCGGTGATCTGGCAAAAGGGCAGCTCGGTTGCGGTGCCTGACTACGTGATGGAAGTCCTGCCGACTAATCCGTGGATTCATCAGCCGTTCGAAGAATATGATCACCGTGGCCCCGAGGACCTAAAATCGAGATGGGGATGAAGGCGCACACAGAGCGCAAAAAAACCGGCAATCGCCGGTTTGCGTTTGGTGCCCAGGAGAGGACTCTCCCACGTTCCGCCGGCCCGACCGGGCTAATACGCCCGGCCTTTCTCGTCCTCACGTTCAGTGCTCAAGCACTGAACTTCCAGGGCACTAAACGTAAAAAAACCGGCTATCGCCGGTTTACTCTTGGTGCCCAGGAGAGGACTCGAACCTCCACAGTGTTACCACCACTAGGACCTGAACCTAGCGCGTCTACCAATTCCGCCACCTGGGCCTTGCTGATCAATCTTGCCAATCTGCTGCGTCGCTCCTTGTGTTGTTACTGCACGCACCCCTGGGATTTGCCAAGAGCTGCAACATCAAGCAATGAGGCCGAGAGTTTAATGGAGCCGATAGATTTGTCAAATTCACGATGGCTACTCCCTTTTGACTGGACCGTGTTCGGCCCGGCCTGCCGCGGTGTTGCCAGATGAAGCGCGACTGGAGTCCGCCGTCACGCGAGATTATTCTCGAAACGCTTCGCGGCGAGGGCCGACCACTTACACCCGATGAACTGGCACTGTCACTGTCAGTCGACAAATCCGCTCACAAGGAGATTTTGAATCGACGGCTTGCGGCCATGGAGCGTGATGGTCAACTCTTGCCAAACCGAAAAGGCGTTTTGCTGCTGGCGAGCAAGCTGAACTTCATTGCCGGCAAAGTGATCGGGCACCGCGATGGCTTTGGTTTTGTGAAGCCCGACGAAGGTGGGCCGGATCTTTTCCTGTCACATCGGCAGATGGAAAAGGCGATGCACGGCGACCGTGTGCTCGTAAAAGCTTCCGGACAAGACGCACGCGGGCGGCAGGAGGCTGCGATTGTTGAGGTGACCGAACGCGCCAATGGTGTGTTGGTCGGACGTTTTTTGAATGAACAAGGCGTTCAGATCGTCGTGCCGGAAGACAAGCGGATCAAGCACGATATTCTGATTGCGCCGGGTGAGTCCGGCGGTGCTCAGCATGGCCAGGTGGTCACTTGCGAGATTCTCCATCCGCCAGCGCGCAACCATGAACCCATCGGCCGCGTTTCTGCCGTACTGGGTGACATTGGTGACCCGGGGATGGAAATTGAAATTGCCGTGCGCAAGTTTGATGTGCCGCATGAGTTTGAAGATAGTACGCTGGCTGAGGCGGAGCGCCTGCCTGACAAAATTAGTCGCGCCGACCTCAAAGACCGAATTGACCTGCGCGATGTGCCGTTGATCACGATCGACGGAGCGGATGCGCGCGACTTCGATGATGCTGTTTACTGTGAGCCCATCATGAGTGCGGGCAAGCGGCCACGCCAGACAGGCTTTCGACTACTCGTGGCCATTGCCGATGTGTCGCACTATGTGCAGCCGGGCATGTCGATTGACGACGACGCAGTACTGCGCAGCACCTCGGTGTATTTCCCCCGCCGTGTGATTCCGATGCTGCCAGAGAAGTTGTCCAATGGCTTGTGTTCGCTTAACCCAGCGGTGGATCGCCTGGTCATGGTGTGTGACATGGTCGTTGGAATGAAAGGTAATGTTCGCGCCTACCAGTTTTACGATGCTGTGATTCACTCCGCCGCGCGCACCACCTATGATGAAGTCTGGGGAGTGTTATCAGGGCGTGATGGCGGTGGCAGCAGCGCGCGGGTCGAAGCGCCCAGGCTGTTGGATGCCGCAGGGCTCGAAAAAGTCCTCGTGCCGCTACACGAGTTGTATCGCGTTTTTGCCGAAGCGAGAGCGCAGCGCGGCGCACTGGAGTTCGATACGGTCGAGACCCGCATCGAATGTGATGCGGCTGGGCGGATCGAGCGCATCGTGCCGGCCCGGCGCAATGATGCTCACCGCCTGATCGAAGAATGCATGCTGGCCGCCAATGTCTGTGCGGCCGACTTCATCAAGCGCCACAAGCATGAAGGTCTTTATCGGGTACATGAAGGACCGACCCCTGACAAGTTACGCCAACTTAAGTCATTCCTGAAAAATTTAGGCCTCAGTCTTGGCGGCGGCGAGGAGCCGGGTCCAATGGACTACAAAGCCTTGTTCGAGCAAATTGCGAAGCGCCCCGACTCGCAATTGCTGCAAACGATGATGCTCAGATCCATGCAGCAGGCTGTTTACACACCTGACAACAACGGACACTTTGGCCTGTCCTACGACGCTTACGCGCACTTCACGTCGCCTATAAGGCGTTACCCAGACTTGTTGGTCCATCGCATTCTGAAGGCCATCATTGACGGCAACCGCTACGAGCCAAGGCTGCCGGAATGGATGCATCCACCAGCGACTCATCCTGAAGAAAAAGGTGGTGGTGTCAAAGCCAGAAAGGCGAAAGAGGCTCGCATCAAGGAGGCCTGGGAGATTCTGGGTGGCGTATGTTCTGCCAACGAGCGCCGTGCGGATGAGGCTTCGCGAGATGTTCAGGCTTGGTTGAAGTGTCAGTTCATGAAGGACCATGTCGGTAACCAGTACCGAGGGCAGATCACCGGTGTTGCGCCATTTGGGATTTTCGTCACGCTCGACAGCCTGTATGTTGAAGGCATGGTGCATGTCTCCGAATTGGGCAGCGACTATTTTCAGTTCAACGAGTCGGGCCATGAGTTGATGGGCGAACGAACCGGCGTGCGGTATCGCCTGACCGATCCGATCGACATCCAGATTGCCCGGGTAGATCTTGAGTTGCGCCGCATCGATTTTCGCTTGGTCGGCAAAGTCTCCAAGGGGCATAATAAGAAAGCGGCTCCAGCACCGAGCCCCGAGGTGCGGCAGGCCCGCACCGAACGCCTTGGCGCAAGAAACAAACCGAAGGCTAGCAAGACAGGCAAGGCTAAAACAGGCAAGAAGAAAGGCAAGCCGACTAAGGCCTCTCGTGGCGCTGAACGTTCGTCAGCGAAAAAAACCAAAACGACCGGTAAGCGTGGCCCAAGCGTCAAAGCCATTCGTCGCGGGAGTCGGCGTAAATGATCGAGATAAACCCACGCGCAGACGACCTATCTGATTTTCAAAAGCGAGCACCCTAAACCACTATGCTGCTACATGGCTTTCATGTTGTGATGAGCCGGCTCCGACGTTCACCCGGGTCGGTTACCGAGCTTTATTTGGATATGAACCGTCAGGATGCGCGTATGGGCCAGCTTCAGAAGCTCGCCGCGCAACATGATCTGCGTGCCAAGATGGTGGAGGGCGTGCGACTTGATCGTCTTTGCCGCCACAAGCGGCATCAGGGCGTTGTCGCATTTGCAGAGGCGGACTTTGAGCCGGTATCACTTGAGGATCTGCTCGACGATATTGAGGGTCCGGCGCTGCTGCTGGTCCTCGATGGGGTGACTGATCCACGCAACCTCGGAGCTTGTCTTCGGGCCGCGGACGGCGCGGGAGCACATGGTGTCATTGCTCCGAAAGATCATGCGTGTACGCTAACCGACGTCGCGGTACAAACGGCTAGTGGTGCGGCTGAATCGGTGCCGTATGTCATGGTCACCAACCTCGCCCGCGCGATGGACACCCTAAATGACGCGGGTATCTGGACCATTGGAACAGCCGACGAGGCAGATCAGACGCTGTTTGACGCGGACATCCCGGAGTCTGTTGCCTGGGTTCTGGGTGCTGAAGGCAAAGGTTTGCGTCGACTCACGCGTGAGCGCTGCGATGCGCTCGTGCGGATTCCGATGGGCGGTGCCGTGTCTAGCCTGAATGTTTCGGTCGCATCGGGCATTGCGCTCTACGATTCGGTTCGCCGCCGGGCGGCCGCCACGCGGGCAGCGCCTTAGCGGCTTCAGCGTTTTTGCTGCCGGCGCTGTTGCTGACGATACAGCCACGGCGCCACAGGTTTGGTTTGCGACCAAAGTCCCCGGCGCTGAGTTTTTGCGCGAGTTTCCGCACGGTCATAGGCTTCGCGGCGAAGAGGGGTGAGCGTCCGCTTGAAGCGTCGGTAGTACCACGCGTGTCCCGCCGAGAGCATCTGTTCACTAACATCTCGCTGACCCACTCTAATATGGGCAATGTGACGCTTGTAGCGGTCGGTTTGACTGGTTGTTACTCGCAGTGGCTGATCTCCCAGGAGTTTGCGCAGCGCTTTTGTGGCCTCGTCGCCACCGGCTTGCTTTCGCTCGGGTGCGTCAATGGCAGACAGTCTCAGTTCGTGTCGCTTACCATTTCTATCACGAACCCAGAGCGAGTCACCATCAACGACGCGAACCAGGCTTGCCATGAAGCTCCTTTCGGTATTGCCTGCTCCGATGCTGCTGATCGGCAGTGCAACGCAAACAATGAGCGCGATGCGAATCGCTACCGGAACGACAACCGCATTGACTCCCCTTCTCGAGGCGCTACCGGTCACAATCGGGTTTTGCTGGCGAGTCGAATTTTGCTCTGGCAGTCAATGCAGCGTCGCGCACCCAGCAACTCTCAAGATGGTCGTTGACCACACCCATGGCCTGCATGAAAGCATAGGCAGTGGTCGGACCAACAAACTTCCAGCCTCGATGGCGAAGATCTTTGGACAGGGATTCTGATGCAGCGGTTTTTGCCAACTGACTGACACTTGCATGCGTGACGCGTGCTGGACGCTCCTTTGGCGTGGGTTCATAACGCCAGAAATACGCGGCCAGTGACCCGAACTCCCCGCGCATTTCCTTGGCGCGTTGAGCATTGTTAATGGTCGCCTCGATCTTGCCGCGGTGCCGAATGATGCCGGGGTCTTGTAGCAGCCGGAGCACATCTTTCTCCTTGAAGCGGCTGACCTTATCCATATCAAAGCCTTTGAAGGCTTTTCTGAAGGTCTCTCGCTTTCTCAGAATCGTTAGCCATGACAAACCCGCTTGGAAGCCCTCCAGGCAGATCTTTTCAAACAGTCGTGTGTCATCAGCCACGGGATAGCCCCATTCATGGTCGTGATAGTCACGGTAGTCGGAATCCTTCTCGCACCACCAGCATCGAAGGTGAGAATCGTTTCCTTTGAAAAGTCCTGCGGGTATGGGTTTGAGGCTTGGCATGCTTGGCTATCCAATGTCTTGTCGGGTACGTGAAAGTTTAGCCGCAACTCGCATATGTGACGTAAGTCACGAACTTTTGGGGTAGACCGGACGGTCCTTGACGGCAAGGCCGATCAACGGTCGGTTGGCCTTGTCGGACGGTAGACGGCTCTATTGTGAGCGGCGTCTGGCCTGCCTATCCTAGATGTATCTCTTAAGGAATCAACTGTGAATACTGTTCCCTCTTCACATTCGTATCGAGGCAAAGCATCGCCGCAGCGTGGTTTTACGCTCGTGGAGTTGCTCGTGGTGCTGAGCGTGACTGGAATTCTGATCGCGGTTGGCTTGCCTCAGTTGAACCAACTCTCTGCAAGCCGGGCGAGCGAATCACATCGCGCCTTATTGGCAAGCACTGTGAGGTTTGCACGTTCGGAAGCCGTCAAGCGCGGCATGCCCGTCTCAATCTGTCCCAGTCTTGATCCCGAAGCGGCGGGTGGTCCTGCCTGCAACGGTGGCGCGAATGACTGGGCTTCGGGCTGGGTCGTTTTCGCGGATCTGAATGGCCTGGGCGTTATTGAGGCCGGTGATCGCGTCATTCGCGTGCAGGCGCCGCTGTCAAACAGTGGTGGTATTCAAAGCGTGGGTGGCAACACCTTGAGTTTTTTCCCTACCGGTATTGCGATTGGTGGTCAGCGCACGATGAACTTTTTGCCTGCACTGGGCGCCACTTCTCCGTACTACAACAGTTCAGCCAAGCGCCTGTGTGTTGACAATACAGGTTCCACTCGGCCCGCAGAATATACGGAGGCGTGTTGATGAAAGCGTTAAAGCGTTTGCGCGATGATCAGCGTGGTGTTTCGCTGATTGAAGTGCTCGTCGCCATGGTGGTGCTGTCGTTTGGCATCATTTCATTTGCAGGCTTGCAAACGGTATCGATCAAGTATGGGAAGATGGCCCAGTACAGAACAGTTGCCGCACAGCTCGCAAGCGACTTTGCCGATCGAACCCGCGCGAATTCCGTATTTGCTGCTGCGGGTAACTACGACTATATACAAAACTACGCCGCGTTGGGTGCACCCATTGTTGTTCCAGGTTGTGCCACACCGATTTGCACACCCACAGAAATGCGCGACATTGATCTCGCTCAGTGGCGCAACATCGCCCGAGTTGCGTTGCCGGGCGGCAGTCTCTTCGCTCAGCAGGACGCGACTGTTGTCGGCGGTGCCGGCGTCATCGGTGCGGCTGAGGCGCCTACAGTCGTTGATCTGTGGGTGCTGTGGGTAGATCCCGCAACTGATGAAGAAGCCGCCCTGGGCCAGAATTGTCCGCCAGCGATTGGTAATGCCGTCGGTGGTCCCCAATGCATGCACTTTAGGATCACGTTATGAGTGGTAAGTCGTCTTCGCGAGTCTTACGCCGGCGTCATCGTCCGTCATTTGCGTCCCGGCAACTGGGTCGTTCCATCATCGAGGTCATGATTGCCTCGACGATTGGCATCGTCGTGATGGGAACAGTACTTACGCTGGTCGGTAATGCGAGTCGCGGCACCCGCACCCAGGACGGCCAGTCCAAGCTCACAGAAAACGCTCAAGTGGGCCTCAATGTGCTCGCGAGCCACGTCCGGCAATCAGGATTCAGTCTGCCAAGGCTCAACACGATACCGGGACGGCAGTTTGCAAACTACGAAGGCGCTGCGGTGCGCGGGTGTGACAGCGCATTTGCTGACCCGGTTGAGCCTGATCTAGCGTTGACCGCTTGTGTCGGCAACGGTACTCCGAACGCACTCGCGGTGGCTTATGAGGCCGATGCTTTTAACACCTTGTTGCTGGCACCGGGCCAGCCATCCGATTGCCTAGGTCGCCCACTGGCCGCTCAGGTATCGGCGATTGATGGTGCGAACTTCTTTGTCGCCGAGAATCGCTTTTATCTGCGCAACAATGCAACCACCGGTGATCCTGAGTTGGTGTGCGACGGTAATGGGGGGGCTGGCTTTGGCGCGGCACAGCCTATCGTCAGTAACGTTGAAGATTTTCAGGTCTGGTTCGGTGTAAGCGACACCACGACGACGCAATTCGGTAACACCGTGTTTAGTGGTGTGGTGGCCTCCTATCTAACGGGCGATCAGCTCGACGCTCAATTCATTGCTGAGCCACTCTTGAACCGATGGTCCCGCGTGAACAGTGTTCGCATCTGTCTGCTCATGCGCACCGACGACTTTGTTGCCGACGAAGCGACTCCCTATGTTGATTGTCAGGGCAACGTGATTGACCCGCCCGATCGCCGGCTGCGCTATGCGGTTTCGACCACGATCAACCTGCGTAACAACAGCGCGCTAGCTGAATAAGGTCTATCTGATGAGAATCGCACCCACTCGCATCATTCCGAAAAGGTTAAACCCTAGAGCAGGGCAGCAAGGGGTGGCTCTTGCTGTTGCGCTGATCCTTCTTGCCGTTATCGGGCTGAGTTCGGTTGCCGCGCTCAATAGCGGCCTATATGGCGGCCTCGTTGCGAACAATCTGCGGTCCAATCAACTTGCAGTTCAAGCGGCCGAGATGGCACTGCGGGTTTGCGAGAAACAGGCAATCGCTGGCGGCGCGGCCGTTCCTATTCAACCATTGCCGGCCAATACTTCAGGCACGCCTGTTCAGTGGGCAACTGCCGCAACCTGGAACAACGTCGCGTTTACGCTGCCTGACGGCATTGTGAATTCACCGTCTTCAGAAATTCGGTATGTGCAGGCACCGCAATGCCTCATTGAGCAGATGGAGCTTCGCAAGATGAAAGGATCTTTCGATGAGGTTGCGTTTGTTGTAACCGCTCGAGGTTTCTCGCCTGACTACCGGCGTGATGCCGCTGGCACTGTTCAGGGTTCCGAGGTCTGGTTGCAGACCACGATTCGCTTGACACCATGAATCCCACAAATAGACCCACCAAAACTCTCTTGATGGAATTATCGATCATGACACACACCAAAAAGACTGATTTGCTTGCGACCTTCCGGCTCGCCGGTATCGGCCTTGCACTGGCTGCTGTGACGGCCCCGGCACTGAGTGCACCTGCACAGGCGCCCTTGTTGTCCCGCGACGGTTATGAAGGTAAACCCAATCTGATGTTCACGCTTGACGACTCAGGGTCTATGGACTGGCAGTTCATGCCGGACAGTGTTTATAACAACAACTGGCCTGGCAGTGGCGTTTACAACACTGGCTTTGATCCGTCAGAGTCGGCGCAAATACCGTTTGCTCGTAATCGGTTTATTTCGACAGATACGGGTGACCGTATTGTGACCTCGTGGCGCTCCAATCAGGTTAACAAGGTCTATTACAACCCGAATATTCAATATCTGCCGTGGGTGGAGTCGGATGGCACTCCGTTTCCGGATTCACCGCCTACCGCAGCGGTCGTGACGCCGCAGGCTGCCACTCCGACGACTGTTGACCTCACAACCTCCGGCGCGGTTACAGCGTGGTGGTGCGATAGCGGCGGCTGTGCGAACCAGACCATCGACTATGCCCCGGCGACATATTTTCAATACAACGGCGGTGACGAGACCGATCCGAACAACTACACCCGGGTTCGCATTGTTGACAGTGCCAGCTACACCCGCCCAGCGACCCGCGCGGAATGCGCAGTTGATCTGCTGGACCCCAACGTACGGATTTGCACCCAACAGCAGGAGCTTCAAAACTTCGCAAACTGGTTTACCTATTATCGTCGTCGCATGAGCCTTGCGATTGGGGCAACAAGTCAGGCATTCGCAGGCCAGGGTGCAGGCTTGCGTATTGGCTACGGTCGAATCAACAACTACGGTACCAGCGTCGATGGCCAGAATCACGGTGCGGTGGTTCGTGGCGTTCGTGACTTCGATGGCCAGGACAGGCAAGACTTTTTCGACTGGTTACACGCTTCGATCGGTAATGGTGGCACACCACTTCGCTATGCGATGGATCAGGTAGGCCGCTATTTCGAGCGTACAGATAATGCGGGACCTTGGGCTGAAGTGCCGGGCGGCAACGACTCATCGGATCACCTGCAGTGCCGTAAGTCATATCACATTTTAATGTCAGATGGCTATTGGAACGGCACCCAGGCATCAACGGTTGCAGCGCGTGCCAATGTGGACAACACGACGGGTCCATTGATTACCGGTGGCGGTGGCGTTTCTTTCCAATATGTCCCATCGACGCCCTACCGCGACGACACCTCTAATACGCTAGCCGACGTGGCGATGTATTACTGGAACCGTGATTTGCGCCCCGATCTCGACAATCTGGTTCGTCCCGATCAGAACAACCCAGCGTTTTGGCAGCAACTGGTTCAGTACACCGTTGGTCTTGGCGTGGGCGGCGCACTCGATCCAGAGACGGATCTTCAGGATCTGATTGACGGCAATTTGCAATGGACGTCTGTCTTCACGTTGGAAGGCCTGGTCGATGACCTCTGGCATGCCGCAGTGAATTCACATGGCCGCTATCTCAGCGCATCCGACCCAGTGCAGTTTGCAACCGCTCTCGGCGAGGTTTTACAAGACATTGATGAGCGTGAGTCAGCAGAGGGTGGTGTTGCGGTGAGTAGCTTTACGCTCGAGACGCGCGCACGCAAGTTCATTCCGACTTACAAGACCGCTACCTGGTCTGGTGATGTGAATGCCAAGCAGCTTGATGAGCGTGGTGTAGCCATTGCAGACCTTTGGGTCGCTTCTGACAATGTCCCTGCGGCGGCGGCACGCAACATCTTTGTGGGCCGTGGCAATAACAACGGTGCGACACCTTTTCTCTGGAATCAGATTCCAGCCGACGTCAAAGTCGACATGGGTCCGAATGCCAACGAGAATCTTGTGAATTATCTGCGTGGCGACCGTTCACTCGAAGGTACCACTTATCGTGAGCGCGATCCCAAGTCGATTCTCGGAGATATGGTTAACTCGACACCGACTCTCGTGGGTAGTTTGGTCGACGAAGACTATGAGTATTTGCCGAGCAGCATTCCGGGTGCCGGTAGCTATCGACAGTTTGTGGCCGACAAGAAGGCTCGTGACCAGGTTCTCTTCGTTGGTTCAAACGACGGCATGTTGCATGGCTTCCGTGCCTCCGACGGTGTTGAATCCTTCGCATTCATTCCTCGAGCTGCTTTGCCGGACTTGTATAAATACGCGCAGCCAGCCTACCAGCATCAGTTTTATGTTGATGGTCCTATCACCGAGGCTGACTACTACGACGGCGGCTGGAACAACATGCTGGTCGGCTCACTTGGCGGCGGTGGCAGGAGTCTTTACGCGATCAACACCACCAACACGGCCTCGTTTGATGCCAGCAATGTCATGTGGGAATTCGACCATCCTGAGATGGGCTACATCATGGCACCAATCTCGACGGGCGTGACTCAGAGTGGTCAATGGGTTGCAATATTTGGTAATGGCTTTGAGAGCGATTCCCAGCGCGCTCGTCTGTTCATTGTCGACTTGACGAACGGTTCGGTGATTCGCACCATCCCAGTTGGTACTGCGGGCAACAATGGCCTTGGTGGGGCACGCCTGATCAAAGATCTGAACAACGTGATAGTTGGTGTCTATGCTGGTGATTTGCAGGGTAACCTGTGGCGCTTCGACATGTTGTCTACCTCGCCAGGAAACTGGGACGTTGGTTTCGACAATAACCCGCTTTACACCGCCAAAGATTCAAACGGTATTGCTCAACCGATCACAGCTGCACCCGAGTATTTGGCACACCCCGAGAAGGGGCAGCTGGTAGTCTTTGGTACCGGGCGTTTGTTCGCAGATTCAGACTTGCAGCAAACCACTGACCAGACCCTGTATGGCATTTGGGACAAGGTTGAGTTCAACTCGGCAACGAGTGCAGCCACGCGCTTTCAACCTGGCGACACGCTGGTTGCGCGTCAGTTTGGACCGATGGTGACTTCTGGCGGTTCGGAGTACTTCGGTGTCCAAGATGTTGACCCAATCGATTGGTCGGTGCACCGAGGTTGGACCTTGCCACTGACATTAGAAGCGGGGCAGCGTTCGATTTACACGCCTCAGCTTATTCGTGGCTTCGTGCTGTTCAGCACTGTCGCACCAACCGGTGGCACTGGTTTGCCATGTGACGATAGTCGGTCGACCGGGTACAACATTCTGCTCAATGCGCTGACCGGTTCCGCGCCTGCGAAGCCGATTCTCGATACCAACTCAGACGGTGTGATCGATGAGAACGACACTAATGAGTCGGTCTATAAGACGATCGCCGACGGTAGCGACAAGATTCTGCTTGGTAAAGAGGGCAAGGTCGTGATCGCCCGTACAGATGCTGAGACGTCCGCCTTGATCGAAGGTCGCGGACTCGAACGCACCTGGCGCCAGATCCTGAACTTCCCAAGGAATTAATATGACCTCAACTGATATGCGGGCCGCACGGGCGGCCAGTAAAACACAGCAGGGTTTTTCGTTTATCGAGCTGCTTGTGACGATGGTCATTGTCGGCATCATCACCGCAGTCGCTGTGCCCAGCTACGGTAGTTATGTGCTGCGCACGGCGAGAGCGGATGCCCGGGCAACGATGCTGCAGGTAAATCAGTTCATGGAGCGCTTTTATGCCATGAACAGTGCCTATGACCAACGACTGGACGGGGCTGCTGTCGCTTTGCCTCCTGCTTTGACGACCGTGCCCAGTGGCGCAGCTAAGCCTCGCTTTATCGTCAGCATCGATGCGGCAACCCTCACACCAAATTCCTACACCATTCAGGCTGTGCCCGCTAATGCGAGTGCTTCTGACACATGTGGCACCCTGACGTTGAGTTCAGTGGGTGCTCGCGGTGCAAGCGGTACCTCAACCGCCGCTGAGCTCAACTCATGCTGGAAGTAAGTCGTTCAAATTGGCTGAGTCACATTAGCTGAGTCAACTTTTCGTAAGGCCTGGCTGCAATTTGGTGATCTAACCCCCCGTGTTACAGCACGGTTTGCAGCCACTTCGAAATGACTTGTACCTCGGGCATACACACTTCATGCCCCATCGGATAGTCCTCCCATTGCACTGAGTAGTCTTGTGACTGAAGGGCATCGAGGGCCATCCTGCCGCGCTCGAGTGGCACAACCTGATCATGCAAGCCATGAACCATCAGGATCGGGACGTCCTGGTTCTCCGAAGACTTTTCTTCCGCGAGCTTGTCTGCCAGCACGAGGTAAGTGGACAGCGCCATCACGCCAGCTAGTCGCTGAGTGCTGCGCGTGCCAGCATAAAGGGCGATCGCGCCGCCTTGAGAAAACCCGGCGATCACAATTCGATTTGCACTGATACCGCTTGCAATCTGCTGATCAATCATCTCTTCGATGACCTGGCCAGACGCGCGAATGCCTTCGTCGTCTTCGCGAGCCTGACCACCAAGCGCAATAATGTCGTACCACGCGCGCATGGCCATCCCATTGTTGAGGGTGACGGGCCGTACCGGCGCGTGAGGAAAAATAAACCGGATAGCCATGGGTTCAGGCAAGCCAAGCGCGGGCACGATGGCCTCAAAGTCGTGACCGTCAGCCCCCAGGCCGTGCAGCCAGATAACCGCAGCATCCGGGTGTGGCCCGGTCTCCAACACGATAGGCGGGTCCTGGGGTGTGACGGTCATGCGTTCTCCTGATGGCAAAAACAAGGATTGGTCGCCGGCATCATCATCGTCGCCAGCGCCCCGCCATTGTAATGGGGCTCATGCAACGCGCTATGATGCCGCGTGCACAAGACAGGCGCATCTATCGGGGGCACTAGGGGACAGCAAATGACCGTAGCAAGTATTGAAAGAGCCATTGGATTCGCAGAACGTTTCGGGCTAAAGGTGCCGGTTATGATGGCGCCGATGGCCGGCGCGTGTCCTGTGACGTTGGCAGCCGGTGTTGCTGACGGCGGCGGCATGGGGGCTCTCGGCGCCCTGTTACACAAGGCTGACGCGATTGCAGACTGGGTCAAGGAGTACCGTCTGACGGGTGATCGTCCGCTACAAATAAATCTGTGGGTGCCGGACCCTGAACCAACGCGACGCGCCGAGCATGAAGAAGCGGTGGCTGCATTCCTCGCGCAATATGGCCCGCGCATAGACCCCAATGAATTGTCAGTTGGCGTTGTTGACTTTGAAGAGCAGTGTGAGGCCTTGCTGGCAGCGGCGCCGACGGCTGTTTCGTCAATTATGGGCTTGTACCCCGAGCCTTTCGTTGCAAGGCTAAAAGATGCCGGCATCGCTTGGTTCGCCTGTTGCACAACCGTGGAAGAAGCGCGAATGGCTGCCCACGCTGGCGCCGACGTAATCGTCGCTCAAGGGGCAGAGGCGGGCGGGCATCGCGGTGCCTTTGAAGCAGTCGATGCCGATAAGCGAGCAGTGGGGCTGTTTGCGCTCGTGCCTCAGATCGCTGATGCTGTTCGCGTGCCTGTTGTCGCCACCGGCGGTGTTGCTGACGCGCGCGGCATAGCAGCTGCTCTGACGCTAGGCGCCAGCGCGGTACAAATTGGCACGGGGCTGTTGCGCTGCCCTGAAGCCGGTATTTCTCCGGCCTGGGCGCAGAGCCTGGGTCATGCGGCGCCTGAGAAAACCAGGCTGACCCGCGCGTTTTCTGGCCGCTGGGGACGCGCGTTACAGACTGAGTATGTTATCGCTGCAGAGCGAGGTCCGGAGCCCGCGCCCTATCCCGTGCAACGAGCGATGACCGCTCAAATGCGCGCCGAAGCCACTCGCGAAGATGACATCGAGCGGATGCAGGCATGGGCTGGCCAGGCAGCCGCGCTTGCGAGTGCAGAGCCTGCTGCGCTCCTGATCGCTAGGCTCTGGCGGGAGGCCGTCACCTACTGACCGATGAATGGTCGTTAACAGTCGCAAAGTGGCCCAGCGAAAAGCCGATTCTGTGTGCTTTCTGAGCTATATTTATGCAAAAGAACCACACACCGATGGCGACTCTGTGACTGACGTACCCCGATCAAATGGCAGCAAACGCGTGCGCGAGGCATTTTCGGCGCAGGCTGCGCTTGCCGATAGGTCGTCTACGCCACCACCTGATGCGTTTGAAAGACGATTCTGGCAGCGCAGCCGGCACCGTGATGCCACGGTACCAGCTAGCCAGTCCCGGCCGTGGGTGCTCTGGTTTTTGATCATCGCGCTTTCGGGCAGTGTTCTGGGCGCGGTTTTTTGGTCTGATACGAGCATTTCCCGAGATAGTGCGAGGCAGGTGGTGGGCAGCGACCCGGCCTGGCGCGGTGTGATCCGCCAGACCCGGCCTGCGACCACCACAACGCCTCGTGCCAGCGCTGCTTCAGAAGTGCTCACGCAGCGGCCTGCTGCCGCCGCAGGCAGTCAGACGCTCGACGCGTCGCCAGAGTTGTCGGTATCGACTCCGTCTTCGTTAGCACTGACTGAGGAAAAGCCGCTTGCCAAAGTTGCCCCGGTCGCTAAGATCGCGGCTGCATATGCCAGCACGATTGAGTCGGCACGCGAGCTCGCAGGAAAAGCTGGCCTGGTCACCGAGACGGCCGAGAACGATCGAGAGCCGGAGCGGGAATCCGCAATTCCGTCAAACAATGTGGCCCGGGTGCCGGCGGCACCCTCAGTGGTTTCTGCGGCTGCCGCGACCCCGAGCCCTGATCGACTGGGCGATCCGACGGTGCTCGCCATTCAGGGTCTGCTAAGCAAGAACGGATTTGCGCCCGGACCGGCTGATGGACTCATGGGCACTCGAACACGCACGGCCATTCTTGCGTGGCAACTGCAACAAGGCCTGCCAACGGTAGGACGCGCAGACAAGGCTGTCCTGGAACAACTGCTTGATCCGCAGAAGGCGCGCAGCGCCGCTGATCGTTTGCCAATCTCCGTCCTTGCGCAGTCCGAACGTGATGCGCTCGAAACCTGGTGTACCGCCGGACGCAATGCCGGTAACCTGGTTGCCTACTATGAGTGTATGGGCAGTGAGGTGGCCAAGCTCAGCTCTGGCTTGCGGATGCCTGAGGTCAGGCAAGAGGCCTCGGGTAATCTCGATGCGTTCGCCACGGCGCGCCTGCTGTGTACCGATCAGGCAAGCGCAGCTCCACAGGTCTACTTCAAGTGTCTGCACAATGAACTCAGCCAGGACAAACCGCTGTTTGTCATGGAGTAGTCGCGCGGGTTGTCAGAGGGCTGACGGGCTCGTCAGCTGGGTTGACCTGAATCAAAGCTACCTGGCACGAGACGGGCATGATTTAGTTCTGCCTTAGGAGGAGTGCCATGTTTTCCCACGTTATTGTTCCGGTGGACACAGCCGATGTCACAACGGCTCACCAGTCGCTGGCTACCGCAAAACTGAATCTGATGCCTGAGGGCACGATCACGCTGTTGCATGTGCTAGAGCCTTTGCCAGCCTATATCGCAGATCAGCTCGATGCCAACCTAATGACTACGCGGCACAATGATTCTATGAAGGTGCTTGAGTCACTGCGTGACAAGGAAGGTCTAGGGGCAAAGGCCAAATGCGTTGTCGAAACCGGTCGGCCCTATCGAAAAATCCTAGAGTTGGTGGCAAACCCAGTCACCGATGCAATCGTGATGTCTGGGCACAGCCCCAAGCTGAGCGACGTGCTGCTTGGCTCAGTCGCCTCTCAGGTTGTTAGGCATGCTCAGTGCTCGGTGTTTGTGCTGAGGCATCAATCTGACTAGGGGTTCGGACGTGACGTCTACACGCGTGGGTTGAGCTCTAGCGCGCCAGCTCAAAGCCGCTGTAATGGTTAGCGGCTACCTCATCACATACTCGTCGGTACCGGGCCATGCCGCCAGCGAAAGGCATAAACACTCTTGGTTTGCCTGGCACGTTTGCGCCTTGGTACCACGAGTGCGTTGCTTTGGGCATTAAAGTAGCGTGGGCGACATCGTTGACTTGTTTAACCCAGTTCTCACAGGCGTCATCGGTTGCTTCAATGCGAGTGATGCCGGTATCTTTCAGATGCCTAATACACTCTGTGATCCAATCAACATGCTGTTCAATTGCCACCGGCATATTGCACAGTACCGAGGGGCTGCCCGGGCCCGTAATCGTAAAGAGATTGGGGAAGCCAGCAACCTGCAAGCCAAGGTAGTTCTTCGGGCCCGCCGACCAGGCTTGCTTCAAGCTGACGCCTTGTTTGCCGGAAATGTTCAAACGCAAAAGAGGGCCGGTCATGGCATCAAATCCGGTCGCAAACACAATGATATCTAGCGGATACTCCTCGCTACTTGTCTTAATACCGGCAGGCGTGATGCGTTCAATCGGGGATTGCCTGAGATCAACCAGCGACACGTTAGGTCGGTTGTAGGTTTCAAAATAGTTGGTATCGATCGGCGGGCGCTTAGTCGCGTAGGGATGATCGATGTCCGCTAGTACTGCTGCGGTTTGTTCATCTTTAACGATCTCGCGAATCTTCTGCTTGATGAAGTCTGCCGCCGTGTCGTTGGCAGTCTGGTCGGTCAGTAAGTCCCAGAAAGTGGCGCGAAACTGCAGTCCGCCTTTTTCCCAGGCTTCTTCATAAAGGGCTTTGCGCTGCGCCTCGTCTGTCTCAACGGCAAGTTGTCGCGAGATTAAAAAAGGGTGGCCGTTAGACGACTTGTGCATCGTTTCTCGGATCTCGCCAAAGTTCGCCTTGATCTTTTCTTTAAAGTCTTTTGTGAGCGGCGCGTTACGGGCAGGAATGCTGTAGTTGGCTGTTCGTTGAAAAACTGTCAGGTGCTTGGCCGTCTCTGCAATAACAGGCGCTGACTGAATACCGGTAGACCCGGTGCCAATTTGGCCTACGCGCTTGCCGGAAAAGTCCACGCCTTCATGCGGCCACTGGCCGGTGTGGTACCAGTTGCCGGCAAACTCATCCAGCCCGTCAATGGCAGGCACATTGGCTGTTGATAGGCAGCCCACGGCAGTAATTAGAAACTGCGCGCGGAAACAATCGCCGTGTTCTGTTGTGACCTCCCACTGGTTCGCAGACTCATCGTATTGAGCGGCTGTGATTCGAGTGTTGAACTGAAAGCTGCGCTTGAGATCGAACCGGTCCGCAACAAAGTCCAGGTATCGCCTGATTTCAGCAGCGCCTGGATATCTTTCAGACCACTCCCATTCCTGAATGAGTTCATCTGAAAAGGCATAGCAATATGAATGACTCTCAGAGTCACACCGGGCACCCGGATAGCGATTCCAGTGCCAGGTGCCACCGACCGCTTCACCAGCTTCAAATCCAATGACATCCAAACCGAGTTTTTCACGCAGACTCAGCACCTGATACAGCCCAGAAAAACCAGCACCAATCACAATGGCGTCAAACTCATGCTCTGTCGATTTAGAGTGATTCGTGCTCGACATAGTTTCTGTCTCCTGGACGGTCGTTTGTTGGTGGATTCGGGCGCCAATTGCGCATGCAAGCTTGCAAGCTTAGCAACAGATTGAGAAAGCGAAGTTTTTGGCGGTGCTTACTGAGTTAGCAGCATGGCCAGTTGTCTGGACTGTGCAATGAGTTGGCCCTTTTCGTCCCACAGGCAACCATCCTCAATCATGAGCGAGCCATTAAGATCGTTGGTTCGAAAGCTTGCCTGGATCCATCCTGGGCTTGGCTGGCGTCGAACATGGACGGTGAGTTGCACTGTTGGCACCCATCCGACCAGACCAAGGAGACCGAAAACCGCTGGTGGGAATGCGTCCGCAAACAAGGCGCAAGACTTCGAATCGGGCAAACGGCCGTCCTTGAAGCGAACCCAGCCGGAGATTTCTGCCGGGCCTTGTCCCGGTTGCGCATGGGCCGGATTGAGGCGGATGTCGAGCCTGTTCATGATCGCCAGCGTGACGCCCTGACCAGCGCCGTCTCTAATGATGCAGTCACCGGGGGGCGGGATATCGGGCCGCTCGGGGTTGAGCTCGGCTGTTGACTTTGCCGGTGTCGCTTCAATTTTGCCGAGACTCGCCATTACCTCAAATCGAGACTTGCCAGCCTGGGAAACAGTCGCCCGGGCAGTACTCACTGATCGGCCTGTCTTGATAAGGTCGATCACAACGTCGCATGGGGCATTGGGTGTTCCCGGTCGTAGATAGTGAACCGTGACACTGAGCGGATCGGGCTGGCTGGGAACGGCCTGGCGTAAAGCGGTGAGCGCGATTGCCAGCAGATATCCACCATTAGGGTTCGCCCCGATGTTCCAGGCGTCATGCACCTGGCCGGTAAAACGGTTTTCGCCAGTCCGGGTCAGGGCGGTTTCATCGTCGAATTGAGATGTCATATTGCTCATCAAGGGCTGGTTTCGAACGAAAAAAGAGGTTGCCCGATCTCTCGCGCAACCTCTTGTATTGGATGGCTCCCCGACCTGGGCTCGAACCAGGGACCTGCGGATTAACAGTCCGTCGCTCTACCAACTGAGCTATCAGGGAACAGCTTGAAATTATAGCAGCTTCATATCGCCTGCTGCCAGCCACCGGAAGACGGGTGGTCGTCAAGCGACATACCAGCGTGCCTGACTGCTAACGCTTATAGGTCGCCGGTCCGAGCAAAAAGGTTCACGTGATGGCTCATTCAATCTGAGTGTTGAGTCAAGCTGTATTAGCTTGCGCCGCCGCATACTTCGGATAGGTTTCGGCAATTTCTTCAAGGACCGGCCCTCGCATCAAGCTGAGGGTAGAGGCGTCAGGCAGTGGCGTCTGCGGAGGATTGGCTGGCGCATCAAACTCGAATCCGGTCTCATCGCGTACCTCCTCAAGCGTATGGCCCGGATGCAGGCTACACAGATGAAAGCGTTGCCTGTCTTTGTCGAAGCCAAACAGGCATCGATTAGTGAGAAGCGCGTATGGGCCGCCGGGACGGTAGTGCTGGCGGTCGGTGCGTGGTCCAGCCGCAGAAACAAACTCAACTTTTGGCACAAAGACCCTGCGCGAATGCTCTTCGCGAAACAAAATCACGCGTGGTACCAAATGGTAGAGATACGCAGAGCCAAATGAGCCAGGCCATCTGACCGGGTTTTCAGGGTAGTCGCCCGTTCCAATCAGATTGATGTTTGCCTGCCCGTCGATTTGACCGCCGCCCAGGAAGAATGCATCAAGCCGGCCTTGCCCGGCCAAATCAAAGATTTCGACACCACCGTTCGTAAAGCTGTTGTGCTTCTTCGACCCCAGGATAGACAAATGCGGCGGCCTTTCTCCCGCGCGGTTGGCAAGCGCCCTAGCGAGCAGAGCGCCAGTGCCCGGAATCGGTGATGACGCGCCTACTGCAATATGCCTCAGCCCGGCAAGCATGCCGCATATGGTGAAAGCCAACAGTTCCTGGCGGGTGACCTGTTCAGCTTCAGTCATCGGCGTTTGCAGACGCGGCCACAGGCGTGTCCGGAAGCTTGACCAGCGATCCCCAGGGCGCCTTGCTCGCCAGCTTGCGTAGCAACCCATCGGCAGGTTCGCTGGCGCGAGCAGCGCCCAGGTAGTCGCGCATGGCTGTGTCATCGGCGCCATAGTGATCGCCAAAACCGATTGGCCACGCACCTGCCGGCACATGGCTGATCGCATCAACATACAGCGCTGGCAAAACGCCAGCAGATTTCGCGGGATCGTCCAGGAGATTGCCATCAACGATTTCTTCGACTGTCACTAAGCAACGCTTGGCGGCATGTGCGAGGGTCAGGCAATCGCGCTCCCGCCCGATAAATACATTACCAAACCGGTCTGCTGCCTGCGCATGAATCAGCGCAACATCAGGGTCAATTGCCTTAATCGCGACGATCGGATCGTCATTGGCAAACGGATTGTCAATGACGCGCCAGTCAGTCCGGTGCTCCAGCAACTCAGAGTCCAGGATACCCCGCAAAACCGCGAAGGGCACGCCCTTCTGACTGGCCTGAATGCCGGCGTGAATGGCAGGGCAGGTGCCATCGAGTAATTTGATCGCGCCGGTCCGAACTGCTTGCAGAAACGAGGGCGCAGCGCCGTACTCGCCCATCGTGACGGCCGAGGTTTCAACGGTAGCAATACAGCCTGCCGCAATGAGTAAGTCTGCCTGCAGGCCTGAGATGGGCAAACACACCAAATGTAGATCGCGTGCCTGGCGAGCCACCAATGCGGCGGTGACCGCTACGGCGACGCCCGTCTCATCTTTGGCGACTGCCAGCTTGCAGCCGTCTGGAATAATGGCGGCCAATTCTGCCGGGGTTGATAGTTTCACTTGTCTTGTCTCCAGTGCTTGAGCGCTGATGCTGTTCGCAAAGCTTATGTAATGGCCTTAGGTGTTCACCTTAAGCATTCACAATAGCATCGGCCATGGCATTTGCCACATTGTCGATGTTGTCGTCGTTGACGGCTGCCAGGCAAATTCTGCCGCTATCTATCGCATAGATGCCAGCATGTTCTCGCATATAGTGAACTTGTTGAGTCGTCAGGCCCGAGTACGAGAACATGCCTTTCTGCTCGGCAATAAAACTGAAATCACGCGCTATACCCAGAGACTTCATTCGCTCATTTAGTCGGCTCACCAGGCCTTCGCGCATGGCCTTGATGCGCACCCGCATATGGGCGAGTTCTGATTCCCACTGAGCGCGCAGATCTGCACTGGCGAGAATAGTGGCCACGATCGAGCCGCCATGGGTGGGTGGGTTGGAATAGTTGGTGCGAATGACTCGCTTGACCTGGCTGGTCACGCGAGCACGCTCGTCCGCTGATTCGGTCACGATTGAAAGAGCACCGACCCTTTCTCCATACAGAGAAAACGACTTCGA
>JBGCFG010000014.1:0-92912 GCA_045106815.1 Burkholderiaceae bacterium | reverse complement strand
GGAATGCACTCCTCAACGCGATCCACTAACAAAAACGGATAGCGATGCGGCAGGTGTTCGAGGATTGCGCGAATGTCCATCCCACTCATCAAGTCTCCCTGGATAATTTTTCCAGTTGGCGCAGTCGGCTGCGCAAATCAGGCAATTGTTTTAATACCGCCGCCACTCGCTCCCAGTCCCGGTGCTTCTGAACCGGAAATGTTCCGGAATAAAAACCGGCTTCACGAACCGAGCTGGCAATAAAAGTCATCGGTGAAATCATCACATCGTCAGCAATCTCAAGGTGGCCAATGATGCCGACGGCACCCCCGATCAGGCATCGCTTGCCAATCTTGGCGCTACCCGCAATACCGACGCAGCCAGCAATGGCCGTGCCGTCACCAATCGTGACGTTGTGAGCGATTTGTACAAGGTTATCGACAATGCAGTCATTTCCCAAGACAGTGTCGTCTAGCGCACCACGGTCGATTGATGTGTTTGAGCCGATCTCACAACGATCACCAATTCGCACAGAGCCCAGTTGCGGAATTTTTGCCCAGCCCTCACCCTGGCGCGCAAAGCCAAACCCATCTGAGCCGAGAACGGTGTTCGCATGAATCTGGCAAGCCTGCCCGACAGACACATCTGGATAAACCGACACATTCGGATGCAGAATTGAATCAGCGCCGATCACAGCCCGTGCCCCGATAGACACATTGGCCATCAACGCGACACGGTCACCAAGCACTGCGTGATCACCAATGACCGCTCCTGGCCCGACCGAGACGTCATCGCCCAACTCAGCATTCGGTGAGATGACAGCCGAGGGCGAAATAGTGGGCAAATCAGACGCGCTGGCATCCTGCTTTGACAGCGCCTCCTCAAAAAACTGCGCTGCCTTCGCAAATGCCAGATAAGGGTCTGGCACGATGACGGGGACACAGCTTGATGGCAGGGCATCGGCATCGTCAGCCCGGATCAGCGCTGCTGCCGCTGAGGTTTGCCGGGCAGCAGCTTTGTAGCGGCTATCGGAAAGAAAGCTTAAATCACGTTCGCCGGCCTGCGCGAGCGAGGCCATTGCGTGAATCGCGATGTCGCTGCTCGGCGCAGGCACATCGAGCGCAGCACAGACTTGCTCGAGACTAACCGGCTCCAGCAGTGGACGCATGGGCTAAGCAGCAAAACAGGATAAGCCGGGGCACCAGACGCTCATCAATTCGATAACGCTTTGATGACTTGATCTGTAATATCGATACGCTTACTCGTCACAACTGCCTCTTGCACGATAAGGTCGTAGTTCTCGGCTTCGGCAATCGATTTGATCGCCTGATTAGCTTTCTCAAGGACTTGCGCGAGTTCTTCATTGCGGCGCTGGCTCAAGTCTTCTCGAAATTCCCGCTGCCGACGCTGATAGTCTTTTTCCATGTCGGCAAAACTGCGCTGGCGAGCTCGAAGGTCTGACGGCGTCATCACTGCTGAATCCCGATCGAGCAGCTCACCCGTTTCTTTGAGTTTTCGAGCCATTGCCTGCATCTCTTTGTCTCGCGCACCGAACTCTTTCTCGAGCTTTTGCTGAGCAGCCTTGGCTGGCGGCGCGTCACGCAGGATTTTCTCAGTGTTGACGAAGCCAATTTTGACACCTGCTCCCTGAGCATGGGCTATTGGCGCTGCCACCAGCAGCGCAATGGTGAGCAAGGAGCCTGACAGCAAACGCATCATGGATGGGAACAAGCGTGACATGGTTTTCACAGCCTCTTTGGGAGTATTTAGACCACTCAAGGCGGTGGCCAACAAACGGGGGTTCAACACAGCAATCCTCTTGACTAACGGTGCTACAACTACGAATTATGCCCGACCAACGCTAGAACAAGCGATCACCGACATTAGAAACCGGTGCCAATCTGAAACTGCAGACGCTGCTCACGGTCCTCAGGCTTATCGTTGAGGGGATAGCCGAGGCTGAACTTCATTGGGCCGATCGGTGAAATCCAGGTCAGACCGAGGCCGGTCGAATAGCGGAAGTCACTCGCATCGAATTGCCCGGCCGGGAAAACATTGCCTCCGTCAAGAAACACAAACCAGCGGAATGTCCTGTCATTACCCGTACCAGCGATAGGTAGTATCAGCTCAGCACTGCCAACCACGCGCGTTTGTCCACCGAGCGCGACGTTGTCCACCGGGTCACGGCCTGGCCCCAGCGAGCTTGATCGGAAGCCCCGGACACTGCCAATACCTCCGGCGTAGAAGTTTTCGAACGGCGGAAACTGCCGCCCGCCCAAAGATTCCGCGTAACCAAGATCGGCATTCAAGGCGAGTGTGTAATCTTTGTTGATTGGGTAAAAGTATTGCTGGTTGTAGGTCAGCTTGTAATAGCGAAGCTCACCAACCGGTAGCGTTCCTTCGAGCGCGGCCTCATGTAGTCGACCCCGCGTGGGCGTAAAGATGTTGTCACGGGTGTCACGCTTCCAGCCCAGCTTTGCCAACAACGCCGTACTTGAGCGACCCACGCCATCGTCAGCCCGTTGAATTTCGTTACTGTTCGGGTCCTGATTCGCAAGCGGTGTACCAAACGCATAGTCAATGAATCGGTTGGGCGATGGGTCATCTCCGCCAACAGTCAGATCAAGCGTATTGTTTTCGACTGCCAGCCCGAAGCTGACGCGATCAATCTCGGTGTAAGGAACGCCAAAGGTCAGGCCCAGACCATTGGAGCGCCACTGATAGTTACCCAACTCAAGCTCATTGGCATTAAACAAACGAGAATAGAACTGGAAGGTTCGGCTAACGCCATCCCGGGTGAAATAGGGATCAACATAGGTGAGCGATATCTTGCGGCTGATTTGGCTGGTGTTGACATCCAGCGCAAGCGATTTTCCTGAGCCAAGAAAGTTTCGCTGATTGATCGATGCCGACAAGATTACGGCTTCACTGCTCGAGGTTCCAACACCAAACAGAATGTTTCCGGTGGCGGTTTCAGTGACCTTAACCTCCAGATCGACCTGATCGGGCACCCCGGGCACTGGAATCGTATCAACCCGTACGTCCGTGAAGTAGCCTAGACGGCCCAGTCTCTCACGCGATAAGCGAATCTTGTCGGCGTCATACCAGGCATTTTCAAACTGACGCAGTTCTCTGCGAACCACGACATCGCGAGTCTGAGTGTTGCCGGAGATATTGATCCGTCGCACGTAGACTCGTCTGCCCGGATCGATCAAAACCGTGAATTTAACCTTTTGGTCTTCCCGGTTGAGATCGGGCTGGGCGTTGACGTTAGCAAACGCAAAGCCCAATTCGCCAAGTCGCTCAACGATCCGGCGGCGGCTTTCGTTCAGTTCCGTTCCCGAGAAGGTCTGTCCCGGTTCGAGCGAAAGCAACTGGGTAAACTCTTCTTCTCGGCCAAGCATGTTGCCAACAAACTCAAAGGACTGCACCTCAAAGGGTTTGCCCTCCTTCACAACCACCGTAATGTGTACGTCTTGCTTGTCAGGCGTGATCGACACCTGGGTCGACTGAATTTCAAAGTCCAGATATCCGCGATCAAGGTAAAAAGAGCGAATGACTTCAAGATCACCGGCGAGTTTCTCGCGGGCATATTGGTCATTCTTGGTATACCAACTTAACCAGGTCGGTGTTGATAGACGTAGCTGGTCAAGCAGTTGCGCGTCGGTGAACTCAGTATTGCCAACAAACCGGATCGCCGCTATCCGAGCGACACCGCCCTCCAGGATCTTCAGATTCAAAGCAACCCGGTTGCGCTCCAGCGGCGTGACTGTGCTGGTCACCTGAACGGCATACTTGCCACGAGACAGGTATTGCCGTTTGATCTCCTGCTCCGCGCGATCGAGCACACTGCGGTCAAAGATCTGATTTTCTGCCAGGCCGATGTCAGACAAGACCTGCTCAAGCACCTCTTCGCTGAATTCAACCGACCCTTCGGTCTCAACCTTGGCAATCGCAGGCCGCTCGCTGACGAACACGATCAGCACATCGCCCTCGACCTCCAGCCGGACATCACGAAAAAATCCGGTGGCATACAGACTGCGAATCGTTTGGCTTGCCCGCGCATCGGTCATTTGCTCGCCGACTCTCACCGGCAAATAGCTAAAGACGGTGCCAGCCTCAATTCGCTGGATGCCTTCTACCCGGATGTCGCCAATCGTAAAGGGCTCAAACGCGATGGCATCTGAAAGTGCTCCCATCGCCAACAGTAGGGTCACCATCAAGCGGGCGACAAATCCACGAAGAGCGGTAAGGCGAATAAGAGAGTCGGGGAATCTGCCTGGCATCGGTTTGCTGGTTGTCGCGCGCGCTGGTTTTCACTAAGTGTGCGCGCATTGTATACAACCAAACTTATGCCCCCCGAGCGGGGCGGTTCATCGTGTTACCAGACCCTAATTCAAGCTAGGTAATCAGCCGAACCATATCGTTAAACAAGGCAAGCGACATCATCACCATAATCATGCCGACCCCCACTTTCTGGGTGAACTCCATGACCCGGTCTGACAAGGGTTTGCCTCGGATCGCCTCGATTGCGTAGTAAACGAGGTGCCCGCCATCCAGCACCGGGATGGGCAGCAGATTGAGCACGCCCAGGCTGATGCTGATCAAGGCCAGAAAGCTGATGTAGGCGAACCAGCCAACCCGCGCGGTATCGCCTGCCAGCCCTGCAATGGTCACTGGGCCACTCAAATTGCTCAGCGAGAGATCACCCGTGATCATCTTGCCGAACATCCGCAGCGAGAACAGCGACATCTCGACCGTGCGCTCAGCCCCGATAAACAGCGAGTCGATCGGACCATGCCTGACAAGCTCCATGGCTACCTGATCTTGCAACGACGCGCCAATGAGTCCGATTTTGCCGTTGGTTGCATCCGGATCATCAGACGGCGTTGGTGCTGGCACCACCGGAATGGTCAGCGTTTCGCCCTGGCGCTCGATCACAAAATCGATTGGCTGGCCTGGGTTTTGGCGAATACTCGCAATCATCTGGCGGGCACGATTAATTTCGTTACCGGCCACCATGAGAATCTTGTCGCCAGTCTCCAAACCGGCTCCAACCGCGGCGCCATCGGGCAGTAGGTTCCCGAGCAACACTTTGCCTGATGCAATATCGACCCCGAGCTTAGACATGAAATCTGTCTCGGCCGCGCCATCGGGCAACGAGCGGGTACTCAGTTGCAATGTTTGGACGGCGCCGTCGCGCCGCACTTCGATTGGGACATCCGCTTTCTCGATGACAGGTTCGAGCAGTTTCAGTCGGACATCATTCCAGGAACGGATGACATCGCCCCCTATCGATTCGATTCGATCACCGCGCTGCAAGCCCGCCTGGGCAGCTGGGGTCTGCGCCGCAGGCTGAGCCAGGATAGCTGAGGGCTCCTGCACGCCGATAAGACCCAGTGAGGCGTAAAGCACAATCGCCAGCAAGAAGTTAGCCACGGGGCCTGCCACTACAATGATCGAGCGCGCGAAGAGCGTTTGCCGCGTGAAAGCGCGTGGCAGATCTTCAGGACTGATATCGCTGGCATCTTGAGCCCGCTCGTCCACCATCGCGACGTAGCCGCCTAGTGGAATCGCACCTACGGCCCACTCTGTCTGGTCCGGGCCGGAGGTCCATTTGAACAGGGGTTTGCCAAAACCGATCGAAAATCGCAGCACCTTGACGTCGAAATACCGCGCCGCGAGATAGTGCCCCATTTCGTGGACAAAAATCAGCAGTGTCAGGGCCAGCAGAAAAGCGAACAGCGTCAGCACAGATTCAATCCATCAAGAAGTTAGGGCCTGCCGGGCCAGCGTTCGGGCCTCACGGTCCAGGCCCATGATAGCTTCGATAGAGTCGGGTGCGCTACAGCCTGCAAGAGCCCCGAGCACGGTTCGATTCACTTGCGCAATCTGGTTGAACCCGATTTCCCGATCGAGAAATGCTTGTACCGCGATTTCGTTAGCGGCGTTAATCACACACGGGCCAACGGCGCTTTGCAATGCCTCAGCGGCAAGCGCAAGGCACGGGAAGCGGACCGGGTCGGGCGACTCAAAATCAAGACGCTTGACCTCAGCGAGCGACAAAGGCGCAACCCCGCTACCCATTCTTCGGGGGAATGCCAGGGCATGGGCAATCGGCGTGCGCATGTCCGGATTACCCATCTGTGCAAGTGTGGAGCCGTCGCTGTACTCGACCATTGAATGAACAATGCTCTGAGGGTGGACCACCACATCCAGGCCGTTGACCGGCATGTCAAACAGATAGTGGGCCTCAATGAGTTCCAGCCCCTTGTTCATCATGGTGGCTGAGTCAACAGAGATCTTTCGACCCATCGACCAGTTGGGATGGGCGCAGGCCTGCTCCGGGGTCACAGCCGACATTTGCTGCTCGGACCAATCTCTGAACGGGCCACCCGAGGCGGTCAGGATAATGCGCAAAACCGAGCGCTCGTCGGCGGGCGCGGCTCGCCGCTGCGCACGGGCTACCCGCTCAGCCTGCGTGGCCGGCAGGCACTGAAAAACCGCGTTGTGCTCACTATCGATCGGCAAGATCATGCCACCGCCTTCACGGCAGGCCTGCATGAAAAGCCCGCCGGCCATGACCAGCGCCTCTTTGTTAGCAAGCAAGACACGCTTGCCACTACGCGCCGCCGCAAGCGTTGGCGCCAGGCCAGCAGCGCCCACAATTGACGCCATTACCGTCGTCACCTCGGCGGCAGCGCTGACCTTCTCCAATGCCTTTTCGCCAATCAGAATCTCAGGCAAGGCGTCTGGCGCGCGATCGCTTAGTGCATGCCGTAACCGGGTCGCGGCTTCATTTGTCGGCACCACCACGACTTTTGGGTGATGCTCACGGCATTGCTGGGCGAGTGCTTCGATACGCGAGTAGCCAGTGAGCGCATACACATCAAACTGCCCTCGGTGGCGGGCCACGACGTCGAGCGTGCTGCATCCGATAGAGCCTGTGGACCCCAGAATCGTCAGTGTTTGTCGGGCTGGCATCAAATCGGAGCTGGCGACGTCAGGGCTGCTCATGGCAACACCTTATGTAAGAGTGCTATGCAGGGAATGACAGGGATCAGAGCGTCGATTCTATCCAGTACGCCCCCATGGCCCGGTAAGGTTCGGCCGCTGTCCTTCACACCAGCCTGTCGCTTAAGGGCGGATTCGTATAAATCCCCCACCACTGACAACGCCGCAAGCAGCAACAGCACCACAGCCGCCAGTAGCGGTCCGACCGAAACCACAAGCCGCTCTGGCAGCGTATTGACCATCGCCGGTGATGCAGCTGCGATAAGCCCGAACACAGCCACGAAAAAAGCCCCCCCAAAAGCCCCCTCCCAACTCTTGCCTGGACTGATTGTTGGGGCGAGTTTGCGCCGGCCAAATCCTCGGCCGACGAAATAGGCCCCAATATCGGCAATCCAGACGATCAGCAACGCGACCACCAGCGGGACGATCCCTACCTGGCGAAGTTCAACCAGACCCACCCAGCACGCAAAAACGAGCGCGCCCGCCAGCCATGCCCCGCCGCCATCAAGCGCCTGCGTACGTAGCCTCATGGGGCCCAAAGTCACCCAAAACAAAGCGGCAAGTCCAAGAACAACGATGGCCAACTGATGGCTGAGGTCAGGTTGCCAGACCTCAAGTCCCATCCAGGCAAGACCGGCCACTAGGACAACGCTCGCAAATGCTAGCGCGCGCCCCGCGTCTTGTTCTGATCGGCAGTCGGCTTGCATCCTGCGCCATTCGCGGGCCGCGAGCACTGCAAATCCCAGTGCCACGAGTGACCAGATCCAAGTCATTTCAGTTGCCACCGCCGGCAGGACGATGGCCAGCAGGCAAATCGCGGTCAGGATCCGCGTACGCAGCATTAAGCCGCTTCTATCTGCGCGCTGGTTCGACCAAAGCGCCGCTCGCGAGACTGATAGGAGGCTAGCGCTCTGGTAAACGACTCGGCGCCAAAGTCTGGCCAATAGGAATCAGTAAAGTAGAGCTCGGTATAGGCGAGTTGCCAGAGCAAAAAGTTGCTGATGCGTTGCTCACCACCGGTCCGAATAAACAAGTCTGGCTCAGGGGCATAGGCCATTGATAAATGCTCGGTCAACAGGCTCTCAGGAATGGGCTCTTTGCTCTGAGCAAGTTCAGGATGCGCGAGCAACATCTTGCGGGTTGCCTGCAAGATATCCCAGCGCCCACCGTAATTGGCCGCGATGGTTAGAACCAGACCAGAATTATGCGCTGTACGCTGCTCGGCCTGCCGAATCAGATCACGCAAGCGTGGCTCGAACGGGTCCAACTGACCCACCACCTTTAAGCGGATATCGTTTGCTCGCAACTGGGCAATCTCACGCTCCAGTGCGCGGACAAACAAACTCATCAGAATCGAAACTTCGTCTTTGGGCCGACGCCAGTTCTCAGAGCTGAAGGCAAACAAGGTGACATAGCGAACCCCAGCAGTCGCCGCTGCCTCGACGGTGCGGCGAACCGCCTCGACACCTTTGACGTGACCAGCCGCACGTGGCAACCGGCGTTCAGTTGCCCATCTGCCGTTGCCGTCCATGATGATGGCAACGTGTTTCGGCACGTCGACCTCGGTGGGCAGGGATTCGGTTGAACTTTTAAACACAGCGCTTAACGGCGACCGCGGCGGTCAAACCGTCATGATCTCTTGTTCTTTCGCGTCCAGAACCTTATCGATCTCTGCGACGCTCTTATCGGTGAGCTTTTGGATGGCATCTTGCCCGCGTCTTTCTTCGTCTTCCGAGATCTCTTTGTCCTTGAGCAGTTTCTTGAAATGATCGTTGGCATCGCGCCTGAGATTGCGCACAGCAACCTTGGCGCCCTCACCCTCAGCACGCACAACCTTAGTGAGCTCCCGTCGGCGTTCTTCCGACAGAGCCGGCATCGGCACTCTGAGAATGTCGCCAACCGCGGCTGGATTCAGGCCTAGGTCTGACTCACGAATGGCTTTGTCAATCGCCTGGGTCATGCCTTTTTCCCAGGCAGTCACGCCAACCGTCTGAGCATCAATTAGGGTGACGTTGGCGACCTGCGAAACTGGCACCATGGAACCGTAATACTCAACCTGAACATGGTCAAGAATGCCGGTACTGGCTCGGCCGGTGCGAATCTTGGTCAGCCCGGTTTGCAAAGATTCGAGTGTCTTTGCCATTTTGGATTCGGCTGACTTAGTAACATCTGCGATGCTCATATTGTCTCCGGGTTCGATATTGACTGGATCTTAAAGATGAACGTGGGTGCCTTCAGCAGACCCCGCGACGACGCGCCCAAGGGCGCCTTCCTTAAGAATCGAAAATACATTAATTGGCAGGCCCTGATCACGACATAGTGCGAACGCCGTCGCATCCATAACCTTCAGATTCTCACTGATTGCCTGATCGAAACTGATTCGACTAAACCGGGTGGCTTCAGGATTTCGGTTCGGGTCAGCGCTATAAATGCCATCAACCTTGGTCGCCTTGAGAACGATCTCGGCGCCAATCTCCGCGCCGCGCAGCGCTGCCGCCGTATCGGTCGTAAAAAACGGGTTACCGGTACCGGCGGCGAAGATCAGCACTTTGCCTTCCTCAAGATAGCGAAGCGCCTTGGGCCTGATGTAGGGCTCGACCACCTGCTCAATCTTGAGAGCTGATTGCACACGGGCAGCCACACCAGCCTGACGAAAGGCATCTTGAAGCGCGAGCGCGTTCATGACGGTCGCCAGCATGCCCATGTAGTCTGCCGTGGCGCGATCCATGCCGGCGGCACCAAGCGCAACACCGCGGAAGATGTTGCCCCCGCCAATCACGACTGCCAACTCAACACCAGATCCCACAATGGCGGTGATCTCCGAGACCATCCGTCCAAGCGTCTCTTGATTGATGCCATAGGGGTCGTTACCCATCAGGGCCTCGCCCGAGAGTTTCAGCAATACACGCTTGTAGCCTTTGCCTGCCGCCGGAGTGTCTGCAGTCATGGAATTCCTTGAGCCTTGACTTGTTGCCTGAACCAAAACCACCAAAACCAATGCGTCGTCTGAAAAGCGCCTACGACCGGCCAGCCGCTGCGGCCTGCGCAGCCACTTCAGCCGCAAAGTCTGCGGTTTGCTTCTCAATGCCCTCGCCCACGACGAACAAGTCAAAACTCGCGACCTCAGCCTTGTGCTGAGCCAGTAGTTTGTCGACTGTCATTTTGTCGTCTTTAACAAAGGGCTGACCAAGCAGAGTGACCTCTTTGAGATACTTGGCAATCGTGCCGTCAACCATCTTGGCGACAATTTCAGCCGGCTTGCCCGATTCAGCGGCTTTAGCTTCAGCAACTGAGCGTTCCTTGGCAATGTCCTGCTCAGGCACCCCAGAGCGATCCAGTGCTTTTGGCTTGGTAGCAGCAATGTGCATGGCGAGGTCGCGACCCAACGCGGCATCACCACCCACCACGTCGACCACGACGCCAATTTTGCTGCCACCATGGATATATGAAAACAACTGGCCCTTAGCAGCGATGCGCCGGAACCTTCTCAAGGACATGTTTTCGCCGATTTTGCCGACCAGCGCAGTGCGCGTGTCTTCAACGGAAGTGCCACTAATAGCGAGCGCCGACAAGGCGTCTACATCGGCGGGATTTTCATCCGCAACCAATTTTGCGCAAGCCTGACAAAAGGCCATGAAGTCATCGTTCTTGGCGACGAAGTCAGTTTCACAATTGACCTCCAGAATGGCGCCAAGTTTTTGATCATCGGCCATGTGCACAACGACAACGCCCTCTGCCGCCACCCGGCTCGCGGCCTTACTGGCCTTGTTGCCGAGTTTCACTCGCAGCAGTTCTTCTGCTTTGTCCATATCGCCGCCCGCTTCGGTCAGCGCTTTTTTGCACTCCATCATGGGCGCGTCGGTCTTGGCTCGCAAGTCCTTGACCATCGATGCCGTGATTGCAGTCATGGGTTGTATTTCCTTCGCAATTTGTTGTGAGCACCAGCTGGTGACTCTATTGCATCAGCCGGTGGTCGAGATAAGCATTTTAAAGTTGCCGCGACGCCTGCCCCCTGGGCAGGCAGACCGCTACTCTGATTCTTCTACTTCGACGAAATCGTCCTCGCCCTGCTCGGGAGCAGCCGCTTCCTGCAGCGAAGCTGACTTGCCAGCAAGAATCGCGTCTGCTGCCCCCTGGGCATACAGCTTGATTGCGCGGCCAGAGTCATCATTCCCAGGAATGACGTAGTCGACGTCGAGAGGTGAGTGATTGCTGTCAACGACCGCAATGATAGGAATGCCCAATTTACGGGCTTCGGTAATGGCAATTTTGTGAAAGCCAACATCAATCACGAATAGCGCGTCTGGCAAGCCGTTCATTTCTTTAATGCCGCCGAGGCTCCGGGTGAGCTTCTCATGCTCACGCGAAAACATCAGAGCCTCTTTCTTTGGCATCCGCTCCAGTCCGCCATCTTCGATCGTGGCGTCCATGTCGCGTAGGCGCTTAATAGAGGCTTTGACTGTTTTGAAGTTAGTCAGCATGCCGCCAAGCCAGCGCTGATCAACATAGGGCATGCCTGCGCGGGAGGCCTCTTCAGCGATCACTTCTCTTGCCTGACGCTTGGTACCGACAAACATGATTGAGCCGCGATTAGCCGCGAGCTTACCCATGTAATTCATGGCCTCGTTGAAAAGAACAACCGTCTTCTCAAGATTAATGATGTGGATCTTGTTGCGATGGCCAAAAATGTAGGGGGCCATCTTGGGATTCCAATAGCGTGTCTGGTGTCCGAAGTGGACGCCAGCTTCCAGCATTTGCCGCATTGATACGGTCATGTTGTTAACTCCGGTTTGGGTTAGGTCTGACAGCGGCGGGATGACCAAAACGCTCCTTCACTTACAAACAGAACGGCTCCGAAAGTTTTAAAGCCATATTGCTCTGAATTGCCAGCGACCCAAAGTGTCCTGTGGCTCAGCATGGGGCTGAACCTGTTCCCAGCATCCGTTGTAGCCCCCGACGCAATTGCTCAATTGCCACGGGGTCTTCTCGAGATACCAAACTCGCTCATGGCGACGTCAGTTGTCATTAGGAAATGACTAATGCGAGGCTGAATCGAGTTTGCTCACTGCGTGATTTACTACTTGCTACTGCTACTACTTGATACTGCTGTAACGCAAAACGCTCATCTGGTTGTCAGGCTTGCCTGCCGCGCTACTCCACGCTACTTAGTCCGTTGGCTACTCAGATTAGCCACCCTTGGCTACTCAGATTAGCCACCCAATAGCCGAATTAGCCACTTAAATGCCTGCACCACCAACATGCCAGGCCGCCATAGCGCACGCCAGATAACCTATAATCTTAGCATGTCAATTGAAATTAAAACTGCCGACGATATAGCCGGCATGCGCGTGGCCGGACGTCTCGCATCCGAAGTGCTCGACTACTTGGAGCCTTTGGTCGTTCCGGGCATCACCACCGGCGAAATAGACCGTCTGGCGCATGAATATATGGTCAATGTGCAGGACACCATCCCTGCGACCCTCGGTTATGCCCCGCCCGGGTATACGCCCTACCCGGCGTCGCTGTGCACCTCTGTAAATCACTGTGTATGTCACGGTATTCCGGGCGACAAAAAGCTCAAGAGCGGCGATATCGTCAATATCGACGTTACCGTCATACGAGATGGCTACCACGGGGACACCAGCCGAATGTTCTACATAGGGCAGCCGTCGATCGCAGCCCGGCGTCTGTGCGAACTCACCCGCGAATGTATGTGGCTGGGTATCGACACAATCCGGCCGGGATCAAGAGTGGGCGATATCGGCCATGCGATCCAACGGCATGCTGAAAAGTCGGGGTTCTCGGTGGTGCGGGAATTTTGCGGGCACGGCATTGGCAAGAAGTTCCATGAAGAGCCGCAAATTTTGCATTATGGCAAGGCGGGCACCGGGCTTGAGTTGCAGGCGGGGATGATCTTCACTGTTGAACCCATGATCAATGCCGGTCGCCGCGAAGTCCGCGAAATGCCAGATGGCTGGACCATCGTGACACGTGACCGCAGTCTGTCCGCGCAATGGGAGCACACAGTGCTGGTAACCGAGTCAGGCTACGACATCCTGACGGTTTCCGAGAAAGCACCCGGCAAACCAGAAATCATGTCGCGGGCGGCGTGATGCCCAACTTGATGCCCAACTTGATGCGCATACGGATGCGCCCTGTTAAGGACGGCCCGCAATCGCCGGCCCACTCGTGAGTTTTCAAGCCGACCCAATCGTGGTCGATACCACTGGCTTGCGGGCGGATTATGAACGTGTTCGCGAAGAGCTCGCCAGAGCGTTTCGCGACGAGCGAGATCCGGATTCGCTACTCAAAGGGACATGCCGCGCGGCTGATGAAGCGCTCCTGAGTCTGTGGCGGATGTGTGGGTTTCGCCAGGATGCTGCACTACTGGCCGTAGGCGGCTATGGCCGCGGCGAACTCTTCCCCTACTCTGACGTTGATCTTTTGCTGCTTGTCGCCCATCCGCCTGAAGGCGAACTCGCTCAGCAAATCGAGACTTTCGTTGGCGCATGCTGGGACCTCGGCATGGCGATTGGCCACTCAGTCCGAACGGTTCAGGAGTGTCTTGATGAGCAAGCCAATGACATTACCGTCCGAACCGCGCTGTTTGAGAGACGACGCCTCACCAAAGCCAATGCCCTGACCCGCTCGCTTGAAGCAGCGCTTGAGGGCACGCCAGAAGCAGCAGAATTTTTCAATGCCAAGACGGCTGAGATGCGCCAGCGGCATGAGAAATTTGCAAACACGCCGTATAGCCTTGAACCCAACACGAAAGAAAGCCCGGGTGGATTGCGTGATCTACAGACCTTGCGCTGGGTAGCAAGTGCGGCGGGGCTAGGCAAAACTTGGTCGGGCCTACGAAAAAGTGGCCTGGTGACCGGCAGTGAATTGCAAATGCTGCGTCACAATGAGCGCCAGTTAAAACGCATTCGGGTAGCACTGCATCTCACAGCAGACCGACCCGAGGATAGGCTCATTTTTGATATGCAGGGCGCAGTTGCCGACCTGCTAGGGTACTCAGACCGGCAGGGCCGGCGCGCGTCCGAGCAATTGATGCAGCGCTACTATCGCGCCGCCAAGACTGTCACGCAATTGACAACTATTTTGTTGCAAAACATTGATGCCCAATTGGGCGATCAGAGCGCAGTGACTATTGAGCCACTCAACGATGAATTCTGCAGCCGCAACGGCTTGCTTCAGCCCAATGATCTGACACTGTTTCAAACGGACCCTTCGGCTATATTGCGCGCGTTCATTCAGTTGCAGCAGCAGGGACTGCGCGGCATGACGACTGCCACCTGGCGAGCGATGTGGAATGCCCGCACGTTGATTGATGCCGGTTTCAGACGAGACCCGGCTAACCGGCAGCTATTCGTTGAGATTCTTCAGGCGCCGATGGGCGTTACCCATGCCCTGCGCTGGATGAACCAGTGGTCGATTCTCGGCCACTATCTGCCAGCGTTCCGACGAATCGTCGGCCGAATGCAACATGACTTGTTTCATGTGTATACCGTCGATCAGCACATCATGACCGTGGTGCGTAACCTGCGCCGTTTTGCGCGACCGGAACATGCTCATGAGTTTCCGGTTTGTAGCCAGCTCATGGCAACTTTCGATCAGTCCTGGCTGATCGTACTGGGGGCGCTCTTTCACGACATTGCGAAAGGTCGCGGGGGCGATCACTCTACTTTGGGCGCAGTTGAGGCCCGGCGGTTTTGCCGCCAGCACGGTATCAGCAACGAAGACACCGCATTGGTCGCTTTCCTGGTGGAACATCATCTGACCATGTCTACGGTGGCACAGAAAAAGGACCTTTCAGACCCAGAAACGATCGCAAACTTCGCAGAGATCGTGCAAACAGAAGAGCGGCTCAGCGCGCTTTATATCCTCACGGTTGCCGATATTCGCGGGACTAGCCCCAAGGTTTGGAATGGCTGGAAAGCGAAGCTGCTCGAAGATCTTTATCGACACACAAAGCGCTATTTGGCGGGCGACCAGCCCGACCGGGCAGCCCGGATTGGCGCCCGCAGGCGAGAAGCCATTCGAATTCTTGATCTCTATGCGATAGACCCTGACAGCTATCAGCAGTTCTGGGAAAGCCTGGATATTGGCTACTTCATGAAAACCGAAGGGCAGGATATGGCCTGGCATGCACGCGTCTTGTCCGCGCATGTCGGTAGCCGCGAGCCCATCGTAAAGGCTCGATTGTCACCGTTTGGTGAGGGCTTTCAAGTCTGCGTCTATTTGCCTGATCAGGAAGACCTCTTCACGCGTTTGTGCGGCTACTTTGACTCGGCCAATCTGTCAGTGCTTGATGCTCAAATTCACACAACCAGTGACGGCTATGCGCTTGACACCTTCCTGGTCACCGACCGGGTGGGAGACACAGCCTATCGAGTCAAACTTGCGTTGGTTGAAAACGATCTGACGCGCAACTTGACTGACCAACCCACGCTCAAAAAGCCCTCACAAAGCCGGCCCTCGCGACGCTCGCGCTCATTTCCGATCAAGCCAAGTGTGAAACTCATGTCGGATACCAACCAGCAGCGCTATGTGTTGACCGTTATGGCCAATGACCGGCCGGGCTTGCTCTACGCGATTTCGCTAACGTTCGCCAAGCATGGGATTTCGATCTACATCGCGCGAATCATGACCTTGGGTGAGCGAGTGGAAGATACGTTTGTCATTGATGGCCATGTGCTATCCAATCCAAAGCAGCAGCTAAGCTTTGAAGCTGAAGTTCTAGAAACACTGCGCCTGCCGAAGTAGTTCTCTGCCCTGGAGTGGCCGTGAAAATCACCGATGTCCGCACCCACCTGCTTTCTGTTCCGTTTGCTGATCCGCCCCAAACCGGCTTTCTGACACTTGAGAATATCGACCTGCTGGTCGTCGAGATCGAAACCGCAACGGGTGTGGTCGGCACCGGGCACCTGCACCCACTTGCTGGCGGCATGCGCACGCTGGACATGTGCATTCACGAGATGATGAAGCCGCTGCTGCTTGGCGAAGATGTGCGAGAGGTCGGCGCCTTATGGCAGAAAATGTGGCAGTCAAGCTATATCCAGGGCCGGATGGGCATCACTGTGATGGCAATGTCAGCGTTGGACATTGCGCTTTGGGATGCCGTCGGCCGGGCCGAAGGCAAACCACTCTGGGCCTTATGGGGAGGCCGCCCCGATCCAATCCCAACCTACGGCTCGGGTTGCTTCAGAGGGCTTGGTCACGATGGCATGATCGAAAAGGCGCAGCGTTTTGTTGGGCAAGGCTACAAGGCCATCAAGATGCAGGTTGCCCATTTGTTTACTCATGATGAAGACGTCGCGAATGTGCGTGACATGCGAGCCGCCCTTGGCCCCGACATTGAAATCATGGTGGATGTTAATCAGGGATGGCAGGCAGAAGAAGCAATCTCGGTGGGACGAAAGCTTGATGAGTATCAGATTGCCTGGCTCGAAGAGCCAGTGATTGCCGACGACTTTGACGGCTATCACGCCATTGCCGATGCTCTTGACACGCCGGTCGTCGGCGGTGAGAACCACTTTACGCATCATGATTTGAAGCCGTTTTTTCGCAGCGGCAAGCTACCAATCTTGCAGCCCGACATTATGCGTGGCGGCTACACTGAACTGAGAGTTATCGCAGAGCATGCGCACAAAGCAGGCCTAAGAATAGCGCCGCATATGTTCCCTGAACTCAGCGTTCATTTGAATGCCTCGATCCCCAATCCGTCATGGATGGAGGATATGGGCTGGTATGACCACCTGTGGGTCGAACCGAATCCACCGCATGACGGGCTCATGACGCCGCCCGACCGACCAGGCCATGGCATGGACTTCAAGCCTGAGTTGTTTAAGGAGTTTCCTTATCAGAGCTAATGCACAAGCCACGCGTAGTCTCAATTACTAAACCTCAACTGCTGAGCCTCAGTTGCTAAGTGGGCGCCTGCGACGCAAACCGAACAACGTGACTAGCGTGATTAACAACAGCGTTAGCGAGACGACTTGCAAGGTGCTCGAGTAGTTTGCAGGTGAGCTTGAGCCATCGCGCAAAATGTCGTGCAACCACATGACGCCATTGGCCGACAACGCGAATCCCAGCACACGATCAACGGAAACCAAGCTACCAGCCACACCCCGATCAGCCAACGGCATCGTCTCCACGGTGGCATCAAGATGCCCCACTTGAAACAAGCCCTGCCCCAGGCCAGTCACTGCCATCGCCAGCGTTGTGAGTAGGAGTTGTTCACGTTCACTGAAGACCGCGCATGCAAACAGACCGATTGCGGCGACGAGCATGCCAGCCACAACCAAATGGTCCGACCGTATTCGAGCGGTGAGCACTGATCCAAACGCGCCAGCCAACACCATGCCGCCGGGAAACATGGCAAGTGCCAGACCTGCCTCAAAAAGGTTGACCTGCGGCCAAATCGAAAATCGATAGGGCATTAGCAGCAACAGGCTAAAGGTCATCGCCTGGACCAGAATTGCGGCTACCTGCAATGTCGTGAAGCGAAGGTTGGCGAACAGACTCAGATTGATGATGGGATCAATCTCTTTGGTGTTTCGCTGGCTCAAAAAAACGCCCGCCGCGCCTGCGACGAATGCGGCCACCACCAGACTGATCACGCCGAAGAATGGCGCACGCATCTGAACGATGAGAAAGATTATCGCCGTCAGAGCCAACACTACCGCGCCCAAACCGGCAAGATCAAGAGGCGCCAGCCGAGCTTGGGCGCGCGCAGTCTTCAACGCCGGGTTGTCTTCAAGCTCGCGCATACGCCAAACCAATGCGAACGCAAGGAGCGCGATGGGAATCCGTGCCCAGTAGACCCCTGGCCAGCCTACAGATTGCACCAGGGCGCCACCCAACAGCGGGCCGAGAAACATCCCCAGTCCCATGAAAAGCGTATAGAAGGCCAGCGCCTGCCGCCGCTGATCGGGCGGCAGGATAATGGTCACCAGCGCCGGACCGCACGCCATGACCAGACCCGCACCTACCCCTTGCAAAACACGCATTGTCACTAACGAAGCATAGGTGCTAGCAGCGGCGCAGAGTGCAAGCGCAACTGCACTGAACAACAAACCCGCCATAAACACCCGACGGTGACCATAGCGGTCGCCCAACTTACCAAATACCAGCGTCAGGCTAACCTGGGCCAATCCGAACATAGTGATGATCCACTGGATCTCACTGATAGGGATTTCGAATGCTTCAGTGATCGCGGGAAACGCGACATTGACCGCTGTGTCCAGCGGAGCAATCAGCGTGCCCAGGCCGATCACTAAAACGGCGAAGCGAACCTGGCTTGCCGTCACGATCGATTCACCAGCGACTTGTTCGAGAACTATTCAATTGCGGCAATGATCCTACGGACGCGAGCCATCG
The DNA here is from genome assembly GCA_045106815.1 of Burkholderiaceae bacterium. Classification (GTDB taxonomy): domain Bacteria; phylum Pseudomonadota; class Gammaproteobacteria; order Burkholderiales; family Burkholderiaceae_E; genus JAUIAI01. The sequence goes on along the minus strand of JBGCFG010000014.1, from coordinate 74,534 downwards.
CCTCGTCCAGAATGGGGCCGATCGCTTCCAACTCAATCGCTTGGCGACTGTCGCCGCGTCCGGCAGCATGATTCGCAACTACCGCGAGGGTTGCATAGGGCAGATCGATTTCACGCGCGAGCGCCGCCTCGGGCATGCCGGTCATCCCCACCAGGTCACAACCGTCCCGGGCGAGCCGCTCAATCTCCGCTGCCGTCTCTAGCCTGGGGCCTTGGGTGCAGCCGTAAACACCACCGTCGAGCGCCGGGTAACCCGCCTTACTTGCTGCGGCAAGCAGCTTCGCCCGCATCTCGCCATCGTAGGGGTGGGTAAAGTCAATATGGGTGACAGGCTCGTCAGCACTATCAAAGTAGGTATTGGTTCGGCCATGGGTGTAGTCGATGATTTGATCAGGCACAACGATTACGCCCGGCCCACAGTCCTGCCTGATACCGCCCACGGTAGCGACTGACACGATGCCGGTCGCACCAATTTCTTTTAAGGCCCACAGGTTGGCGCGGTAGTTGATTCTGTGTGGTGCCAGTGTGTGACCATAGCCATGTCTTGCAAGGAACACCAACTCAACACCGTCCAATGCGCCGATTGTGAGCGCGCACGAAGGATCACCCCAGGGTGTACGAGCGACCTGTCGCCGCGATTCGGTTAGCCCCGCCAACTTTGCCAGACCACTGCCGCCAATAATGCCAAGCATCCATTGCTCCAAATTGCACTGCGTTGAATGTACAGAGAATCAGTCAGTCTGACCGGTTTTGATGAGCGCGTGCAAACCGGCCTCATCCAACACGGGCGTCCCCAGTTTCTCTGCCTTTGCCAGCTTGCTGCCTGCCGCTTCACCCGCAACCAGGTAACTCGTCTTACCGGAAACCGAACTCGAGACCGTGCCACCATGTTCGCGAATTAACGCACCAGCCTCATCACGGGACAAACTTGGCAGCGTACCGGTAATGACGAAGGTCAAACCCTCTAGCGTTTCACTGCCTGCCGCTTGCCCAGCCTCACCAGCACTTGGTTCAGGCCATTGAACACCGGCCGCCAGCAATTGGTCGATTACCTCACGATTCATTGGTTCGGATAAAAAGTGAGCAAGACTTGCGAATATCTCGGGCCCCAATCCCTCCAGCGGCACAGGTTCAAGCGGCTCGCCTTTTGCACGCCGCTTCGCGTTCTCTTTCTGAACCTGTGTTTTGGTGGCAAGCAAAGCCTCGAAATCTTCTTGGGCCAATGCCTCAACATCCGGATACGCGGCGGCCAGGCTGCGGGCCACTTCCTCGCCCACATGACGAATCCCCAGTGCAAACAAAAATCTTGCAAACTCGGTTTTGCGCGAAGAGTCGATTGCAGCCAACAAATTCTCGGCAGACTTCTTGCCCATGCGTGGCAATGACTGTAGCGTCTCAGCGTCAAGCCGGTAAATGTCCGCCGGCGTCTTGAGCAGTTCGGCATCAACCAACTGCTCAACGAGTTTATCGCCAAGCCCTTCAATGTCCATGGCGCGACGCTGCGCGAAATGACGCAGGGACTGCTTGCGCTGGGCTGCGCAAATCAAACCGCCCACGCATCGCCACACCGCCTCATCGGGATCGCGCTCAGTGGCTGATTCACAGACTGGACACCGCGCCGGCATCTGAAAGCCGTTTTCGGCTGCGGCCTGCTCAGCAGGTCGACGCTCCGGCAAAGATCTCACGACTTGCGGAATGACATCACCAGCCCTGCGCACCACCACCCAGTCGCCAGGGCGCAAGTCTTTACGATGAATTTCATCCTCGTTGTGCAGGGTTGCATTGCTGACGGTTGTGCCACCAACGAATACTGGTTCCAGCCGAGCAACCGGTGTAAGTGCACCGGTTCGGCCAACCTGAATATCAATTTCGAGGAGCCGTGTAAGCGCTTCTTCAGCTGGAAATTTGTGGGCAATCGCATAGCGCGGCGCACGCGCGACAAAGCCAGCACGCGCTTGTAGAGCCCGGTCATTCAGCTTGTAAACCACCCCATCAATGTCGAAGGGAAGCGTCGGACGGGCCTGACCCACCTGTTCAAAATACGCCAGCAGGCCTTGTGTGCCCAATACTTGCTCGTGGGGCTTACCCACTGGAAAACCCAGTGACTGCAACCAGGCAAGCAAGTCTGACTGCGTCTGCGGCAGCGTCACGCCCTCTGTCGCACCAATCCCGTAAGCGAAGAATCTGAGCCGACGTTGCGCGGTGATGCTGGCATCGAGTTGTCGCAACGAACCGGCGGCAGCATTTCGCGGATTCACAAAAGTCTTTTCGTTCGCTTTTTCCTGCGCGCGATTGAGCGCATCAAAGTCGGCGCGGTACATCAACACCTCGCCACGCACTTCAAGTAGCGCAGGCTCAAACCCATCACGCAAACGCAACGGTATCGCATTGATGGTCCGCAGGTTTGCAGTGATATCTTCGCCCGCTCGCCCGTCGCCGCGCGTCGCACCCCGGACAAACTGACCATTTTCATACTGCAGGCTGACCGCCAGGCCATCGTATTTGAGCTCGCAGCTGTAACTCAGTTGTTCATCGGCCGGTATAGCCAGCAAATCGGTCAGCCGCTTGTCAAACGCGATCGCTTCTTCAGCTGATTGCGCATTTCCCAGTGACAGCATCGGCTCTCGGTGAACCACTTCAGCAAACGCCCCTGAAGCCACCCCACCAACACGCTGGGTCGGGGACGCAGCGTCTACAAGCTCGGGATTTTGCTTTTCAAGTGCCTGCAGTTGAGCAAACAACTTGTCATACTCGGCATCGGGCACTGTCGGTGCATCCAATACGTAGTACTCGTACTCATAGCGAGTTAGCGTCTCACGCAGTGACGCCGATTGATCCCGGATCGATGGGTCAACCATTTGGGCTGATCAAACCGGGTTGTACACTTGGCGAGCCAGGTCAGACCCGGCAGGCACACCGGCAGCAAGCAGCGCCTGGTAGTGGGTCTCAATTTGAGACTCAATGCGCTCAAATAAGGCGTTGTCGATAAACCGGCCATTGTCGTCAATCATGTTGCCATTGAGTGCCTGCGCGAATGCCCACGCCCCTTCGACCATCTTTCGCACCGGTTGTAATTCTTTTGGTACCGATGGCACATCCAGCATCAGCACAATGCGGTTGGGATTCTCAGCCGGCTTGAGTTCGGCGGAATAAATGACATGGCCACCATCGTCGCGCGCAACAAAAACAGCCGGGTCATCACCAGCTTCGGACGGCGATAATGGTGTCAGGCCGGTCTTGTTCGCGAGTTCAATAAACTGGGCGCTCGCAATCGGGTCCTCTGTTTCTACGTTCACAGCAACCTGAGCATCAAGCGAAGCGACTTCCGCATCCAGCACCCGACTGCGAATCAGCACAACATTCATGTCAGGCGGATTAACCAAAACGCCGAGTGACTCTCCGATAGCATCAGCGGCCGTTACAAAACCTGAATACTCCACATCACTGAGCGGCCCATGCCGGTTAACCTGTAAAACTTCCAACCGGAGCAGCGTGTAGTTGCTATCAGGCTGGATTGGCTCTGTTCGAATCAATGTTCTACCAACCGCTGGCGGATTACCCGCCGTGACTCGCACGGGTTTCGTACCTGCATGCGTGAGTTGACTGGTCAGATTCAGCAACTCTCCCCCAGCCACTGGATCATTGAGTTCGATGTTGACGGTTGCAACAAAGTTGGCCGCCTGACGATCTGCATCGATACCCGACCAGCCAGGTGCTGGCGCCTCTGGTTGTACTGCTTGTACTGCTTGTGCTGCTTGTGCTGCTTGCGCTGCTTGCGTCTGACCAATCGACTCGCCAGGTCCCGATGTCTGCGAGTCGGTATCGGGCGATTTGGTATCAAACAAGGAGGGCTCGGTTTGCTGTTCCGCCGTGCCCTGAGTTGGTTCGGCTGCTTGTTGATCGTCCGACGTATCGGTTCGCCCGAGCGGCTCGCTTTCGGTGCCTTGGTTAAGGCTCTGCTCGTCGAGCCCTCTTGCTGAACTCCAGTCGTCCACGGCCTTATTTGAGTCGACCGAGCTGTCTGAGCTCTGAGCTCTCAACTCGTCCGGCTGATCGGCCGGCATATCCTGTTGACCGGATTCGATCAAGTCGTCGGCTTCACGTTGCAGGCGCATTGCCTGTTCAATTGAGCCTTCAAATGAGGTCTGGCTGGCGGGGTCCTGACTGGCAGGCGGCACATCCGACTCTGACTGCCAGCTCAGATCGGGCGCTTCTGGGGCGGCCGGCGCCTCCGGCAAAACGCCGGGTGACCACTGGGCTGTAGCGGGATTCGCATCGGCTTGGCCATGCGCTGCATTGGCCGTGTCTGTTTCGGGTACCTCAAATGATGGCCGGGCTTGCGGTACTAGCGGGGCTTCTGGCACTTCTGGCGATTCAGCCCACTCGGGCAACTTTGCCGGTGCAGTTTCATTCGGCGCCTGGGCCGGCTCGCGCTCTGCGTAAGCCTGAGCATGCCCGGCTGCCGATTCGACTGCTTGTGAATCAGCTTGCAGATACGGCTCGGCTGCACCTGCACTGAAACTGGGTTCCTGCCGGGTTGAGGAACCTGCGGTGAACCCGGTGTCGAGTTCGTCCGTGCGCGGACCCGGCTTACGCGTCAGCCAGAAGTTATAACCGGCTAGCGCCCCGATCGCCACCACGATCAGGATCAGCAGACTGAGGCCAAGACTACTCATGCAGCCTCTGCAAATTCGCTGGCCGCATCCAGGTCAACAGCCACAATCCTGGAAACGCCCTGCTCTTGCATCGTGACACCAATCAATTGCTGAGCCATCTCCATCGCTATTTTGTTGTGCGTAATGAAAAGGAACTGGGTTTGCTCTGACATCCGGGTCACCATGTTTCGGTAACGCTCAGTATTGGCATCATCAAGCGGCGCGTCCACCTCATCCAGCAAGCAAAATGGCGCCGGGTTTAGCTGGAACAAGGCAAATACAAGCGCGATGGCGGTGAGCGCTTTCTCACCACCTGACAACAGGTGAATCGACGTATTGCGCTTGCCCGGAGGATGGGCCATCACCTGCACACCGGCATCCAGAATCTCCTCACCCGTTAAGACAAGTTTTGCATCACCGCCACCAAACAACTCAGGGAACAAACGACCAAAACCAAGGTTGACAGCATCAAAGGTCTTTTGAAGCAACTCACGGGTTTCCATGTCGATACGGTGGATCGCATCTTCCAAGGTCGCAATTGCTTCGTTCAGGTCAGCCGACTGACTATCGAGGAAGCCCTTGCGCTCACTGGACTCCTTCAACTCATCGAGCGCCGCCAGGTTCACAGGCCCCAAGGCGTCAATAGCGCGGTTAAGACGGGTCACTTCCGAGGCCAGCCAGCTGGCTCTGGGGGGTTCGTCGAAACTGGCCAGCATGGCGGGCTCAGCCTCTGCCTCAATGCTCACTTCATCAAGTTGTTCCTGGAACTGCACGACAGCCAATCTGGCCGCCTGTTCTTTGAGCTGGGCCTCACTGACTTGCTGCGAAAGAGGTTCCCTTTCACGCTCAATCCGTAGCCTTGCCTCATCGGCCGCTTTCAGCTCGGCTGACAACTCATCTTGCCGGTTACGCACCATCGACAAAGCCTGCTCTCGCTCGCTTTGCAACTCAAGCGCACTCTGGCGTTCTTCTTCCAGCGCCGACGTATCCATTTGCGACAGCCGCTCCTGAATGGACGCCAGTTCAGTGCGCAGTTCGTCATGGCGTGTGCCGCTTTCGGTGATTGTTAGCGCAAGACGTTCGACCCTCTCCCGGGTGGCTCGCTCTTCGAACACTTTGGCCTGAAGATCGTTTTCAACCTGGCGCTGGCGTGCTCGGGCCTCGGCTAGGTGGTGTTCGGCCTGTTCGGTGGCTTCGCGCAATGCCGATACGCTCTCATCGAAAGCCTCACCGCTTTCCTGCAGTGCATCGGCTCTGGCCTGTGCCTGCTCCCGAGCCGACTCCAGTTCCAGCAATTGCTCGCTGGTCTCGCTCAGTTCAGCCTGCAGCCGGTCATTCTCGCTGCGCCATTGTGCTACCTGCTGTTCAGTCCGTTGGGCAGCAATCTGCGCTGCCGACAAGGCCTGTGCCAACTGGTTGAATTTGCTGCGTGACTCATTGAGATGGCGGGTTCGTTCAACAGCCGATGCCTCGACGCCTTCAACGTGCTGCCGGGCTTCTGTGACCAGCAGTGACTGCGCGCGTTTTTCCCGCTCCAGGTTTTCGAGTTCGCGCTGCCGCTGCAACACCCCTTCGCGCTCGCTATCCGGTTCAAACCAGCGCACGGAACTGGCTGTGAGCTGGTGACCGTCCCGGACAATAAACGCTGCACCGGGTGGCAGGGAGTCTTGCCGTTGCATGGCATCTGTGAGCGAGTCAGCCACGAAAAACCCGGCCAGCCATTCATTAAGATGTTGCTGAACGGCTGTCTCGCCGCTTCTTGCCATCGAAGCGAGCGGCTTGAGTGTCTCGGCCTTAGTTGCCTGAACAGAATCACTGCCCTGCGCAAACAGCACCAGCTTTGAGGGCGGAGACTTGGCGTCGACCAGTGCCAGCGCGCTCGCGACAGACTCAACTTCTACCGCCGCAACCCGTTCGCGCAAGACTGTTTCAATCGCAGTTTCCCAACCATCCTGAATACGAAATCGCTCCCATAGCGGGGACTGTCCACCCAAGCCTCGGTCATTCAGCCAGTTGGTCATATCCGTTTGACGGTCCAGTCTTTGTTGTAGATCTTCAAGCGCAGCAATCCGGGCTTCTATCTGCGCCTGTCGGGCTTCGGCTTCGCGCAAAGCCGCCTGCGCCGGCATTCGCTGCGCCTCAATCGCATCCCATTGTTCCTGCGCGGCCATCAGCGTCGCCTGAGCGGTGCTTTCCTGAGCAACGGCTGCCGTCAGCGCTGATTGCGCCAAGTGAATGGAGTCGTCATCGAGAGATTCCAATGCCTGCAATTGTTGCTGCGCTCGCTGCTGGCGATTGCCCAGGCGTTCGGCGCGCTCATTGAGACCCTGAATTTCCGTGCGACGAATCTCCAGTTCCCGCCGGCTCTCTTCGTGCTGCGACCGCGCCGCTTCATACTGCTCACGGTTTTGTTGCAGTCGTTCCTGTGCTTGCTCCAGCGATTCTTCCGCAGCAGCAGTGGCAATCTCGCCTTCCGAAAGTGCCGCTTCAATCGTGGCCAGGCTTTCAGTTGCCTCCATGCGCTCCCTTTCGGCGGTATCAGCTGTATTGCGCAGGCGATCAGACTCGGACGTCAATCGCTCTTGCTGAGATTGCAAATCGGTTTGTGTGTCGATGATGCGCCTTAGCTCGCTCTCAAGCCGACTCACATTGGCGTTGGCCTCATAGAACTGACCCTGGGCCTCATGAACTTCGTTACCCACCTCACGATGCTGCTCGCGCATGGCCTCGGCGCGATTTTCTGCCGAACGCAGGTCAGCCGTGCGGGACTCAAGAGCCGTTTGGGCTGCAGCGGCCGAGGCGGCGGCGCGGTCCTGGCCATTGCGCGCATCATTGCGCCGGACGATCCACTGCACGCGCTGCTTGAGCGTGCGTTCCTGCTCCATTTCGCGATAGCTTGCGGCTACTTCTGCCTGCTGGGTTAAACGCTCAATCTGAGCGGTCAGTTCGCGATCGATGTCTTCGACCCGCACGAGGTTTTCACGGGTACCTGCGAGTCGGTTTTCGGTTTCCCGACGGCGCTCTTTGTATTTCGAAACGCCGGCTGCTTCCTCAAGAAACACTCGCAATTCATCGGGCTTCGCTTCGATGATGCGCGACACGGTTCCCTGACCGATGATCGCGTAGGCCCGGGGACCCAGGCCCGTGCCCAGGAACATGTCGTGGACGTCGCGGCGCCGCACTGTTTGGTTGTTGATGTGATAAACCGACTGATTGTCGCGGCCAAGCGTGCGACGAACAGAAATCTCGGCGTAGCCGGCCCAACTGCCACCAATCCGCCCAAGCGAATTGTCAAAAACCAATTCTACCGATGCGCGGGCGGCCGGCTTGCGTTCAGACGAACCACTGAAAATGACGTCCTGCATGGACTCGCCTCGCAACTCAGAGGCTTTGCTTTCTCCGAGCACCCATCGAACAGCATCCATCACATTCGACTTGCCGCAGCCATTCGGGCCGACCACACCTACGAGCTGGCTGGGAATCTGAAAAGCCGTTGGGTCGACGAAGGACTTAAAACCAGAGAGCTTGATCTGCTTCAGGCGCACGCGAATTCCTCGAGGCAGGCGTTAAGGGCGGGAATCCGACGGCTTAGGCAAAGACGAGGCATGGCCGGCGGCGGCAACAGCCGGCAGATCCGAAAGTGGTCTCCGGTAGTCGGCAGGGATGGCATGTCCGAGGAAAACGTGACCACCAGTTTTATCATTATCGATTCCGGTCCGAATGGCTAGATTGCCGCAGGGTTTGCTGTCTGCGGCAGGTAACGTCGCAGGCGATCTCGACCAGCCCGTTCGGGGAATAATGATAGCACCGCGTCATACGCTACCGCCGCACCGGCGCGGCAGTCTTTTCTGTAAGATGGCGGCCCATCTGGGGATGCGCGAGCGCATCTCAAAACCCAAAAGCGGTCGTCACTATGTCAAGCAAACCCAGTCGCAGCCTCGACACCTTCCCTAATCCTGCGCCAGAGCGGGACTATCTAATTCATATCGAGGTGCCGGAGTTCACATGCCTGTGCCCACTCACCGGTCAGCCTGACTTTGCCACGATTGAAATTGACTACATCTCTGACGAAAAAAACATTGAGTTAAAAGGCCTCAAGCAATACATGTGGTCGTTTCGAGACGAAGGCGCGTTCCACGAAGCTTGCACCAATCAGATCCTGTCTGATCTGGTCGCCGCGGCAAATCCTCGATTTATGCGGGTGACTGCGCGTTGGTATGTCCGTGGCGGTATTTTCACAACCGTTCGGGCTGAGCATCGTGCTCCCGGCTTCAAACTTGAACCGGTCGTTGATCTGGGTGCGTTCGAGTCTGGTCGCAATACGCGCTGACTGAGGCCAGCCTCATGAACCCTCGATTCAGCCAGTTAAAGCCGTATCCATTTGAGCGTTATCGCGACATCCTCGCTGGTGTTGAACCGCCGGCGGAGACGCCTTTTATCGACCTGTCGATTGGGGAGCCGAAGCACCCGACCCCGGCGGTGATCACACAAGCCATCACCAGCAACCTGGCAGGCCTGGGCGCCTATCCACCCACAGCAGGATCACCCTCGTTGCGCGAGGAACTGGCCAAGTGGCTCAGCAAGCGGTTTGCGCCGGCAGCCATAGACGCCAAATCCGAGGTGCTGCCCGTGTTGGGCTCAAGAGAAGCCTTGTTTGCTCTGGCTCAAGTCGTCATTGACCCAAACAAGCCCTCCCTCGTAGTTAGTCCTAATCCGTTCTATCAAATATATGAGGGCGCGGCCTTGCTCGCAGGGGCACAAATGCACTATGTCGCGCAAACACCAGAGGCGCAAATGACCTGCGCCTGGACTGAAGTGCCCGAGTCAGTGTGGGCTCAAACTGCGTTGCTATTCGTTTGCTCCCCTGGAAACCCCACCGGCTCAATCGTCAATATCGATGAATGGAAGTATTTATTCGATAAATCCGATCAATATGGATTTGTCATTGCGGCAGACGAATGCTACAGCGAGCTCTACCCGAGCGATTCTCCCCCTCCACTGGGGGCACTTCAGGCGAGCGCCCGACTTGGTCGGGGCAAGCGCCGCCTTATCGTGTTTGGCAGCCTCTCAAAACGCTCCAATGCGCCCGGCATGCGGTCTGGATATGCCGCCGGCGAGGCTGACTTGATCGCGGCCTTCCTGAAGTACCGCACTTACCACGGCAGCGCGATGAGTCCCACCATCCAGCAAGCTTCGATCGCAGCCTGGCAGGATGAAACCCACGTCGCGGCAAACCGGGCAAGCTATGACGCCAAATACGCAGCAGTAGTGCCACTACTGCAGGCCTGCCTGCCCGTAAAACGGCCGCCGGCGGGCTTTTATTTGTGGATTGAAGTGCCCGGTGGCGACGACGTTCAATTCAGCGTCGAGCTCTATCGCCAATATAATGTGCGGGTCCTTCCCGGTAGCTTGCTTGGACGCGATACGCCCAGTGGGAATCCGGGGGCTGGTCGAATTAGGCTGGCCCTGGTGGCGCCTCTTGAGCAGTGCATTGAAGCGGCAGAACGTCTCTGTGCTTTTTGCAAAGGCCAGAAAAGTCAGGCTGGTCAGAGCAAATAGTCTGGCAGCCTAACTGCCGGCAGCAACCGGTTGAACATAAGACCAGATTTGTAGTTTCTATCCATCGACTTTGGGCTCGGCAGCGCAATAAGCCGGCTCAATTGTCCCGTCCCATTTGCCCCTTACGGAACCAACATGAGCCAACTTCAACAATTGATCGAGTCAGCCTGGGAGAACCGCGCTGATATCAGCCCCACTAGCGCCTCCGCCGAATTGCGCGATGCTGTCACGGCAGCCATAAATGACCTGGATCAAGGCCGCGCACGGGTCGCAGAAAAGATCGACGGTGAGTGGGTTGTTCATCAATGGCTCAAAAAAGCGGTCCTTTTGTCATTCAGATTGCACGACAACGTCCCCGTCCAGGCAGGTCACCTGCAGTTCTACGACAAGGTCCCGACTAAGTTCGAAGGCTTTGGCGATGCCGACTTTGGTGCGGGTGGATACCGCGTGGTGCCACCGGCAGTCGCCCGTCGCGGCGCGTATATCGCTCGCAACGTGGTTTTAATGCCGTCCTATGTGAATATCGGCGCGTATGTCGATGAAGGCACGATGGTAGACACCTGGGCAACCGTGGGCTCTTGCGCGCAAATTGGCCGCAACGTTCACCTGTCGGGTGGCGTAGGCATTGGCGGCGTCCTGGAGCCACTTCAGGCGAATCCGACCATCATCGAAGACAACTGTTTTATCGGCGCCCGATCGGAAGTGGTTGAGGGTGTCATCGTTGAAGAGAACTCGGTGCTCGCGATGGGCGTGTTTTTGAGCCAGAGCACCAAGATTTATGAGCGCAGTACGGGTGAAATTCACTATGGCAGAGTGCCAGCAGGATCAGTCGTTGTTCCTGGCAGCCTACCGTCATCGGACGGCAAGGTGAGCCTCGCCTGCGCAGTTATCGTTAAGCGAGTCGATGCGCAAACCCGCGCCAAGACTGCAATTAATGAGCTTTTACGGGGAGATTGACCCATGTCAACCGGCCGAATGGAAAAACTGCTGCGATTCATGGCAGAAAAGAACGCTTCAGACTTATTTTTATCGGCCGGTTCTCCCGTACAAATCAAGATGAATGGGGTCACGCGCCCTATCAATGAACAACTGCTCGACCCGGCAATGGTCGAATCCCTGATCAGGGAAATCCTGACCGATCGCCAGTGGCAGAGTTATGACCTTGAGCACGAACTCAATATTGGTTACGGCTTGCGAGACGCCGGCAGCTTCCGGGTCAATGTGTTTCAGCAGCGCGGCACCCCAGCCGCGGTTGTGCGTTTTATTCCAGGTACGATTCCGTCCCTAAAAGACCTCAACTTGCCTGAAGAAATGGCAGATCTGGTCCTTGAAAAGCGCGGCCTTTTGCTCATGGTTGGCGCTACCGGCTCGGGTAAGTCGACCTCGCTCGCAGCGATGATCGACCATCGCAACGAAAACAAGCCCGGCCACATCCTGACCCTTGAAGATCCGATCGAGTTTACGTTTAAAAACAAGCGCTCGATTGTGAATCAGCGACAGATCGGGACCGACACTAGCTCAATCGAAATCGCGCTGAAGAACGCCATGCGTCAGGCCCCTGATTGCATTCTGATTGGCGAAATCCGCGACACCAACGCAATGTCAATGGCCCTGGCTTACGCGCAATCAGGGCACCTTGTGCTGGCAACCATGCATGCCAACAACTCCAACCATGCGCTGAACAGAATCATCAGTTTCTATTCGCCCGAGAACCGACGCGCTTTGCTCTCAGACATGGCCGCCACACTCAAAGCCGTCGTTTCGCAGCGGCTGGTCAAGTCTGTTGATGGTGGGCGTCTGCCGGCCGTCGAGGTGATGCTCAATACCCGTCTTATCGCAGAACTCATTGAACAAGCACGACTGACTGAAATCAAGGACGCGATGGAAAAGAGCCTGGCGCCTGGGTCAGTGACCTTCGATCAGTCACTTGCCCGGCTGGTCCGTGAGAATCTGATCCGCAAGGAAGATGCGATGGCCAATGCCGATTCGCCTTCGAACCTCTTGTGGAACCTCGAAAATGTCGCAGCACCCGAGACTGACACCCCCAAAAACCAGGCCGATATGTCTGCCGGCACCCCGCGTGCGACCCTGGCAGGCAAAGAATCCGACGAGCTGGACCCGATCGCCGCCCTGCGGGGCGTGACGGACGCGGAAAAGGCTGAGGCCGAGAAGGCAGAGTCAAATGAGGGTAATAAGTCAGATAAGGCATCATTCTCGGACTTTCTCCTTAACGTGTAGAGCATCATGGCCAAATCGGGCGTTTGGATTTACGGCATCAAGAACTGCGACCAGGTCCGTAAGGCCCGCAAATTCCTTGCAAACAACGATATTGCCTACGAATTTCATGACTTTCGGGCCGACGGCCTGACCGGCGAAATGCTCGATCAGTGGCTTTCCCATGTCCCCTGGGATTCACTGCTTAACCGCCGCGGCACGACTTGGCGCAAAATGGAGGAATCCGCCCGCCAGGCCGTTGTTGATCAACAGTCCGCTCGCGATGTGATGCTGGCCGAGCCAACGCTCATCAAAAGGCCGGTTATGACCGTTGGAGATGATGTTCTGGTGGGTTTTTCTGAATCGGTGTACCAACGCACCCTGAAATTACCGAGCCCCTGATGACTGCTGACCCCGTTCTCGACCTCACCCGCCAACTGATAGCGCTGAGGTCGGTAACGCCGGACGACGCGGGTTGCCTGCCACTCATTGTTTCGCGCCTTGAAAAGCTCGGTTTCAAATGCGAGCTGATGCCCTTTGGCGACACACTGAACTTGTGGGCGTGCCTGACGGGTGATGAAGCAGGGCCCGTTCTGACGCTGGCGGGCCACACCGATGTCGTGCCCACCGGCCCGCTGGACAAATGGCACACCGACCCGTTTGAGCCAACCGAGAAAGAGGGTCTGCTGTATGGCCGCGGTGCAGCCGATATGAAAGGCTCGCTTGCCGCGTTTGTGGTGGCCTGCGAAGAGTTCGTCGCTAGGCGCTCCCCAAAAGGGTCGCTCGCACTGCTGCTAACCTCAGACGAGGAAGGCCCGGCAACGGATGGCACAACCCGAGTCGTCGAAACGCTGCGCGCTCGCGGACAGCGTCTTGACTATTGCATTGTTGGCGAGCCCACATCGTCTGCCCAGCTTGGCGATACGATCAAAAACGGCCGCCGCGGCTCGCTGTCTGGCAAGTTGACCGTCAAGGGTATTCAAGGGCATATCGCCTACCCTCATCTGGCGCGAAACCCCGTGCACGAACTCGCACCCGCGCTGACCGAACTGGCGGGCACGGTCTGGGACGAAGGCAATGCGTTTTTTCCTGCCACAACCTGGCAGGTTTCAAATATTCACGCCGGTACGGGTGCGTCCAACATCATTCCGGGAGATGTCGTCGTTGATTTTAACTTTCGGTTTTCAACGGAGAACACGGCCGATTCACTGAAGTCGCGCGTGACGGAAATTCTTAACCGGCACGAACTCGAGTTCGACCTGACCTGGCGTTTGTCCGGCAATCCGTTTTTGACCGAACCCGGAGCCCTCTCAAATGCGCTCCAGGCAGCCGTCAAAGAAGTCACCGGAACCGATGCCGAGCTTTCAACAACCGGCGGCACTTCTGATGGCAGGTTCATCGCCACGCTATGCGAGCAAGTAGTGGAATTTGGCCCTTGCAACGCGAGCATTCATAAAGTCAATGAGCATGTGCGCATTGCCGACTTGATGCCGCTTAAAGCGGTCTATCGACAAACCATGGAACGCTTGCTGTAGCTGGGCAAAGCATCGCATGAAAACGAATCCGCCATGGCAGCGGCCTGCGCCTGAATTGTTTGCAGCAGCGTCAAGTGTCAAGACCTTGCGCGATCTCATTCGGCTAGGCGCGAGTGCGTTTAATGCGGCCGGCCTGTCATTTGGGCACGGCAGCGATAACGCGCTGGATGAGGCAACGGCCTTAGTGCTCTGGGCGGTCCATTTGCCACCGGAAACCGCCAGCGAACTGCTCGACTGTGCGCTCACTCCGACTGAAATCGATGGCTGCATCGCGCTGCTGAACAGGCGAATAGAATCGCGCGAGCCCGCCGCTTACTTGACCGGTGAGGCTTGGCTGCGCGGCCTGAGTTTTCGCGCCGACAAGCGCGCCCTCGTGCCCAGATCGCTCATTGTTGAGGCGCTTCAAGACGCCCTGCCCGAGTGGCTGGAAGCCATGCAGTGGCCGCTCTTTAATGAAGGCACCCGCGTGCTCGATCTGTGTTGCGGTTCTGGCAGCATCGCCATTCATGCTGCCTTGATGTTCGAGCAGGCGAGCGTGACAGCAATCGACATTGATGCTCAGGCGCTTGAGCTTTGCCTTGAAAACATTGCGGCCTACGGCCTTGAGCCGCGTGTTAGCGTCATGCGATCCAATCTGCTCGACAGTTGCGATACGCCTGATCAGTTCGACCTCATTCTCACCAATCCCCCTTATGTACCCGCGCATTCAATGCGCACGCTCCCTGCCGAGTATCAGGCTGAGCCTGAAGGGGCGCTTGCCGCCGGCTTTGACGGGATGGATATCATCCGACCAATTCTCGCGAGCGCCGAACAGCGGCTGGCGCCGCATGGCTTACTGATACTTGAGTTGGGCCATGAGATAAGTGCTTTTGTTAGCGCTTTTCCAAGGCTGGCGTTTGGCACGCTGCCCGTGACCGCTGGCGACGAAATGATTCTTGTCATCACCCAGGCACAGTTGCAGGCCGCGGGACTAACCCCCACCGACACCCACCCCGCATGATTCGCTTTAAAAATCTGACTATTTCCCGCGGCGGCATCAATTTGCTTGAGGGTATTGACGCTGCCATTGTCCCGGGCGAAAAGCTCGCGATCATCGGGCCCAATGGCAGCGGCAAGACCACCCTGATGAAAGCCCTGATGGGAGAAGTCCTCGCCGACAGAGGCGACATTGAAATGCCAGGCATGGACACCACCGTACTGCAGCAACAACCACCCGTCAGTGATCTGCCTGCCTGGGAACATGTCGTGGCGACTGACCCGGCCCTGACGCGCGCGAACGAAGCGCTTGCGCGAGCCAATGAGGCCGATGACGGCCTGGCTATTGCCGAGGCCATGGATGCCTGGCAAATGGCTGGCGGGGCTGATGCGCAGGCACGCTCGCGTGAGCTGTTGCATGGCCTCGGGTTTGGGCATGAAATGGCCGAACAACGGGTCGATAAACTGTCCGGTGGCTGGCGCATGCGCCTGAATCTGGCGGCCTGCCTGTTCCGATCCAGCGAATTGATGTTGCTGGATGAGCCGACCAACCATCTGGATTTGGACGCGATCGTCTGGCTGGAAAAGCGCCTGCGTCGCTATCAGGGCACCTTACTCGTGATTTCACACGACCGGGATTTTCTTGATGCGGTCGTCACGGGCACGCTGTCAATCGAAAACCTAGATCTGCGCCGCTACCGCGGCGGCTACTCTGATTGTGAGCGACAACGCGCCGAGCGTGCCGAACATGAACAACGCTCTGCCGAGCAAACCCGGCGCCAGGCTGACCACTTACAGCAGTTCATTGACCGGTTTCGCGCTCAGGCCACCAAAGCCAGGCAGGTTCAAAGTCGTATCAAAGCGATGGAAAGACTGAAGGTCGCCGCGCCGCTGCAGTCAACTCGCCGGCTGCGCCTGGCCCTGCCTGATGTTGGCAATCTCCCTAACCCGGTGATGCACACTGAGAACCTGTCGGCCGGATATGAGGGGCAGGCACTGCTTCGACAGATCACCTTAAAGGTGGAGCGCGGCGCGCGGATTGGAATATTGGGGCGCAATGGTCAGGGCAAGACAACGCTGGTCAGAACGCTGATCGGCGACCTCAAACCCATTGACGGCATCTTGCAGGCATCGCCACAGGTGCGGGTGTCGTACTTCGAACAAGACGCTGTCGATCATCTTCCGAAAGACGATTCACCCCTTGACTACCTGCGGCGCGAGACGCTTAAACATGTTCAGCCTGCACCACCAGACACCCAGCTAAGAAGCTGGTTAGGCCGCTTCGGATTTGCACAAGAAGATGCGTTACGCGCGATTGGGCCGATGTCAGGTGGTGAGCGCGCCCGATTGGTTCTCTCCGGCATCTTGTGGTCCAAGCCTCAATGGCTTGTCCTGGATGAGCCAACCAACCACCTGGATGGCGACACGCGAGATGCCCTCACCGAAGCGCTGCTCGACTTTGCTGGTGTGCTCATGGTTGTGTCGCACGATCGCTATCTGCTGCGGGCGTGTGTGGACCGCTTTGTCCTGGTGAGCGAGGGTGAGGTCACCGACTTTGACGGTGATCTTGACGACTACGCCCGGCTGCTTGCCGATGGCAGCCCGTCAGCGCGGGCAGCAGCTTCGGCCACCGCCACTGACGAAGGAGCGTCAGCAGACAATCTGTCACGCAAAGATCAGCGGCGAGAGGCGGCCAGCAGGCGTGCTGAACAAGCCGAAAAACTCAAGCCGTTACGTCGCAAGATCAATGCACTTGACGTCAGGATGGACAAACTGAATCGGCGGCTCACTCAACTGGATGAATTGCTTGCCGACCCAGCCAACTACGGTGAGCCGGAGCAACTCGCCACGCTGACGCGTGAGCGCGGCGAAAAAGCGGCCGAGAGAGAGAATCTTGAACTGGAATGGCTTGATCTGGCGGGTCAACTCGAAGCCGCCACAAGCCCTTCCGTCTGAATCCGCCTGTTCCGAGACCCTGCTAGACTGGCGGGTTAGTGCTTTAGGCGCGGCCTCCTTTAGGCGCAGGCTTTTTTGGTGCCGGCTTGAAGCACACAGTTGACCAGAACGCGCATTGGACCAAACAAGCAAAAGACTGACTGAATAGGCAATAGTCAGTCAGGCAGGTTCATGCCAAAAACGAGTATAGAAACTTTGCGAACCTACACCGCAGCAGTCGTCGGGGCAGGCGCCATGGGGCGCGGCATTGCTCAAATCCTTGCCCTTGGCGGGCACACGGTGCGCCTTTTCGACGTCCAGGCAGACGCAGTGCAAAGCGCTCTCACCTCGCTTCGCAAGGTACTGGACCGACTGGTTGAGAAAGGCAAACTTGATCAGGCTCAGGCTGAGCAGGCGCTGGCTCGGATTATCCCTGCCGCCTCACTGGATGACCTGGCAGATGTCGAGCTGGTCGTTGAAGCCGTCATTGAGAAACTAGACATCAAGCAAAGTTTGTTTAAGTCGCTCGAAGCTGTGGTCAGCGCTGAAGCGATTCTGGCGACTAATACCTCATCCCTTTCCGTCACCGCGATTGCTAGTCAGTGCAAGCACCCGGGACGTGTCGCGGGCTACCATTTTTTCAATCCTGTTCCGCTCATGAAAGTGGTCGAGGTAATTGGCGGCGCTCGCACCGTACCCGCAGTCGTTGAATCACTCTGTGATCTGGCAACGCAGGTCGGTCACCGCGCCGTGGTAGCAGATGATTCCCCCGGATTCATTGTTAACCATGCTGGGCGGGGCTTTGGCACTGAGTCGCTCAAACTGCTTGGCGAAGGGGTCGCAGACATCGCGACGATTGACAATATTCTGCGCGAACAAGTTGTATTCAATGGCGCTGGCTTTAAGCTAGGCCCTTTCGAGCTCATGGATCTGACCGGACTCGATGTTTCCCATCCCGTCATGGAGTCGATCTTTTCGCAGTTCTATCAGGAACCGCGCTTTCGCCCGTCGACGGTGGCCGCGCAGCGCTATGCTGCCGGTTTGTTTGGCCGCAAAACCCACGAAGGGTTTTACCGCTACGCCGATGGCAAGAAAGTCGCTGCTGCTGAACCTGTTCAGGTGCCGCAGAGCAATGGGCCCGTTAAAGTCTGGATTGCACCGGGAGACGGCCAGTCATCACTTGCTGCCACCTGCGAATCGCTCGGGGCAAGCATTGACGAAGGCGCAGAGCCAGCGCCTGACTCACTCATTCTGCTCGCGCCGCTCGGGCATGATGCCGCGTGGTCAGCACAGGGATATGACGCGACGCGGTGCATCGCCATTGATACGCTTTTTCCTTTTGAGTACCAAAGCTGCAAACATCGCGTCCTCATGAAAACAGCGGCAACTACTGATGATGCCGCGCATACGATGCAGGCTTTGTTCGCACGCGACGGTGCACGTGTCAGTGTGCTGCGCGATAGCGCCGGATTTGTCGCTCAGCGAGTTGTGGCCATGATCGTTGCGATCGCATGCGAGATTGCACAGCAACGGATTGCGAGCGTTGCCGACATTGACGATGCCGTGAGAATTGGTCTGGGCTACCCGATGGGCCCGATCTCTATGGGCGACGCTTTAGGCGCCGAGCGGGTCAACACACTGTTGGCCAACCTGTACGAGACGACCGGTGATCCGCGATATCGCCCTTCACCTTGGATTCAGCGCCGCGCCCAGCTCGGGCTTCCCCTGACAACCCAGGACTAGAAATCGCTATGGCACAAGCACCTGCTAACGAAGATCAGAACGAGCAATTCTCCGGCACCATGCCGGTGGCCAAGCGGCAGCAATTTGATATTGGCGTACTGCGCGAGTATCTGGCCGACAAGCTACCTGACACGAAAGGCGAACTGAGCGTTGAGCAATTCAAGGGCGGACAATCCAATCCGACCTTCAAACTCAAATGGGGTGAGCGCGAATACGTCATGCGCAGCAAGCCGGGGCCGGCCGCCAAGCTATTGCCTTCCGCGCACGCAGTCGATAGGGAGTTTCGGGTCATCAACGCGCTGGCCAATACCGATGTACCGGTACCGGCAGCTTATTGCCTGTGCGAAGATGAAGATGTCATCGGTCGCGCGTTTTATGTCATGGACTTTGTCAAGGGCCGTGTGCTGTGGGAGCAATCGCTGCCGGGCCTGGCCAACGAAGAACGAGCAGCCATTTATGATGAGATGAATCGCGTCATCTCAAGCCTGCACAAGATCGACTACAAAGCCATTGGTCTGGAAGACTTCGGCAGGCCGGGCAATTATTTCACCCGGCAGATCACGCGCTGGACGAAACAATACAAGGCTTCGCAAACCGAAACTATTGAAGCGATGGACCGGCTGATGGAGTGGCTGCCCGAGAACATCCCCGACGGTGACGAAACCAGCATCGTGCATGGCGACTTTCGTCTCGACAATCTGATCTTCTCGGCGACAGAACCCAAAGCGCTCGCAGTACTGGATTGGGAGCTCTCAACTATCGGACATCCACTGGCGGACTTTTCCTACCACTGCATGGGGTATCACATCGCCCCAGGGCAGTTCCGCGGGATCGGCGGACTAGACCACGCCTCGTTGGGCATTCCCACCGAACAGGCGTACATCAAACGCTATTGCGACCGTACCAATCGCGAGGGTATAGATCACTGGAATTTCTATCTGGCCTACAACATGTTCAGGCTGGCTGGTATTTTGCAAGGCATCATGAAGCGGGTGGTTGATGGCACCGCATCGAACGAACGCGCACGCGAGGCGGGCGCGCGAGCACGCCCCCTGGCCGAGATGGGCTGGGCGATCGTCAAGGACAATTGAGATAAAGGAGACATACGATGGATTTTGATTATTCACCGCGCTGTAACGAGCTAAGAACACGACTGCTGTCCTTCATGGACGAGCACATCTACCCGAACGAGGGAAAGTTCCACGGCGAGATTGCTACCAACCGGGCCAATGGCAATGCCTGGGTACCGACGAAAGTGATTGAAGAATTAAAGCCAAAAGCTCGCGAGGCAGGGCTTTGGAATCTCTTCCTGCCCCAATCTGATCGCGTGCCTGAAGGCTTGTCCAATCTCGATTACGCGCCACTTTGCGAAATCATGGGTCGCGTGCATTGGGCACCGGAAGTTTTTAACTGCTCGGCACCCGATACCGGCAACATGGAAACGCTGGAGCGTTATGCATCCGAGCCTATCAAGCGTGCATGGCTTGACCCACTACTTGCCGGAGAGATTCGTTCGGCGTTTGCGATGACTGAGCCCGATGTCGCCTCGTCGGATGCAACCAACATCGCCTCACGCATTGAACGCAAGGGCGACAAGTACGTGATCAATGGACGTAAGTGGTGGACCTCAGGCGCCGGCGATCCGCGCTGCAAGGTTTATATCTTCATGGGTAAAACCGACACCACTGCCGCCCGACATCAGCAGCAGTCCATGATCGTTGTACCTGGTGACACACCCGGCATCACGATCAAGCGTCCGCTTAGCGTTTTCGGCTATGACGATGCGCCGCATGGCCACTGCGAAGTATTGTTCGAAAATGTCGAAGTCCCGGCAGACAACATTCTGCTGGGCGAAGGCCGCGGTTTTGAAATCGCGCAGGGTCGTCTTGGCCCGGGACGGATTCACCATTGCATGCGTTCTATTGGCGCGGCCGAGCGTTGCCTGGAATTACTGTGCCAGCGCATTTCTTCGCGTGTCGCTTTCGGCAAGCCCATCTCCCAGCAAGGCGTCTGGCGTGAGCGCATCGCCGATGCGCGCTGCATGATTGACCAGGCACGCTTTTTGACCCTGAATGCAGCCCACATGATGGATACCGTTGGCAATAAGGTGGCCAAGGCGCAGATTGCCATGATCAAAGTCGTGGCCCCGAATATGGCCTGCCAGATTGCTGACTGGGCCATTCAGGCCCACGGCGGTGGCGGCGTCAGCGACGACTTCCCAGTGGCATCCATTTACGCGCATCAGCGCACCCTGCGACTGGCGGATGGTCCCGACGAAGTCCACCGCAACGCGATCGCCAAACTTGAGCTGGGCAAGCATGCCAGCATTCCGGCAAGTGCTGATGAGGTGATGCCGATTACCCGAGGCAGCTAATGATTGATCTGTATACGTGGCCGACACCTAATGGCCACAAAATTCACATCATGCTGGAGGAGTGCAACCTGCCGTATGCGATACACGCGGTCGATATTGGCCGCGGTGAGCAGTTTGAGGAGAGTTTTCTTTCGATCAGTCCGAGTAACCGGATTCCAGCCATTGTCGATCAGCATGGACCGGACGACCGGCCGATCAGCCTGTTTGAATCCGGCGCGATTCTGATTTATCTCGCGGGCAAGACCGGCCGGTTCTTGCCCAAGACTGATCGTGAGCGCTACCGGATGCTTGAGTGGGTCATGTGGCAGATGGGCGGATTTGGCCCCATGCTTGGGCAGGCTCATCATTTCCGGCTGTTTGCGCCAGAGAAAGTTCCCTATGCAGTTGAGCGCTACACGAACGAGGCCAACCGTCTTTACAAGGTGTTGAATAAGCAGCTGGATAAGACCCGCGCATTCGTATCAGGCCGCCAGTACACCATCGCAGATATGGCGGTATTTCCGTGGTGCCGGTCATTTGCGAATCAAGGTGTTGATATGGCGGACTATCCAGCAGTTCAACGATGGTTCGATGCAATCAATGCGCGTCCCGCTGTCAAGCGTGCCTTAGGTGTGCTCGCAGACTATCGAAGGCCGATTACCGATGATGAGACGCGCGAGGTCTTGTTTGGGCGGCGCCAGTACGAGCAGCGTTAGCGCAGCTCTGTCGATCTTAGGCGATTGATTAGAAAAATGCCCTATTGCAGTGGGCCGTCCATGCCATCGGGCATCGGAAACGCGATGACTTCAATCCCCTCGTCGGCAAGATCAGAGGCTTCTTCGGGTGTGGCAACGCCTCGAATGCCTCGCTCGGGCGCTTCGTTATAGTGAATTCGCCGTGCTTCCTCAGCAAAGCGATCCCCGACGTCTTCGGTATTGGATTGGACAATCTTTGCCATCTGGGCCCACAAGCGCTGCATTTGCATCGCTGTAGGCTGGGCCACCATCTGAGCGCCCTCACTCTTGCTAGCAGATGCCGGTTCTGCGTTCTCGCGGGTCGGTTCCTGCATTGTTGGCGGCTGCTGCGCACCCAGGTTGAGGCGCGGCGCTGAAGGCAAACGGCTAACCGATGCGGTGCCGCACATGGGACACTGCAAAATGCCATCCCGTTGTTGCCGCTCATAGTCGTCGCCGGTACCAAACCAGCCTTCAAAGCGGTGATCGTTTTCGCAGCAGAGATTAAAGACTTTCATGTCTTGAGTGTAGCGCGATATGCAAACGCTTACAGCAAATGTTCATCACATAATCTAGCGCGAGCAACTGATTTGCCAGTCGAAAACGGGCTCTAGAATGGCAGCCACCCTTGTAAGGACACTATGAAAGACGCAAGCCCGCTCGACATCGACTCTGCCATGCGCCAATTGTCGGAGTTTCAGACCATTATCGATGTCAGAAGCCCGAATGAGTTTGAGCAAGATCACTTGCCTGGTGCAATCAATCTGCCGGTACTCGACGATGCAGAGCGCGCCCATGTTGGCACACTCAATGCTGAGACATCCGCATTTTCTGCCAAGCGGCATGGCGCATCGCTGGTAGCTGCCAATATTTCCCGACTCATCGCCGGACCACTCGCGGACAAACCGCCGGGCTGGAAGCCACTGGTTTACTGCTGGCGGGGCGGCAACCGGTCTGCAAGCCTTGCGACTGTGCTTGCCCGCATTGGTTGGCGAACCACCGTTTTAACGGGCGGGTATCGTGCCTACCGTCGCTGGGTTATCGAACAGATCGAGAAACTCGCACCGATGACAGACTTTCATGTCATTGCCGGGCGAACAGGTAGCGGCAAGAGCCGCCTGCTACAGGCCCTCTGTGTGAACAACTCGCAGGTTCTTGATCTGGAAGCACTCGCCAATCACCGCGGATCAGTACTCGGCCTCTTACCAGACGATATCCAGCCGTCACAAAAGCTATTTGAAAGCCGGCTCGCTGAGGCACTCGCTCACTTTCATTCCGCGAGCCCAGTGTTTGTGGAATCTGAGAGTCGCAAGATTGGCCAGGTGCAAATCCCAAACGCTCTAATCACCAAAATGCGATCATCCCCGTGCACCATTTTGGACTTTCCGGTGCCTGTAAGAACACAGTTCTTGATCAGGCACTATGCCCACTTTCTGCAGCAGCCCGAATTGCTGTTGAAGCAACTTCGCAGATTGCATGAAATGCACGGGTCTGCCCGCATCGAATCATGGGCGGCAATGGCCGATAACGGCCAATGGGAAGCTCTCGTGTCAGACTTGCTCACTCAGCACTATGACCCAGCCTATGATCGGTCAATGAAGCGCAACTACCAGCAACTCAATCAGGCGAATCTTGTGCAATGGCCTGATAACACGCCGCCAGACCTGACCAGCGCGGCGGCAGAGGACAAGGTCTTCGAGTCTTTCGCGCAGACCTTACGGAGCGCGGTCTCCGCCTAGAAAGAGCTCCGCAGCACTGGTTTTAGTTATCTTCGCCTGGGCTGTTGCCGGCTCGACCTGCATCGCCCTGAATCCGACTTTCAAATCTCTCGATCTCGGTTCGCTGCTTAAGCGACGCCAAGAACGCAGAGAAACTCTGTTGACCTGACAGTGCAGCCTGCTCGTTACCGGCCGCCTCCTGAGAGGCTGTGAGCTCTTCGTCGGCAAGGTCTTCTATCTTCACCAACTCAACAAGTTGATACGCCGTGCGGTCACCGGAAACGCCCACGAAGGTTGGCACCTGCGCAGGCTTCACTGCAAATACCTGCTCAATAACATCAGGGGCCAGACCGCCCTGCTCGCGCGATACCACTTGCTCTTCGCCAAAACCTTCTGCTGAACCGCTGGCCTGCAGCGCTTTTAACTCAGCCTCTCCAGCCTGCTGCGCAAGTTCAGCCGCCTGACGGGCTCGCACGATTGACTCAGCCTGGGCCTGCACGGCCTCGTAGGGAAGAAGTTTAGACGGACGATGCTCCAGCACCCGGACCGCCACGACCGTGTTGTTACCCAAGTCAATAGCTTCCGTGTTCATGCCTCCAGTCAGCGTCTCAGCATTGAACACCTCTCTTGCCACTCGCGGGTTATTCAGCGGTGAGTCGGGCGCAATGCCTAATGAGCCGGCTCGTCGAAACTCGTCAAGCGTTTGAATTTCCAACCCCAGCTTTTCTGCCGTTGGGCCAAGAGAATCCGGCTGCTCATAGACCGTATTGTTGAACGTGTCAGCCGCATCGATATAGGCCTCTCGCGCTTTCTGAGCACGTACGGTCGTCTCGATCTCACCTTTGACTTCGTCGAACGGCTTGGTTGACTCCGCACGAATTTCCGTCACTTCAATGATGTGAAACCCGAACTCGGTTTCAACCAGATCGCTCACTTCACCCTGCCCAAGCGAAAACGCCGCATCCGCAAACGCGTCGGTCATCGTGTCCTTGTCAAAAAAGCCCAAATCGCCGCCCGCTGATGCACTGCCCGGGTCATCCGACTCTGTGGTCGCCAATTCGGAAAGCGCTTCACCACCGCGTATCCTGTCGAGCAAGGCCTGTGCCTTTTGACGCGCGGCGTCTTTCTCGGTGTCGGGCGCGCCCTCATTCACTTCAACCAGAATATGGCTGGCGCGCCGCGCTTCAGTTTGACCAAACAAGCGCTTGTTGTTTTCGTAGTACTGCTCAATTTCACTATCAGTGATTTCGACGCCTTCGGCGAGCGAGGCTTCGCTTAACACCAGATAATTTATTTTGGCGGCCTCAGGAGACTGAAACTGGTCAGGGTTTTCCGCGTAGTAGTCGCGACCTGCCGACTCAGAGACTTCAACACTCTCAATGTAGTCCTGGGCCAGAAAGGACTTCACTTTTACGGTCCGCTTTTGACCATTCAGCAGGGCAATCTGGCGGGACACCTTAGCGGGCAAAAATGAGGTTTCAGACACCGATTGCGGCACAAGTTGCAAAGCCAAATCGGCGCGGATACTGGCCTCAAACTGAGCTTCATTTAGGCCCTGGGACGCTAGCAAGGTCCGGTAGTTCTCAAAATCGAACGTGCCATCTTCGTTGGTGATACCGGGAATCTGAGCAATGGCCTCACGCACCGCATCATCTGACACCGTCAAGCGATTTTCCTGGGCCGTAACGGCAATGAGTCGCTGATCAATCAGCCCTTCAAGAATCTGCTGGCGCGCCTGAGGGGTGTCGAACATTTCCGGGTCGACCTGATCGCCCAGGATTCGGCGCATATTGTTGAGCTGGACCTGCCGGGCATTTTCGAACTCCTGGGCCGAGATCGGCTGCTCCGCCACGACTGCCACGTCGGTATCACCCGCGAAAAACCGGTCGTAGCCAGACAGTCCGAAAAACGCAAACGCAGGGAAGATGAACAGCAGCAGCAGGAAATTCAGCATCCGGGGATGCTTGCGAATGACTTCAAACATGATGAATCGTTCCCAGAAACACAAAGGGCGAACTATGCGTTCGCCCTGGTGATCAAAAAGCCTAAGCTCTTTGATGGAGTTGGCGGAGCGGACGGGACTCGAACCCGCGACCCCCGGCGTGACAGGCCGGTATTCTAACCAACTGAACTACCGCTCCAGTTTTTTCAATGTTGCTAGGGCAAACCCCGAGAGTTCACACATTATCGAGCGCCATCCTCTCAAACGCAAAGCGCTTGCCAAGGTTCTCGCTTCATTTCCAACAAGCCACAAAGCCTTTTCTAGCTCTTCGAAGCAATCTGCAATATCTAATCGCCCAGTTAATCCAGTTCACCCAGATCAGACCGTTTGGTGGGTGCTGAGAGGCTCGAACTCCCGACCTACGCCTTGTAAGGGCGCCGCTCTACCAACTGAGCTAAGCACCCGGCCTTCACTGCACCTGCTCTCAAAGCTACACCTTCAAGATTAGGTCAGCCCAAAATTATAGCTCGAAATCTTGGTTTTGCGAACTTGGGTCAGGAAGGTGCCATGACGCTTGTGGGCAAGCAGCGGGCGACCTGGCCCGCCGATCATGACGGCTATTAATTCAACGCATCTTTAAGTGCTTTGCCCGGACGGAACTTAGGCACTTTGGCGGCCTTGATTTTGATCTCTGCACCCGTCTGGGGGTTACGACCGGTACGAGCGGCACGCGCGCCAACCGCAAAAGTACCGAAGCCGACAATAGTGACCGTCGCGCCTTTTTTGAGCGTGTTCGTCACGCCGTCAATCAACGCGTCCAATGCGCGACCTGCTGAGGCCTTTGAAAGGTCAGCCTCATCGGCAATGAAATCGATCAGTTCAGTCTTGTTCACTTAAGAACCCCCTAGTTGTAAGAATGGATCAGTCAGCCATGCTAACCGAACGTGAGTAGTCTCCAGCCAACAGGCCGGATGAATGCAATATTGGTCAAGACGGGAAAGAGAGCGAGTCGAAGTTTTGCGTTTTTCAGTAAGCAATGAGTGCTTGCTCGGAACAGCATCTCGCACTACTTGCCTCATTGGCCGTCAAGGCTCAGGCAGCGTATTAAATAGACCGCAAACGCTTGTGTCAAGGCGCTCTTGGCCCTTTTTAACCGACACCAACAGGCCTGTAACACCATTCTACTAATCTGCAGCAAAACATCGTCTATCGAATTCCCGGTCTGGCCTTTTTGCTACCACAAAAAAAGGAGCCGACCATTTTCTATGGCCGGCTCCCATTTAGAACAGCGACTTAATGCTTGATCAACGCATCACCGCCCTTCTTACGCTTTTTTGCAGCAACTGGTGCTTTACGTGCAGCACTGGAGGATTTAGTCGGTCGAGCCACCGGCTGCCGCGCCAATGCAACCTCGAGGACTCTGTCGATCCACTTGACCGGAATAATCTCCAATCTGTTTTTTACGTTGTCAGGAATCTCTGCAAGATCCTTAACATTCTCTTCGGGAATCAACACGGTTTTTATGTCTCCTCGATGAGCCGCAAGCAACTTTTCCTTGAGTCCACCAATGGGCAAAACCTCGCCGCGCAATGTAATTTCTCCCGTCATCGCCACGTCACTGCGAACCGGAATATCAGTCAACATAGACACGATCGCGGTGGTCATCGCGATACCCGCACTCGGTCCGTCCTTAGGGGTTGCTCCCTCTGGCACGTGGATGTGGATGTCGTTCTTCTCGTGAAAGTCTGCGGCAATACCCAGACGATCTGCGCGCCGCCGGACGACCGTCATGGCTGCCTTGATCGACTCCTGCATCACATCGCCCAGTTTGCCCGTAAAGGTTGTCTTACCTTTGCCAGGCACTGACACGCCTTCAATGGTCAACAACTCACCGCCGACTTCCGTCCAGGCTAGACCAGTCACCTGGCCTACCTGATCTTCTTTCTCAGCTTTACCGAAGTTGAACTTGCGCACACCGAGATACTTATCGAGCGTTGCGGGTGTCACCGAAATCTTCTTGCGGCTCTTTTGCAGCAACAGATTTTTAACAACCTTACGACACACTTTGCCAATTTCTCGCTCGAGGGATCTGACGCCTGCTTCGCGCGTGTAAAAACGCACCACGTCCCGGATGGCCGCTTCGCTCATCGCGATTTCATTGTCTTTGAGGCCAGTGTTTCGAATCTGTTTGGGAAGCAGGTAGCGTTTGGCAATGCTGACCTTTTCATCTTCGGTATAGCCCGACAAACGAATCACCTCAAGGCGATCGAGCAAGGCTGGCGGAATATTCAAGGTGTTGGCCGTCGCTACGAACATCACATCGGAGAGGTCGTATTCAACCTCGACATAGTGATCAACAAACGAATTGTTCTGTTCCGGATCGAGCACTTCAAGCAAGGCACTGGAGGGGTCCCCACGAAAGTCCATACCCATTTTGTCGACTTCGTCGAGCAGGAACAGTGGATTGCGCACAGACACCCGCGTCAGGCTTTGCAAAATCTTGCCAGGCATGGAGCCAATGTAGGTGCGCCGGTGCCCCCTGATCTCAGCCTCATCGCGAACGCCACCAAGCGCCATGCGAACGAACTTGCGGTTGGTCGCTCGCGCGATCGACTGACCCAGTGAGGTCTTACCGACTCCCGGTGGTCCAACCAAGCACAGAATTGGAGCCTTGACCCGCTCAACACGCTGCTGCACGGCAAGATACTCAAGGATGCGTTCTTTGACCTTCTCGAGCCCGTGATGGTCTTCATCAAGCACGGCCTCAGCTTGGGCAAGGTCTGAAGCCACCTTGCTCTTTTTCTTCCAGGGCAAGCCAACCAGGGTGTCGATGTAGTTGCGTACGACGGTCGCCTCGGCTGACATCGGCGACATAAGCTTGAGTTTTTTCAACTCAGCATCGGCTTTCTTACGCGCTTCTCTGGGCATCCGCGCAGCGACAATTTTCTTCTCCAGTTCTTCAAGATCGGCGCCGTCCTCACCTTCGCCAAGCTCCTTCTGAATCGCTTTGACCTGTTCGTTCAGGTAGTACTCACGCTGGCTTTTCTCCATCTGGCGCTTGACGCGGCCACGAATTCGCTTTTCGACCTGAAGGATGTCGAGCTCGGTTTCGATCTGTGCGAGCAATCGCTCCAAACGCTCAGCCACTGAGACTGTCTCGAGCACGGTTTGCTTTTGGTCGATTTTGATCGGCAGATGGGCGCCAATCGTGTCGGCAAGACGACCATTGTCATCAATCCCATTCAACGAGGCGAGTATCTCTGGCGGAATCTTTTTATTGAGTTTGACGTACTGATCGAACTGCGTGAGGATGGTTCGCCGAAGTGCCTCGACTTCTGCTGTCTGACCATCGGTTTCTTCCATCAATTCGAGTTCGCAACTGAAATGCTCCTCGCCTTCGTCGACGCTTAAGACTCTTGCGCGTTGCGCCCCCTCGACGAGCACTTTGACAGTGCCATCAGGCAACTTCAGCATTTGTAAAATATTGGCAACGCAGCCGATTTCATAAATGTCATCGGCACCAGGTTCGTCTTTGGACGCATTTTTCTGAGCAACAAGCAAAATCTGCTTGCCGGACTCCATCGCGGCTTCCAGCGCCTTAATTGACTTGGCTCGACCCACAAACAAGGGGATCACCATGTGCGGGAAGACCACCACATCCCGTAAGGGCAAGAGCGGAAGTGTCTGGATGGGATCGGTCATATTGAACTCCGAGTGGCGGAATTGGATAATTGGAGGCACCAGTCCGCTTTTTCAAGCAGACAGACCGGGTTCCGAAAAACGCGGTGGCCAGAGCAAGTCAGAGACTTGCCCCATGCATGGCTTGGTCAAAAGAATACGCTGAATCGCGAATCCTGATCGATCCGTCCTGGCTTTAAAAGTGGCATTGATCCCACAACCGAACCGCCGAGCGGCCGACTGGTCGGCCAGACAGCACAGCGGCTTGGCTGGACCGACGGACGGCGGTCAGCGGGATGCTTTCGCAGGACAACTAAGCCGAATCGGAGCCGGAGACCTTCGGCGTATCAGCGTAGATGATGAGCGGCTCTTTTTCACCACTAATCGCCCCTTCATCGACAACGACCTTCTGAACGTTTTGAAGGCTGGGCAACTCGAACATGGTGTCTTGCAAGGATTGCTCAAGGATTGATCGTAGCCCCCGGGCACCCGTGCCACGCTTTAGTGCCTTTTGAGCTATGGCTTGCAACGCCGAGGGTCTGATCTCGAGTTCAACGCCTTCCATCATGAACAGGCGTTGATACTGTTTGATCAGCGCATTTTTGGGTTCCGTGAGTATCTGAACCAGCGCGTCATCGTTCAATTCATCAAGCGTTGCGACCACTGGCAACCGACCCACAAGCTCTGGAATGAGACCAAACTTAATAAGGTCTTCAGGCTCAGTTTCCCGCAGGACCGCGCCAACTGATCGCTGGGACTCACCGCGAACCTCGGCACCAAAGCCGATGCCCGATCTTTCGGAGCGGTCGCGAATCACTTTGTCCAAACCATCAAACGCACCACCGCAAATAAACAGAATGTTGGTCGTGTCGATCTGCACGAAATCCTGGTTGGGATGCTTGCGTCCCCCCTGGGGAGGAACAGACGCGACCGTGCCTTCGATAAGCTTCAGTAAGGCTTGTTGAACCCCTTCGCCCGATACATCGCGAGTGATTGAAGGGTTATCGGATTTACGCGAGATTTTGTCTATCTCGTCGATGTAAACGATGCCGTTTTGCGCCTTTTCAACTTCGTAGTTGCAGTTTTGCAGGAGCTTTTGAATGATGTTTTCGACATCTTCGCCCACGTAACCCGCTTCAGTCAGCGTGGTCGCATCGGCAATCACAAACGGAACGTTGAGCAGTCGCGCGAGCGTTTGCGCCAAGAGCGTCTTGCCCGAGCCGGTTGGCCCGACCAGCAAAATGTTGCTCTTTGACAATTCAACATCGTCTTTCTTGCCTCGGTGACGTAGGCGTTTGTAGTGGTTGTAAACCGCGACAGCCAAACCACGTTTGGCCGTTTGCTGGCCGATCACGTAGTTGTCAAGGATAGTGCGAATTTCCTGCGGTGTTGGCAGACCGCCACCTAGCGCCCCAGGCGCGCCATCAGCCTGGGCTTCATCACGGATGATGTCGTTGCATAACTCGATGCACTCATCACAGATGAAAACGGATGGCCCCGCAATGAGCTTGCGCACTTCGTGCTGGTTCTTACCGCAGAACGAGCAATAAAGCACCTTCTCGCTGGATCCCTTTTTTTCAGACATGGCTCTCCTTAGGGCCTGGGCCCGGCTGCCTGGACACCGCTACTGCCATGGGCAGCGACAAACCAGCTTCACGGGAGGATGGTGAATACTGAGTATTGTTGTCGCCCAGAGCAGCCCTAGCTTACTGCCTACTTAATCTGTCTGGGCCCGTGTTTCCAGCACGCGATCGATAATACCGTACTCAGTCGCATCAGCGGCAGACATGAAATTGTCTCGGTCGGTGTCTTTTTCAATTGTCTCGAGCGGCTGGCCCGTGCAATCGACCAGGATCTTGTTCAGCCGCTCGCGCGTGTAGAGGATTTCCTTCGCGTGAATCTCGATATCTGAGGCTTGTCCCTGGGCACCGCCGGAAGGCTGATGGATCATGATGCGCGCATTTGGCAGCGAGAATCGCTTTTCCTTCGCCCCTGCAGCAAGCAGGAACGCCCCCATACTGGCGGCCAGACCCATGCAAAGCGTGCTCACATCCGGCCTGATGAACTTCATCGTGTCGTAGATTGCAAGGCCCGCTGAAACCGAACCACCGGGTGAATTGATATAAAGCGATATATCTTTGTCAGGATTCTCGGACTCCAAGTAGAGCAGCTGCGCCACCACCAGATTTGCCGAATGATCCATAACCGGACCTAGCAAAAAGATGACTCTTTCACGCAACAGTCGGGAGTAGATATCAAAGGCGCGCTCCCCGCGCCCACTTTGCTCAACCACCATCGGCACCATGCCAGTGCCTTGGGGGCTTTGATAGAGCCCGCCGGTTGATGCGCCTGAAGCCGAATTTAGCTGGGCGTTGACGAGATCTTCAATCAGGTTATTGCGGGTCATCAATTCACTCCGTCAGGGATGACTGTCAAAACCGGCGCAAATCAGGCCGGTTTCGATGAGGTGGGGGTTAGAGCCGCTTTAACAAGCCGGCTTCTTTCATTCAGTATGTCAGGACTGGCCGCCCATCAATTCATCGAAAGGCACGGCTTTTTCCGACACTGTTGCCTTGTCCATCGCCCAGTCAACCACATTCTGCTCGATGACAATTGCCTCAATCTCGCCGAGGCGTTCCCGGTCACTGAAATAATGGCGGACAACTTCACCCGGGTTTTCATAAGCCTGGGCGAACTCTTCGATCTGACTACGGATCTGGTCCGGCTTTGCCTGAAGCTCTTCTTTTTTAACGATTTCAGCGACCAACAAACCCAGGCGCACCCGCTTTTCTGCCTGCTCGCGAAACGCATCCTCAGGGATGGGAATATCGTCCATGCTCATGCCACGACCAGCCATATCCTGCTTGGCTCGGTCGATGAGCGTCTGACGCTCGCCGTCTACCAGTGCTTTGGGCAACTCAAAAGCCGCCTGCGCCGCAAGCGCATCCATCACGTTGTTCTTGGTGCCGGCACGAATACGCTGGCCAACTTCACGGCCGAGATTCGTCTCAATGTCCTTGCGCATCGTTTCAAGGCTGCCATTTTCAACGCCCAGTGTTTTTGCAAACTCTGCATCAACCTCAGGCAGGATCGGCGCCTCGACCTTCTTAAGTGTGACGTCAAATTCCGCCGTCTTGCCGGCCAGATTTTCAGCCGAATAGTCGTCAGGAAACTTGACTGGAAATTTGGTGGCTGCGCCAGCGGTCTGGCCCGTCACACCGGTCTCAAAATCGGCGAGCATCCTTCCCTCGCCAATAATGAAGCTAAAGCCATCGGCACTGCCGCCATCGAAGGGTTCTCCGTCGATCGTGCCAAGGAAATCAATCGTGACCTGATCCCCTTCCTGCGCTGCCCGATCGGTGGCTTCCCAGGTCACCCTCTGTTTGCGGAGAATCTCAAGCGTGCGGTCAATCTCAGCATCAGTGACTTCGCAGCTCAGCTTATCGATATTGAGCGCTGCCGGATCAACGGCGGGTACCTCAGGGTAGACCTCAAAGGTTGCTGTGAACGCAATCAGTGAATCATCGTCAGACTCGGCATTGTCGATGCTCGGCTGCCCCGCCACTCGCAAATCATGCTCGCTGACGGCATCGCTGAACGCCTTGCTGACGGCATCGCCCATGACTTCGGCGTTGACCTGCCCTCCGTAGCTCTGCTCCACCATCTTGAGAGGCACTTTACCAGGCCGGAATCCAGCCATCTTGACCGTCTTGGCCAGTTTGCGCAGCCGATCAGTAGCAGACTTGGTCACCTCAGCCATCGGCACTGTCAGTGATAGTTTGCGTTCGAGGGTCCCGGTTGTTTCTAGTTGAGTCGTCATGTCTTTGAGAGGTTGCAGGCTTACCGACGCTATCGGCACGCCAAGGGTTGTTTGCTCAGTCAGTTTTCAGTGACCTGGGGGAGCCCGCAGACCCACCCAAGTTGCCAATCTTTGGACGCCAGTAACGGGCTCGCTCAATACTGAGCCGCTTAATACTGGCCCGCTAACCGCTGCTTACTGGTTTCCCGCCTGTTTCAGGTAATCACCGGAACTCTCTGGAGCAAACCTAACGGAGCGCACTCCGCTAGGCTCACGCCCTTGAATTCGATGGTGCGGCAGAAAGGACTCGAACCTTCACGCTTATTAGGCGCCAGGACCTAAACCTGGTGCGTCTACCAATTCCGCCACTGCCGCGTAACCCGGCATGTTAGCGGATATGACGGTAAACCGTGGCGCACTGGCGGGTTAAATATGGCTAGCCAGCCACTGTTGCCTGCCCAGTTCGGCTTTTTGGTTCGTTTCTGACCCGAATCCAACGGTTGCGGGCCGGGCAGCCGCCTGACCCGGCAGCCCGGGCAGTCACCCTACAATCAAGGAATGCCTGTTTCTACGTCTGACTCACCGTCCGCGCAGGGTGCCGCCGCTACGCCTAACTGGCTCGGTCAGCGGGATCACTACGAGAATTTTCCGGTGGCCTCGTGGCTGGTGCCGGCCCATCTGCGCCCCGCTATGTTCGCCGTCTACCGGTTTGCGCGCTACGGCGACGATGTTGCTGATGAGGGAGATGCCCGCGTTGAGGAGAGGTTGCGAGAGCTGAGTAGGCTGCGCCAGGCGCTTCAAGGCCGCCAGCCGCACCCGATTGTTGACGGCCTGCGACCCTCTATTGATAAGCATCGAATCGATATCAGCCTGTTCGAAGCGCTGCTAACCGCCTTCGAAACAGATGCGCGCGGCACCGATTACCACTCGCGGGACGAACTTCTTAGTTACTGTAAGCACTCGGCCAACCCGGTCGGTCGGATCGTTCTGAGGATATTTGACGCTGACCAGCCAGCAGCACTCGCCCCTTCCGACTCAATCTGTACCGCCTTGCAACTCATTAACTTCGCTCAAGACATTGGTCAAGACGTTAGCCGGGGTCGCTGCTACGTACCGCAAGAGGAACTGGACTCGGCAGAATTGACGATTCACGATCTGGAAAGCTGCGTTAGGGCCAGGGCGATCACACCGCAGGTTCGTCATTTGCTGGACGGGCAACTTGAGGCGGCAGCGGTTTGCCTGCGCGAGGGTGTCCCTTTGCTTGGCCATACCCGTGGCCGACTTAGACTGGAGTTGGCGAGTATCATCGCGGGCGGATACGCCATGCTGAATAAGACCAAGCGCTTTGACCCCTTTTCCCAGCGACTCAAGCTGGGCCGATCTGATTTTCCGGCGATGCTGCGACAGTGCTTCGCGCTCCTGCTGAACCGCCCCTTACGATGAATCCAAACGAGTACTGCCAACAAAAAGCCGCCGCAAGCGGGTCGAGTTTTTACTACAGCTTTCTCTTTCTGAAGGGGGCTCGACGCGAGGCCATCATGGCGCTTTACGCGTTTTGTCGTGAAGTCGACGATGTCGTGGATGAAACCAGTGACGAAACCGTCGCCGCCAGGCAGTTGCAATGGTGGCGCGAAGAACTGGATCGCATGGCTGACGGCAGCCCCCAGCATCCGGTCACCCGCGCCCTCGCTCCTCACCTGGAGGGTTTTGACATTAAGCGAAAGTGGCTCAACGCGGTCATTGATGGCATGGCGATGGACTTACACCAGCATCGGTATGCTGACTTTGAGGGTCTGAAACTCTATTGCCATCGGGCCGCCGGTGTGGTGGGTTGCGCAGCCGCACAAATCTTTGGCGTTACCGATCCGCGCACCAGTGAATACGCCGCTCAGTTAGGCCTGGCGTTTCAACTCACGAATATCATTCGTGATGTCGGTGAGGATGCCCGGCGCGACCGTATTTACCTGCCTTTGCAAGAGCTCGAGCGCTTTGGCCTCACCCCGGCCGACATCCTGGCTCGCCGGCACACGCCAGCCTTCGTCGAACTTATGCGCTTTCAGACGGAACGTGCGCGTGAGGCTTATCGCCAGGCTTATGCGCTTTTGCCATCCGTCGATAAGCGAGCGCAAAGACCCGGACTCATGATGGCAGCGATTTACTCGACGCTGCTGAACGAGATCGAACGTGACAACTTCCAGGTGATGGACCAACGCACCAGCCTCACACCGATTCGCAAATTCTGGCTGGCATGGAAAACCTGGATCAACGCTCAGCCACCCTCGCCTTGACTGAACCCGCGCGACCCTCATGTGCGGTGATCGGCGCTGGATGGTCAGGACTAGCCGCAGCGCATCGTCTTGCGCTGGCGGGCAAACAAGTGACCTTGTATGAAGCATCCCCTCACGCAGGTGGCCGGGCTCGCCAAGCGAGCCTGAATCTCGCTGGCAAAAAACTGACGCTCGACAACGGTCAGCACATGCTCATCGGCGGCTACAGTCGAACCCTGGCGCTCATTGACCAACTGCGCCAGTCAGTTGCCACCAGCGAGACTGAAACAACCAGTGCCTCGCCCAGCCCAGTGCCATTGATTCGATTGCCACTGCAATTTCAGTCCGATCAAATTAATCTGCGTCGCAAAGGGCCCGGCCAGCTTGGTCTGCTGATGGGCATACTCACAGCAGGCGGTCTGAGCCTGAAGGCGCGACTCGGTATCGTTTCAATGAGCGTAAGACTTCGCGCCGCAAACTGGCAAGCCCTGCCTAACGAATCCGTGGCACAACTACTCGCTCGCCTGAGCCAATCTTCAAGCGTGATTCGTCTGTTTTGGGAACCGCTCTGCATCGCGGCGCTCAACACACCCATTTCTAAAGCCGGCGCACAGACCTTTGTCAACGTTCTGCACGACTCGCTTTTCCTGAGCGCGCATAGCAGTGATTTTTTGATTCCAAAAACGGATCTGGGCAGCTTGCTGCCTGACCCAATGCTCGCCGCGCTGAAAGCGCTTGGCGTCAGCATCCGTGTCGCTACGCCTGTAAAGCAACTCAGGCAGGGTGACGCTGGCCGATGGATTGTTATTGATCGGGCGCATCAAGCAAGCTTCGATACCGTGGTCCTCGCGACGCCGCCACGTCAGACTGCCGAACTAATTGAACCGGCTGCGCCAGCGGTGGCTACCGAGTTGCAAAAATTTGAGTATGAAGCCATCCAGACGGTCTACCTCGCATGGCCGCTCGCGCAGGCACCGGACATTAAGCCAATGCAATTGCTCAAACAGGACGACGAAAGCGAGTGTCACGGGCAATGGTTATTCGCTCGTGAGTCGCAGGCAGGCTTGGCGCTTGGCTCGGTGGTCATCAGCGCGCCTTCATTTAGCGAATCCGTGACCAATGAAGTATTGGCGAAGCGCGTTAGCCGCCAACTCGAAACCCAATTGGGTTTGCCCGCTGCGATTGACGCAAAAACCGTCCACGAAAAACGGGCAACCTTTAGTTGCACCCCCACGCGGCCAATTGCCGACTACATGAGCGTCAATGAACAAACGCTACCACCAGGGTTGGTGTTAGGAGGTGACTACTGCTGGCATCGTTATCCGGCCACTTTGGAGTCGGCGGTTCGCAGTGGCGAGGCGGCCGCCAACGCCTTGCTAACCTAACGGATCAGGTCAATGACCAGACCTGCTCAAGGGCTTGGTCGATATGATCAACCGCCACCACTTCAAGACCCTCAATTGCTTTTTTCGGGGCGTTCGCCTTGGGCACCAAGGCATAACCAAACCCGAGCTTGGCTGCTTCTCTTAGTCGCTCCTGGCCGCGGGGCGCTGGTCGGATTTCACCGGCCAGTCCGAGTTCTCCAAACACAGCCAGTCCGCGAGTCAGCGGTCGATTTCGAAGTGACGACACAACCGCCAGCATAATCGCTAAATCTGCAGCAGGCTCGCTCACTCGAACGCCACCCACCGCATTCACAAACACATCCTGGTCGCCGCAGGCAATGCCGGCATGCCGATTCAAAACAGCCAGCAGCATCGCAAGGCGTGAGGCATCAAGGCCAACAGTTAACCGGCGTGGGTTCGGTAGATTTGCCGAATCGACCAGGGCCTGAATCTCAACCAGCAAAGGACGCGTACCCTCTTGCGTGACCAACACGCAGGATCCTGAAATGGGGCGATCCTGTCGCGACAAAAAAAGCGCGGAGGGATTGGCAACGCCGCGCAAGCCTTTGTCGGTCATCGCGAACACACCCAGCTCATTAACTGCGCCAAAGCGATTCTTGAAAGCTCTGACCAATCGGTGGGATGACTGACTATCTCCCTCAAAATACAAAACAGTGTCAACAATGTGTTCGAGCACACGTGGACCCGCGAGCGTTCCTTCCTTGGTGACATGACCGATCATGACAATCGTGACGCCGCGCTCCTTGGCCATGCGGGTTAGCCGCGCCGCACACTCTCGAACCTGGGCCACTGAACCGGGCGCAGAGTCAAGCGCAACTGAATACATGGTTTGAATCGAATCAATGACAACCACACTTGGTTGGCGTTGATCGACTGCAGTCACAATTAACTCGAGTTCGGTTTCAGACAACAAAGGGGTGCTCGCTTCTGATAAACCAAGCCGTCGCGCGCGCAAAGCGACCTGTGCGGCTGACTCTTCCCCGGTAACGTAGAGCACAGGCCGGTCGGCTTCGATTCTGACAAGCGCCTGCAATAGCAGAGTCGATTTACCAATGCCAGGGTCTCCACCAATGAGCACGACAGACCCGGCGACGAGGCCGCCGCCAAGCACGCGGTCAAATTCATCACTACCAGTGCGGAAACGCTCGACGTTCTCGGCAGGCACCTCATCAATGTTGACCACTTCAGCTGAACGCGATCCACCCGACAAGGGTCGTCGTGAAGCAGCGCCGCCACTCGCGACAGCTACCTCCTGCAACTGGTTCCACTCGCCACAGTGCGAGCACTTACCCTGCCACTTCGCACTGACGCCACCGCACGACTGACACACAAATTGAGACTTTAGCTTTGAGAGTGCCACTGCTGCTATGCCGTCCTGGTAATTAAGGGAACGCGTCGGCTCACCCGACACATGAGTTCATATCCGATGGTGCCAGCCGCTGCAGCAACATCGTCGATCGGGACATGATCGCCCCACAACTGAACCGGGGCGCCGACACCAGCCTCAGGCACCGGTTCCAAATCGATCGTGAGCATGTCCATAGACACGCGGCCAATCACGCGCGAACGATGCCCCGCAACCCACACTGGCGTACCAGTTGGCGCGCTTCTGGGATAACCGTCCGCATAGCCGCAAGCAACGATACCGATTCGCATCGGTCGGCCAGCTTGGAAACTGCTGCCATAACCGACCGAGTCGCCGGGCAAGAGCTTTTGCACGCCTATCAATGCAGATTCAAGATGCATCGCCGGTTTCAGGCCATGGCTAGCCGCCGACTGATCTGCAATCGGCGTCGCGCCATACAGCATGATGCCCGGACGCACCCAATTCGCATGGGTTGCCGGTGCGAGCAAACACGCGGCCGAATTAGCCATTGACCGCTGGCCAGGCAATTGCAAGCTCGCTTGAGCAAACCGGTCGGCCGGACCGACCGTGCCCTCAGGCGCATCCGCGTTCGCAAAATGCGTCATCAATCCAATCCGGTCCACCGCCGCGCACGACACGAGTCGCTCAAACGCAGCACGAAAT
The DNA here is from genome assembly GCA_045106815.1 of Burkholderiaceae bacterium. Lineage (GTDB taxonomy): Bacteria > Pseudomonadota > Gammaproteobacteria > Burkholderiales > Burkholderiaceae_E > JAUIAI01. Next base: position 35,993 of record JBGCFG010000014.1, on the reverse strand, counting down.
GCTGCCTGGGTGAACCCCAGGCGGTTCATGCCGCTATTGAACTTGAGCCAGACGGCTAGCCTGCGCGGCCCCTCGCATTGCTCGAGCCAGCGCAATTGCTCTTCATCGTGCACCACGAGTTGCAGTTCGCGCTCAATGGCAAGCCTGGTACTGGCCAGATCGAAAGCGCCTTCAAGCAACAACAACGGCTTATCAGGCAGGCGCGCACGCAGCGTTAGCGCATTGTCGAACTCGAGCAGCGCGAGACCATCGGCACCGGCAAATCCCTCGACAGCATTGTGCAACCCGTGGCCATAGGCATTGGCTTTGATGACCGCCCAGATACGGCTGTCCGGCGCATGATCGCGCACGCGCTGCAGGTTGTGGGCCATCGCGGCAGGATGGACACTGGCTCTAAGTGGTCGAAGCATGTTGCTTACTTTACACAGTCCCTGCCGATTCTTTGGCTAATTTGGGTCAAATGAAACCCGGCGGGCGGTCACCACGCGCTACTCACGGATTGACCACATCCAGCATGTTATAACCGATTAGATCAGCGACGCCGAGGGCTGAAAGTCCGCCAGAGAACAAGCTTTGAAACCAGCCCCGCAGTCCCACCTCGAACACCCCCTCAAACAAGATCCTCGTTTACTGCCCTGCTCACCGGACAACGGCCGATGAAGCGCGGTTTCTACTGGATCATGGCGGCGCAGTTTGTGTCTTCGCTGGCCGATAACGCCCTGCTGATTGCTGCCATTGCGATGCTCGTGGAAATGCTGGCGCCCGCGTGGACAACCCCGCTCCTCAAGCTATTTTTTACGATTTCTTATGTATTGCTCGCGCCCTTCGTGGGCGCCCTGGCGGACTCGATGCCAAAGGGTCGAGTCATGTTGATCTCGAACTTCATCAAGGTTGGGGGCTGCCTGCTTATGTTCTCAACGATCCATCCACTGCTCGCTTATGCAGTTGTAGGCTTTGGCGCGGCGGCGTACTCGCCAGCGAAATACGGCATCCTGACCGAGTTGCTGCCACCGGAGAAGCTGGTTGCCGCGAATGGCTGGATTGAAGGGACAACTGTCAGCTCCATCATTCTGGGCGCAGTAGCCGGCGGTGCGCTGATCAGTCAGACTGTGTCGAGCTGGTTGCTAGCACTTGATTTCCCGTTGATCGATACCGGCATCAACACGCCCTCAGAAGCGGCTCTGGTCGTCATTGCCCTTATCTATGTTCTGGCAGCCGGGCTAAATCTTAAAATTCCCGATACGGGTGCCAGGTACCCGCGACAGTTGCGCCACCCGTTCAAACTCATTCGAGCCTTTGCGCGCGCCAATGTGGTTTTGTGGGGTGACAAGTTAGGCCAGATTTCATTATCGATCACCACCTTGTTCTGGGGGGCTGGCGCCACCTTGCAATTCATCGTTCTTGACTGGGCCAGGGAGTCGCTTGGCCTGCCGCTTAGCCAGGCCGCGCTACTTCAAGGCATTGTCGCGGTGGGCATCGCGGTAGGTGCCGTGGCGGCAGCACGATTCATAAGCCTTAAGCGGTCGCTTCGAGTCCTGCCGTTTGGGATTGCGCTTGGCCTGGTAATTCCCGCCATGACACTGGTGGAGTCAACCGCAATTGCCTATACCTTGCTGGTCGTAGTGGGCGGTCTGGCCGGTTACTTTGTCGTGCCGATGAATGCTCTGCTGCAACATCGCGGCTATGTCCGATTAAGCGCCGGCCACTCAATTGCAGTTCAAAACTTCAATGAAAATCTGAATATTCTGGTGATGCTGGGTGCTTACGCTCTGCTGCTCAAGTACGGGGTTGCCGTCAACACTGTCATCATTTTGTTTGGCGGGTCGATTGCGGTGCTGACCTGGTTCGTGATGATCTGGCACAAGCGGAACCAGGCCCTTTATGATTCCGAGGCCATGATCGGTGAAAAACGTGGCGACACAACAGTTGGACACTAGCTAGCCACTAACTCGGCATTGACTAGGCACCATACTACAAGCCGTCTATTGTGCTTTTGCCGGTACGACAGATGTTGCCAGGCAAAGGTCCTGCCAGCCCTTGAGTTTTTCCTCAGGACGTCGCAAGAAATACGCCGGGTGGTAACTTGCCACCATCGGGACTTGTCGGTCACCCACCGCAACTTTGTGCACGCGACCTCTCAGAGCTCCAATCTTGTCATTCACACCCAGCAGGGTTTGAGCCGCAAACCTGCCCACCGTCAGAATCAACTCGGGATTTAGCAACTCGAGTTGGCGTAAGAGAAACGGCTTGCAGGTGGCGACTTCATCAGCCTCTGGATCTCGATTACCAGGAGGGCGACACTTAAGCACGTTCAAGACAAACACATTGGTTGTCCGGGCAGCCCCAACCGATGCAAGCATCGCATCCAGCAAATGACCCGCTTCGCCAACAAACGGCTCGCCGTTCCGGTCTTCCTGCTCACCCGGTGCTTCTCCCACCACCACCCAGGTTGGAGAGTCAACCCCGACACCGAACACGGCGTTGCGCCTGCTGGCGCCAAGCGCGCATTGCTGACAGGCCGAAACCTCGGTGCGTAAATCATGCCAGTTCAGTGTTTGAACGCTTACTAGCCTGGCAGCTTGATCGCGCTCCGTATCGAGCGACGAAACCACCGAAACATCTGCAGGCGGATCGATCATGTGATCCTCCTGGCCTGCCGCGCCATGGTTTTCCGCAGGACTTACTGCGTGAACTGCGCCAGGCACTGAATCAATACGCGGCTGATAGGCCGGCCCAAGCCCCAGGGCAACCCAGGCTTTGTGCTGATCCGGGGTCATGCCGACGCCCCCCGGCGGGTCAACGACTGACGCATGACGATGGCATCCTCACGCCCATTCGGGCCATTCGGATAATACTGTCGGCGCAGGCCAATCCGCTGAAAACCAGCCTGCTTATAAAGTGCGAGCGCTGCCAGATTGGATGGCCTGACCTCCAGAAACATCCCGACAGCTCCCCGCTGACGTGAGCTATCACCAAGCCACGAGAGTAGCCAGCGACCCAGCCCCTGCCGCTGGTTGCCAGCAGCAACACTGAGATTCATCAAATGCGCTTCGTCAAGCACATGCATAACCATGGCGTAGCCAATCACTGGCGCTACCGCAGGCCCGCCGCAACGGCGATCCTGCACCACCCAGCCGGCATATCCAGCGAGCAGTGAATCACGGAAGTTTCCAGCGGTCCACGGAAACGGATAAATCACGTTCTCGATCGGCATGATCTCAACAATATCGCCTTCACGCATCGCCCTCACCCGTAGATGGGTCAGTCCGGCCGCGTCTTCGATGAGAGATGATCCTTCGTCCATGCCAGTATGGTCGCATAAGCGCCCACCCGCCGCCCCTGGAACCTCGCAGTTGCTAAGGCTGACGAGCGCTTCGCGCGTTGCGCTCTCTGAGCGCGGCTTGCTCTGCCGTGTTCAGGGCAACCTTTTCCCGGCCATACAGTGGCCCGGCTTGTGCAGGAGACGCCCAGACCTGCTGAGCACTCAGCTCAAGGCATGCGGTGGCTATCTCATCTGCCGTTGGTTCATAAGCAATCATGGATTCCCCGCCCGTAAGCGATACCCCGTATCGGTGCCAGGCGTCGCCGCTGATGATCGTCTCAAGCGACTGATCATCCGCATCACTGAGGCGGGCTACAGCTTCACCTGCTTCGGCCAGAAAAGGCTCAGTCTGAATGGTGATGGCCGCTTTCTCATCCGCTTCCCCCGCGAACAGATAGGACGCTCCGTAGGCCTCGTTCATGCGCGCATCCACCAGGGTGACCACACGTCTTTTGACTTTCGCCAGCCTATTGAAAGATGTGGCGCAAGCCTGAGCTTGCGCCAGCAGAGAATTGACCGGGGCAACCGGACAACCAGCTGCGAGCGCCAGACCTTGCGCAACGGCGCACGCCACCCGCACCCGGGAGAAGCCGCCAGGACCAGCCGCGAACGCAATGACTTCGAGTGCTTCAATCGGTGTTTGGGTAGACGTCATGAGCCGATCAATAGCCCCGAGCAGCCGCTGACCATCCCGGCTATCGTCAGGGGCCATCATGGCGTCAGTCAGCGTGCGCCCGCCCGCCTGCCGCCTGCTCAGCGAGAGGCCAATGGCCTGCGATCCAAGGTGCAGCGCGAGCCGGGCGCAACGCCCCGACATCAACGCCTAGTACTGCTGCTATTGCCCTGATTACCGATGGGCTCGGAAATACCGTCGGGATAGGACTCATTCACTGCCACGGATTCAGACATTCCGTTGGCATCAAGCATCACCTCTGGTGTCATACCCCGTACCTGTTCACGCAATGCATGCCGCTCCTGAGGGGACAGGCCCGACTTAGATCCGTGTAAGCCGGGCGCGGTTGGCTCGGCTGCAGCGGCGGCTTCGGTGTTGAAGCGGACAGTGGGTTGCGGCCAATCGTGGTCGCTTAGTCGCAGTTGGTCTCGCAACTGTTCTCGCTCGACAGGCGTGAGTTGCGCCATCGAAATATCCGAGTCAGAACGGGTGACAAATACACTGACAATCATCCCGGTTGCGACCCCGGCGATGACTAAAACCCTAGAAAAAGGCAACATGATTTTTAGATATTAGTTCAACAACTTCAGTGCGTTATCTTACGTTCGGTTCTGAGATCGGACCGAGGCCGAGCCAGTAAGCGTTGTAACTTTCCGTAAAGTGGGATGCCCTCCCACCTGGCTTTCACAATTCGACTCGTTATCATCGAACCATGAACACGAAAACTTACCGCCTGCTCGTCGTTGACGATGACCCCAAACTGCGCGAACTGCTGCGCCGTTATTTGTCTGAAAATCAGTTTGAAGTCAGCGTAGCACCTGATGGCGCAGCGATGGGCCGAATCATGCTCCGCGAGCCATTTGATATCGTCGTTCTCGACCTCATGTTGCCAGGAGAAGACGGTTTGTCGATTCTCCGACGCCTGCGCGCCTCCAATGACCGAACACCGGTGATCATGTTGACTGCCAAAGGCGATGATGTTGATCGCATTGTCGGACTCGAAGTGGGCGCTGACGACTACCTGCCCAAGCCGTTCAATCCGCGCGAGTTGCTTGCACGGATTCACGCCGTGTTACGGCGACGCCCGGCAACCGAAGCACCGGGCGCGCCTTCAGCAGGTGCTGGCGAAGTCAGGTTTGGGCCCTTTGTGCTCAACCTGGCCACGCGCCAACTCACGCAAGATGGGAACGCTCAACCCCTAACAACTGGTGAATTCAGCGTACTCAAGGTACTCGCGCAGCACCCTCGCGTACCGATGTCCCGAGAAAAACTCATGGCACTGGCACGTGGCCGCGAGTACGGTGCTTACGATCGCAGTCTTGATGTTCAGATCTCTCGCCTGCGCAAACTGCTCGAGACAGATCCGCAGCAACCCCGATATATTCAAACGGTTTGGGGAGTCGGCTACGTGTTCGTGCCCGACGACGAGTAATTAGCCAATTCCAGGGGAGACTCGATGAGGTCAGCCTTGTTGACTGAATGATTCGCCTTAGTTTGTTCTGGCGCACCTTTGCGCTACTGGCTGGCCTAGTGGTTTCCAGCCTTATCGCGTTGCTGCTCGTGTTGAGGTTTTTTGATAGTGCCCCGCCAGAGCAGAGAGTGGCCTGGGAAGTCGCCTCGATTGTGAACCTGACGCGCTCTGCGCTGGTGTCGTCACAGCCCGAGCGACGCATCACCCTGCTGCGCGAACTCGCCAATGAAGAAGGCATCCGGGTGATGCCGCTTGAGTCAAGCGATGAGATTGAGATCAGCGCGCTTACTGGGCGGATTGCACTCCTTGCGCCCCGACTTCAAAACCTACTGGGACCTGAAACGCTAGTCGTTTCGCGGGTCAACGAAGATGCCGGACTGTGGGTAAGCTTTGACATTGACGACGACAAGTATTGGCTTCAGATGCAGCAGCGGCGAGTGGACAGACACTTCGGGCCAGATGCCGGCCTGGTCATCGGCATTGCTGTCGCGCTGGCCCTGCTGGGCTCGTTTGCACTCAGCCAACTTATCAACAAGCCACTTGCAGACCTGAGCGGTGCCATTAGTGCCATGCGGCGTGGAGAAACGCCGGGGCCACTGAAAGAAGATCTGGCCAGCGAGATTGCGCAGGTCAATCAACGGTTCAATGGGATGGCTGCGGATTTGGCAGCGCTGGAGCAAGACCGGGCCATTGCGCTGGCAGGTATTTCGCACGATATTCGCAGTCCGTTGGCGCGATTGCGTATGGAAGCTGAGATGGCGAGCCTGGACCACCCAACGCGCGATTCCATGGTCGAAGACATCGAACGAATCGACACGATCGTTGGTCGCTTTGTAGACTTTGCCCGCATTGGCAGCGCCACCGAGGCAACCCTGGTGCCGGTCGCAGAGGTTCTGGAACAGTTGCCTTTGGTTTATCGTCCGCAAATTGTTGCGGGCGAACTCGACCTAAAAATCAGTGCCACCCCCAATGTGAGTTGGATGGGCGACAGAACCGATCTTGAGCGCGCCCTGAGTAACCTGATAGACAATGCCTCGCGATATGGACGCAGTCAGGCTCCCGAAGACAATCAGAACGCAATCGCTCATGTGACTATCGAAGCTCGTCGGCAGTCTTCGAATCTCATCATTCGGGTGGCGGATCAAGGTCCTGGCGTCGACGAAGATCAACTCGAGAAGCTCACCCGCCCGTTTGCCCGTGGCGACACCTCTCGTAGTGGCGCTGAAGGCGCCGGGCTTGGCCTGGCAATCATCGACCGGTTCGCACGCCGCTACGACGGTCGATTCACGTTGAGCAATGGCTCACCATCCGGCCTGATCGCCGAACTCTCGCTACCGGATGCCAGAACCGACCGCGACGCCAGCCGTTAAAGTGTCCCCGCCTGTGTCAGCAGTTTCACCGGACGCCGGCAAAGCCTGAAACAAGGGGGAGAAACGTTTGCGATACTGCGCCGGTGTCAGACTCACCTCACGCTTGAACAAGCGGCTAAAAAAGCTCGGATCTTCGTAGCCCAATTCGCGCGCAACTACTTGAATACTCAAGTCTGTGCTCTCGAGCAAGCGACGGGCACGATTCAAACGCAGCTGGTGCACATACTCAAGTGGCGACGCACCGGTGGCGAGATGAAACCGCCGGGTAAAGGTTCGCTCCGGTAGACCGGCTTCTTCGACGGCCGAACTGATGGGCGCCGCTTTCGTATAGTGAGCATTCAACCATTGCACTGCGCGGCCAATAGGCGCGTCTTTCATTGACGCATCGGCCAGGGGCTCCCGGTACGGCCTTTGACCAAACTCTCGCCACTGAAGCATGTTGTGCCGAGCAAGTTGCAGCGCGGCGTCTCGATCAACAAGGGTAGCCACTAGCTGGAGCGCAAGGTCAGTCCATGCCTGACCACCGCCAGCGGTCATGACCTTGACCGGGCTATCTGAGCTGATAAAGCTCTCTGCTGAATCAAACTTAACCCGCTGATACTGCGCCTGCAAAAACTGAGCCGACGCCCAGTGGGTGCACGCACGTTGATCATCAAGCAGACCCGCATCAGCCAACAAAGCAACGCCGGTGCCGGCACTGCTGATGATGGCACCCTGTTCATGGCACTGCCGCAGCCAAACCCGCCAGGCAGGCCAGCCCTGTCCGATCTGTTCTGCCTGCGGCATCAAGTTGATGTCCGGGACGAAAACAGCGGCGGGTTGCTCATATGCCTGCTCTGCACCCAATCGCACCACGCGCAGCCCAGGGGGCGAAGTAACGGCAGTACCTGGCTCAGCAATCAGATAAGGTGAAAATATGCCCGGACCATTTTCCCGGGCGAGAGAAGCTGACATCTGCCTGGGTCGTCCAACCTGACCCAGTAGCTCAGCCATCGCAAGTGCAGATGATGCTGAAGACCCGGCTACGATGACGATCGCGACCGGCATAGGCTCATTCGTCAAAATCATGGCACTGGTTTCCCGATGATTGAATCCATCGATTAGCCGCACACTTGAAATCAATGCGACCCCGTGTGTCTAAGTTCCCGACACTTAGGTCATACTGCCTGCCAAAGTGAATGCCTACAAGCCATTTACTGCATTTCTGAAGGGAATTCGGTCACTGCTCGTGACAAAGTCATGGCCATAATTTGATCAAGATTCTTGGATAGTTGCTGCATCTGGACGAGCCACGCCCTACGCGCGCTTTGCAGCGCTTCTAAGGGGCTGTCGCCCGATGTGTCACTGACCCCATCCGCCTGACCCGGCACAAGCAAATGTCGGTCTTGCGCCATTTTGAGAGCGGTTTCGTAAAGCGTTTTGGAAACGGATTCAGAAGAGAAGATCACTTCTTGTAACAGCATTTGCCGGCCCAACTTGAGCATGTCACTCATCGTTGAACTGTCAGCTTTTACCGGCTGATCCCCAGCCCGAACAAGAAATGCCGCGACGACGCGGTAGGCATCGACAAATGCGCGCAAGATGCCATGCGCAAATAGCGGCACCATCTGGTTGAGAATCTTGTCAGCTCCGTCGGGCGAGTCGAGCACGCCGCGCCAACCGGCAACTCGCGACTCCAGCGTCACAGATAGCTCATCTTTAAAAGTCTGTGCGTCCGCGAAGAAAAACTCGTACTCAAACAGCGCTCGGATTTGTTCGGCCGCATCGTAAAAGGTGTCTATCGAGTCACCTGAGCTGGCAACCTCGGCTTTTCGGCAGGTCACCAAAGAGAGTTCGGCAATCGCATCCAAAAGAAAGTGATGAATGACTGTATTGCGATAGTACGCAGCACGTAAGTGCTGACGAGCCTCAACGCGATACAGGCGCTCCAATCCCTCATCGAAGTAGCTGACAATGCCGGTTTTATGAAGCTGGTTGAGCGCATCTCTCACAATCTCGCGGTCTCGGAAATCTGCCAGCCCCACGACCTCGACTTTTCGACGGCGCAAAATCGCCACGCCGGCACGTGCCAGAACGCGAATTTCATCCAACTGCTGGGCCCGGCGCCCGGCGCCCAGCAGTATCAACGTCATGACAGCAGGGACAGTTACCGGCGTGGCGGCGTTCAGCCGCGTGGCCGACTCGAGCGCAATCCGTTTCACGAGTGCTTGCTGCAGTTCCGGCTCAAGGACCGACGGGTCTTGCCCATCCAGCAGGTCGGTAACGGAAAAGGGCTCGCCCAGGCGAAGGTAGATACGGCCATGCGAACCGCCCCGACGAAAGAATCGGAGCATCCACCCCATACCTTCCGCCTTTTTACTCGCGCCACTTTGCTCACGCGCATAGTCTTCAACCTCGGTGATCTGGTCATAGGCAACGCTCACCGGCACGTAGGCCAGGTCAAGATTTTGGGTGCGCAGGCTCGACTCAAGGACGTAGTTGAATAATCCGAACCGAGGAGCAAGCAGTTTGCCGGTGCGTGACCTTCCCCCTTCCAGGGCCCATAGCAGGGAAAACCGCTTTTCGATCAGATGATCGATATAACGCCTGAAAACCGCTTTGTAGACTTCATTGTTCTGGAACGATCGACGAAGGAAAATAACCCCAGCCCGTCGGGCGAGCGCACCGACACCAAACGTCTTCAAGTTGATACCACCAAAGGTGAGCGGTATCGGAATATCAGCCTCAAACATGACGAGCGAAAAGGCCACGGTATCGAGCATTGACTTATGCGTGATCTGAAACGTCACCGCTTTCTGGCTCACGAGTTCGCGCAATCGATCAAGCTGCTCTGGCTTAACATCAATGTTCGCATCGTGATTGCTGCGCACCCCCATCCTCGACAAGCCCATCAATAGGTCCAGCGTGAACGGCGTCTGCGTCGCGGCCATTTCCGCAAGATAGCGAGCCGCTCGAGAGCGAATCTGGGTCGGCGTTCTTGATTCGTCGCTGGCAATTTGATTCAGGCGCTCCTGAAACCGCTTACGGGCGAACACGGCACTGGGCATCAGTTTTGCAATTCGGTAACGAGCGCCACGCCTTCGGCGCTCCGCCCTTTCAAGCGCCAGCATTGCCTGATGCTCAATAAACCCACACAGTGAAGAGTCGTTGTCCCCGCTGCTCAGCTGGTTTTGCCAGCGTGACCGAAGCAACGACAACGGCGCGCCAGCGCCGAGTAGGTAGGCCAGCCTTTCCGGCCGATGGCGAGCAAGCCACAGCCGCCTTAAGGGCCCCGGATGCACGCGCCGCCCGTAGAAGAAATCTTTGACCAGGCTCGGTGGCTCATGACTTTCGAGTGCCAGCCAGGCCACTCGAACCGGTTGTAACCAGATGCTTGTTTCAAGATTGCACAATGCCAGCAGCTCTGCAGACTCACGTGACCGGCCTACTTCTATGATCTCGACCCCAGATGCCTGCGCGCGCGGCCAGTTGGCCGTCACCCAGGTACGCAAGAGCCTCCTTTCCAATCGATCTCGTACATCTGTTAAGAACACCACTCGCTGCCCGTCATCAATCGGCCATGAATCCGTGTGAGTTGTAGGGGTGTTTTTATCGACTGTTTGGTCCATTTAAGGCCCTGGTGAGCAAACTGCCCCCGATAATGCATCAATTAGTCATCGCCAGAGCAGCAGCCCAGATGAACCCGATGATGGCAGCCCAGGCAGGACTCCCCTGACTTGCTACCCAATTCCGGAATTGTTAACCTTCCTTGCGCTCAGCGGTGGTACGCGGGAACTGATCGGTGTTCCCCCGACAACCCGGCCGACGTTGTGAACAGCGAGCCGCTTGTTAGCCGCTCACAACCGAACAACTCGAATTTTGAGAGACAAAAGCAGCAAACGGCTGCGTTGGAGAATCATGAACAGTGTCCATTTGTTGGCCGCCGCTGCGATAAGTGCCGCGATCTCCCTAGTAGTCCCTGGCGCAGCGTTTGCGGCAAACGACGAAAAGCTTGCGGCTGCACTGCAGGCCTATGATGCAGAAGCTTTTGATCAAGCCCTACCAGTACTCGAAGCTGCTAGCGCGAAGGGGCATGATGAGGCCCAGTACAGACTCGGCATGATGTATCGATTCGGCTGGGGCGTCGAAAAAGACTTCCAGATGGCACGCGAGCACTTTATGAGCGCTGCCAAGCAAGATCATCCGGAAGCGCAATCGGAGCTGGGAAAGATTTTCAAAGACGGCAGAGGCATTGACCGCGACTACAAGACCGCTGCGATGTGGTTTGAGAAGGCCGGAATGCAACATCAGGGCGTGTCGCAACTCAATCTGGCGCGGTTCTATCGAAGCGGGCGAGGTGTTGAGAAAAGTTCGCCACATGCATGGGCTTGGTTCAGTCTTGCCATTACCAACGAATACATGGACGCTATCGGCCATCGCGCTCGCCTCCAGGCCAAAATGTCTGAAGAAGAAATTGCCAGAGCCAAAGAGATTCTGGCTGACATCAAAAAAGATATGGCACCGCGGTAACCCTTAGACCCTATGTCCCTTTTGATCCCTTGTTCGGCAACTCATTATCCACTTGCCTACTGATAATCACCTTAAAGAGAAAACCATGAAGCACACGGACTTACTTAAGCGTTCTGCAATAGCAGCTGCTCTCCTCCTGACTGCGGGTCTGGCAAACGCGCAATTAGCGTATGTACCCAATGAGCGGTCCGGTACGATTTCCATTCTGGATACTAAGACCGATTCAGTGATTGGTGAGTTCGCCGCGGGAGACAAACCGCGTGGCCTAGTAGCCTCAGCCGACAAAAAGACGCTTTTTGTAAGCGACCAGCCAAACAATGCCTTACTCGTTGTTGACCTGGAAAAGCAGGCAGTCACGAAGACAATTGATCTTGGTGAATCACCCGAGGGCGTCGGCATTACCAAAGACGGCAAGATTCTTGCGACAGCGATTGAAGAAGACAATGCCGTTTTCTTCTTCGATGCCACCACAACCGAAAAGTTGTTCGAAGTCACCACGGATGGTGAAAACCCAGAGCACGTGGTCTTCAGTCCGGACGGGAAGTGGGCCTATGTGAGTGCTGAAGAGTCGCAGGTTGTCGATGTCATTGATGTTCAAGCGCAAAAGCATCACGGCACGATTAAAGTTGGTAAGCGGCCTCGCGGCATTGCGTTCACGCCAGACGGTAAGTTTGCCTATGTCGCTTGCGAGGTAGCCCATACCGTTTTTGCGATTGATGTCGCAACTCATTCAGTCATTGCCAGCATTCCTGGTGGCCAGCGCTCAAACGGCGTTGAGATGCACCCAAGCGGAAAGGAAGTCTATATTTCCAACGGCAAAGACCATACTGTTATCGCAATTGATGTCGCCACGAACAAAGTGACCCACACGATTGAGGTTGGCAAGCGGCCCTGGAATATGGCCATGACCCCAGACGGTGGCAAGCTATATGTCGCTAACGGACGATCTGGCACGGTGTCAATCATTGACACAGCTACCAAAAAGAAATTAGACGATGTGACGGTTGGCAAGTTCCCCTGGGGCGTTTTGATTCCAGACGCTGAATAAGCCAAAAAAAAGGGCTTCATTTGTGTGGTTGCAAAAGCCGCGCTAGCGCGCGGCTTTTTTAAGATCCAGAGAGCCTGTCGCCTCATCGTCAAGGGCGGCGAAGAAAACCAATCAACGCTTGGAGAACCCTGATATGCCTTGAGCTATCAGTTCAGAGTCATCGGTGATCCATCTATGTCTTCATTTTCTATCATGCACAAAGATCAACCTGGTCTGGCCGATAAGTTATTCCGTATTACCAATAACAAACCAGCGAAGATGATCAATCCTGCACCAACTATTGTCATTAGTGTTGGCACCACTTGAAAGATTAAAAAGCCAAATATGACGCTGCCAACAAGCTCAAGGTAGACCAGCGGTGCAAGGGGCACCTGAAACGTGAACGCAGCCTGCGGTGTCAGCAAAACCGTACCTGCAACACATTGAAAGGCCAAGGTTTTGATAGCGTCTCTATGCTGTGATACCTGACGGGTCGCGATCAAATAGAGGCCGAAGAAAAGACCCGCACCGAAAACGAGAATAACCCCCTCTTCACTGTCACCTGATGGACTTAGAACCACCCGTGACCCCAGAAAGCCGATCCCAAGGCTCAGCATTTTGCGATACCGTCAACGACGGGGACGCCGAGCATGGCAATGGCCATTAGCGCAATACCGTGTGCATTCGGACGCGTTGCCGTCAAAGCGCGACAGATCAAGTGCGGCTGATCAGGTCTATGGTGGTCCCCATTGCTTAAGCCTCACACTGCCCGTTTTTGCGCGCGGCTATTGTCGGATTTGGTAGCCAGACTTGAAGATTCGCCAAATGACGAGCATTGCCAACATCATAAATAGCGAGATCATGGCGATACTCACACCCAGGTTCACATCGGCTATTTCATAAAAGCTCCAGCGAAACCCGCTAATCAAGTAGACAACCGGATTGGCGAGCGACACGGTTTGCCAAAAAGGCGGCAGCATATCGATGGCATAGAAACTGCCGCCAAGAAACGCCAAGGGCGTAACCACTAGCAGTGGGATGATCTGCAGCTTTTCAAAGTTATCGGCCCAGATACCAATGATGAAACCGAGCATACTGAAGGTCACGGCGGTCGCAACTAGGAAACCCAGCATGACAATCGGATGGGCAATCTCGAGCGGCACAAGTAGAGCCGCAGTCGCCAAAATGATGAGCCCGAGAATGATGGCTTTGCTCGCCGCCGCACCAACATAACCAAGCACAATCTCAAACGCTGACACAGGTGCCGACAATAACTCGTAAATCGTGCCGGTGAACTTGGGAAAAAAGATCGCAAACGAGGCGTTGGAGATGCTTTGCGTGAGCAGGCTCAACATAATCAGGCCCGGCACAATAAAAGCACCATATGAAACACCGTCAATTTCATTGATCTTGGAACCTATCGCCGAACCAAACACGACAAAATACAAAGACGTGGAAATGACCGGCGACACAACGCTTTGCCCCAACGTTCGACGTGTTCGTGCCATTTCGAACATATAAATCGCTTTAACAGCATGCCAGTTCATTTCTGCCCCACTAGAGAAACGAAAATCTCTTCCAAAGAGCTTTCGGTTGTTTTGAGATCCTTGAGCATCAAACCCGCCTGCTTGATATCGGATAACAGATCTTCAATGCCTGTATCGGTTGTCTGGGTGTCGTAGGTGTAGATGAGCTCAGTGCCATTGTCGGAAAGCGTTAGCCCTTCTCGAGCAAGGGCAGCGGGGAGCACATCGATTGGTGGGCTTAACGTCACGGCCAGTTGCTTGCGACCGAGTTTACGCATGAGCTTGTCCTTTTCTTCGACCAAAATCACTTTGCCCTTGTTAATAACGCCAACCCGGTCGGCCATTTCTTGGGCTTCTTCGATGTAATGGGTCGTGAGAATGACCGTGACGCCGGTCTGCCTCAGTCTATGAATCAGCGCCCACATGTCCCGCCGTAGCTCGACATCAACGCCGGCGGTTGGCTCATCGAGAAACAACACCCTAGGCTCATGCGATAAAGCCTTGGCAATGAGCAAGCGGCGCTTCATGCCACCTGAAAGGGTCATGATGCGATTGTCTCGTTTGTCCCAAAGGGATAAATCTTTGAGCAAACGCTCAATGAGAGCCGGCTTGGATGCCAGCCCAAACAGGCCGCGCGTGAACGAAACAGCATTTCGTACTGTCTCGAATGCGTCAGTTGTGAGTTCCTGAGGCACCAGGCCAATCATGGCGCGCGTCTTGCGGTAGTCCCTGACCACATCAAACCCATCAACCGTCACGGTGCCTTTTGTGGGTCGGCTCAGCCCGCAGACGATGCTGATCAGTGTCGTCTTACCTGCACCATTTGGGCCAAGAAGCGCGAGAATTTCGCCCTGCTTGATCGACAGCTCCACGTTATCAAGGGCCGTGAACCCGCCATCGTAGATTTTTGAAAGTCCGCGTATTGCAATAAAGTCATCCATATCACCCTAATGTATCGGCTTTGAAGCCTCCCCTTCAGCCGTAGCTGCGAACTTCCAACCATTCCTGCCGCTTTTCCAACAGGCTGCCGATTGTCTGACCTTATGGCTGGAATACAAAAATCCTATCGGTCGGGTATTGGCTTTCGGTTTATAGTCCCTGTCTTTCGAGATTGACCACCAACTAGGAGTTCTTAAATGGCAGACCTTAAAGGTTCCAAGACCCACGAAAACCTGATGGCAGCCTTCGCCGGTGAAAGTCAGGCAAACCGCCGCTACCTGTACTTTGCGAACAAGGCAGACGTTGAAGGACATCCAGAAGTCGCCACCCTGTTCCGTTCGACAGCCGAAGGCGAGACCGGCCACGCGCACGGCCATCTTGACTACCTCGCCCAGGTTGGTGATCCGGCAACCGGCATGCCCATGGGTTCCTCAGAAGACAACCTCAAGTCAGCGGTTGCCGGCGAGACCCACGAGTACACCGATATGTACCCCGGCATGGCCAAGGCTGCTCGCGAAGAAGGATTTGACGAGATCGCTGACTGGTTTGAGACACTCGCCAAGGCAGAGCGCTCACATGCCAATAAGTTCTCAAAGGCGCTGGAGAACATCGACGCCTAAGGGGCGCATTCACAGCCCTGCTGGTTGGGCAGCGCCAGCAACGGGGAGCTTTGGCTCCCCGTTTAGTTTTTAATTCTCCCCCACCCTCACCCGGAACGACACTATGGCGACGCAGCGCGAAGGCTCACTCGAGGCGCCCACCCGGCACCCGCTCGACTGGCTTAATCCTGATTTTTACAATGAGAAGGAGTGCCTTGATGAGATGGAGCGGGTTTTTGACATTTGCCACGGTTGCCGTCGCTGTGTCAGCTTGTGCAACTCATTTCCAACCCTGTTTGATCTGGTCGATGAGAGCGAGACCTTTGAAGTAGACGGCGTCGACAGGCAGGACTATTGGAAAGTCGTGGATCAGTGCTTCATGTGCGACTTGTGCTACATGACTAAGTGTCCATATGTGCCGCCCCATGAGTGGAATGTCGACTTCCCGCACCTGATGCTCCGAGCCAAGGCCATTCAGTTCAAAGATGGCACGCCCACCGCCTTTCGTGACAAGACCCTGAGCAATACAGACCGAAACGGCAAATTAGCCGCCATCCCTGTTGTCGCGCAAACGGTTAACGCGGTTGCAAAGGTACCCGCTGCCCGGGCACTCGGTGAAAAAGTGCTCGGCGTAGACAAAAACGCCTGGGTACCCGATTTCACCCCCAAGCCCTTTCGCTCGAATGTCGCGACCTCCAAGGCAACTGAAGTCAAAGACGGGCAACGTACGCCCGGAAAAGTGGCGATCTACTCGACTTGCTACGTCAACTATAACGAGCCGGATATTGGCCACGATCTGACCAAAGTGCTCGACCACAACGAAATTCCCTATGTGATCGTCAACAAGGAAGCCTGCTGCGGGATGCCCAAGCTTGAACTTGGCGACCTTGAGTCTGTGGCTGATCTAAAGGCCAAGAACATTCCGCCGCTGGCCAAACTCGCTCGCGAGGGCTACGCGATTCTCGCGCCAATTCCTTCCTGCGGCCTGATGTTCAAGCAAGAGATTCCGCTGATGTTCCCGGATGACGAAGATGTGGCCGCCGTGAGAGCCGCCATGTTCGACCCGTTCGAGTACTTCATTGCGCGTAACAAAGACGGGCTCTTGAAAACCGAGTTCTCCAATGAACTTGGTAACGTCTCTTATCACGTTGCCTGTCACCTGCGAGTTCACAACGTCGGACAGAAAACCCGGGAGATGTTGTCGATGGTGCCGGGCACAGAGCTCAACACAATTGAGCGGTGCTCAGGTCACGCGGGCACCTGGGGTGTCAAAAAAGAGTTCCACGAAACCGCACTCAAGATCGGCCGCCCGGTGTTCCGTCAGGCGGGCGAGCACCCCAAGGGAGATGTCAACTGGGTTGCGTCCGATTGCCAGCTGGCTGCCCACCATATCGAAGAAGGCATGCAAGGCAAGGCCAAGGACAAGGTGGCACACCCCCTCACACTGCTGCGCATGGCCTATGGGCTCTGATGCAGCACCGACCTCTTAACTCTGACTCTTCGAGAACATGATGATGGCAACCATTACCCGAGACTCTCTGTGGCCGCTCGAGACCTACGCTAAAGAGCGGCCGACGTTCCGTGCAAAAGTGCTTGAGCACAAGAAAAATCGCAGCCTCGCGATTGGCGAGCATGTCACGATGCTCTTTGAAGATGAGCTGACGATTCGTTACCAGATCCAGGAAATGCTACGAATCGAAAAGACGTTTGAAGAAGCTGGTATCCAGGATGAACTAGACGCCTACAACCCGTTGATTCCAGGTGGTCGCGATTTCAAAGCAACCATGATGATCGAATATGCCGATGAAACCGAGCGGCGGGCGGCACTCAAGAAGCTCAAGGGCCTGGAACACAAAGTCTGGGTACAGGTAGAAGGGGCTGAGAAAGTCTTCGCGGTAGCGGATGAAGATCTGGCTCGCGAAAACGATGAAAAAACCTCCGCTGTGCACTTTATGCGCTTTCCCCTGACCGAAGACATGGCGGCATCATTGAAGTACGGTGTCTCGCTAGCCTTCGGCATTGACCACCCCGAATACACGGTCGCGGTATCTCCGGTACCGGCTCCGATCCGCGATTCACTGGTCAATGATTTGACCTAAACCTAGTCCACCTCAGGCTTGATGGTCACGCTTGAACAGCGCTGAGCAAAACCACTGCCTGAGCTGAAATGCCTTCCTGACGGCCGAGCGATCCAAGGCGCTCGGCCGTTTTTGCTTTGACATTCACCTGTTCGACCGCAATTGAGCATGCACTCGCAATATTCACACGCATCTGGGCAACATGAGGTGAAAGCCGAGGTGCCTGAGCGATTACGGTTGAATCGACATTCACCAGTTGCCAGCCCTTGCTACGAGCTCTTGCCAGGGATTCGCGCAGCAACAACGCGCTATCAGCACCCTTGAACTTCGGATCATCGTCGGGAAACAGCGACCCGATATCGCCTAGTGCGGCAGCGCCCAGGATGGCGTCGGTAATGGCATGAAACAAAGCATCGGCATCTGAGTGCCCGAGCAGTCCCATGCGATGTTTAATTTCGACACCACCCAGAACTAGGGGGCGTCCGGGCACTAAAGCATGAATGTCAAAGCCCTGCCCGACTCGAAACGGTAGCAACTGTGGTGAATTCAAATCATGACTCTCAAGACTAGTTGGGAGGCTCGACTAAAAGGAGACTCGACTAAGCGCGCGACTGAAAGACCTGGCCCATCAAAGTCAGGTCTTCAGCAGTCGTCACTTTCAAATTGTGCCAGTGACCAGGCACAAGCGCCGGCGCATACCCCAGACGCTCAACTGCGCTGGCCTCATCGGTGGCAAGTTCGTATTCGGCCAAGGCAATGCGTAGCAAATCCAGCGGAAACACCTGCGGTGTCTGAGCAGCCCAAAGCCCGCTTCTGTCAACCGTCTGCCCGACTCTCAGGAATGGATCGCCCTGCGCAGGCGCGGCGCGTTTAATCGTATCGGCCACCGGCAGCGCGAGTAACGCCCCCAGTGGATGGTCGTTTGAGCCCGATGGCCCAGATGGCCCAGATGGCCGATCTGAATCCGTCTGAGCAACGACACAATCACGAAGTCGCTCTAACAGCTCAATACTGATGCCTGGCCGGGCGGCGTCATGCACCATGACCCAAGGCGGCGATGCGCGGACTTCTCCTGGCTTGGATGTTGCGTTTGTTCTGGCGATCTTCTCCGCCTGAACAGCGTTTATGGCGTCCAGGCCCGCCAAAACCGTATCACGGCGACTAGCGCCTGCCACAGGCAATACGGTGCAGCGATCCTCCTGCAAATCGGTAACAAGATGCTGATGCGGATCGTTTGCCGCCACGACAACATAAACATGGGTCATCCAGGCGCATGCGAGCAGAGAACTGATTGTGCGAACAATCATCGGCTCACCCTGAATCGGCAGATATTGCTTGGGTTTATCACCCCCAACGCGTGACCCGGTTCCCCCTGCGGGCACTAAGGCAATGAATTCTGTTGAGTTACGCCGGGTCATCTAAAATGCCTGTTCTAAAATGATGATTTCGTCCTGCTGAAAAAACTGAATTTTGATGCTTTCGGTTCACGACCCACGATACCACTGTCAGATTCGAATCCTTGAGCACTATCCTTTCAAAGCCGGCAGCAACAGATCGCGAACTGGCAAGCACTAATACCCTCTACCCCGAAATTGGCCTCTACCTCCAAATCAGCTGGCAACGCAGAGTCTGCCGACCCATCACCCAAGCCTGTTAAGCAGCAGCCACTCAGTAAGCTGAAATGGCCAAAGCCGGGTGCAAGTCTGTCGTTGGCCGCGAATGCTGGCTCATCTGACGCGCTGCAACTCGCGGCGCTGGCCTCAAGGTCTGATCGCCCCGGCTGCCTCGCCGTGCTCGTTGCCTCTGCGACCGACGCCCAGCGGCTCGTGGACGAAATCCGATACTTTGCCCCCGAGCTTCGGGTTGCCCATCTACCCGACTGGGAAACTCTGCCGTTTGACGCCATCTCCCCGCACCAGGACCTCATTAGCGAGCGATTGGCAGCGCTATATGCACTGCAGCGCCAGGAAGTGGATGTTCTTGTCACTGCCGTCACAACCGCGCTTCATCGGCTTGCTCCACCTTCGTATCTGGCGTCCTACACCTTTTATTTTGACAAAGGGGCAGACCTGGATGAACGTGGACTGCGAGAGCAACTCACCCGCGCCGGTTACGAGAATGTCTCGCAGGTGGTAAAGCCGGGAGAGTATTCCGTGCGCGGCGGTCTGATCGATCTGTTCCCGATGGGCGCAAAGCTGCCGTTCCGACTCGACCTGTTTGGCGATGAGGTCGAGTCAATCAAGACTTTCGACCCGGATACGCAACGTAGCCTCTATCCGGTCGACTCTGTCCGCCTCCTGCCTGCGCGCGAGATGCCAACCGACGAGGCAAGCCGTCAGGCCTTTCGGGGCCGGTGGCGCGAGCGCTTTGAGGGCGACCCGAGCCGAGCACCGCTGTATCGCGACATAGCCAATGGCGTATTTGGTGCCGGCATTGAGTATTACCTACCCCTGTTTCATGACGAAACCGCTTCATTGTTTGACTACCTGCCCGCGCAATCGAGCATCGTGCTGCATGGCCGGGCTGAAAAAGCAGCCCAGGCCTTCGTCACAGACGCGCAGCAACGCTACGGCTTTCTGTCCCACGACCCTGAGCGCCCAGTCCTCAAAACAACCGAAGTTTTCAGCGATGTTGACGAGTTCTTTCAGGCTTCGCGCGAGTTTGGGCGCTTTAGCTTGCTGGGCGGGCTGTCACAGGCCGATCAGTTCGCACAATCATCGGCTGGCGAGCCAGAAGATGAAGATCAGCCACCGACCCGGCACTTTGCACTGCCGGCGCCAACGGTCAATGTTGAGCGGCGGCAGACTGACCCACTCAGCAAACTGAGAGGGATTTTGGACAATCCGCCCGGTTCAAGTGATCGGCAAGCAAGTCGGGTGTTGCTTATGGCTGAGTCCGCCGGTCGCCTAGAAACGGTGTCGGAACTACTCGCTGAGGGCGACTTACGCTTTCCGGTGATGGATAACTGGGTTGACTGGCTCACCAGCGAAGAACCGGTTGGGCTGATTGCAGGGCCGCTGCACGATGGCTTTGTCTGCCCGGAGTTGCGCCTTTGTCTGATTACTGAAACCGAACTCTTTACCGGAAGCGCCCGGCGCAGCCGCTCGGGCAAGCGCGAGTCCGCCACCGATGTCAACGCGATCATTAAAGATTTGTCGGAACTCAAGGCGGGCGACCCCGTTGTGCATTCTGACCACGGCATCGGTCGGTACCAGGGACTCATCGATCTGGATCTCGGCGACGGCGTTGATGAGTTTTTGCATCTGATTTACGCGAAAGACAGCACGCTATACGTACCCGTGTCGCAGCTGCATTTGATTTCCCGCTATTCCGGCGCGAGCGCCGATGAAGCCCCCCTGCACAGTCTTGGTTCGGGGCAATGGGAGAAAGCCAAGCGCAAGGCTGCCCAACAAGCGCGTGACACTGCAGCAGAATTGCTCAACCTCTATGCGCGCCGGGCATCCCGCGAGGGGCACGCATTTGAGTTTCGAGCGCAGGACTACGAAGCCTTTTGCGAGGGCTTTGGTTTCGATGAAACGCCTGATCAGCTCGCCGCCATCCATGCGGTGGTGCAGGACATGGTCGCCCCCAAGCCAATGGATCGGCTGGTCTGCGGTGATGTGGGTTTTGGCAAAACGGAGGTGGCATTGCGCGCCGCTTTCATGGCGGTATCTGGTGGCAAGCAGGTCATCTTGCTCGCGCCAACTACCCTGTTGTCAGAACAGCACTATGAAACGTTTCGCGACCGCTTCGCGCAATGGCCAATTAAGGTTGCACAGCTTTCACGCTTTCGGTCGGGCAAAGAAACAGCCAGCGCCATTGAAGGACTCAAAGACGGCTCAGTGGATATTGTGGTTGGTACTCATAAGCTGCTCTCACCTGATATCAATCTCAAGCGACTCGGCCTGGTAATCATTGATGAGGAGCACCGCTTTGGCGTGCGCCAGAAAGAGAAGCTAAAAGCACTGCGTGCAGAAGTTGACGTCCTGACACTCACCGCCACGCCAATTCCACGCACCCTGGCGATGAGCATGGAAGGAATACGCGACTTCTCAGTGATTGCCACGGCCCCGGAGCGACGTCTTGCGATCAAGACATTCGTACGGCCAGAAAGCGATGGCGTCTTGCGTGAGGCCATGCTGCGAGAAATCAAGCGTGGCGGTCAGGTGTACTTTTTGCACAATGAAGTGCGCACGATTGAAAACCGCCGGGCCATGCTCGCAGAGCTACTACCCGAAGCGAGAATTGCAGTGGCCCATGGTCAGATGGGCGAACGAGACCTTGAGCGCGTCATGCGCGAGTTCAACCAACAACGTTTCAATGTCTTGCTCTGCACAACCATCATTGAAACCGGCATTGACGTTCCCACGGCCAACACCATCATCATTCACCGGGCCGATCGCTTTGGTCTTGCCCAACTCCATCAGCTGCGCGGTCGGGTAGGACGATCCCATCATCAAGCCTATGCCTACCTGCTCACGCCTGACGAAGCAGCCCTGACGCGCGACGCCAAAAAGCGACTAGAGGCTATTCAGGCGATGGAGGAACTTGGCAGCGGCTTCTTCC
The DNA here is from genome assembly GCA_045106815.1 of Burkholderiaceae bacterium. GTDB lineage: Bacteria > Pseudomonadota > Gammaproteobacteria > Burkholderiales > Burkholderiaceae_E > JAUIAI01. The sequence continues at coordinate 13,913 of JBGCFG010000014.1, read as the reverse complement.
TCGCGATGCACGATCTTGAAATTCGAGGCGCTGGCGAAGTATTGGGCGATTCTCAGTCGGGTGACATGCAAGAGGTTGGCTTCTCGCTGTACACCGAGATGCTGGACGAAGCAGTTGCGGCGATGCGCCGTGGCGAGGAGCCCGACCTTGAGTCACCGTTGTCAACGACAACAGAGATTAAGCTGCACGTACCGGCACTACTGCCTGGCGACTACTGTCCCGATGTCAGAGAACGGCTGAGCCTTTATAAGCGCATGGCCAACACCAATGATCTGGACACGCTGATCCGCATGCAGGAGGAACTGATTGACCGGTTTGGCCGTCTGCCTGAACAAGCGCGCTCACTCGTTGAGACCCATCGCCTGCGCATTGGCTCTGCCCCATTAGGCATCAGTAAGATTGATGCCGCTGAGGAGCAGATACTGATCCAGTTCAAACCGCAGCCCCCAATAGAACCGGCTGCAATCATCGCGTTTATGCAGTCGCGGAAAGACACCACATTCGCTGGCAGCGACAGGCTGAGAATCAAAGTGAGCTCAGCTGATCTGGACCAGCGGGTTCAGCGCATCCGCGAAATACTCAGTGCCTTGACCAAACAGCAGCAAGCTCATGGCGCGATAACCTCGCCATGAGTCGACTCGTGGTGCAGCATCCTGCTCTAAGCGATCTGTCGGTTCAGGTGTTTAGCGCAGCGATCGGATTCGCGCCAGACACCCGGCAAAGCGGCGTTGCGATTTGGTCTGACGTCAAAATTGGCAGCGACCAGGTGACCTTTCTCGCTGAACGGCACCGGGTCGATGCCGAATTTGTCCCTGATCAAGATCCTCTAAGCGACTATCGGCTGATCGCGTTTGATATGGACTCCACGCTCATCACGGTTGAGTGCATCGATGAGATTGCCGCTTACGCTGGCAGAAAGGCGGAGGTCGCGGCCATCACAGAAGCCACCATGCGCGGGGAAATTCGCAACTTTGCGGACAGTCTGCGACAGAGAGTGGCTCAGTTGGCGGGGCTGCCAGCCCAAGTCCTTGAAACGGTCTATCGAGAAAAAGTGACGTTGTCCGAGGGTGCAGCAAAACTCATAGAGTCAGCGCAGCTAGCAGGATTAAAGACTTTGCTTGTGTCGGGCGGATTCACCTTCTTTACCAGCCGACTGGCAGAGCGCTTGTCATTCACAAAACATCGTGCCAATGAACTGGAAATCGTTGACGGCCACCTGACAGGACGCGTCCTAGGCGACATTGTAGACGGCGAAGCCAAGCGGCGAACCGTCATTCAAACCTGTTCAGAGATTGGCTGCGATCCGGATGCCACCATTGTGATTGGCGATGGTGCAAACGATTTGCCGATGATGTCTGTGGCGGGCGTATCGGTTGCATTTCATGCCAAGCCCATCGTTCGATCAGAGACCACGCATGCCATTAACTACGGCGGGCTAGACGGTGCCTTGCACTACTTCACCGACTAAGCCCGCGTGCCGTTCTTCTTTTCTCGTTCTCACTGCTTACTGACGCTTGCGCCCCTGCACCACACGGTCAAGGATCATCGCGCAGAACAAGATGGCAAACCCAGCCAAAATGCCCTGTCCAACCGACGCGTACTGCAAGGCCTCAAGCACATCTTCTCCCAGACCTTTTGCGCCGATAAGCGAGGCCACCACTACCATTGCCAGACTCAGCATGATGGTCTGGTTCACACCAGCGAGAATAGACGGCGCAGCAAGCGGTAAATCGACTTTGGTAAGCAAGTACCACTTGGTCGCACCATAAGCAATCGCCGCCTCCCGAATGGACTCGGGAACACCGCGTAAACCCAGCACCGTCAGCCTCACCACTGGCGTGCCGCCAAAAATCATCGTGGTCACGACGGCAGCAGGCTTACCCGTCCCAAAGAATGCAATCACGGGGATCATGAACACAAACGCCGGCATGGTCTGCATGAAATCCATGATCGGTCGAATAAACGCATAGAGCCGCGGCCGCCGGGCACAGAACATCCCAAGCGGTATGCCCAGCACAATGGAAATACACGCGGCTGTCCCCAGTAAGGCGAGGGTCGTCATGGCCTTGACCCAAAAACCGAGAAAGCCCATGTAGGCCAGAAATGCCGCTGCCGCCACTGCAGCGCCAACACCTGCCGAGAGCCAGGTAAGCAGCACAATGAAACTCGCAATCACCGGCCAAGGAGTCTGCACAAAAATAATTTCAAGCGCATCAAGGACGGTCCGAATGCCCGTGGTGATCAGATCAAACAGCCATTGCCCGCCACCGGTGACGAACGCAAAGAATTGCTCGACCCACTTAATCGCCCCAAGGCGAATTTCCGGATTAGTCGGAAATGTTGCGAGCCACGGCATCACGCCGGGAAACGCAAAGTGAATCACACTTACGGCAAAAATCGTCGTGACAAAAACAGCTGTGACGATGGTTCTCCAGCGGCTAAGGCCGGACGGAATTGAACGATCAGACAGCCAAGCTGAAAAACGACTTTCCAATGCCGTGTTGGCGATCAAACCTTCAGCCAGCTTTACGAGAACGAGCACCGCAAGGCCAGTCAAACCAACCCACAACGCCCCTTCCTGCGCGATAACAGCCTCGGCCCGGATACCGTCAATGGCCGATTCAAGCGACGCAATCGTTCGTCGAAAGACGTCTACATTGTCGGCATTGCGCGCAATGGCCGCTTCAAGCTGCTGGTAGCGTAATTCAAGCGTGCCCTCAACCTGAGCAATACGCTCCCGCGCATCAGCGCCCAGGTCACCAAATAGGCCACGCCCAATCTGAATAAGCGCAAACGCCTCAATAACTACAAACGCCAGACCCCAGTTCCAAAGCCCGCGCATGCCATACCAAAGTGGACCCAGCAATGCGGCAACCCAATTGAATGTCCAGGAGAACCCGGCTTTGGAGCCGATCTTTTGAAATTGCGCTCGGTAGTACTCGGGTTTAGTCTCAACGAAAGACGCCACTAAAGCGTCACGGGCGTCAGTATCAACGGGGGTCACCATCAAGACGTCTCCGTGCCTTCAACAACAGTTCTCAGGAGATCTGCACGGGTGATCACGCCAATGCGATTGCCGCCCGCATCGAGTACGGCTGACGGGCTTGGCGACTCAATTGCCGAATGAATCAGATCGCTTAAGTTGGTTTGCTCATCAAAACTGGGCGCATCATCACCCAGCCGACCGTTTTTCGATTCAAACGCATCAAGCGGTTGCATAACGGCATGGGCCTTTACCACCTTCAGGCGGGAAATCCCAGCCACAAACTCAGCGACATAGTCATCAGCCGGCGTCATGACAATTTCTTCGGGCGTACCAATCTGGATGACGCGCCCATCGCGCATGATTGCGATTCGATGTCCAATTCGTACCGCCTCGTCCAGGTCGTGGGTAATAAAAACAGTGGTCTTGCTCATGCCAGCCGCAAGCTGCATGAATTCGTTCTGGAGTTGGCGCCGGATCAGCGGGTCTAGCGCACTGAATGGCTCATCCATCAGCAGAATCTCGGGGTCTGCTGCGAGCGCTCTGGCCAGGCCGACCCGCTGCTGCATACCACCAGACAACTCATGCGCAAACTTGTTGCCCCAACCAGTCAATTCCACCATTTCGATGGTTTGTTCGGCCCGGCTTAAACGCTCGTTCTTGCTGACGCCTCGAATCTCGAGCGGCATGGCGACGTTGTCGAGCACTGACCGGTGGGGCATGAGCGCAAAGTTCTGAAACACCATCGCGATGTTCTCATTGCGAAACTTGCGCAACTCATCAGCCGACATCGCCATAAGATCTTGCCCGCCCACCTCGATCTGGCCGGCGGTTGGCTCAAGCAGGCGGTTTATGTGACGGACAAGGGTCGACTTGCCGCTACCCGACAAGCCCATGATGCAGAAGATTTCGCCTCGGTTAATCGACAGACTAACGTCCGCAACACCAACAACACAATCGTACTTTTCAAGCGTCGCGCTCTTGGACAAACCGTTTTCGCGGATGTCGACCAACGCCGCATCAGCTTTATCGCCAAACACCTTCCACACAGAAGAAAGTGCAATCGATGTTTCGCTCTGTGTCCCTGACGATGTCACCCGGGGTCTCCAATCGTCTACAGGCCCTGGATCATTTCGAACCAGGGCCCGTTAACAACTTGGTTTATTTCAAACCAAGCCAACCATCAACACGATCTGAGTTGGCTGCAACCCAGGCTTTTGCGACATCAGCGGCTGATTTTCCGCCTTCAATCTGAAACGCAAAGTCAGAGACTGTCTCACCATCTAGCTGAATATTCGCAAGCAAGTCAGCAATCGCAGGCGAACGCTCTTTAAGCGACTTGGAATACGCAATTTGCACTTTCTTGAGGGCGTCTTCTGTCATGACCTTGGACTTCTTGTACCAGTCAGGATCATCAGAAGGCTGCAGTGCGACATATTTGGCAGCATCAAACGCAGGCTCCTCGAGACGCACGATGTCATGCTGGAACCAAATTGCATGTGGTGAGTAACAGTAGAAAGCGTAGCCTTCATCTTTCTTGATGCGATCACCCACTGTGGCTGTCATGACTGCCTGGTCAGCGCGCACGGCTTCCATAAACGGCAACAGACCGTAATCCCTGACTTTTACTTCGTTCACGTTGGCTGACGCCCAACCCGGCGCACCAATCCAGATTTCACCCTTGCCATCACCATCCCCATCCATCAGCTTGGCAATCTCGGGGCGCGCCAGATCGAAAATTGACGTGACTTTGTGCTTCTCAGAGAAAGCCTTAGGCACACAGAAGCTCTGTTTGCCTTCATAGAATTTCGATGACAGTTCGACTGTGCCGGCGCCGTCTACATATTTCTTGGTGAAACTTTCCTGATTGGGAAGCCAGACATCGGGGTGGACATCGATATCGCCTTTACCCTGGTCCATCGCCTGGAAGATATTGGCGTTGTTACCGGGGACCAGATCAGCTTGACCGCCAATACGAGTGACCACAACTTCCTGAATCAAATGCGCAATTGCTTGCGCCCCTGTCCATGCGGGTGCACCAATGTTGACCTTTTCTGCTGCGAATGCCGACGACACCGTCAATGACAAGGCACTGGCGCATGCTGCGGCTGCCAATAGTTTTTTCATAGAGCCTCCTGATTGGTTACTTGCTATTTGCCCGACGCATTATGCCACCGGCTGCCACGCATATTCCCCTTCACCGCTTATTCTGACCGGGAGCCTGCCTGGCCAGCTAACTCAAAAAGGTCGTCCAGCCGCCCAGCAAACCCATCAAGCTCCTCGACAAAGCAGGCGCCGAGTACGTAGCGATCGGGGCGGACCAGCACGATCTGCCCGCGATGCGACCGAAGCGGGCGAGCAACCAGGAGGTTTTCGCTGCCGTTCTCAATTTCGTCACCTCTGGGCACTCGCGCAGAGATCACATCAGACGCCCCACTGGTTTCCTCCTCGTCAAAGCTGAGCCTGACAATCCCAGCCTGAATGGTCTGCCAGATAGGACCATCAAGCCGGGACGCGGCGAGCTCAGTGTGCTCATCTTGTACCAGCAGGCAGAAGCCTGGGCCAAGCAAATCGTCGAGCAGGCAAAGCGTGCCATTCGCCTGCACCACCTTGGGTTGCGGCAGCATTTCACCCACTAAAGACGCCTCGATGCCTTGCTCGTCCAAATCGACAAACACACCCGCTTCGTAGCGTGGCCTGGGTTTGAAGCGCATTTGAAACAACCAATCCCGAGCTTGCGGAAATCGCTCGAGTGCTTTGAGCACCGAATTTTTGAGCGCGACCTGCTCATGCCCAACCGGCATCACGAACTCGCCCATCGCGACGGCCAACTGAATCATTTGCCAGATGGGCTTGCGCCGCTCCTGCTCATAGGAGGTTAGAAGCTTCGGTCCTGCGCCGTGTTTGCACACCATCGCCAGCTTCCATGCGATGTTTTGTGCGTCACGAATGCCAGCATTCATGCCCTGCCCTGCAAACGGCGGCGTCAGGTGCGCAGCATCCCCCAGCAAAAAAACCCTCCCATGTTGAAGCCGCTCAGCAATCCGCGCATGAAACGTGTAAACAGCGCGCCGGGTAATTTTTTCCGCCTGCCAAGGTCTGAATGGCGAGAGAATCTGAGCCAAAGACTCATCTGTTAACACCGCTTCGCGATCTTCACCAGGCAACAGCATGAACTCATAGCGTCGCCCACCGCCCGGCGAGGCGATACTCACCGCAGGTCGCTCCGGATTGCAATAGAAACGAGAAATCGGCTCCGCGTCGGGGTCATCAAGCGCATCAAGGACTATCCAGTCCTGCTCATAGGTCCAGCCCTGCATCGCAATCTCAAGCGCCTTACGAATAGCGCTTTGGCCACCATCACACGCCAGCAGGTAATCGCAATGCACGCGCTGATCATCATCCAGCACCAATTCAACACCAGCCTCACCACACACGAAAGACTGCAGCAAAGTGCCAAATCGCCGAGTCACGGTCGATTCGGTTTCCAGTCGTGCCAAAAGCGCGGCATCAAGTTGCTGCTGAAGCATGTAGTTGCGCTTGAAGAAACCATAGTTCTTGGGGCCGGCACCGACCTGAGCAAAACAGTCACCGTTTTTGTCGTAGTAGTTCGACCCCTGAGCTGGCAGGATCGAGTGCTCAAAGCCTGGCGCGCCGCCAAAGGTCTGGAGCGTGCGCAGCGATTCATCGTCAATGGTCTGTGCTCTTGGATGCGTTGACGTGCCGGGCGACCTCTCGATCAGAATGCAAGAGACACCGAAGAGCGCAAGCAGATTAGCGACGGTCAGACCAACCGGCCCCGCGCCGACGATCGCAACTGGATAGTGCTCAGTTGTCAAAGCGCTCAGGCCTGGTCGGTGTCTTGCGACAGCGGGCCGATTGCCCGCGCTTGCGGATAGATCTTTAAATAGTCTTCAGGTGTAGCGCTCCACTGCGAAATAGCGCCCGGTCCATCGTCACCCACCGGCACTCTTGTCATGGGCGTATCGCGGTTGACGAGATCGCCATCTGTCCAGTGCTCAACCTTGAATCCAAAGGGGTCACGCCAATAGTCAAAGACCTGACTACCCAAGATGTGTCTCCCCACACCCCAGGATCGTTTATAGCCACATGCCTCCAAATGATTCCCCCCCAGCACAATGTCGTCGATATCGATGCACTCATAGGCCGTGTGATCTACCGCGACTGGCTCTCGCACGGCCAGGCCCAGCGTGTGGTGGTCGGTCCAGTCAGGACCACGATCGCAACGCATAAACACGCCCAGGGTTCGATCAGGCTCATTGGGGTCGCAGGTTGCATCTGTGACGAGAAAACCGAACTGCGCGTAGTACGCCTGGGCACGTGAGATATCGCCCGTGCGCATCACCAGGTGCCCAATCCGGCGAATGTGTGCCGGACCACTGTCTGGCCGTTGAAAGATGCCGCGACGGTCGCGGCGCCTATCCGTATTAAGAACCAGCGCATCTCGGGTGGGAATCTCGGGTAAGGGGTCAATGCCATGAACAAACTCAATCTGATACCCATCGGGATCACGCGCAGTCACATGCAGCCCTCCGCCCGGGCTATCCATTGGGCGTACTTCGCTGGCACCCACCAGAGACTCAGCGAGTCGGTGCAGATCCTGTTCACTCTCCACTTCGAACGCCGGGCCTATGAAACCGGGTTCACTCGCCCGTTCAGTTGTATAGATAAAGTGACTTGCTTCGGTACCGCGCATGTAAAGGCGCGACTCTGTGCGCTCTACCAGACGCATGCCAAAGTCAGCCAGGAACTGCTGCATGACATCCAGATCAGGGGTTCGATACCGAACAAACGCAATATCAACAACACGCACTATGGGTTGGGTCATGGCTCACTCCATGAATAGGTAACCATTAGATTGGATTGGGTTGGGATTGGTTGCAAGTTTGCCAGAAGCAGACGACCTCGGCTTGCATTCGTTAGCGGCGGGCAAGCGCCGGATGCTGGGTTTGCGACTGCCGCCGAACCAGTTGCCGGGAAATCCAGATCATGACGGCCGCCACCGAGACACAGTAAAGACCCATCACCACCATTTGCTTCACATAGGGCACACCAGCGTCAATCAGCAGGCCCGTAACGCCGGGGCCCAATGCACTTGAGAGCACCATGAAGGCAACGGTGACAGATCGCACACTCCCCAGATGACGAGTGCCATAAACCTCTGGCCACAGCGCGCCAAACAAGGTGGACGATATCCCGTAGGAAACACCCAGCAGCCCCATGAAAATGAATATCCCCCAGGCCTGCTCAATCGCTGCCAGCGTGAAACAGGCGAGCGACAGGGGCGCCAGAAACGCGGGCAACACTCTCACCGCGCCAAACCGATCAATCAACCAACCAGCCACCTGAGAAAACGTGGTCGTCATGAGCGCCATCATGACAAACGCACTCGCAAACGCCTCAGCAGGCCATTGCCTCAGTTCGAGCAAATAGGCTTGATGAAAGAAAATAGTGGTGCCGATAAAGCCAGGCGCGAGTATGCCAATCAACATCAACCAGAACAAAGGGTCAGCCAGCACCTGCTCTCGAGTCCATTGATGCACAACAGACCTGCCAGTGTCTTGCGACAACGCCTCAGGTTGGCGCTCCTGGCGCATCAGCCAAAACACCGCAGGTAGTATGAAGGCGACAATAAACAAAGCACCAAGTAGCCAACCCTGACGCCAGCCAACCGTCACAAACAACGCGACCATAATGCTTGGCAAAATGGCTTCACCAGTCTGCAGGCCTAGTGTGGCTAATGCGACGGCCCTTCCCCGGTATTCGGTAAACCATCGGCCCATCGCCGTCATAGCGGTATGGATCATCATGCCCTGGCCGAATAGGCGCAACATATAAATTGTCAGGCCAAGCAACCAGACCGACTGCGCAACAGACATCAACAAGCAGGCGATAGCCAACCCGGGGGCAATGAGAGCGACTGTGCCTGACACGGAAAGACGGTCAACGATTCGGCCGAGGCTCGGCAGGGTCAGGGCACTACCAAGCGTGGCGATCATATAGAGCGACCCAAACTCACCATGACTCAATCCATAGGCCTCGCGAATGTGGCCACCCGAGAGCGCAATGAAAAAAGTCTGCCCGAACGCCGAGCAAAAGCACAATAGGAAGCCGCCTAACAACCAACGCCGGTTGCCCGATAAAAACGCGAAAAAGGCTTTCAAGAAGCTGAGATCCTAGTCTGAACGATTGGCGCCCCTACCCCTTGCCGGGCGGGATCACGCGGTTTTCACGCAGCTGATCAAACTGTCTGATGAACATCTCGGTCGAGTCGACAACCGAATGAAAGCCAAACTGACGTGCTTTGGTCATTGATGACGCAATGTCGTATTCGGGCGTAAACACAAAGTTCCCGTAACCCCAGGACACCAGTTGGTTATACGGAATGGCTTGCAACTGGTGGCGCTCAACAAGCTCGTTCCAAACGTCTTGCTTATCAGCCATCATATCCACCAGATCGATTTTCTGGGGTGACGCCAGTGGCATATCAAAGTATTCAGCAAATACGGGCCACTGGTCCTGCCATCGATACAAATCTCCGTTGGTGACATTAAACGCCTGATTCGCGCACTCGGGCTCGGTCGCCATCCAGTGCACAGATTGTGCGAGTAGGTCGACATCCGTACTCTGATAGAGCGCTGCCGCATTCGCGCTCGAACCAGGGTGACGCAGCGGTAGGCCCAGCGCTTTTGAGATCGACGCGTATACGGCCAGCACCATGACCAAATTCATCGGATTACCCACTGCAAAACCACACACGCCATGCGGGCGCGCCGCTGACCACTGCCAGGCTTTGCCGCGCTGGCGCTCAACGAGATGATCTTGCTGGTCGTAATAAAAATTGGGCGGCATATGACGCGGATCATCTTCGCGCGCCGGTGTCTTGAACGGCCCAAGGTGGCTGCCATACCACTTGGTACCTTCCATGAGATGCACATGAGCCAAACCCGTTGCCACCGGCTCAACCGCATCCAGGAGATTGCGCAGCATGGCCAGATTGGGCGGAACCAGCGCAGACCAGGAAGGCTTCTCGACATAGGCGGCAAAGAACAGATGCGTCACGGCGCTCAGATCGCCCAGCTTCTTCGCACAATCAGATGGGTCAAGCAGATCAACCGCGACATGCCGATAATCGCCTTCGATATCGGGCTTGCGGCGCGAAACCGCCACAACATCCCAGTCTGGCTGCGCCACAAAGTGGCGCAGTAAGTTCCGCCCAACTACCCCCGTGGCGCCTGCAATCAATGCCTGTTTGCGCGCGGATTGACTCCTCATTTCATTGCTCTCTGGTTAGCTTTCTGGTCACTATCGTCCTGATGTTCCCCGATCACCTCAGGGGTCGCTGTTGATTCCATGCTAGGGTAATCCGATTCGTAATTCGAGCATGAGGAGCAACCGCGTGCTAGCAAAACACAAGCACCCAGCCACTACGGTTAGCAGATGGGCCAGCTGATGCAAGCGTCTGCTGTTCTCGCGATCTGGACCGACTGCAAGCCTGGCTTTGAGCCGCTCTTTGAGCGGTGGTATCAGCACGAGCATTTACCCGAGCGACTCGCTGTGCCGGGGTTTCAGCGCGGCCGCCGATACGAAGCAGTCGAAGGCGCGCCGGGCTACGAACTCGCGCCCCGCTTCATGACGTGCTACCACGCGGACACGGTTGAGGTTTTCCGCTCGCAGGCTTACCAGCAGCGGCTGGACAATCCAACACCTTTGACCCGTCAGGTGATGAGCGAGGCCGTCGCCAATCTCAGTCGAACAGTTTGCCACTGCGAAGCCCATGGCAGGCTATCAACTGCGACCTACGCACTCGTGCTGCCCCTCAGTGGCGAATCTGCCGAACGCGAGAAACAAGCTCGCGATCTTCGCGGCTCTCTGTCGGATCGACTCGCGTCTGACGACGAACTGGCTCGCTTTGAGATTTGGCTTTCGGATGATCAAAAGACCGATGAGCAAGCAGACGGCAACGCCGCACGCTTGTCGGCCGAGCAAGCATTACGTGGCCGAGACCAGTCGATTGCAGGCTGTGTGGTCGTTGAAACCCTACGCGAAGCTTCTGTTCTTGCGCTTCAAGCGGCCGTGCCGCCGGCGTTCGGCATCCCGCCAGACACCAGCCAGGTCTACCGCCTGCTGTGCGAAGCGCAGGCGCCAACAGCCTGATATCTGACTGAGAAAGACATCACCCATGAATAAGCCCCTTTCAGAATCTCTGCCTGACATTGAAGTCAAACAAGGCGATTTAAGCCCGTACAAAAGCGGCAACATAGGCATTGATTATGTTCACCGCTTTGATTCCGGCATCCCCGGACCGCATGTGCTCATCAATGCCCTGACTCATGGCAATGAAATCTGCGGCATGGTGGCAGCCACGCATTTGCTCGACAACAACGTCCGTCCCTTGAAAGGCACCCTAACCGTCAGCTTTGCCAATGTGGAAGCGTATAACGCGTTCGATCCAGACCGCCCGTTCGATAATCGTCAACTCGTCCACAACCTGAACAGAATCTGGTCGGCCGAAATGCTCGATAGCGATGAACAAAGTCCCGAGTTGCGTCGCGCACGGGAGCTTAGACCGGTTGTTGGCGAAGCAGACCATATTCTGGATATCCACTCCACCAGTTCTGACGTTGACCCTTTCTGGGTCTACATACCGTTCGAACGAAATTCATTGTTAGCTAGTTCCGTCGCGCAGCCGGCCATCCATCTGCTCCTGCCCGGCGGTCTGACGACCGGCACAGGCTTGATGCAATACGCTCAACATGGGACTGAAGATGGTCCTGGCGCGGCGGTCGTGGTCGAGTGTGGCCAACACTTCAAGCGCGCCGCAGCAGACCTCGCAACCGATGTGACGCTGCGTTTCCTCGCGCACTATGGCCTGATTAATCATCCTGAGCAAATCGAGGCGACTAACGCCAAAGAGCAGCCAACTGAGACTGGAGCGGCCCAGGCACACAAAAGCGCAAGCCCTCGGCGGTTCAAACTTCTTGAAACCCATGTCGTCAAAAGCCAGGACTTCACTTTCTCACGGCCACTGGTTGGCCTGGAACGCTTTTCAAAAGACGAGGTCATCGCGCGCAATGGCGATGAGACCATCGTCGCGCCTTGCGACGAATGCACGGTATTCATGCCAACCCGAGAACCAATTGTGGGACGTGAAGCGGTTTATCTGACGCTGCCGGTTTGAGCCTTGGACTCTGTTCTCGATCTTAGATCCGACACCGTCACCCGCCCGTGCGACGCCATGCGCGAGGCAATCGCTCGCGCGCCTGTCGGCGACGATCAGTTTGCTGACGACCCGAGCGTCAACGCGTTGCAGGATACCGCTGCCGACTTGCTCGGCAAGCAGGCCGCAATATGGTTGCCCACCGGCACCATGGCCAACCAGGTGGCACTAAAGCTTTTTACCCAACCGGGTGATGATGTAGTCGTTAGTCGGCAGAGCCACGCGATTTGGCACGAAGGTGGCGGCTCAGGTGCAAACGCGGGTGTTCAGTTCACAGAAATTGGTGATAAGGGTGTCTTCTGTGCCGCAGAGTTTGAGCAGGCGATCAAGCCAAGGGACCATCCCATGTATCCGCCGACGACCCTGGTTGAAATTGAAAACACCCACAATCGGATGGGTGGTGTCGTCTTTCCTGAAGAGCAAGCCCAGGCGATTTGTGAGCTGGCGCAAACGCACAACATTGCAAGTTACCTGGACGGCGCGCGGCTCTGGAACGCGGCTATCGCGCTCAATGTTGCACCGGCGAAGCTCTGCCAATCCTTTGATCTTGTGATGGTGTCATTTTCCAAGGGACTAGGCGCACCTGGCGGCTCCTTACTGGCCGGTGCCCAAGGCCTTATCTCGTCTGCCGTTCGCTACAGAAGAATGCTCGGCGGCGCTATGCGCCAGGTTGGGCACTTTGCCGCAGCAGGCCTGTTTGCGCTCGAACACAACTTCAACCGCTTGCAGGACGATCACAACAATGCTCGTCTCATGCTCAGTGAAATGGCCAAAAGCCCAGATCTGCTGGTGCGCGAGCAAGCGCTCCAGACCAACATCATGGTGTTTGAAACCAGCGGTATTGACCCAGACGCACCCACGGCTCCTGAACTGGTCGCTCGGGCAGCCGCCAAGGGCGTTCTCGCATTCGCGTTCGATAAGCAGACAATACGCGCTGTCACCCACCGCGACATCAGCCAGGCATCATGTTTACACGCCGCCAGAATCTTCGTGGAGTGCGCAAGAGCCTGACAGAGCCTCCGTTAAAAACGGGAGGCTCGCAGGTATTCACTTGCCATTTCGGCCAAGCTCAGGCTAATCTGCTGGCTAAAACCGGTACCAAGCCGGGCAACAACGTAAGGAGACACACACCATGGCAGACAAGACACATTCTTTATCGCGCCGTAAGGCGATCGCGGGCGGCGCAGCCGTTATCGCCTCGCCGGCCATCATTGGTACCGCAAAGGCAGCAGAATCGGTCACCTGGAAAGTCCAGTCCCATTGGCCGAAAGCCTCAGCCTCGTTTGGCGATAGTCTCGAAGTCATTGCCAAGGAACTGGAAGAAATCACCGAGGGTCGGTTCAAGCTGCAATTGTTCGGTGCGGGCGAATTCGCCAAAGGTGGCGAGATCTTCAATATCGTCCGTCGAGGTGTCGTCGAGATGGGCACCATCTCGCCCGGTTATGTGCTCGGCGAAGCTTCTACCGCTGGGCTTGCGCTCGGTGTTCCCGGCACCTTCCGTGAACCTTGGGAGTTCATGCACTACCTCAAGAATATGGGCTTTGAAGAGATGTTCAATGAAGATCTTGCCAAGCACGGCGTTGTCACCCGGGCAGAAAAGGTCTATCCCACTGAACTGGTCGTCTCGAAAGAAATAGCTAGCGTCGAGGACTTCTCCAAACTCAAGTTGCGCTCATCGGGCACCTACCT
>JBGCFG010000013.1:0-107812 GCA_045106815.1 Burkholderiaceae bacterium | reverse complement strand
GATTTCATCGCCACTCGCTTGAACGGTGATTTCATTCTCGTGCTCAGCAGTGCGCTCACCGAATCACTGCATAAGCGCCTGGCCATGTTTGTGCTGCGTGCCAAGGTAAACATTGAAAATATTTCGCAAGCCTCGCCGGCGCTCGGCCTTGTTTGCGCTGCCAAGGACACACCCAGCCATTGGCCTTCCCCGATGCAAGCCGTTAGCGATGACCAAAACCGCCTGCTGATTGGTATCGAATCAATCGAGGCTTCGGGCGCTCCCCACAGCAGGGTTATCGCGCTCACACCATCCGATTGCCTCCTGAAAGATCTGACCCGGTATCAATCTGAAGGACTTGCTCTAGCGCCGACCACCTGGTGGCACACTACGGAAGTACTGGCCGGCACCCCTCGCATTGGTCTACCTACTAGCGATGCTTTCGTCCCGCAAATGATCAACTTTGAGTTAGTTGGCGGCGTTAGCTTTCAGAAAGGTTGCTTCCCAGGTCAGGAGGTCGTGGCTCGAACCCAATACCTGGGCAAGCTCAAAAGGCGTTTGCAAACAGGCTGGATCGGCGCGCGTGACAATGTCGAAGTGGGCGCAGAGATACTCGATGACAAAGACTCGCCGGTCGGCACGGTTGTACTCAACGGGCCAGGCGAGGCAGTCGGCCAGGCAGACCGGCAGCTCGTGTTGTTCGAAACACGGCTTGCGGCACTCGAAGGTGGTAAGCCGTTAAAGCTTGGGAACGCTGCGATTACTGTCACAAGCCTGCCCTATGAAATTCCCGTCGCGGAACGTTTCGAGCGACCTGACCTTTGAGCGCGACCGCCTGCATGCATTCGGTTTTCGTTTACTTCAAGGCTTCGAATGCCCATCGCGAGCAAGTGCTTGTCGCCATTAACGATTTAGGCGCTGGCATCGCGCGAGACGCCGGCGCTAGTTTTACTTGCTCACTCCGGGCAGATGCAGCCCATCATGACAGCTCGACAAGCCCTGTCGACACCTGGCTTGAACACTATCAGTGTCCGGACGACCAAGCCGCACTTGCCATACTGACCCGCCTGGGTCAGATTGCGTCAAACCACCCGCTACTGGCACTGACCGAGGCTGGGCTAAACGGTCGTCATCTCGAGCACTTTGTCGACACGACTGTATGTGCCTGATTGCATTCTGTTTCGATCCGGCGGGATCTCAACCGATTACGCTCGCTGCAAATCGAGACGAATTCTTCTCACGCCCCACCCATGAACCGGGCTGGTGGCCGGACCACCCGGGCACCTTTGGCGGACGGGACGCACAGGCGGGCGGTACATGGATGGCTGTTTCACTGCCACCCATCACTGATCAGCCTGGTACGCGAAGCTGCCGATTTGCTGCGCTCACGAATGTGCGAGGCGGCGCAAATCTCCACGGGCAACCGACCTCAAGAGGTCATTTGGTCACGCGTACATTGCAGGCGCCCGAATCGACTCATGCCACACTGCTTGAGATTGCCGCTGAAAGCGACCGCTACGATGGCTTCAACTTGCTGGCATTCGAATGGACTGAAAACGCAGAGAGAACACTTAGCCAGGTGCAGGGCTGGCATCTAAGCAACCAGGGCCGACTACGCCAACAGGTGTTGCCAATTGAACCTGGCGTTCACGCCGTGAGTAACGGCGCATTCGACGAGGACTGGCCAAAGGCCAGTTTGCTTGCAAACGCGATGCGCCAGGCTCTAATGACGCCCTCTGCCCAGAACGCCGATCAGGTATTGCTCGCTGCATTGCAAACCACTGAGCCTGCCGCGACAGACACACTACCCGACACCGGCATTGGCGCGACCGCCGAGCGCGAACTGTCGATGCCGTTCATTCGCGCTCGCTTTGATCCAAGCGAGCAACGGTCAACTTATGGCACCCGCACCTCGACACTATTCAATCTTGCGAGCACCGGCGCGTGTCGGTTCCGACAGATCAGTTGGGATGGCGAATCAATTGAACCGAAAGCAACCGACACGCGCGAAATGCGCTCTGTATAAGCTCAAACAGCAGTCTGGCCAGTCAGTTGCCGGCGTACCGGGTGCGAACTTGATAAGCCACCATCCACCGCAATCGCCTGTCCGTTCACGTAACTGGCTAGATCACTTGCCAGAAACACTGCCACATTCGCCAGTTCTTCCGGCTGGGCACCACGGCGCAACGGATTGAGTTGTCCAATTTTGTGTTCAACCCCTTTGTCGCGCGCATAGTCAAAGGTTGGTTTGGTCATGCCTGTCTCTGTCAGGCCAGGACAGATCGCATTAACACGAACGCCAGTTTCACTGAGTTGCTGAGCAGAAAGCTTGGCCAGATTAATGACGCCTGCCTTCGACGCTGAATACGAAGGGCCGCCCGCACCCGAACGAATGCCGGCCACACTCGCGGTCATGATGATCGCACCGCCCTGCCCCTGATCTGCCATTGTCTTGCCCGCGTGCTTAACCATAAGCCAGGGGCCGATCAAATTGACCCGTAGCACTTCCGCGAACTGATCAGCGGTAATGTCAAAGATGCCATCGATGCCGCCGGAAATACCGGCATTCGCAAAAGCGCAATCGAGATGACCGTGCGTGTCGATCGCTAGCTTCACGATGGCTGCCACGTCCTCTTCCCGACCCGCATCCATCCTCATCGCTTTGGCATTGCCGCCCGCGAGCCGCGCGGTTTCATGAACCGTATCGTTGATATCTCCGAGGACCACGTTTGCCCCTTCAGCGGCAAACCGCAGGGCGGCGGCTCTGCCTATGCCACTACCCGCACCGGTGATGATGGCCACCTTGTCAACTAGTAGTCCCGTCATAGCCTTCGAAGCCTCTCTCTTGTTTGGTTAACCGGCAAACGCCGTGCATGCCCGCATTCTATGCCACTGTGCTCGTGGATTGCCGCTCGGCGAAAGCCACTAGAATGACGAATTCAATCAACTCTTGTTGCTCAGACTCGCCCGCACGGTCGAAAGGAGCATGGCACCGCTGATGAATCAAGCTTTATTGAATCAATATCCGGCTATTGCCGATCTGGCTAAGCGGGCACGCAAGCGAATTCCGTACTTTGCCTGGGAATATCTGGATAGCGGCACCGGCACTGAAGGGGGCGTTCATCGCAATATCGAAGCGCTCAGCCAGGTGAGCCTGACGCCCCAGTTTATGAAAGGGCCGCTCACCCCGCACATTTCGACTGAGTTGTTTGGCATCGAATACGGCGCGCCCTTCGGTGTGGCACCGGTTGGTCTGACCGGCCTGATGTGGCCTGAAGCCGAAAAAATCCTCGCCCGGACCGCCGCCAAGTATCGCATTCCCTACGGCCTGAGTACGGTCGCCACTGAAACACCCGAGACGATCGGCCCCATTGCAAACGGAATGGGATGGTTCCAACTCTACCCACCCAATGATCCTGCGATGCGCCTTGACTTGCTGACCCGCGCAAAAGATGCCGGCTTTACGACGGTGATGGTCACAGCGGATACACCCGCGCAGAGTCGTCGTGAGCGACAAAAACGGGCCGACGTCTCAGTGCCACCGCGGCAGGCATTCATGACCTACTACCGTGCCGCTATTAGGCCGGCGTGGGCACTGGCAACCTTGTCTCACGGGATGCCTCGGTTTCGCACCATGGAGAAGTACGCCAAGACAGATGACATGGCCCAAATTGGCCAATACATGAATCAAAACATGGGCACGATTGACTGGGCCTACCTCGAAGCGACGCGACGCGAATGGTCAGGCACACTCCTCATTAAAGGCTTGCTCGATCCCGAGGACGCCCGTCGCGCCGTGCAGGCCGGGGTCGATGGTGTAATTGTGTCTAACCACGGTGCGCGCCAATTTGATGGCGGCGCAGGTGCGATCGAGATGCTGCCTGGCATCGTCGAAGCTGTTGGCGACCAGACCAAGGTGTTGTTCGACAGCGGTGTTCGGGGTGGTCTGGACGTGTGCCGGGCGCTTGCACTCGGGGCTGACTTTGTGTTGCTTGGCCGAGCCTTTATGTATGCGGTTGCCGCGCTGGGTCAGCAAGGTGGTGACCATGCGGCCGAACTTCTGATTGCAGATCTCCAATCTAATATGGCAAATCTGGGCTGTGCGAATCTGTCTGAGCTACCGGCCAGGCTGGCAAAAGCTACTGCGGGCTAGCGTAACGGTCCCACGGCCACGACTGGGTGGCGAATGACGCCAATGCCCTCAACTCCCGCTTCAACAACATCGCCCGGCCACAGCCACTCCTGTGGATCGCGGCCGGCACCAACGCCTTCAGGCGTACCAGTGGCGATAATATCGCCGGGCTCCAGGGTCATTGCAGCAGAGATATCAGCAATTAGGGCCGGCGTTTTGAACAACATATGGCGAGTATTGGAACGCTGCTTTTCAACCCCATTCACCGTCAGCCATAAATCGAGCTCATGAGGGTCATCAATATCGTCAGTTGTCACAATGCAAGGGCCGAATGGAGCAAAAGTGTCCTGACCCTTGGAATAAATCCACTGCCCCGCGCGACGATTATCGCGCGCGCTCACATCGATCATGACCGAGTATCCGAAGACATGCGACATTGCATTGTCTTCACTCACTTTGCGCGCGGTCGTGCCCATAATGACTGCCAGCTCAACCTCCCAGTCTAGTTGTTGGGTGATGGCCGCGTTGTGTTCAATGGCGCCGTTTGGCCCGATCACAGCCGTCGGTGGCTTAGAGAAGATGACCGGCTGAGTCGGCAGCTCACTTGATGTGTCCAGTGCGCGGCTGCTCTCCTCGACATGGGGGATGTAGTTCAATCCGATGCCAAAAATGTTCTTTCGTGGGCGCGGAATTGGCGCAAGCAGTTCGACATTAACCAGCGGCAGTGCTGTTCCGGTTGGAAATTCCCCATCAAACTCTTGCAGTGCAGACCTGAGGTTGGTCAGAGCAGTCGGCCCTAGGTCGATTAGGCCAAGCATTGAGTCGGGAAACGGCTCACCCAGCACTTCGCCCAGGCGACTGATGTTAATGACAGAGTCACCAACGATTGCCCCCAGCGTTGCAGCGCCGGCAATACCCGCTCGAAATGTCACTAGTCTCATACCCTTCCTCCCTAATGCACCTGCAGTCACATGCTGAAAATGAAATCGGGGTGAGCAAGCTGGTAAAACTGAGCATGCTCACCCCGTAGCGCATCACGATGCGTAAACACGCTCGCGCTAGCCCGCTTTTTGCTTTTCCATAAACTGAATAAAGCGAATTGCATCATCAGCCTCTAACCGGCCGATTGGCCCTGTGCTGTATGTGGCAGACATGACTTTGCCCCCCTCGTTCAACACAAAGTCCGATGGCTGCACGATTTGTCGTCGATCTTCCCACCACGCACCAAAAAGATCGGTCTGATCTTTCGTGACGCCATAGGCAATCGGCAACGACACTTTATCGGCCACTTCCTGAGCCTTTTCCAGTGGCTCTGCGGTGACTGCGATGACGCTCGCACCTAATCCTTTGAATGTTTCCAACTGCTCACTGAAGCCGCCCAACTGACGGAGACAGTAAGGTCAAAACGCCCCTCGGTAAAAAAGCACAATCTGGTAGTTCGCCCCTGAGTCTCCCGGCAGGGAGACTTCGGTGCTATCTACCATCTTCAGTTGCATTGCCGGGAATGCGTCCCCGGTGTTTAACTTACTGCCCATCAATGGTCCTCCGATAAGTCGAGGGCGTAGTTGACCAGATTCCAGCCTGCGTCACAAGTGCCCCCCTGATGCTCTGGCAGATTCTTTCTAGGCCGAGACGCGAACGTCGGTATCCAGGTATCAAACCAGTTGGCCCATAATGGTCGCTTGATCCCTCGCGCCTGAACCATGACTGCATCTCTTTACCGCGCTATTCCCTCCCTCGAACAATTGCTTCAGCGTGACGACGTTCAAGCGTTCGTACGCGAGCGCGGCCACCAAAATATGGTTGAGTATCTGCGACAGGCGACCCAATCGGTCCGCGCGCAAATTGCACTAAACCCGGACAAACTCGCGACGGATCAGCTTACCCAGACAATCGTTGATGACGCGCTGGCCATTGCGCAAAAGAGGTCAGCGTCCAGCCATAGACCAGTCATCAATCTTACTGGCACTGTTTTGCATACAAATCTGGGGCGCGCCATTCTGCCCGCTAAAGCTGTCGAGGCGTTGAACGAGGCGGCCTCTCACCCAACCAGTCTCGAGTTCGATCTTGAGACTGGCACGCGCGGTGATCGGGACAACCACGTCGAGGCTCTGCTGATTCAGCTTACAGGCGCCGAGGCTGCCACCGTTGTGAACAATAACGCAGCCGCCGTGCTGCTTACACTGAACAGTATCGCGCGGGAACGGGAAGTGCTTGTTTCGCGCGGTGAGCTAGTTGAAATTGGCGGCGCATTCCGTATGCCGGAGATCATGGCGTCCGCAGGCTGCAAACTCGTTGAAGTGGGAACGACCAATCGAACGCACGCGCGAGACTTTAGTGGCGCGATAACCGAGCATACCGCCGCACTCATGACGGTCCACCCGAGCAACTATCAAATTCAGGGCTTTACCACTGCGGTTCCACACCAGAAACTCGCAGCGCTTGCTCACGAGCACGAGCTGCCACTGATAGACGATATTGGTAGCGGTTCGTTTATTGACATGCGCTCGTTCGGCCTGCCTCATGAAAGAACCGTCGCCGAAGCTATTTCAGACGGTGCCGATCTCGTTACCTTCAGCGGTGACAAATTACTCGGTGGCCCACAGTGCGGGATGATTGTGGGTCGCAAGCACCTGATTGAAAAGATCAAGCAAAACCCGATGAAGCGGGCCTTGCGAGTGGACAAGCTCACTCTTGCCGCCCTTGAAGCCGTCTTGCGACTTTTCACAGCACCCGAACAATTGAGTGAGCATCACCCCGTTCTTCGCCAACTCACCCGCGACCCTGACGAAATCCGTGCCAGTGCGCTGCGACTGCAGCCTGTCTTTCAAAGTGCACTGGGGTCCTTGGCTACGATCGAAGTAATTGACTGTATGAGTCAGATTGGCAGCGGTGCGCTGCCAATCAATCTGTTGCCCAGCACTGCCCTTGCGCTTTGCCCTATCGCTGATGATTCGGGTAAGAGTCCCGGGCGTGAATTGAATCATTGGGCAGGTGCACTGCGCCAGCTTGAGCGACCCGTGATTGGGCGCATAACAGAAGATCGTTTGGTGCTTGACCTTCGCACCCTTGAAGACGAGCGCTTGCTGCTTGACCAGCTTCCACAAATCGTTCGCGCGCTGGAAAACGCCGAATGCTGATTGCCACTGCTGGTCACATCGATCACGGCAAGACGTCTTTGGTCAGAGCGCTGACCGGCAAAGATACTGACCGGCTCCCGCAGGAAAAAGCGCGCGGCCTGAGTATTGATCTCGGCTTCGCATTCGATGCCAGCAACCAGCAGTCGGTCATTGGCTATGTCGATGTGCCTGGCCACGAAAAATTCGTCCGAAACATGCTCGCCGGCACCCTGGCGATTAAGGCGGCACTGCTGGTTATCGCTGCCGACGACGGTCCGATGCCCCAGACGCTTGAGCATCTAGCCATACTTGACCTGCTGGGCGTTAACCGGGCCGTCGTTGCACTGACCAAGACCGACCGCGTCGATGCCGACCGCCTCGCACAAGCCAAGCAGGAAGTCGCGGCGCTCATTCGCCCCACCAGTTTGCATCACGCGCCGGTGATTCCCGTCTCAACCCTCACGAATGAGGGTGTGCCAGCGCTACAGCAAGCCATCCGGACACTGCAACAAGACACCACTGACACACTCTTGAAGGGCCGATTTCGCCTTGCGGTTGATCGCGAGTTCACGTTAGCAGGCATTGGCTCAGTCGTGACCGGCACAGTGGTGTCGGGCAGCGTTCAAACGGGGGATGAGCTCAATCTTTCGCCGGGCGAGCACACCTTCCGAGTACGCAGTCTTCACATCAACGACCAGGCCGCTACAAACGACGAAGCGGCTCTTCCGGGCGATCGCTGCGCGTTGAATCTGGTCGCGCAAGACAACTCGAACCGTAAAGCTCAGCGCGGTGACTGGCTTAGCGCCGGCGCGCCGCCGGAAGTCACCACACGCGTCGACACTGTTGTGAATGTCCTGGCCAGCGAGAGCCGCCCACTCAAACACTGGACGCCGGTTCATGTGCACCACGGCACAAAAGCGCTGACAGGTCGCGTTGCGCCTTTGGAGGGCAAAGAGATTGCGTCCGGCCAAAGCGGCTTGGCGCAACTAGTGCTCGATCAGGCGACTCTGGTTGCTCACGGCGACCGCTTCATTATTCGAGACCAGTCGGCACAACGCACGATTGGTGGTGGTGAAGTTCTGGATGGATTTGGTCCGAGCAAAGGCCGCTCGCGCGCTGAACGCCTTGAGTGCTTGCGCGCGAGACAAACCGATTCACCCGGTGAAGCATTTGCACAACTCATTGAATTGGAGCGCATGGGTGTCGATACGGCTCGCTTCAAGCAGGACTGGAACCTCACCGACGCTTATTTTGAGCAAGAGACTCAAGGCCTGAACCCAGTACTGCTGGTTATACAGGGCACACAGCAGGCGATTAGCCGCCAACGTTGGGGGGCCCTGGAAGCGCGCTTGATGCAGTCGATTTCGCAGTGGCACCAGGATCAACCCGAAGCCTACGGACCCAGCGCAAATGAGCTACGTCAAGCGGGCAAGCCAGAATCGGCCAGGCCCATCGTCGACGCCTGTCTGGACCATCTAGTGCGTAGTGCTCGCGTAGCGCGCATTGGCACCAGCTTGAAGTTGCCGGAGCACCAGCCCGTCATCCCGCCAGACGACCTTGAGAAATGGTCGGCCATTAGTCCGCATTTGCATTCGGACGAGATCAAGCCGCCTGTTGTCAGCGCCCTGGCTGAGTTGTTAAGCGAGGATCAAACCAACCTAGAAGATTTCCTGCGCCGCTGCACACTAAGAGGGCAACTCATTCAAGTAGCCCCCAACCGGTTCTTTCATCCGCAAGCGGTCGCGCGGCTCGGTCACATCGCCTACCAGACGACCCAAGCCAACGGTGGCCAGCTACATGTCAAAGCGCTACGCGATCAGTCTGGCATTGGCCGCAATTTGTCTATTGAAGTTCTGGAGTTTTTCGACGCGCTTGGGTTCACGCGGCGCATTGGCGACGTCCGGCATATAATCAAGCCGGTCGAGCAAGTCTTTAGTTCAGAGACAGAACGCAACACAGCTGACTAATATTGGAAAGGGATCGGGTCCGGTGGCCCGCACGGCCTTCAAAGCCGCTGAGATGCGTTAAACGCGTCTGGTGAGTTCAACTCCCACGCCTTTCCGCCACACTGCTTGCCGTCACCGCAAAGTGTGAACAGTCGCCCCTATTTGTCGTTAATCGCCTGCCAGACTTTAAGTGGGGTGAGCGGCATATCGATATGCCGAATAGAGTAGCCCGACAAGGCATCATGAACTGCATTGATCAAGGCGCCCGGCGCGCCAATAGACGCCACCTCGCCCACACCCTTAACACCAAGCGCAGACTGAGGACTACCGGTTCCGGCCAGAGACAGTTTCATGGATGGCAAATCATCTGCACGCGGCAGCGCGTAATCCATCAATGAGCCGTTCGTAATCTGCCCGTGCTCATCATAGGCTACCGCCTCCATCAATACTTCACCCACAGCCTGCGCAATCGCGCCCTGCAGTTGCCCGTCGGTTGTTTGAGCATTCACCACATGCCCAAGGTCGTTAACACCGGTAATTCGATCAATGCGGACAACCCCTGTCTGAGGGTCGACTTCAATCTCAAACACATACGCGCCATTAGGCACAGTAGCGTGCACGCCCTCAAAGTCCCCCTGCGAAATGCAGCCCGCGCCCATCGCTGGCGTCTGCTCACTGGCAGGCATTTGTTCAAACCCAATCGCCAGTTCAGCGAGGGTTCGAAACTGATCTGTTCCAACAATCGTGAAACAACCACGTTTGTATTCGAGATCAGACGCTGCTGTTTCCATCAGTTCGGCGGCAATGGCTCGCGCCTGCTCTAGCATTTGTTGCGATGTTCGATAGACGGTATTGCCCGCAATGGCCATCAAATTTGAGCCGCCCGTGCCGCCGCCTTTCTCAAGCCAGTCGCTGTCTCCCTGCTCAACCCGGATGGCTTCCAGTGGCAAATCGAGCGTCTGCGCGGCCACCATGGCCAGGGCTGTCCGATGTCCTTGCCCGGAATCCTGAGTGCCGGTGCGAACCAAGATGGTGCCATCGGCTAACGCTCGCACCTCGCTGCGTTCATTGGGAGACCCGCCAGTGATGTGCACATAGAACCCTAGTCCAATCCCACGCAAGAGACCTCTAGCCTCGCTCTCGCGCTTGCGCTGCTCGGCGCCATTCCAATCAGAGTGCGCTTTTATCTGACTACCCACCGTGACAAAGTCACCCGCGTCGTAGGTCACACCAATGGGAGACTGATAGGGAATCTCTGCGGCTGTGATGAGATTTTGTTCTCGCAACTCAAAACGGTCAAAGCCCAGCTCCTGGGCGGCTACGTCAATCAGGCGTTCAATAGTTCCCACAGTCTCAGGCTTGCCGGCGCCCCGATAAGCATCAACTGGTGTCTTGTTCGTCAGCATTGCCCGCACGCGATACACCAAGCCAGGAACGCGGTAGGAGTGTCCCATTGTTCTGACCGAACCCTCGGTCACAATCGCCGGCGCAGCCGTATTTAGAAACGCCCCCATGTCTGCGAGCGCATCGATTTGCATCGCCAGAAAGGTGCCGTCCTGACGCAGCGCAAGCCGGGCACGGTCAACCCTCGCACGACCCATTGCATCAGCCCCGAATGACTCAGTTCGGCTACAGACCCACTTGACCGAACAGCCAGTCAGCTTGGCTGCCAACAACGCGAGCACATGCTCAGGGTACGGCCAGATCTTGACCGCAAAACTGCCCCCGACATCACGGGTAATGACTCTTATCTTGTCCGGCGCCACGCCCAGCACATCGGCCATACTGGCGCGTATCGACACAACGCCCTGGCTTGGGGTAATTAACTCGTATCGGCCACTTTCACGATCAAAGCTCGCCAGGCACCCTCTCGTTTCAATCGGACTAATCGCAATGCGTGGATGCTCAACCGTGAGCTCAACAACATGATCGGCTGAGTCGAATAAGTCGCTCGTTTCCTTAGGGTTTCCGTGCGTCCACTCAAAGCAGCAATTGCCTGGCACGTCTGGCCAGATTGCCGGCTTCTCAGCCGCAGTCGTGACGTCGTTAACCACCGGCAGGTCGTCAACATCGAGCGTAATCGCATCAAGCGCGTCCAGCGCCTGCCAATGAGTCTGAGCCACAACAACGGCTATCGGCTGGCCAACATAAACAAGCTTCTGTTCAGCTAACACTGTACGTTCAGGCTCGTGCATCTCCTGACCGTTGTCACCAGTGACAGAGGCGCGACAGCCCAACGGTCCAACCCCATGCTGTTCAAGATCATGGGCGATCAATACCTTCCGGACGCCGGGCATGCCTCGCGCCCGACCAACGTCAAGTGAGCGAATCAAGCCATGCGCGACGGGCGAGCGGAGCACGGCCATCACCAACTGGCCGTCTTCATTTTCATCATCAATGAACTGGCCCTGCCCCCGGAGCAAAGCCTCATCTTCGATTCGAATCATCTCGTCAGCCCCTGACCGGCAGCGGCCCTTAGTCGTGCTTAACGCTGAAGCATCAGATCAGGCAACCAGGTGATCACCGCAGGGAATGCCAGGAACACGCCAAGCGTGATGACGTCTGCAATGAAAAACGGCCCAATGCCTTTAAACACATCTTGCAACGGGATGTCAGGCCTCACACCGGCAACCACATAACAGTTCAAGCCAATTGGCGGCGTGATCAGGCAGACCTCACACATCTTGACCACCACGATACCAAACCAGATCGGATCGTAGCCAAGCGCAATCACGGCTGGATACACAACCGGCAGGGTCAGCAACAGCATGCCGATCGCATCCATGAACATGCCCAGGATGACATAGAACAGCAGGATGCAGATCATGATCAGCGTGGGCGGCATATCAAGACTGGTGATCCACTCGGCAAACATCGACGGCAATTCGACAAAGCCCATGAATCGCACAAAAATCAAGACGCCCCAGATCAGCGAAAAGATCATCACGGTTAACCGAGCCGTCTCCATCAAGGCAGCCTTAAGCGTGGGCCATTTCATCCCGCCCATCAGGGCCATCACAAAGACCACAAATGAGCCCAAGGCCCCGGCCTCCGTCGGTGTCGCCCAACCGGTATACATTGACGTGAAGATGATGACGATCACGAAAACGACCGGCAACGTGCCAGGCACTGACTTAACCTTGTCAGCGAAAGAATAGCCCCTGATGGGCGGGCCAAGCTGCGGATTTCGCTTGGCCATGAAGATAATCAGCAACGCGTAGATAATGGCCGAAACGACGCCAGGAATGAAGCCGGCGACAAGCAGGCGACCAATCGACTCTTCAACAATGATGGCGTAGATCACCAGGATCGCACTGGGCGGTATAAGCGACGCAAGCGTGCCGCCGGCGGCCACCACGCCCGCCGCGAGTCTCGGACTGTAGTTATGCCGCAGCATCTCTGGGATGGCCACCCGTGAGAAGACCGCGGCGGTCGCCGTACTTGCGCCTGACACTGCGGCAAATCCTGCGGTTGCAAAGACAGTCGCCACCGCAAGCCCGCCCGGTACCCAGCCAAACCATCGTTTGGCAGCCTCAAACAAGGCCTCAGTCATGCCGGCGTGATAGGCCAGAAAGCCGATCAATATAAACATCGGCAGCACACTAAGCGAATAAATCGTTGCTTTGGCATAAGGCACCATGCCGGCATTGCCAGCACCTCCGCCCCAGCCGAGCATGGCCACCAGACCAATCAAGCCAACCACTGCCGTCGCATAGACAACCCGCACGCCTAGTAGAACCAGGACCAGCAGAATCACCGTACCAATCAGGCCCAGGGTGAGTTCATCTCCGTCGGCTACCCGCTCGGCAAAGCCCGCGCCAAAAAAAGTTTCGAGTAAGCCCATCAGTTAGCCCTTGCTGGCGAGTTGTCGGCCGCATCGCCGAAGGTGTCTTTAATTTCTTTGTCTGCCATTTCGTCAACCTCGTGCAGCAATGGCACTGCAATCGGCTCCCGGTTGGGATCAATAATGAGACGGGTATAGCCCCAGGCTTGCAAAAACAATCGTGCGAGCAGCACAGCGAACGAGATCGGTACCCAGATCTTGGAGGGCCAGGTTGGAATCTCGCGATCCATCGTTGAGTCGCCTAGCGTGAACGCACGCCCAAACGCGAGATAGCTGTAGTAGATCAGGATGCTAATGATGAATATGGCCACAAGCGTGCCAACAAACTCGGCTAGCCAAAGCGTACGGCCGCTCAGACGCCGCACCAACAACTCCATGCGGATGTGACCACCCACCCTTTGCATCGCAGAGATCGACAGGAATGCGAAGGACACCATGCTAAGCACCACAATGTCGTTGTAGCCCCAAACCGGCATGCCCAGCTTACGACCAATCACATTGATGGCGCCCAACACCATGAGCCCGAGAATGAACAACGCTGCAATAAACGACAGGCCATCCTCAACACTTGTCAGGCGCGCATCAAGACGTGCCAGCAAGCTCCTGTCTGATTCAGTCTTGTCTGATTCAGCAGCCATACACTCCCCCACTTCCCAAAAAACAAAAAACGCATTGAAGCAAAATGCCCCAATGCGTTGATCTTAAGCTTGAAACAACATTATTAAGCGCTACTGAGCCGCTTCCTTCGCTGTTTTCATCACAAAGTCCAGCAGTGCTGCAGAGTCGAACTTGTCTTTGTTGTCTGCGACCCATTTGTCATAGACTGGCTTACCGCCCACTTCGCGGAATTTCGCCAACTCGGCATCGCTGTACTTGACTTCGGTCATTTGCTTGCGCCACTTCGGGATGAGCTCATCATCTTTTTTGGCGTATGCGGCTTTGAGCGCTTCATACGCTTTTTCTTTGGCTTCGGTCATGAGTTGCTTGTACTGCGGGGGCAGCGCCTCATAGGCCTTGGCGCTCACGATATTGGGGCAGTCATTCGAGCCTGGTGAGAGATTGATGGTGTACCACTCAGCAACCTCATCGATCTTAAACGCGGCGTGCGCGTATGAAAACGGAAAGGAAACTGCCTGAACCGCACCGCGATCAATAGCCTGATAGACCTCAGTGGCAGTCATTGTCGAGTTGCTGGCCCCCAATGCCCGCATCGCATCGGCTAAGCCACCCAATGCTCGAACCGTCATGCCGTCCCAGTCTTCAAGCGTTGCAGGTGGCTTGCCCTTACCCATGAACTCATACTGCGGCAGCTGCGAGCTGGACAAAACAAAAATGTCCCATTTGGATGCGAGCTCTTTGCCAACGATGGGGTGGCGGTACACAGCCTCATAGACCGACCGCTGCACATCAAAATTGGTAACAGGTAGGAACGGCAGATTCAGCACAGTGCTCGACTGGTTCTTGCCGGGGTGATACGCCCAGCAAACCTTGGCCATTTCAAACACACCGGCTTTTACGTTGTCGAGATTCTGCTTCTTGCCGCCAAGCTGATCACCGTAAAAAATCTTGATCTTGAACTTGCCGCCGGTTTTCTCATCAACATACTTTGAGTACGCTTCAAGATCTTCAGTAAACGCGCGGCGCTTACCCCATACGTTCGCTTTCCAGCGAACTTTCGGCCCGTCAACCTCTGCAGCATTCGCCGGCGTGACGAGAGCAGGTGTGAGGGCTACTGAAACGCCGACCGCAGCGGCCAGCAGTGTAAGTTGAACAGTCTTCATTAAGTCATGTCTCCTGATTGGAACCGGTCACCGGTGTGTGTAGCTAACGGGAATCTAACAGACTCGTGGACACGCGCGGGTTCATGAGCCTGATCTTTGATGTTGCAACGCAACTGAAATGCGTCCTGAGCGCTAGCCCATCCACTGACTCACCGGCACTTCAGTGTCTTGAAGTTGCTGTGAAATTATGTCAACTAGCGCCGGGCCGTCATGAGCAAGTGCCTGCTGAATCGCTGTCTTGACATCGGCCGGCTCTTCTACGCGCCACGACTTAATACCAAACGCCTCTGCCACCCTCGCGTGGTTGGTTTCAGTGAAATCAACCGAGAAATAGCGCTTGTTGTAGCCGCTTTGCTGACTCGCTTTGATCCAGCCAAAGACCGAGTTTGAGAAGACAATCATCTTGACCGGTATACCTCGTCGCACCAAGGTCTCAAGCTCACCACACGCAAAACCGAAGCTTCCATCGCCCATCACTGACACAACCATAGCGTCAGGTCGGCCGACAGACGCACCAATTGCCGCTGGCAGCGAGAAGCCAAGCGCCCCGTGCGCGCGGTTTGTCATGAAGTAACGGCCTGCTTGCGGCGGGTCGAAGTAGGCTGATAAATAAGGACACGGCGTGCCGGGGTCAGCGACCACGATCGCCTCCGGGGGGAGCAGCTGATTCAGGCTTTGAACAACCAGCTCAGGGCAGATTGGCTTACTCGCCGAGGCTGCAAGTGACGCCAAAAAATCTGCTTTGGTTCGGCGGGCCCGCGCAACAATCGCGCCACCATCGACGGTATCGGTGGGGCGCTCACTTGTGGCTGCCTGATCGTTAAGTTCATTGACCAGACTCGCCAGGCCCAGCTTTGCGTCGCCCACCATCGCAACGTCTGTACGATAGTTAGTTGAGATGGTCATGCCATCAACATCGAGATGCAGAATCGTCGTGTCGCGCTGCGGCATTTGCCAATGCTCTGTTGTGGTCGATCCGGCGCGCGCGCCAATGAAAAACACCAGATCTGCCTGGGCAACAACCTCTCGGGTCGCGTCGACGCCCCCATTAGTGCCGACCACGCCAGCGTTCAATGGATGACTCGCAGGTAAAACTCCGAGCCCCGAGACCGTTGTACAGACCGGCGCGTTCAGCAAGCTGGCCAGCGTTTCCAACTCAGCCATCGCGCTGGCCAGGATAACGCCGCCGCCACAAATTAAGACAGGCGAGCGAGCCGCCAGCAGCGCACTTGCAGCCGCTTCAAGCGCTTGCGGGTCTGGTGCACTTCTTCCTGATGGAAAAGCGCCATGCCCCGGTTGCGACCATAAATCTGACTCGTCAGTTTCGTGCTTCTGTACGTCGTAGGGCAGGCAGATATGAGCGGCGCCTGGCCGCCCGGTGGTCATCGCGCGAAAGGCACTACGCACCACTTGTGGAATTTGATCTACCCGATCGACCGTGGTGTTCCACTTGGTGAGTGGGCGATAGAGCGATTGCTGATCAAGTTCAGTGAGTGGAAACTTGCCGCGCGAGCCAACTGAGACATCACTGGTGATTCCCAGCACCGCAATTGACGATTCATTGGCCTCAACGAGTCCGGGCAGCAGGTATGTGGCGCCACCTCCGCTGGGACCTTCACAAACGCCTACCTTGCCAGTGACTCTCGCATAACCGTCAGCCATGTAGGCGGCACTACGCTCATCTCGGGCCAGTAAGTGGTCAATGCCGTGATCAAGTCGTGCCATGGCATCGTAGAACGGTAGACTGGTATCGCCACACAGGCCAAAAACTTGTTTGACGCCGTTGAGTTGCAGCATCCTGACGAGGGCGTCTGCGCCGTTGAGGGTTCCCATGGTGATTAAACCTTTAAAGCAGTTAGTGAATGAGTAACCGCTAAAGGCTCCAGCACTTAACGCTCTAAGTCAAGGAGAGCGTCCGCCGCTCACGCAGCGCCTGGGAAATGATCTGAAACGCGGAGCTCAAAAAGAGCGTGGCCATAATGCCGGCCACAATGACATCAGGCCAACCCGTTGCGGTGCCCCATACGCCTGCCGCTGCGATCAAGACTGCGACATTGCCAATCGCATCATTACGTGAGCAGAGCCAGACCGATCGCACGTTGGCATCGCCATCTTTGTAGCGCACCAGCAAAGCCACGCTGATGCAATTGACCAGCAACGCCAGCGCGCCGATCCATCCCATCAGCTCTGCCGTTGGCACAGTGGTGTAAATCACCCGGTAGATCGTTGACGCGAACACCCACAAGCCCACCAGCAAAAGTGTGAAACCTTTGAACAGTGCCGCACTCGAGCGCACTTGTAGCGACGCACCAATAACGGCGAGCGATAAACCGTAGGTCAGTGCATCGCCCAGAAAATCGAGCGCATCGGCCTGCAACGCCTGCGACTGGGCGAGTCTGCCGGCGCTCATCTCAACCACGAACATGGTCGCGTTCAGCAAGATGACAATCCAGAGTCGCCGCTTGTAGTCAGCGGATACGCCGTCAAAGCTTACGTTGTGGTCACAGCAACCGGCCATAGGTTCAACCTGTTCGATTCAGACTAAGCTTACTCTATTGTTTACTGCCACTGGAAGGTCAAGTGGTAAACGGCGAAAAAGCCGCTTCATCGATATTGAGGATTCCGCATCATGCTGGAAGGGCAAAACAGGTCATTGTTTGTATGGCTCACGGACCGATTGGCAATTCGCCTGCGCCAGGGAACGAGAATGCCTGCGTGTGGTGCTATTTGGCGCGCCACCTGCTGCCTTGTTTATACATTTCTATTCACGGTGTCTTTTGGGCAAATGACCGAGGCGCAAGCCAGACCCGCACGGTTTGAAATCGCATCTGGCTTCCATCCGGCGGACCCTCTATTTGGTGCTCAGCTCGGCGCACTGATGAAGACACTCAAAGCCGCGTCAATGAAGGGTATTCGGCTGCGAACCAGTCGTAAGGCCATTGGAGCGTCTTCTGGACAAATGCTTGCATTGATTAAGCGCGGCAGCCTTGATGGCGCGCTCATCGACCCAACCAGCCTTGGCATGCGGCCAGCTCTGGCGCAAGTATTGGGCGGGCTGCCGTTTGGTCCCGCCGCGCAAGAGATCAAGGCTTGGGCAGCACGACCGGCCGGACGCGAAACCCTTCAGCAAGCATTCAGCACCATTGGCGCCCACCCAATCATCTGCGGGCACAGTGAGCGAACGTCAGCCGTGTTTGCCAGAGAGGAACTTCCTCAACCGGTACAACCCCACCTCTTAACGTTGCACGTCAAAGGGCTGGCTGAAGAAACCTATCAGGCACTGGGATTTCTCACGCGCAAGCTGCCGCCAGCCGATCTATATATGGGTTACGCCACCGGCGTAGCTGACTTGCTTGTCTCAAACAATCCGGCCATGGCTGCTCGCGCTGGGTTCGCTCAGGTCTCCAGCTATCTTTACTACCCTTCATGGGAAACCACGAGCGCGTTTGCTCTGTTGCTTATTGGCCTTGAACCCTGGCAGGCGTATTCCAGTGCCAATCGCGCCGTGATTGAAACCGCCTGCCAAGCCCTTAACAAGGCACCCGCCCCGCTACATGCCGACAGCACCCTTGCCGACATTCGCTCGCAAGGGCCAGGCGGCACGGTTGTCACGCCATGGCCAGAAGCGGTTGTTGAGAATGCTCGCGCAAGTTGGCGGGCGACGGCATCGAAGCTCGTCGCGCGGCACCCCGCTCTGGCGCCGGTGTTCCAGGCATTGGATGTACCAGTTTCTTCGCCCTGAGTGACGACACAGGGTGCCACAGTTCTGCCTACCGTCTGTTCCACCCCAGGGCTGACGTTTGCTGGACAAACCGGTCAGGCAAAACAACGAGAGCGACTATCTGACCCATCGTGAGCGGTATTTGGCATACTCTCAACCGCCAGAAATTTGCACGCGAGTGCAACGAGCACCGCGCAGAACAACATGCTAAGTGAACAGGTTCTTAGACTCGTCCAGAAAAGCCAGGCGTGCGTCACGATTGCGTCGCCCGATCTTCCCGATACGCCGATCGTTGCCGCGAACCATGCGTTCTTCAAATTGACTGGATATTCCCAGGAAGAAACGCTTGGTCGCAACTGCCGATTTCTCCAAAGCGAAGAGCGGCCTCAGATTGCCGCCTCGACCATGCGCGACACGATTCGTGAGCGCGGCTATTGCGACGTAACAGTCAAGAACTTTAAAAAATCAGGCGAGCCGTTTACGAACCAGATTTATCTGTCGACAGTTCGTGCCAGTCAAAATGGGCCGATACTTTTAATTGGCATGCAGTTCGACATCAGTCATGAAATCGACCCTGACTCGATAGATACCGCGGGGGTAAGAACCAGCGGCGAGACGCACTCAACAGTCCTCACTAAGCATGAACTCCTAGCGCGTCAACGCAATGCACTGTCGAGTGCCTTCGCATTGGCCGTGCAAAGTTGTTTGATCACGACTCAAACGCTGGCCCATGTCGCTCAACGCTCTTGACCTCGCAGCGCGCTAGCGCCAAGTGAATCTTGGCTGCTCAAACTGGTCGACCCTGGTTAGACGCCCAAGCAGACATAGCTCACGAAACTGATAGAGCACGCTCGCCGTTGGTGCGGCCACCCATGAGTCACCGATAGGCATTCTGAGCTCCGGGTTATCGCTGACACTAGAAGGACTCAGGATTGGTGCATCTTCCCTGAGCAACTCCGTAAGCGGTATGCGGTGTGCGCTGCTTACCTCAGCCGGATTCGGCGTCAGATTTTGGGTTGCACCAGCCCAAACAACAAGCGGTGTCATCAGATAACCAGAGCGCGTAACCACGTCATCGAGTCGGCCCACTACAGCGCTAGCATCGCAAGTCAAGCCTACTTCCTCGCGCAACTCCCTGAGCGCCGCCTCATGCACGCTTTCACCTGCGTCAAGTCGCCCGCCCGGCAATGCCCATTGGCCGGCATGGCTTCGCAAAGAACCAGCCCGTCGCGTCAGCACGATCGCACTGTGTGTCTGCCATTCAGAAAACTCAGGAAACCCGCTCAAGTCAGCACCGTGCCCTAAATCCACAATCGTTAATGCAACGGCGGCTCTTTTCAAAGGCTTACCATCCGCAGCGGCGGAAACTTGCCTGACCGGAAAATCAGCGAGTGAACGCTCAAACTCTTCTCTTAGTGAATCGGTCAATTGCATCAGCTCTGGCGCGCCATCAAACCACCCCCTCGTCACGCAGTGACGCAATCTCGGCATCAGATAGGCCAAAGCGATCTTTCAAAACGGCGGAGGTATCTGCGCCAAGTGATTTACCGGCATGGGTGATGCGGCCAGGGTTGTTGGCAAACCTCGGCACAACGTTCGTCATTTTCACAGCGCCAAAGTCATCGTCCGGTACATCACAAATGGCTTGACGAGCCTGTACGTGAGGGTCGGCCATAATTTGGGCGATGTCATAGATTGGCGCGACCGTCCCACCGGCATCAGCAAACACCGACAGCGCAGCATCGCAATCATGCTCGCTGAACCAGGCTGCAAATACGGCGTTTAACTCATCCCCGTGCCGGACCCGCAGATCATTAGTCTCAAAGCGCGGATCAGCGATTAGGTCAGCGCGCGCTATCGCGCGGCAATTGGCCGCGAACAAAGCATTCGTGCTGCCGGCGAGCGTAACCCATCGATTGTCGCGGGTTTTAAAGACGGCGGCTGGCGATGCGTATTGATTGGCGTTGCCAGAACGCCCCCTGACAGCGCCCGTTTGCTGATATTCAATGGGCAGAAACTCAAGCAGCTTCATTGTGGCTTCGGTGAGTGCCAGATCGATCTCTTCGCCTGGGCTATCCGGATGGCGACTGCGATGAAACATGGCCGCAAGAATGCCAATCGCGCCAAACAAACCGCCTACGTTGTCAGCAACTGGATAACCCGGATGCATTGGTTCGCCATCAGGATCGCCCGTAATGTGCGTCAGCCCCCCCATCGCCTCGAACATGCGGGCAAACCCTGCCCGGTTTCTGTATGGGCCATCCTGTCCAAACCCCGTCACGCGCAAGATCGTCAATTGCGGGTTTGCCGCCCACAGCGTGGCCCTATCAAGCCCCCAACGGTCAAGCGTGCCGGGGCGAAAGTTCTCAACCAATACATCAAACTGCGGCACCATTTTGAGCAGGAGTTCAGCCCCTTCTGACTTTCGCATATCTAGAGTCATAAAGGCTTTGCCCCGATTGGTGACTTTCCACCAAAGCGGCTTGCCATCTTTAAAGGGTGGGAAACTTCGTGCACCATCACCGCGCTCAGGCAGTTCCACCTTTAAGACATCCGCGCCGAAGTCGGCGAGCAAGCTCGATGCCGATGGGCCGGCGATGATTGTCGCAATGTCCAAGACCTTTAAACCTTCAAGCGGTCCACTCATGCTGTTCATGTCTCTCTGTTTTGGGTGATCGATCAGGCGTCAGAAGTCATTTCATTGATGGACGCCGCCTCGCCTAGTGTGACAGGCTTTAACGGTGCCCGAATTCGGTAACTGCCCACCTCCTCATGAGTCATACCGTGCTCAGCCGCCAGAATTTCGGTCACAGTTGTTGCGCAGCCTCGTCCCTGGCACGGGCCCATGCCGGAGCGGCCAAAGGCTTTCGTTTGATTCGGGCCAGTACAACCCAGTTGGGCATATCGCCTGACGTCGCCTGCCGTCACGGCCTCACAACGGCAGATAATGGTGTCGTCTGTCGGCGCGAGAACCGAGGCAGGCGGCGAGTACAAAGCATCAAGAAAGGGTCGCGCGGCGCGTTCACTGCGCAGGGCCTTCAGATTATCCTGAGCCAGCTCGTCACGCTTGCGGTCGTCAATCAGACCTAACTTATTCACCGCACCGGTTGCCGCGAGGTAACCTGCGTGCTCGGCTGCGGCTGCACCGTCAATGCGGGCCCCATCACCAGCCACGTAAACATTCGGGCAACTGGTTTGCCCCCACCCATCAAGCACAGGATGAAAGCAGCGCTGCTGCGCATCCCATCGGTGGTCAACGTCCAGGCAGCGGGTAATCTGAGTGTTGGGTATGACGCCCTGGTGTAGCAACACAGTCGACCCCTCAAGCTCAACTGCTGTGCCGCCAGATTCAAATGCGATGCCCTGCGCCTGCTGCTCACCCAGCACGCGAATGTTACTGGCGCCGCAGTAGCGCGGAACATGTGCGCGGCGAATACTCGCGAGCATAGACATTCCCTTGATGAGCAAATGCCGGCCCCGCCAGGCGCCAACAGCATAGCGAAGCGCGCCAGGCCATTGCGACCGGGACGACGTTTCAACCAGTGCGACCGGGGGCGCATTCGCCGCAATCAATTGCGTTGCGAGTAAGTAAAGCAGTGGCCCGGAACCAACCAAAATTGCATTCTCTGGTAGTAGCCCTGATGACTTCATGAGGATCTGCGCGGCGCCCGCAGTCAGCACGCCAGGTAAGGTCCAGCCCGGTAACGGCATCGGGCGTTCAAGGGCGCCTGTCGCGACGATGACGGTCCGCGCACTGATTTGAGAGGCGCTGCCCTGCGCTGAAAAAGTGACAACCCCTTGCTTAGTCACATCCCAAACCACTGCACCGTGAATATGGTTCGCACCCGATTGCTCAAATGCGTTTACCAGGGCTTGTCCTTTTGAGTAGTCATCACCGAGCACGGCTTTTCGATGATCGCTCGCACTCGCGACGTCGCGATAGATTTGCCCGCCGGCCAAGCGTTGCTCATCAAGAACACAAACACTCGCGCCGCACTGACTCGCCCGAATAGCCGCGGCCATACCAGCAGGGCCAGCACCAATGACAACCATGTCAACCGTTTTCATCGGCAACGCCTGACGACTAACCCGTCCGTGACGGATACCTGGCATGCCTGAACAGCCGTTTGCTCAATTTCTACCGTGCATTCGTAGCAGCTCCCCATCAGGCAGTACGGCCCCCGCCTCTCGCCAGACCCGGGATTTGCACCTATGGCCACATAACCATTCGCGAGTAGCGCCGCCGCGACAGAATCACCCTCCACCCCTTCAAGCTCAACCCCTTCGAACTGAAATCGAACAACAGTCAGGGACGTCGATAGCCGCCTAAACATTCGTCCGCGCCTCGATAGGGTCGAACCTCGCCTCACTAAAGCCACTCAAGTCTGGTGACTGGTCTGTGCCTAGCAACCAGTCTGGTAAACAAAGCGCATGCGCGGCAGCCAGCGTGATGCCGCTGTGGCAGGTCACAAAGTAAGCACCAGGAACGGTAGGCGAAGCCTCGTAGATGGGATAACCATCTGGCGTCATGATGCGCAGCGCCGCCCAGCTCCTGACCAATCTGGCGCGCGCCAGGCAGGGAAATAATCTAACCGCTTGATGCGCGAGCGAGGCTACGGTTTGCAAGTCTTCTTTTTCCTCCAGGCCAGCCTCTCGCTTGGAAGCGCCAATCTGTACGCCTCCCTCGTTCACCTGACGGACATCGGCACTTGGCCTGTTCATGAGCCGGGGCACCCGTTCAGTAATCAGAATCTGCCCTTGCTGAGGCCGCACCGGCGCTCTGAATCCAAGCTCAGGGCCGAGTTTCATAGCCCCAAGGCCGGCAGACAACACGAGCTTTGCACTGTCATAGGTTTGCTTGCTCCGCGTATGGATTCGAAGTCCTGACGCCGTTTGCGTGACTCGCTCGACAATGCTGTTACCCAGAATTTCACCGCCCAAAGAACGCACCGCTGCGACCAGCGACTGCAAAAGTCTGAGCGGATTAATGTGACCATCCTCCGGGCAAAACAGCGCACCAGCAACATCAGGACCAATGTTGGGTTCTTCAGACTTAAGCTGGCCATGCGACCAGGCTTCAAACGGATAGTCACCGCCGAGCGAGGCGCGAAGTTTTGTGTACTTCTCTTGCGCCGTGGCAAGGGCTTGCTCACTCAGGTAGAGGCGATACCCGCCTTGCTGCACCAGCATCGGATCGCGGTTAGACACAGATGACAGCTCTTGAACGAATGAGGCATAGAGCTCAGCCGAGCGACGGGTCCAGACCGCGTATTCGGGTTTGTCCAGTCCCTTCGCCTGCACCCAAACCAAGCCGAAGTTTCCGCGTGAAGCACGAAAAGCCAAATCGCCCTCATCAAGGACTCTTACTTTCTGGCCGCGTCTGAGCAAACCATACGCGATGGACAATCCCACAATGCCTCCGCCAATGACTGTGAAGTCGGCGTCCATTCAGTCTCCCAAGCCGCGATTTGCCAATGGGTAGATATAGTACCCACCCAGGAAATGGGCTACTCTCAGGTGCATCACCCCTGACACCAATGCATGATGGAGACGCAATCTTGATTGAGTTTCATGACCCCCGGGCAAACGTCGGCACGCCGATGGAGCCCTACACACTTGCGCATGGTTTCTCCGAAACCGGCGCGGGCTCAACGATTGGCCTGCTCGCCAACGGCTTTCCCGATTCAGACAACTTCCTTGCCTCGGTTGGGCAGGCCTTGAGTCAGCGCTTGCCAGCGCTAGAGGTCCGTAACTGGAACAAAGGGAACCCAACCATCACCGCGTCAGAGAAGATTCTGGCTGACATTCAGGCTAATTGTCAGGCGGTGGTTGCGGCTTACGGGCATTGAGGCAGTTGTACGACCGGCACCGTGCGTGACGGCATCAGCATCGCCCGCCTGGGCATTCCCTCGGTTGCGCTCATCACAGAAGAATTCTGGCCACAAGGCGACTTCGTCGCTCGTTCGCTAGGCATGCCCGATGCGCCCAGAGTCAAGCTACCCCACCCCATCGCGGGCAGCGGACATGACAACATGCTTCGGGTTGCCAATGAAGTCGCCGATGAAATCATTGAGCGCCTCTCGACATGAATGATATGAGCAATCTGAGCAAAGACGCCCTGCTGTCCGCGAGCGATGAAGCTGAAGCGCTTGAAAAACTGCACGCGCTTGAGTGCACTGACGGTCTGCCCGTTATCATTCCGACGCCCGAGCGCGTAGCCCGCATGGTCTTGGCATCAGGCTTGGCGTCTGACATGGTGCTCGGGCAGATGGGTCCAGGGCATGGCACTGCCACCGTAGAAAAGGTGGCGGTTGCAGCGGTTATGGCCGGCTGTCTGCCCGATTACATGCCACTGGTAATGGCAAGCATCAAAGCTGTGCTCGATCCGGTTTTCGATTTGACTGAGATGCAGGCCACCACCCATTGCACTGCCCCGCTCATTTTGATCAATGGCCCCGCTCGCTTGAGCTGCGGCCCGATTGCGAGCGGTTTCGGCGCGCTTGGTCCGGGTCATCGTGCGAATGCTTCCATTGGGCGCGCTCTAAGACTGGCCATGATTAATATCGGTGGTGGTCGTCCCGGCTCGTCAGATATGGCGCTGCTTGGTCATCCCGGCAAGTTCACCTATTGCCTTGGCGAAGATGAGGAACACTCGCCGCTGCCACCCATGCATGTTGACCTGGGGTACGAGGCACAAGATAGCGTTGTGACCGTCATTGGCGCCGAGGCGCCACATTCTGTGATCTACAGCAGCAATACTGACGATCCAGAAAATGCCGACAAATTACTTTTTGTACTTGCAACGGGCCTGGCCAACCTGGCAACTAACAACGCCGCATTGCCTGGGGGCAGTGCCGTTGTCGTGCTGAATCCCGAACACGCGCAAATCCTGGTGGATGGCGGACTTTCGCGGGCCGATGCAGCGCACCGGCTTTGGGAACTCACACACCAGTCGGTTGAACAGCTTCAGCACTACTGCCCTGGCCTGGCAACCCGAATTGATTCTTCCAAAACGCATTACCCTGCGTTTGAGAAACCATCGCAGATCTTGATGTTGGTGGCCGGGGGTGGCGGTCTGTACTCAATGGTGATGCCAAGCTGGAGTGTTGGCGGCCATAAGAATTCGCCGGTTAGCGTTTTGGTGGAGGCCGATCAGTTCTGCGAGCTGCCTGCATAGTGCTCGGCCATCTGCCGACCAAACCGGCGCAATATGCTGTTTTCTACGCGCTTAATCCTTAGAGGTCAACGCAGAGCCATGACGATCACGCTGAAAGTACAGTGCAAACTTAGCCTGTTTGCACCAGAGTCATGCCACTGTATTGCAATGCTAAGGCCCCGCAGTGGCAGTGCCCAATGGCTCTCGCAAGAAACCTATCGCTTCTCACCGAAGGTACCAACGACTGAGTACGTCGACCCATTCGGCAACCTATGCCAGCGATTTGATATGCCGGCTGGTCAGTTACTGATTGGTGTAGAAGCAATCGTTACGACAGAACCTGAAATTTCAACCGCGTCTAATCTGTCGCTTACACCACCGGCGTTTCTGCCCGACTCCGTCATTTTGTTTTTGCTGCCAAGCCGATACTGCCCAGTTGATCGCATGAATGACCGAGCGATGAGCATTGCCGGCCATGCGCAACCGGGTAGCGCACAGGTCCAGGCTGTTTGCGACTGGGTGCATCAAAACATCATCTATGAATACGGCCATAGTGATGCCAGCACCGACGCGCTGGACACCCTTAACCGAGGCGCAGGTGTATGCCGAGACTTTGCTCACGTTGCGATGGCCTTATGCCGTAGCCTGCTCATTCCTTGCCGAATGGTGGTGGGCTACCTTCACAATCTAAAACCAATGGACTTACACGCCTGGTTCGAGGCGTACATTGATGGCCGCTGGTATACCTACGATCCGACTCAGGCAAAACCGATGGGCGGTCGCGTTGTGCTCGGCTATGGTCGAGACGCAGCGGATGTCGCCTTTCTCACGAGCTATGGCTTCGTGGAAACGTCCGAAATGACGATAAACGTCGATGCAATCGAAGACACTTGAATCGTCGGTACTCGCGCATAAGCGTCTATTTGTTCGCAATCAGTTAGCGTTAAAGTTTGCTTTTTGAAATTTCTTACTCCGTGCGCTAACGTCAAAGTGGCTGGTACGCCTCGGCACGCTCTTTTGTTGCGCCTTGCTTTGACAGCGAGATAGGGTCATTGATCTTTCTTCCCGGATAAGCGCTTAGCTTGTTGGCACGACTAATAGGAGGAGTGATATGAGCTTTGCTAAGAGCGTGGTAGCTGCGTGTGCATTGGCCGTTTCGTCATCGGCGTTTGCAGTGTTTCCGGAGCCCAAACCCGGCAATTTTGTGATTAAGGACTTCAAGTTCGAATCGGGCGACGTACTGCCCGAGATGAATGTTGCCTACATGACGATTGGAGACCCTTCCGGAGCACCTGTCCTGATTACTCACGGAACCACCGGGTCTGCAAAGTCCATGCTGGGCGAGAAATTTGCGGGCAATTTGTATGGGCCTGGTCAACCGCTGGATGCAAGCAAATACTTTTTGATCCTGGTTGATGCCATTGGCGCTGGCAACAGCTCCAAGCCTTCCGATGGCATGCGAACGAAGTTCCCCGAGCAAACCCTGATGGATATGGTGAATGCTCAAAAGATGCTGCTAACCGACCATCTCGGCATTGATCGGCTACATTTGAAAATTGGCTTTTCGATGGGCGGCATGCTGACCTGGACCTGGCTCACCGAGTACCCCGAGTTTATGGATGGTGGCGTGCCTATTGCCTCACTGCCTGGCCCCATGGCGGGCCGTAACTGGATGATGCGTCGCATGGTCATTGACGCCGTCCGAGATGATCCGGCCTGGAAAGGCGGCAACTACGACGAGCAACCGCCTATGCTCCGCTATATGAGCGCCTGGTTTGGATTGGCAACAAGCAATGGCAACCTTCGGCTACAGCGCCTGGGCGCCACCCGCGAAATGGCCGACGCACTGGTTGACGAGAAGAAGGCCAAGCAGAAAGTCGGTGATGCGAATGACATCATGTACATGTGGAATGCATCACGAAACTTCGATCCGTCGCCAAAGCTGGAAAGCATCAAGGCGAAAGTCTTGCTTTTGCTGAGCCAGGACGACGAGCGCAACCCGGTTGAGTTACCCATGCTCAAGAAGGGTATGGCCAAAATTCCTGATGGGTCGGTTTACATCGTGCCTGAAGACGATGAGACCACAGGGCACGGTACGACTTACAACGCAGCCTACTATGCTGATGAACTATCAGAATTTCTGAGCAAACTACCAAATGCTCCGAGTGCTCAGTAGGCGTTGAGCCTGCCATGCCGAAACGAGTGGTTCAAAGCCCTGGGCGATCACGAATTGCCCGGGGCTGCGCTCTGCGCAGGCTTCACCGGTATCGGCGTCGCGAGTAGACTTGATGAAGTCGCAAACTCCCGCCAGCGGACAACACCATGGCCAACAAAACCGCCGCAACTAGCAAGAGCGTCAATCAGCACATCGCATCGATCGAACCCAGTGATCGGCGAGCAGACTGCTCAGCACTCAAAGAACTCATGCAGTCAGTCACAAACAGCCCAGCCAAAATGTGGGGCGAAAAGATTGTCGGTTTTGATTCGTACCACTACCGGTATGACAGTGGTCGCGAAGGGGATTGGTGCTTAACCGGCTTTGCGTCCGGCGCCCGCGATATCAGCATTTACTTAATGGCGAGCGCGCCGGATCATCCTGGGTTACTGAGCAAACTGGGTAGACACAAAATGGGCAAAGCGTGCCTGAAGATCCGTCGCCTTGCAGATATTGAGTTACCCATCTTGCGGCAACTCGTTGCTAGCTCAGTGCGGGAAGTGAGACGTCGTTATCCGGAGCAATAAAGAGAAAGGCTACAGCTCCACCTCTATCTGGAAGTGCCGATTGATATCGATTCGTAAAAATGCTTCCCGAAACCGGCCATTCAGAAAGTGTAAATGGCCGTCAGCGAAGGGCCAGGAGCTGCCGGTCGGAATTTTGTCGATGGCGACAATCAGACACGAAATTCTGTTTTCACATAGCTACCTTAATGGGGGTAACGTCAGGACTCAGGCTGACTAGGTCACGGTAGTGATAGGTCGTTGTATGACCAATTTGAATTCGGGCCACAAGAAT
Source organism: Burkholderiaceae bacterium (assembly GCA_045106815.1). GTDB lineage: Bacteria > Pseudomonadota > Gammaproteobacteria > Burkholderiales > Burkholderiaceae_E > JAUIAI01. Next base: position 79,121 of record JBGCFG010000013.1, on the reverse strand, counting down.
GCCGGGCTGCGGAAAGACATCAGACTAAAACTTGACTCAAAAGCAAGAGGTAACTCAGAGAGATTGAGCGCATACGCGACTTTCAGTTTTTTAGGAAACTGGCAGTGACTGCCTCCAGCACGGTGTCGAGTGGTTGAGCGGACCAGCGGGCCGAAAGTACCTCTACCTCATAAGGCCCTTGGAAACCAGCCTCTTGCACCATGGAGCGTATCGCAGGCAAATCAATCACGCCCTCGCCCGGCATGCCCCGGTCAAACGCCATGTCGGTGGTGGGTACAAGCCAATCTGACATCTGATAACCCGAAATCCAGCCTTTGGCATCTGCGATCGAATCCGACAGTGCCGGGTCCCACCAGGTGTTGTAGGCGTCAATCATCACACCGGCTCCCTCGCCAAGGCCTTTGGCCATCGCGACGGCCTGGGCGATCGTGTTGATGCCACCGCGTTCGGCGGCCACCATCGGATGCAGAGCCTCGATGGCCAAGTTAACCCCAGCGGCTCTGGCCGACGGTAACACTTGTTCAAGGCCACGCTCAATACGGTTACGGGCCTCAGTCAGGCTACCCCCACCAATCGGCAATCCGCCACCAATAACAGTAATGCTCGCCGCGCGCAAAGTGGCGGCTTCTCCAATCACCTGATGCGCTTCAGTTATTGCGCTCTGCCAGGCGGTTTCTGAATCAGCCGCGCCGAACTCACTCATCCGGCATACGGTGCTCACGCTCAACGAGCGTTCCCGCAATAGCGCTGCCGCTTGGTTAACTCCAATCTCTGCATAGTGACTCCGCCATGGCGACACGATTCGAATCCCGTGCGCCACGCATGCATCCAGCACTTGTTCGAAGTGATGGTCTGTTCCTACGGTAATCAGGTTCAGAGCAAGTTGCGACAGTTTGGGCGAAGTGTCTGGCTCGACAGGTGGAATATTTTCTGAAATTACCATCGCAGTTACTAGGACGCGCTTCGCAGCGCAGTCCGTACAGTTGGAATGCACTATTTTATTCGGTTTCTACCCAATCAGGCAGAATGCTGCAAACCCAGTCACCAAGAGGGCGCCAATGGCAAACACTATCTTCATTCTCAATGGCACGAATTTAAACCGGCTTGGCACCCGTGAGCCCGCCGTCTATGGCAGTGAAACGCTGGACGACGTCAAACAACGCTGCGAGCAACGAGCCGGCGAACTGAATCTGATGGTCGATTTTCGTCAGACTAATTTTGAAGGAGAATTAGTTGAGAGTATTCACGATGCGATCGACAACGGCCATGGTCTGATTATCAATCCGGCTGGATTGTCGTTTCAATCGGTGCCAGTGATGGATGCTTTGAAAATGTTCAACGGCCCTAAGATCGAATTGCACATTTCTAATGTGCATGCCCGTGAGGCTGTCTATCACCGCTCGCTAATGAGTGCCGTTGTCACCGCTGTGATTGCCGGACTCGGCACTGACGGCTATTTGCATGCGTTGGACTGGATGGCCAACGCCAGTCGAAAGACCTGACATCACGGCGATGAACCCCTCTCCGGCAAACCTCGCCAGCGAATACGATCTCGTTGTCATTGGGACCGGCGCCGCCGGCATGACGGCGGCCCTGGTTGGAGCGTGCAGTGGTTTGCGCGTCGCCTTAATTGAAAAATCTGCCCAGATCGGTGGCACGTCAGCGCGCGCTGCGGGGACGTTATGGATTCCGGGCAATCGGTTCATGACTGCTGATGACGCGACTGAGGACATTCAAGCGGCCCGAGTCTATCTTGATCATCTGATCGGTGAACGCAGTCCGGGTGAGATGCGTGAAGCGTTCTTCGAGCTCGGTCCAGCGATGCTCGAATTTCTGCAACAACACACGGCTGTGCGCTTTAAGGCTTGCCCGCGACATGCTGATTACCATCCAGAGCTGCCGGGCGCCCGATCAGGTGGCCGCCCAGTTGAGCCCGAAATTTTTGATGGCCGCCAACTTGGTCAGACATTTGATCTGCTACGTCCAACAATCGCCGAGTTCATGGTGTTTGGCGGCATGATGGTCAGCAAGGCCGACATCGATTTGCTCTTACAAGCACGGAAGACCCGCGCGGGCTTTCGCCATGCAATTCAACTGGGCGCACGCTACCTGCGCGACCGCATCCGGTTCTCACGCGGCACAAGGCTTACGATGGGCAACGCTTTATGTGCAAGCCTGCTACAGGAATGCCTCTTGAAAGGCGTGGCCCTCACACTCAATACCGACATTCAATCGGTGCGGTCTGTTGGCGACCACGGGCATCAGTTGCGACTTGCTTATGCAGGGACAATCTCTACCATCACGGCAACGCACGGCATCGTCTTTGCAGGCGGTGGTTTTTCGGGCAATCGGGAAGCTCGCGCGGAGCATCTGCCCGAACCGACACCACAAGTGACTGCCGCGTATGAGGGAGCAAACGGATCGAGTCAGGCACTCGCCATGTCGCTTGGCGCACAGTTGGGCGCCTCTCGCGAAGACAATGCCTGGTGGTTTCCATCGTCACGCGTGTTGCGAGCCGATGGCTCTGAAGGCGTATTCCCGCACATCATCATGGACCGGGCCAAGCCCGGGCTGATCGCTGTTGACCGAAGAGGCAGACGGTTCACAAATGAAGGGGCGAGCTATCACCAATTTGCCCGAGCCCAGTACGCCAGCGGCGCGGTCCCTTGCTGGCTGATTTGCGATGCCACGTTTTTGCGCTGCTATGGCCTGGGAGTTATACGGCCAGGTGGCGCCGGGCTACGTGCCGCACTAGCCAACGGCTGTGTTTCTCGCGCTAAAACCTTGATTGAGCTTGCTGCTGCGATCGATATCGATCCCGTGGGTTTGCTCGACAGTGCTCAGCGCATGAACCGCTATGCGGACACCGGTGTAGACGAGGACTTTGGCAAGGGTGGCGACGCCCTGAGCCGTCAAAACGGCGATGGCATGAACAACATGCCCAACCCCTGTCTGGGCCCGATAAGCACAGCGCCGTTTTACGCAGTCGAGGTGTCGCCAGCCGATTTGGGCACAAGCCGTGGCTTGCTAACCGATACCCATGCCCGATTGCTCGACGCCAATGGGCAAGCCATCGCGGGGCTTTATGCGTGTGGCAATGACATGCAATCGATGATGGGTGGCCAATATCCGGCACCAGGCGTGACACTTGGACCAGGTATGGCGTTTGCGTATGCAGCAGCGCGTCACTGCGCTAGTCGTAGAAAAGACTAAGGATGCCACTTCGTATGTGCAGAGAGTGAAGTTGACACTTTGCAATTGGCCGCATTGCTTCGAAACCTCGCTATGCAACCAAACTCGTCAAGGTGCATCGTCCTGTTCTTCGGAAAGCGACAAATTTGAGCCAAGTATCAATGCGTTTGGGTCTGCAGCGTTACTGCTGTTCCTTGAGCGGCCGCCTGTGTTACTGCTAGCGCAGCCTCCAGCGTGCGCAAACCATCGTCAGCCGAACATACCGGCGCTTCCAGTCCATGAATAAGCGCCACAAAATGGCGTAGTTGCTCGGTGTAGGGGCAACCGACGTGCAACGCAGTGCGCTCCAATGTAAGTGGGTCATGCCAACCCAGATTATCACGGTAGCGCCAGAGCTCGAGGAGCGGTAACGTCAACGAGCCTTCCGTGCCCGAGTGTTTGAATGTACGCAGTGGGTCGCATGCAGCGGTTCCCGCAGAGAAAGCGAACGACAGCTTTTTCAAGACCGGCGGCTCAATTATTAGTTCACACCGCTTGTTTTTGGCTATATCCAGTGAAAGCTGCACTCTTAGTAGCAAAAGCCGGACATCTCTACTTCGTTTAACACCAGATGTGACTGTACTACCAGCTCGCCAGCTGCACCGACTGGCCGTTTGCCGATTACCAGTACGCTGCGGCAAGCACCGTGCCGTAGCACCTGGGCAGCGCGCTCCATATATAGGCCCGTGTTGATTGCACGGGCCGCACCACGAGGCTCTCGACGGCACACTTAGCCGTCTAACTTGGCATTCCACTGTGCGACTTCAGACACGGATGCCAACAGGGCCGCGGCGTCGCCTTCAATGCTCACCGAGTTGATCTGGTCACCCATAGCAATCGCGTTCACCACTGCTTGATCGTCATCAGTTTGAACAGCCCCGAAGACCGTATGCGCACCATCGAGATGCGGGGTCGGTACATGGGTGATGAAGAACTGCGATCCGTTGGTGCCTGGGCCAGCGTTCGCCATGGAGAATTTGCCCGGCGCATCGTGGCGCAATGTTTGCACGAATTCATCGGCAAACTGATAGCCGGGCCCGCCGGTACCATTGCCGAGCGGGCAGCCACCTTGAATCATGAAATTCGGGATAACGCGGTGGAATTTGAGTCCATTGTAGAATCCGCGCTGAGCGAGATTGACAAAATTAGCGACGGTGACGGGAGTCTCATCTGCGTACAAGTCGAGACGAATCGTCCCCTTGCTGGTATCGAATACGGCGACCAAGGACATGGTTTCTCCTAAGAAGTGGATGACGCTGTGCGAAGTTGGCTCGAGCGGTAGGTTAGCCGAATTGGGATGCGTAATTCGGGTTATCTACACGCCCTGGTTGACGCCTCGGGTGCGCTCGAATTGCGTTCACGAGACTGACTAGGATAAGCGATATACAGCAGCGGCGCTCCCGAATGGATTGGACTGTTCGACGCAACCGTCTCTCCATGCGAGCGTGTGAGGCTCCTCGTCCCATCGCTTAACACGTGGGGCGGCTCCCCTGACATGAGTCAAGGGGAAGATCATCGTTGTGTATGCAATCAACGACACGGTCGATGGGCACGCCCGGTGTTGTCACATTATTTCGTCAGACTCAGTCGACCAAGGGGTTCCACATCTATTAGACACCAGTAGTCTCTGTCCAAGCGGAAAACGCTCTTTGACCTAGCAACCTATGATTCTCTGCTCTGACTAAATGTCAGCCATCATGCAGAGTAGTAAAGATGTTCCTTTTGGGAACCAAAGTCGACCCTTTTGCATTTCATGCGTCATCCCGCTAACACTCCGCTCTGCAAATGGTTGCTTTTCAAAGGCAGCTGCGACGTAATCGTGACCCCGATTTCTCCTGTGGACGCTGACGGCAAGGCCCACCTGTTGAAGTACGAATAGTCAGCCAACTGCACCATATAACGGTCAATGACTCGTCAGTTCATTAACCGATTGTTTGCTCACGCTGCCCGATTTTTTGTTCTTCGACACCTGGCGTTTGACAGGGAATACATGCAGCTGGAAATCGGGACGCAGGCAATTGGCGCGGGTGGATGTTGCACAAACTATGCCGCTTATCGAAGCCGCAAGGGTGAACATGGGGAGATTCGTCCAGCCACTTCGATAAAACAGCGGCAAAACTACGGGACAAGCAGTGTTCATGAATGACAACACTTCGCCGGGCGGACGAGATCAATCCAATGGTCGTCGCAGATGCCACTGCGTGGCCTGTTGGTACGCATGACCTGCCATTAACACGCTTGCCTCTGCAAAATGCGGGCCAATCAGTTGAAAGCCGATTGGTACACCACGCTGGGTTTTGCCGCCCGGCAGGGTCAACGATGGGTGGCGGCTCATGTTGATTGGAGAGGTAAAGATCATTCGTGCCAGGCGGGCCTCCAGGTCAGTGTTCTGCTTGTCCAGGTCTGCGATGGTCGGCGCAGCAACATTCATCGCCGGCAGGATGAAAAGATCAACTTGCTTAAACACATCAGAAACCTCAGCGACAAACACTTCTCGTCGTTCACGAATTTGGGCGACCATTGCGGCATTGATCTGTTGCCCGCCCTCAATCAGGCCGGTCAGTACTGGGCCGTATTGGGCTCTGTGCTGATCAAAAGGACTCGCATGAACGTTGGCCAACTCAGCTTTGGTTAGATTTAACGCATCGGCTGCTATACCGCGCATTTCTGGCAACGACACCGGAACAAGCGTCGCCCCAAGATCCGTCAGCACATCACCCGCCTGTTCGGTGACCGCTGCGACATCGCTTTCAGCATAAGCATTGATCAAATCACGATCAATGCCTATCCGAAGACCTTTAACGCCATGATTCAACGTGGCTATGTAGTCAGGCACTGGTTCACTGGCTGCGCTCGGGTCAGCCGGATCAGCGCCAGCAATCGCCATCAGCATCGCAGCAGCATCAGCGGCGCAACGCGTCATGGGTCCGACATGGTCCATAGAAGGCGCCAGCGGTAAAACGCCGGCAACACTCACCCGACCAAACGTAGGCTTTAAACCCGTCAGGCCATTGACGGTGGACGGGAAACGAATCGACCCGAGGGTATCGGAGCCCAGTGAGCCATAGCAAAGGCCGGCGGCGGTCGCAACGCCTGAGCCGCTGGAGGAAACACCAGACCAATACTCCTCGCCCCATGGGTTGACTGGGGCGATGATCTCAGGATGGTGGGCCGAGAACGCGCCTTCGGTCATCTGCAATTTACCTAACAGCACGGCACCGGCCAGACGCAAACGTTCAACAACGGTGGCGTCTCGTTTGGGAATACGATTGCGATTCAAGGGCATGCCGCCGCTCGTCACAATACCCTGTGTATCGCACAAATCTTTGAGTGCAATCGGCACGCCATGCAAGGGGCCACGAATCTGACCCGCGGCAATTTCCCGGTCGGCCTGTTCGGCCTGAGTTCGTGCCAGGTTGGCGGTCACGGTCGCGTAACTGTGCAGGCGTGGCTCGAGTCGATCGATACGAACGAGCACTGCCTCGGTAACCGCCATGGAGGTCATCTCTCGCGCCTGAATCAGGCTGCCAATTTCGGTCAGGGATTGCCAACAAAACGCTTTATGTGAATCGGTCATATATCGAAGCTCAAATCAGGGCTCAACTTGGTAAGGGCATATTGTCTCATCCGCCTCTGAAGTTTTCTTAACGACTCATGGACGCACCGATCTCGGTACCAGTCAATCACGGCGTGATATCCAGGAACAAAACCACCTGGCCAAGCATGATGATGCTGCCTAGCTTTCGATTATTACCAGTGTCGCTGTACTCAAACCGGTAGGTGCGTTCGAGTGCCAGGCGTCCATCTTCGTTGCGTGCCGGACTGAGTTTCGCGAGCGCGACAGTAGCGTCAAGGAATTGCACGTCATTCACATGACAATGTCTTCGGGCGCGCTCAACGGCAATCTCGCGGACACGGGTACTGTCGACCCAAAACCAGAAAAGGCCTCCCAGAATGACGGCGCTGATGACTTCAAACCACGACATGCTTCGTTCGCCCCACGACGATGCTGCCGTTAAGTACCGTCACTTTGATCATGATGTCATTGTAGACAGTTCGCACTCGGTCACGCACATCATGCAAGGCGACTCAATATGTACACTGCGTGGGGTCGCGCATTGTGCGGGGTCAAGTGAAGAAACAGCCTTATGATCCACTTTCATGCAACACAAACCTGGAGATACCGACATGAGCACCACCGGCAAGCAGTTATTCACGACGCTCGAAAAAGATGGCACGCTCACAGTCGCAATCGAGGACGTGACCTTTCCCGATCCAACCGGCAATCAGGTACTAGTGAAAATGGAAGCAGCGCCGATCAATCCGTCGGATCTCGCCATTCTGACTGGAGCGGCTGATCTCGAAAACGCTGAATACTCGCCCGGAAAATACGTCGCCAGCATGCCCGAGCCGTTCAACACGGGATCCAAAGCGCGTCACGGGCAGAAACTTCCGGCCGGTAATGAAGGCGCGGGCACGGTCGTCGCTACAGGTGACAGCGACATGGCCAAGTCGCTGATGGGGCAGCGCGTTGCCTGTGTACCAGGCAATGCCTACAGCCAGTATTGTATCGTCGACGTCGCCATGTGCCTGCCGTTGGGCGATTATTCAGCCGAGGATGGGGCGAGCGCCTTCGTCAACCCCATGACCGCGCTGGGATTCGCTGAAAACGCGAAATTGGATAAGCAGAGCGCAATCGTGCATACGGTCGGAGCATCCAACCTGGGCCAAATGCTTACTCGCATCTGCAAAGAAGACGGCATAGCGTTGGTCAACATTGTGCGGAAAGAGGATCAGGTCAAGCTGCTCGAGCAGCTTGGCTCCACCCATATCGTCAATTCTTCGGATGACGACTTCATGCACCAACTCCGGTCCGCAATAGACGACACTGACGCCTTCTACGGATTTGATCCTATTGGCGGGGGGCAATCGGTCGATAGTGTCTTCAAGGCAATGGAGCAGGTCGCGGTTGGCAAGATGACCGAGTATTCGCGCTATGGCTCCAACCAGCCAAAGCGGATGTTTATCTACGGACGGCTAGATTTTGGTCCGACGACCTTGTCGCCGAGTTACGGCTTTGGCTGGACCCTGTCAGGTTGGCTGCTGTTCCCCTTCCTTCAATCGGTCGGAAAGGAAACTGTGGGCCGGATGCGCGAGCGTGTACTAAAGAACCTGACAACGACCTTTGCCAGCCACTACAAGAAGCGGGTCAATCTCGAGGAGATGCTGACCAAGAATGCCGTTACTGATTATCGCGCGATGAAGACCGGTGAGAAATACCTCGTCATGCCTTGGAAGTAAGGCGTCTTATGACGAAAGGTTCACCGAAAACCGTGATTTTCGGGGCAGGTATTGCCGGCGTGGCCACTGCATACTGCCGGAGGGTCGGACATGGCTGGCGCGATGTCGCATTGCTCGAAGCTGAGAATCGGTTGCCGCTCACCTCGGACAAATCCATCCGAAGCTTATCGAAGCTGGAGGCCCGGCGCGCTGGCATGCCCTCATGTTAGGGTTTTGCGGTATGCGAATCGCCCGGATTCCTACGGCGTTTCGTGCGCTCCGATGTCTGGCCCCTCGCCAAGCGGACGCGGCGCGCCGAATACTGCGCCGGCAAAACTAAACCTGCCAAGCGCTGCATCAATAGCCGGGCTCGTGGCGGCAAGCCGGAAGTCATTGTTTGCGGCATCGACGAACTGCGGATTCACACCGATCAGGTTGGTCGCTTCACTGCCATTGAATCCCGTGCCGCCCCACACCAGATTATTTGCGATGAAGTGCGCTGCGCCCGCACCGGTCGAATCAGATCCATTCCAGCGGGTCAGTGCAGGTCGGTATGACAGCGGGACGAGAATATTGTTCACCAGATTGATGTCGGACGTTGAGACCATCGATATCTCGCCCTCGGGCGTTTCGTTTTGCAGCGAGTTCTGATAGAGGGTGTTATTGACAACGTCGACGTGGTCACTGGTGAAGATGTTGATGCCGCGCCCGCCGTTACGGTAGACCACATTGCTGTCGATCAATGTGCGACCCTTGTAGGGCGAGCCGACAATGCCCGAAAAATTCTGGGTGTTGCGTGCGTCGTCGACGATGATGCCGTTACCGTCGCTGATGACGCGGGCAAAGAAAGACGGAAACTTGTTGTACGTGTCGGTGACCACGTTGCCACGAACCACCACCTTGTACCCGGTCGACTGATCCGAGTTGTAGTTCTGGTAGAGCGAAATGCCGCTGTTGCCATACGGAGACCACCATGCGTTCCCCGAGACAATGTTGTTCTCTATCAGCAAATAGTCGGATCGAACGATGCCAATACCGCTACCGGGGCACTTTTCGATCTTGTTGCCGCGGATCACCACATGGTGCGGATTTTGCGTGGGTGCGTTCCAGGGCGCCCCTACCGCAATGCCGATGCCGCTGATTGCCGGGTTGTTAAGGTCGCTTTGTTGCGCGGCAGCAGCCGCATACGTGACGCTGTCGCGATTGCCGATGATCGAGAAGCCTTCGACGAGTATGTACGACGACTGCACCTTGATCGCTGACCAGTTGACCGTCTGAATCACGGGCGTTTCGCCTGGATACGCCTTGAGAGAAATCCATGCGTCGGGTTTACCCGAATTGCGCATCACCACCACATCGCCACCCGGATTCTGCGGATAGGAGTAAGTGCCTTGCCTGACGAGCACGGTGTCGCCCGGCAGCGCTCTGTCAACGGCCGTTTGTATCGATTGCACTGGTGCGGATTCAACAAGGCCGCTATTGGAATTTGAGCCCGAGTTGGACACGTAAAGCGTGCGGCCGTTGCTGATCACATCGAAGGCCGGCAGATCGGTTGACTTTGCATCGGTCGGCGGCGCCGTCATATCGATTTTGTCATTCGCGGCAGGCAGAGTGCCACTCGCCTCGGGGGCGAGTTCGGTGGCTGCACCTGCTTGATCCGCAGTGCTTTCATCTGATCCGCCACTACACGCTGCCACCATCATCACAATCGCGATTGACAGCGTAATTGTCTGGACAGGGTTTGCGCGCTGGTGTTCGCCCGATGCCGAATTCGAATGATTGAAGGCTGATCGGGTGAATGGTTTGAGCATAATGGCACCCCTTTTGGGCGATGATGCGTTCCCGGTCTGAGCAGGGTTACTCCGCCGTGTTCATGAACCGGAGACTGAGAGAAGTGCGATGAAGGTAGCGATTCAGTGGCTTGATCACGACCTGCGGGCGACCGGTGGTCAGGCTGCAGCGATCTGCGGACTGAACGGCAACACGACCTGCTGCCTGTGTCGATCAACGTGATTACGAACGGAGAACCGGGGCACTAGAGACGTGGCCCCGCCCAGGTAGCTACTTGAACATCGAGATTTCCCATAGACTAGAGATAGCGGAGGCACTGCCATGCGAATGAAAAACAAGACTGTGTTGCTGATCGGCGCTGGGCAGAGCCCCGGCGAAGGTACTGGTAACGGTCGTGCTAGTGCGCTGCTCTATGCGCGCGAGGGAGCGCGCGTGATGGCGGTCGACCTGACTCTGGACGCCGCAAGCGCGACCGTCGACTTGATCCTGGCCGAGGGCGGCGAGGCGATCGCGATCGCGGCCGACGTGCGGTCCGACGCCAGCCTGAAGGCGGCAGTGGATGCGACGATCGCGGCCTGGGGCCAAATCGACGTGCTGCACTACAACGTCGGCGTCAGCTTGGCGGGCGGTGACCGCTCCGCACTCGAAATCACGGAAGAAGCATTCGACAATGTCAACGCGATCAATCTGCGCGGCTTCGTGATGGCAGTCAAGCATGTATTGCCCGCGATGAGCGCGCGCCGCGACGGGGTCATCGTGGCGATCTCGTCGATCGCCGCGCTATCGGCCACCTACCCTTACGTCGCCTACAAGGCGAGCAAGGCAGCGATGATCGCTTATACCGAGCAGATCGCGCGTCAGTATGCCGAGCTGGGCATCCGTGCCAATGTCGTGTTGCCGGGACTGATGGACACACCCATGGCGGTCGACACACGAGCCCGCGAATGGGGACGCCCGCGCGAGGAAATCGCCGCAGCACGCGACGCTAAGGTTCCGCTGCGGCGCAAGATGGGCACCGCCTGGGACGTCGCTCATGCCTGCCTTTTCCTGGCCTCAGACGAGGCGGGATTTATCACTGGGGTTGCGTTGCCGGTCGACGGCGGCGCCTTGCTGCGAACGGCCGACTGAGCGACAGGCACTTGAAGGGTGACGGCAATGCTCTGCCCCGTTGAACCTTTTTAGCGCCCGGCGTCACCTATCAATAACCGTGCGATGCCCATCAGGCCGAAACGACCTGAGCCGGCAACGCCACCGCCAGCCGGATGCGTATTCCGGCCCCCAGAACGCGTGGGCGGCTGGGTCCGCAACAACCACACGTTCAAGCTGTTAACTGTTCCTCCTCGACCAGACGCCGGGCCGCCTTCCTAAGGGACGCGGTCCGGTGTGCTTAATGACCAGCAGCCGTCATAGGAGATAGCAGTCAGTAAGCCCACGGGATACACTTTATATCGCCAACCATCGCAATCGGTAGCTCAGGACCCGCTAGGCATTCGGGCGTAAGCAAGGCGACTATCTGGCAGCTTTGGACGAAGCGATTTCAGCGTTCGCCCGGTAGAAGCAAATTTGACGATTTCAGAAAGCTGAACTCTCGTTGGTGTTATTGCGTCGTTTGTCTATCGCTTCGCGCTGCCAAGCAATCGTCCAAAAAAAAGCTCATGCGTTTCGAGTGTATTTCGCCCAAACGGCCAAACACCGAAGTCGGTGAACAGTCGTGACGGGTTGACTTCTGACATTTTCCGAGAGCACTCCTGTCTGTCAAAACCGGCCGTCCGCGATAGACTCAGCTATGAGAGATCCAGACACAATTCATCATCTTCACAGCACCCTGCAGCTTCCCTGCGGTGCCACTCTAAAGAATCGACTTGCTAAGTCATCAATGTCGGATTCACTGGCCGACGGTGAAGGCAATCCTACTCAAGCCCAGATCCGACTATATGAACGATGGGCAGAAGGCGGCGTTGGTGTGTCTTTCATCGGCGAAGTACAAGGTGATCCCAGATTCCCTGAGAAGCCTGGAAATTTGGTACTCGGCGTGCATTCGAATCAGGACTTGCTCCAGCAGCTGACCAGTCGGGCACGGATTGAGGGCGCTCATCTATGGGCGCAACTTGGTCATGCCGGTGCCCTCTCGCACTTGCCGATCAGCAGCCCAAAGGGACCGTCAGCACTTGACCTTGAGGGCCTTCATTGCACTAGCTTGTCCACGGGTGAGATACACGAGCTCCCTAGCCTGTTTGCCAGAACAGCATCTCACGCAAAGTCCATCGGCTTTAGCGGTGTCCATATTCATGCAGGTCACGGATTCTTACTCAGTCAATTCCTGTCCCCTCTGTTTAACCACCGATCTGACGACTACGGCGGATCGATCCACGCACGATGCCGCTTGGTCCTGGAAGTAGTCAGTGAAGTTCGGCGTGCTGTTGGTCCGGCGTTTCCAATCGGGATCAGGATAAATTCGACAGACCAACTGGACGGCGGGTTGACAGAACTTGATGCTTTGGAAGTTGTCCGACTTCTCGATAGAACCTCGATCGACTTAATTGACATTAGCGGGGGCACATACTTCCCCGGAGCAAAATCAAGCTCTGACGGTACGAGTCAAGGGCCATACTTTCTTGACTTTGCTCGACTCGCAAGAGAGGTTACCGATATACCGCTGATGCTGACGGGCGGTTTCAAAACTCGCGCTCAAGCCGTTGACGCGGTAGCTGCAGGTACTGTCGACATGGTAGGTTTGGCACGCGCCATGGCTCTTGATCCTATGCTTGCAGGTTGCTGGCTAAACGAAACTGGTCAGGATCCCGTCTTTCCGAAGTTTGACATCGTTCCTCCTGGCGGCGTAACGGCTTGGTACACAATGCGTTTGACCGCCATAGGCGAGGATCGAGAAGAAACGTTTGAACTCGATTTACCATCAGCCATTCGTGTGTATCAGGAGCGTGACGCGCAACGTTGTATCAGATGGCAAAAGAAGTTCTCAGCTTTCTCGACGTAGCGCCAATCTATATACACAGGTTCACTCAAAGGTCGCTTCAGTTGGCAGACCAAGGTCCGAGCTGGATCGAGCTGCGCTAACCACCGGTATCTGGCAATGAGCAGTTTGCCTTTGAGGCATGGTGTAGCAGGACCCATTCGCTTGCCGCATTACAGTCAATGCCGAACACTATCACCCAGAGAAGTCACGGGGAGTATGTCGGAGCTTCAAAACCTAACGACATCCAGCCCGTTAGTTCAAAACACGCAATCCAGCTGGTGTCACTATTGTCGCCGATAGACCTTTATGGTCTGCTTCGATGATTGAAACTCGAGGGTCGGAAAAGCGCTCTTTCACAGCACTGGAAATAGCCTGCGCTTCGGGATGCAGAATCTCAAGTGACTGTAGTGCACAGCCTAGGTCAATCATGCTAGCGGCAGGGTGCGGTCCGGCTGGCCACTGGATCAGGCTTGGGAATACTCCACTCATGGGCATCGTGCCATCATCAGCGACCGAAATTTTCCACTTTAGGTCACCCCGTGTGATATCTATCGCCCGCCCGCAAATCTGGTACGAATCGAGTAGATCGCCTTGAATATCAGGCGTTTTCAGTACCCAGGTCGCGAGTGACGATGAAATACCGTGACCTGTGTCGAGACCGAACCACCGAGGTCTCGATGGTTTTTGGGCTTGGGGATTAACCGCAATGATTTCAAGAAAACAATCGTCCCCAAGCCTCAGCAGGTGATTGTGGGTTCCCATTTGTGGATGCTCACCTCCATATGGAATAGCGACACCAAGCTGATTCTCGACATGGGCGACTCCATCTGATAGAGAGGGCGCAATGACAGTAATGTGATCAAGGTTGAACGGTAGATGGTCTGCCATCAGATTTCCTTTTTGCCAAAGGCTCCCTACAAAAAATTCATCAATTCTTCCAATGCTGCCTCTGGTGCTTCTTCTGGAATAAAGTGCCCGCAAGGCATTGGTGCATAACGCACGTCCTTGCACCATCGGCTCCACACTCGACGAACATCAAAGTGCTTGCCAATGACACCATGCTCGCCCCACAGCACCAGGGTTGGACAAATAATCTTGCGATCGGTCCTACGATCGATTTCGTCGTGATCTCGATCCAATCCGACGCCGGCGCGAAAGCACTCACACATGGCGACAATCGCTTCTGGCCGCGCAGCAGCGTCAAGGTAAAGCTGAAAGGCTGCTTTGTCGAAGATCTCTCTTCCCGAAGAAAGACTCAAAAGAATCTGCTGTACGAAGTCTTTCGCGTTGCCAGCGATGAGCGACTCGGGAAGTGGATAAGGTTGAGTCAGGAAGAAAAAATAGAAATAGTCCTGAGCAATTGCCGCATTCGCGCTCTCATAAAAGTCCACCGCTGGAATAATGTCCATCACAACGAGCTTCTTAACGCACTCAGGATGATCTAGCGCCAAACGTCGCGCTATGCGGGCACCGCGATCATGTGAAACGAGTGCGAATGACCGATACCCCAGAACTCTCATTGCGGCAAGTTGCTCAAGCGCCATGGCACGTTTCGAATACAGTGAGCCACCAGGGGAGACGGGTGGTTGATGGGTCTCCCCCCTGCCCCGAATGTCTGTCAGAACGACAGTGAAGCGGCTAGCCAGGTGTGGGGCAATGCGATGCCAGCACAGGTGTGTTTGCGGGTCACCATGGAGCATTAGTAAAGGCGGGCCGCTGCCGCCAGTAAGCGCGAGCACTCGACTGCCTCCAACTTCCAAAACCCTGCGTTGAAATCCCGGCAGAAGCTGTCGGTCAAGCGCCTCAAAGGGATTCATTGAGCCAATGCTTGTAGGCGGCGATACCCTTCTCATTCCGGGCGAAAAATGACCAACGGCCGATCCTTTTGGTCGTTACGA
Organism: Burkholderiaceae bacterium; assembly: GCA_045106815.1. Taxonomy (GTDB): domain Bacteria; phylum Pseudomonadota; class Gammaproteobacteria; order Burkholderiales; family Burkholderiaceae_E; genus JAUIAI01. The sequence goes on along the minus strand of JBGCFG010000013.1, from coordinate 63,947 downwards.
AATTCGCTCGCTTCAGTAGTTCAAGATGTCTACTTACCGTCGGCTGTGACATCTTGAGTTTCTCAGTCAATAGCGTAACGCAGACACCGATCTCCGCTGGATCGCCCGTCTCCTGGTGAGCGAAGTGCTCTTGGGGAGCTCTTAGCCAATTAAGAATTGAGACCCTTGCATGACTGGCAAGCGCTTTGGACTGGTCGAGATGAGTAGCCATGTGACGATTATTACATAGTTAAATAGCTATGTGTCTATATAAATATGGTCGGTAATTGATACCGAAGATGTCGGCCGACCACGTCGATGGCGGTTCAACTTCGCCCGGTGTGGTGCCGATTCAAAACAATGGCATTACCTATGTTATTTCGGCCGAAGCGGACGCTATTAACCTACCCAAAGACGCAAACTAAAGTGATGTTGCACGCCCTTTGAACGGACAACTTACGCGTGGTGGTACCGGTCCTATCCGGTTACAACCGTTCGGTCGCCACACATGGGTACCGACGCCCTAATAGGGTATTAGCATCTTTATAGCTGGCCGTCTTCGCTCGAGTTGTCGAGCATGGCCAGGTAGTCGGGGTCGGTGTACCGCGAGAGCATGAAGGCAGGAGCATAGTCGGGTAGTGTCGATCCGGTGAGGTGTTTGGCGATCAGGTCGCCACCGGCGCACGACGCCATGATGCCAAACCCAGAATAGGCGCCTGAGACAAATGCTCCTTGTACAGGTAAAGGCCCGATCAGCGGACGGTTCTCACGGGTTCGAACATAGTAGCCACCATCCAGATATGGGCGAGCACCCTTCTCAACATATTCTCGTAAGGCCGGCACCATCGTGGACAGGCCGCGCAAGACAATCTCGGCGTAGTGCGGCTCTTCTCGTAGCGGGAAGACGACCGGTTCGGGTTTGCCATCGTAGGTATACAGCCCGAGTATGGTCTTGCTGGAGCCGCCGCCGATTGGGCGGCAATGCACCCCGCCAGGAAACTTGTCGAGCAACCAGTTGGCCGTGCCGTCAGCGGTCAGCGCCGCGCGTTCATCGTCGGTCCAGGGTAGGTGTTGATCGTCGAGCCAAATCAGCATCGGCGCATCGCTCGGAATCACACCGCGACCGTCGGGCAGGCTGATCTTTAAATGGCGCTCCGCAACCACGGGCATCTCAATGCCCAATAACGCAACCACCTCTTTGAGCATCGGTCCCGCGGCGATCACCAACTGGTCTGCGGGTAACAACTGACGCTGCCCTTCTTGCTCAACAATCACCCCACTCACCTGATTGTTTGTAGTGTGAATATCTACAACCCGGGCACGCATAAACGTGGCGCCTCGCTCTCGCGCCAACTCAAGCATTATCATACCCAACTGCTGGGCATCAACCCAGCCGGCGCGCCGGGCGTGCGCGAGGACTTTGGTCTCTGGGTTCAGATACGGGAAGTGTCGGGCGATCAGCCCGGGGTCGGTAATAATGTCGGCGCCTGTGAGCAATGAGTCGATCGAGCTTTTCGGTACGTACTCGCTATCGTCGCTATCGTGCACCCGCACCGGCCCGGCGCCATGCTGTTCAGCCAAACGAGACATTTCAACTAACCAGTCAGTCTTGCCTGCATCAGCACTGGCGAATAAATAGCCGTTGCGACTCAGGTTGATCCGGTTACCGGTTGCTTGCGCCAACCCTTCCATCAGATCGATACTACGATTCATGTACGCGGTCATCGCACTGTCCGGACCTGGCCACCAGTTGCGATAAGCTTCAGTGGATTTGTCCGACGTGAGAGACAGCGGATTGTCAGCTTCGAGCAGCACGACATCGCGGCAGCCATGTTCGACCGACAGGAAATACGCCGCGGCCACACCGGCAATGCCCGCCCCGACAATTACGATCTTCGGTGAACCATTCGTCATAAGCGCTAGTATTGCACGGAGTGCTTGTTAAGCCAGTAGGCAAGCCGCCAATATGCCCATGTCAAAAGGCCTTATCCAAACGAACTCTGTGACTCCCAAGAGTGCGTGAAAGGCCCGCAAACTGAACTTATTGCGGGTGAATTCAACACATTGATCAGCAAAATCAAAACTAAATCGAACGGCATTGATTTCGATCGATTCTGCCCTTTACTTTGACATCCCGGAACCAGTCGTCAAGTCGGTCTTCATCAAACCCGGAGGGACTCTTACCGCATACGACCAGCCAGGTTGGATCAGTTAGCGAACTCAGGATATAGCAGTTGCTTCCGCGATTCGCTTCTGAGGCCTGCGCAAGACTTTCATAAACGGGCCCTTCATCGCCTTGGCAATTGTTTCGGACGTAGGCATGGTGAAAGTCTTGAGCTGCATGTGGGATGCCTAACATCTGTCAATTGGTCTCGATCAGGATATTCAGAACTGCGCTAGCCGCCACCGCGAAGCAGCGAGGCAGGGTTAAGCTGCATTTGCTTTAGCAAATAGTACGCGCCCAGCCCCAGACTAATCGAACTCACCGCGACAGCCGTCGTCGCCCCACTCCAGAACAGGCCAGTAGGGTCGATCTCAAGGCGCCAACGTAACAAACCCGTTGCCAGCGCACTGCCGGCAATAATGGCAAACAAGGCTGTCACGGTCGCCAGGATCAAATACTCCCATACCAGCACGGCCCGCAACACGGCATGGCGGGCTCCTAATGCATGCATGATGGTCGCGTCATAGACTTGACGAGTCCGGCTTGCGGCAATGACGCTGCCAAGCACCAAAAGGCTTGCCAATAGACAAACCAGCGCCACAACAGACAGTCCGCCGCTGGCGCTTGCCATGAGAGAGCGAGTCTCGCGGAGAATCGACTCCGTCCTGACCGTCGCAATGTTGGGCGCAACGGCAGCCAGTCGATCTTGTGCGGCGAGTGTTTCATTCGCTGGCAAAAAGGCTGCGCCCACATGCCGGGTGATGAATGGTTCCAGCACACCATCGCTAAAGATTGCCTCCAGCCATAGTCGTGACTGCATTCGGCGCTGGCTATAGATGGCACTCAACTTCGCCTCGACAAATCCACCCATAATTTCAAAGCGAAGTGAATCCCCTACTCTCAAGCCTAACTGGTCAGCCTCTCGGTCTTCCATCGCGACCATCGGTTCGCCATTGTGATCAATCGGCCACCACTGGCCCCGATCAATCACCACGTCATCGAAGTTCCCCGCGCGATTGCTCAGTTTGTGTTCGTCGCGAGCCTCAAGGACTTTCTGATCATCATCACTTTCGCTCAGTGACTCATTGTTCACGGCAATAAGCCTGCCCAGAACAAAGGGAGCAGTCTGCACATCGGTAAGGCCCGGACTCTTTTCCAGGGTTTCTTGAAGCACTGGAATTTGCTCGGTCTGGACGTCGTAGAACACCAGCGCCGGCGCATTCGCGGGCACGGTATCGTTGACTGTCCTCAGCAGGGTTGCCACGACCAGCGTACTCGCAACCAACAGCGTTAACGCCGAGCCGAGCGAGATCAGCGCAGGCCGTAGGGGCGAGCCGGGTTGCTGCAAACTGGCGAGCGCCAACTGCATGGAAAGCGAGATTCGTGATTCAAATTTGCTTTGAAGGACGTGCGCCACCTTGCGAAGCCCTTTTGTTAAGAGATCCAGCAAGACAACCAATGCAATACTTGCGCCGATGAATGCCAATCCGAATCGAGCATCCGGCAACACGGCCACCAGTAGAGCAAGGGCGATGACCGCCAATATGCTTGCCCCAAGCCAGGCCTGTCGAGGAACGCCCGTGGGCAGATCCAGCGTGCCGCGAAACAGTGCGGCTGGCGTAACAGACAAGGCTCGTCCCAGGGCAGGCAATGCGAACACGACAGCTGTTAATACGCCGAAGACAAGCGCAACCACTGCTGGCTGCCATAGGCTTTCAAGTAGCACCCGCACGGGCAGTTGCTCAGCCGTTATCGAAGCGCCCGCAACGGCCATCGCAACACCCAACAGAACGCCAGCGGCGCTCGCCATCAAAGCAAGCAGAACAATTTGAATGAGTACCATCGCGGCGAGACGGCCATCGCGCAAACCCAGCGCACGCAGGGTAGCGAGAGACGCAAGCTTATGCTGCAGAAACGATTGCACGCTATTGAACACGCCAAGCCCGCCAATGAATAGCGCCGAAAAGCCAATGAGCATGAGCCCCGAACCAATCTGCCCCAACACCTCAGCAATACGCTCACTGCGCTCATCAAACGTATCCACCTCCACGGTGAGCGCAGGAAACGACTCGATGAAGGCTGCACGCCACGCACTCGGCGTTTGATCTGTCCGCACGCGATAGCGATACTCAACCCTGCTGCCAGGCTGTACCAAACCGCTCGCCTGCAGGGCCTGCTCAGCAATCAGAACCGGCGCCCCCCGCCAATTAGCCCGCAGGCTGCGATCAGGCTGACGTGTTACCTGCGCGCGAACTACGAGATCGAGATCCCCGATTGTGACGACCTCGCCAATCTCAAGCTGCATACGTTGGGCTAGTGCCGCATCAATCGCTACCCCCCAGGTGCCATCACGGCGGGCTAGAGCATCCGTTAGTGTGTCAGCCGGATTCAGCTCTACCCGCCCGTACAAGGGGTATGCATCATCGGTACTCTGCAACTCAACGAGTTGTGCGCGCCCTTGAGCGTTAAGCATCATGGTCCGCAACTCAACGACTCGCGAGACAACGGCATTGCCTTGACCGGGTGCCTGAATCCAGGTAAGGACATCAGGTGCAAGCGGTTGCGCTGCTTCGATCTCGGCATCTCCACCAAACAGCATGCGCGCATCATCGCGTAACGCGTTGGACACCTGCGAGAATAAGCCACCGCCAGCCGCCACGAGGGATACGCCCAACACCAAACAGGCGACGAAAATCCAGAGGTGGCGACCACTGGCTTTGAGGTCACGCCAGGCCAGACTAAAAAGGAATCGGGTCATAGTGGCTTGCCTGGAATAGGCAAACAAGTCTGGCAACCGCTAAGCCTCATGGAGTTGCCCATCATGTAAACGCAATACCCGATCACATTGGGCTGCGAAGTCTAAATCATGTGTCACCAGAACCAGTGTGGAGCCAAACTCGCGGTTCAATTCAAACAATAAGTCACGAACCGCCTGCGCCGATTGGTCATCAAGATTGCCAGTTGGCTCATCGGCAAGCAGGAGTTTTGGCTGATGAACCAGGGCGCGCGCAATCGCAACGCGTTGCTGCTCACCGCCAGACAGTTGGCTTGGATAGTGACGGATTCGCTCACTCAAGCCCACTCGATTGAGCATGTCTTGTGCACGAGCCCGGGCATCACCCTGCCCAGCCATCTGAAGCGGTACCGCCACATTGTCCAGTGCGCTCAGACTGGGCAGCAAATGAAAACTCTGAAAAACAATGCCCACCCGATCGCGCCGAAGGTCAGCCAGCGCGTCCGCGTCCTGGGTTGTCAGCTCCAACCCATCTACCTCGATCGTGCCACTGCCGGGTCGCTCCAATCCAGAAAGCAGCAACAGGAGCGACGTCTTACCCGAGCCCGATGGGCCTGCGATGGCAACCCGCGTGCCTGCGGCGATATCGAGATCGACATTGCGTAGAACGTCCACTTGGCGCCCGGCCAGCGGATAAGACATACATAACTGCCTGACGGCTATCAGGGCAGCTGGCTTAGTGTCAGGGAGAGGCATACCGTTCGTGAAGTCAGAGTCGTCGTGATTGTTGCTCCGGATCATAGAGCAAGCACGATTGACCTTAAGATTGTCGGTCGAAAGACCGTCTCAAACGAGGGGAATCCACTGACAGATGCTGCGGTCCGGCTCGATCAATGAGGAGACTAGCGGATCACCATCACAGAAACCTTGGCGAAAGTAGCAATCGCTCCGCCATGCGAGCGCACCAGATGATCTGCAAACCCCGGAACGTGAGAACCGGCAATCACTAAATCGGCGTCCAATGCTTCAGCGGCTTGGCGAAGGCTGGAGTCGAGTTCAGCGGCTACATCATTGCTAACAATAGATTTCGTCTTGATCTGAATCCCAGATTTCCGAGCCCATTCAGATGCGAACGATTGCAGATTTCCGGCAAATTCTTCAGGATTGCGGGCAACAGAACTCGGCCCCGTGCCTGTCACGCTAACAAAATACAACGAGGCCGAATAAATCTTGGCCACATCACAGGCAACCTTAATTGACTTCGTAAGACTATCAGTGTGAGTCAGGTCGACCGGCACCATGATCACGTTGAACTTGCTTCTCCCTCCTGGTTCGCTTGCGAGCCTCACCGTTAGCTCGCCGTTGCACACAGAATCATAAAGCAAGCAACCCAGACTAAACCAATTGCCCACAGGGTGTCGGCTGCTGGCAAGATTCGGGGCTGACCAATGGGAACATGGCCATTTTCAACGGTCGGGAAGAGTTGACAGACTTAAGCAACAAGACCACGCGATTAGCTAGTGGGCCATAAGAACAGGAACAGGGCAATGATTCAACACGCCAATCGTAGTGCCACCAAGAATCCGCTCTCTAAACGGCGTGTGGCCATACGCGCCCATCACGACTAAACCAGCACCAATCGCTTGCACGTGCGAAACCAGCAAGCGATCAACGTCTGCACTGATACGTGGTAACTCAGATACAGAAACATCTACCCCGTGCCGCTCAAGAAACCTCGCCAGCTGAGCCCCTTGCATTTGACCGGGGCCCATCGGGGTTTGTCGCTGACTCACACAGGCTATATGGACTGAGCGGGCTTGTATTAGGAGGTCAAGCGATTGGGATACGGCACGACTGGCATGAAGACTGTCATTCCAGGCGATCATCACCACTTCAGGCGTCAGGCTTAGCTCGCCATCCTCTTCCGATGCGGGCTCCACCAGTACAGGCCGACCTGAACCAAACAGCAAGCCTGCCAACGTCGCATCGCGAAGGTCACCCCGGCTCCGAAAACTTGCGCTAGCGACCGATATGTCGGCATAGCGCGCATACCTGCCGGTCAGTTGCGAAATCTCATGAAGCTCACAGACAAACGCATGCACTGATGCCGAAACGCCCATGTCGGCGAGCCAGTCCTGCAGGAAGCGGGCGCGGCTGGTCGCTCTGCTGCGCGAATCCTGCAGCTCCTGCAGCCATCCGTCGCTTTCGCTCTCTTCAATCGCGAGCGCGGCGGCCGGTGAAAGACCGATGAGAGGAACGACCAAATGTGCACTACAAAACTGACTTAGCGACACAACGCTAATGATCTTCTCATCTGTGTAAGCCAGAGGTAGTGGGCAGATGATTGTTTTAGGCGTCATATCGGTGCCTCAATCGCAATGCGCGCACCTGGCCTTGCAAACGCCTGAGCTCGCGTAGCGCCTCACAAGCCCCAAGCAGCCCCTTGGAGTGCCTGTCCGAGTCACGCAAAACAATTACGTCCGGATGCGTTTCCCGGGCAAGCTTGCGATAGGCGCGTTTAGTCTCATGTTGGGTAACACCGTTTCCGACTCCCGGTATCTCGTAGTAGACCCTGTATCTCATGAACACAACCAAAAACAAAGGAAGACATTCTTGTTTATTGGTATCAGGCTAGATCAAGTGACACGCTGACTTCTTGATGCTTAACAAGTCTTAAGCAGGTCCAAAAGCATTCATGAGAATGGAGTAGAAGCACCGCCTACTCAGATCATTTCAAGTCAAGGAGAGCGGACCAAGGATTTGATGGAGACAATCTGACAGGAGCGGCTTGAGCGGACGCCTGCTGGTTTGGTCGAGTGCTTGAAATGCTCTGCTTGTGGCTAGCGTTAGACGAACGGCTCTTTCGTTGACGAACCAATAGTGGGCCGCGCCGCAGAGATCCATGATATGCAATGGACTTCAGGCCTTCGGTATCCAGAATCTCAACGTGGCGTTGATCTACGCTGATCAACCCCATCGAGGAAAGCTGTGTCAACGTACGACTGACCGTTTCGATCTTCATGCCCAGGTAATTTCCAATATCCTGCCTTGTCATCCACAAGTGCAATGACTGACCCATCACTCCCTGATTCAGCCTCTGGTACCAAATGCTGAGCAGGAATCTCGCCACACGCGCATCCGCGCATAGCGCACCAATTGCTGTCAGTGCGAGCTGCTCCTGTACCAGCTGATAGCTGATGATCTGAAACACCGTTTCTACAATCGTCGGATCAACCGCCGAGAGCGATTTGAGATCAGTAAACGGAATACTGATGACCTGAGCATCTGCAAGCACGTACACATCATTAATGTGGCGTCCTTCACTGATGCCATCGGTACCCAGCAAATCCCCAGCCACCGGAAAACCCACGACTTGCTCATTGCCGCCTTCATCTGTAAAGACGGTTTTGAGATGTCCGCTCTTGACCAGAAGCAAGCCCTTGAAGCCTTGGCCAGCTTCTATCAGCCGGGTGCCGGACGCAGCCTCCAACTGCTCAAATCGAAGAGTTTGAGACCGCTTCGTGACCTCAGAAGACGACAGACGACGCAGCAGATCCAAACCGTTTACAGACGGCCTGAGTGAGGACATATTGCTCGTCTCAAGACATTCATTCTTACTGCCTGATTTCATTGCGTCCTCCGCTTGTGAACTCCCTTTACACTAAGTATTGGGGCGTCTCCCTCTGAACACTATTGGCCAGTGACTGATTATCCTTTGCGATTTCCCCGAGATGCCTTGTCCGGAACGAACTAGTGACCGGTAGGACTATTCCTACAAGAAGCCACAGGCTACATTTGCGACAAATCAAGCCCCGAAAGAAGCACGCGGCGCATATTGGGATCTATCCGTAGATTCGACGAGCGAAAGATGAACCTCAGTGAATGCATTGCTGGCCGGCAGAACGAGCTAGACCTGATTAGTGCCGCTACGCTTGCCCCTTCGAGCCACAATACGCAACCGTGGCGATTCAAACTGAATGACCGTGGTTTCGACCTGATAGCGGATAGAACGCGTGCCCTGCCCATAAACGACCCGGATGACCGTGAACTGACGATCAGTTGTGGCTGTGCTCTATTCAATAGTCGTGTAGCAGCCGCCCACACCGGGCTTAGAGTGGATGTCTCCCTTCTGCCCCAGCAAAACGACCCTGATCTACTCGCACGCATTGAACTCCTCGGCTCAGGCGCTGTACCCCACGAGCTGTCCAGGTTGCACTCAGTACTTGCTCTGCGCCGCTCATATCGGCAAGCATTTGCACCGGTTGAAGTCACGCCAACGATGAAAGACAGCCTTGTTGACGCGGCAGAGTACGACCAAGCCTGGATCAAATTTCTGAATCGGACCGACGAGCGCCATGAACTGGCCGAGTTGGTCGCAAAAGGCGATAGCCTGCAGTGGGACAATGCCGCTTGGCGTAAGGAACTGTCCGAGTGGTTGCGCCCTCGGAAAGGAGGGGATGGACTCAACCCTCCCGGACTGAGTTCTTCAATCGGCCGGCAACTAATCAAGAGGTTGAATATGGGCGCCTCGGTCGCCTCGCACGACCGTCGCCTCATTGAAGACGCCCCTGCGATTGCCGTGATTGGGACAAACGGGCGACACCAACCTGTCGATTGGCTGGTCGCCGGTATGGCATTGCAGCATGTCTTGCTGGCAGCCGCTTTCCATGGGCTTCAGGCATCGTATTTGAATCAGCCTGTGCAGGTCGCTGACCTGCGTCCGCGCCTGAAGCAAGTGATTGCCACAGAGGGCGAGCCGCAAGTTGTCTTGCGCCTTGGCATGGCATCATCATCAGGGGTGAGAACAGTTCGCCGAACGCTTGAAAGCGTTCTTGACTGCAGCGCCAGTTGAGCGAGCCACGCCTGTCTCGGGCCAAACCAGCAACAGCGGACTTATCTGTCTGTCTTGACCCGCACGCCACCTTCAACATCGTCTGACGGATACACGATCACCTGCTCGCCAACCTCAAGCCCGCTTCCCACCCAGACGCTAATCGTGCTTCGGCCACGTATCTCAATGCTGCGTCGAACGGCGAACCCGTCCTCAACCACAAACACATGCCAACCTTCAGAGTCACGACTCGCCGCTCCAATCGGGATTAACAAGGCATCACGCTCAGCCGTTACGACTATTTTGCTCTGAACGCGATAGCCATCGCCAAGTGCTGCATTGGATTGGGTGACTGGGAAATCCACAATCACGTTGACCCGCTGCTCTTCAACACCAAGTGTGGACACTTTTGTCTGTGCAACCGGCTCTACCGTCCGAACCTGCCCTATCCAGTGGGTCTCGTTTGCGCCGGAACGAAGTCGGACCGTCATCGTCGGCTTCACGCCGATGGCGTCTTCTGACAACACATCAATCACGGCTTCCAGCTGGCTCACATCGCCAATTTCTATCAGTTCAGCGCCTGTACTGACAGCCCCTTCGCTTTGACGGACGACTCTCAAGACATGACCGGCAACGGGTGATATAACCCGAATACTATCCAGTTCAATCTTGGCCAATTGACCGTCATCACCTACCTCACCGCCTTGCTGCGCCAGAGCAACCCGCGCCATTTCCGATTGGTGGATCGCGGCCTGTTCGGCAAACCGCGCAGCCCGTAGCGCCTGTTGCTCCTGCGACAGTAACAGCCGTGCATTGTCGGCCTGGCTACGGGCCGTGAATCCCTGATCGGCAAGTTCGCGCGCCCGGTCATAGTCAGATTGAGCCTGTTGCACAGCAGCCCGCGAGCGTGCCACTTCAGCCTGGGCTCTGAATCGTGAAGCCTGCGCTGCGCGATACGCCTCTCTCAACTCAGAACTCGCTCGCGCATCCTGAAGAGCTGGAGGCAGCGGCTGTATTAGCGCGATCAGATCACCGGGCGAAACAGCGTCGCCCACAACAAGCTCAATTCGACTCGCCGTCCCAGCGCCAGGCGAGGTCACCACATAACGGTTACGCACCCGAACCAGCCCGTCCTCATCAATCATCTTCTCAAACAGTCCAAGGCGGACCGCAGCCATCTCTACAACAATGGGCTGCGGGCGAAATGCCCAGATCATCCCACTGATAACGACAATGATCGCACCGCCCCAGAGTATCCAGCGACGCAGCTTCGATGTGTCCTTCATATCGAAATCTCCCCCTTATTCACGGGTCTTTAGAACAGCAATTAGATCGAGTCGCCCCAGCCGACGCCGAACCGTCAATCCAGTCGCAAGACCGGCAATCAACATCACCAGCGCTGCATAGGCGTAGGTTCGTGGCCAGATCGTATGGGGCAGAGCAAACAGGTCATTGCTCGACGTCATGGCCTGGAGCAGACCCCACGACATGAGCCAGCCAAACACCCAACCCACTGGTATACCGATGCCCAGTCCGATCAGGAGCTCTCCATTGAGCAGTCGCCCAACTTCCGCTTCGGTGAGTCCAAGTACTCGTAGAGTCGCAAACTCCCATGCCCGCTCGGCCAGCGAAATGCGCGCGCTGTTGTAGACCACTCCGACGGCAATGAATGAGGCAAACACCGTCAGGATGGCGGTAAAGATCAGAATGTTTCGAGCTGCGTTGTCATTGAAGTGTTTGATAAGCTCGCTATTCACCGCGACACCTGAAATCCGCGGAATTTTTTTGATGACAGCGAACAGTTCGTCAAGCCGCGTGCTATCAATTGACAGCGCTGCCGAGGTAATCGTGGCCTTATCACCCGCCAGTTGATCCAGGCGCACCGCATCCATATAAGCGGTAATGCCTATCATTTCATCAACCACACCCGTAACGGTGACCGTTGCCGGTGGCGCCCGTTCACTGACAAAAGCCATTGTCAGTTCATCCCCTGCCCCTGCCTGGAGCCGATCGGCCAACTTGCGTCCGAGGATCAGACCGTTTGGTGGTACCACTACAAGCTGCTGATTCTCATCCAGCAAGCGCAACAGCCGTCGGTTGTTGATAATCCCCACCACAACCGTGCGCCGTTCAAGGTGGCCATTGCTCAGGCGAATCGGCACCTGCCGAATGGTCTCTACCTGCTTGACGCCAGGCAGTTGCATCAAACCGTGTTTAACATCGCGAGAAATCGGCTCATAGAAAGAGACCTGCACATCTGCACGTTCAACCTGGCCATATTGCACGCGGATTAAATGATCCAGACCATCGCGCCACCAGGTACCAGAAAACAAGATCCCAACGGCTCCAGTAATGCCAAGGACAGCCAACGCAGTTCGACCTGGATGACGCTCCACATGCCGCAGAATCATATTGGTAGTCGGGCTCAAGTGATCCCCCAGGCTAATGCGCTGAAGCAAGGTTCGTCGGTAGGCGATTGGTGCGGGCGGGCGCATGGCCTGCGCCGGCGACAACTTGAGGATTGACCGGGTTGCGTAGAAGGTTCCCAGTATTGCTGCCAACAGATTCACAAGGCTTGGCATAAAGATCACCCAAGCGCTAATGACATAGTCGAAGCGGGCAAACCTAAAAACTTCCTCGTACAAGCCAAGCATGAACCGACCGTAGATGATCCCGATCACCGCGCCCAGAACAGCGCCCAACAACACAATCAGGGCAGCGAGTTTCAGGTAATAACCGATGATTGACCAGTCGTCGTAACCCAGTGCCTTGAGCGCAGCAATTTGGTCTCGTTGGGTCGTGACTTGTCGGCTGATGACGGTGTTAATAACAAACACAGCCACCAAAATAAACACCACGGGTAGCGCGATACCAAAGACCTGCTGTTGATCTATTTCGCTCGTCACCACTACATGAGAGCCCTGATCTTCCCTGGCCACGGTAATGGCAGAGCCAAAGGGTCTGAGGAATCGGTCAAGCTGACCGATGACATCTGCTTCTGACGCACCCGGAATCAGTTTGACGGCCACCTGATTAAATGTGCCGCGCTCATCAAATGCCGCTGCCAAGCGTTCCCTGTCTATCCAGAATACACCGAAGCTTGTTTCGTCAAAGGCGCCAAAAACTGCCGCCGGAAAAACGTACTCGGGTGAAATGCCAATGCCAGAGACGGTAAAGATTTCCACTCGACCATTAAGCAACATCCGTACCTCATCGCCCAGTCGGATGTCTCGGGCCTTGGCAATCCCCTCATGCACCAGCACCTGGCTACGGCCCGAAACCGGCCAGTTGCCTTGCCGCAACCCGATTCGGTTGAGGCTGCCAGCAATTGCGTCGGTCTGCGTCTCCAGACCAACGATCGCGCCACCCAACGGTCGCTTTATGTTTGTCAATTCGATCTGGGCCGTGAAGAGCTGACGGGTCTGAACCTCAGCAATACCTGGCAACTTCAGAATGTCGGCAGCGGCCGCATCAGGCACTCTTTTGACTGAAGCAAAAACGTCGGCAAATCGAGAGGTTTGATAATAGGCGTCCCGAGCCAGCGCAATCGATTCATGCGTCGAGAATGAGCCAACAAAAACACCAACGCCGCAGGCAATCACCATGCCAATGGTCAGCACCTGAGCCCATAGCTGGCGCAAGTCTCGCAGGAGTTTTCGGTCAAGGGTTTGCATCACCAGGACAGTTCATTAACACTGATGCGCTCGGCATTTCGCTCATCAGAGACTAACTGACCGTCGGCCAGTTTCAGGACTCGATCAGCCATGCCGGCAATAGCCGCATTGTGTGTAATGATGATCGCCGTTGTACCGAGTTCACGGTTGGCTTTCGCAATGACGTCCAGCACCACTTTACCGGTCGTATAGTCAAGCGCACCGGTAGGTTCATCGCACATCAGGATGGCGGGCCGCTTGGCAATCGCCCGGGCAATCGCCACACGCTGTTGCTCGCCACCTGATAGCTGAGACGGAAAGTGATCCTGACGATCAACCAGTCCAACGGTCTCAAGCGCATCAGTAGGTGGCATCGATTGCTCGGGCATCAACTCAGTCACGAGCGCTACGTTTTCACGCGCCGTCAGGCTACTGATCAGGTTATAGAACTGAAAAACGAAGCCGACTCGCTCACGTCGAAACTGAGTTCTCTCTGCCTCTGACGCCTTGGCCAGGTCAAAGCCATCAAAAACAGCTGTGCCGGTACTCGGACTATCGAGGCCGCCCATGATGTTGAGTAGGGTCGATTTACCACTGCCCGAAGCGCCCAACAACACAATGAATTCACCCGCGAAGATGTCAAGATTTACTGCGCGTAACGCATGTACTTGCACCTCTCCCGTGACATAGGATTTGGTGAGTTCGCGAATCTTGAAGATCGGCGTAGTCGATACTGATGGCGGCGAAGATGGAACCATGCACGGAGTCTCGCATCACGGCAGGCCGCTCGCCTTGAGTCTTGTCAAATCGACTGCTAGCGCTTGTCAGGCCTTGGTTCGCCACCGGGAGCGCTGCACCAGCAGTACGGCCAAAAGAGGCATCAGTAGTGTCAGGGCCGTGACCAGGATGAGAATTTCACCCAGGTGACTATAGTCGGCACCCACGCTAACCTGACCGGTCGCCGCGTCTTTGACCTCACGGGTGATCACACGCCACTCATTGATGTATCGGGTCAGCAACTGGCTGGCAGACAATGCCAAATTTGTGAACGAGGCCATCACGGCGAAAAAGGTTGCCTTCAAGTAGGCTGGCGCGCTCCGGGCGATCCAGGCCAGCATTGGAATCATCGCGATCTGACCAAGCGGTGACTCCAGCATGGTGTCAATCAGGGCAATGGCACGTGCATCCACAACCCCTCCCGTCATCGCCGACGTGAATTCGTGAATGCCGTAGAACAGGCCAATATTCGGCAACGACAACACCGCCGCTACCACTGACAACAAGGCTACCAGGTAAGCCAGCGACCGACTCGCCATGAGTGGTCTCAATAGCAGCATCCCCAGCATGGCAATTAGGGTTGTGATCAACGACAAAACCGCCAGAAACTGCTGATCGAACGCAAGCACATCAATTTCAAACCAGGTTGCCCCGGGGCCTGGCCCTGGCACCGCCCTGAAGATAAAGATGATCAGCGCAGTACCAATCAGTTCGCGACGTGCTGATACTGTCAACTCAAGTAATAAACGATGCATCAGGAACAGCACGATAGCCATCGCACCAGCGAAAACGATTTCCTGTGAGAACCTCACTTCGCTACTGCCCATCAGGACCGAAAACAAAACGAAGACCACAGATCCACCCAGAATGGTCCAGTTAGGCTCTGCCGAGATATGCGGCTCAATCATCCCCACCCCATCAGATGACTCGCTGGGTGCCTGTTCCTGGAGGTTCTGGCGGCGACGAAAACCAAACCAGAGGCCGAGTAAAACGCCCAGCACCGAGATAAAAGGAATGAGTAATGCCGCTGTGTAGATCTGGGTATAACTTGCCAAACGCTGAGCCTCAGTCATCTGCTCAACCCCTTCAAACAACCAGATATTGGCAGCCGCAACCATGGCTGAACCGCCGATAATTGCAAACCGGCCAAGGGTCTGCATGGTTGTGTGGTGATCTTTGATTTCCTCTTCGCTCAACGGATTGCCACTGGCATCGAGGATCGGCACGGCCTCCACGGTCATTGCGTCGGCAACGACATCCTGAATCACGTAGCCCGTGGGTGCTAACAACGTACTCACGACAAACCAGGTTTCAAGCGGCAATACGGCCTGCATCGCGACCGGTTCTGACACAAGCCCGAGCATGATGGCCAGGCTTACAGCGATCAGCCCGGCACCGATAAACACCAGTGCACTCTTGTATCGCCACCATAGATCCACCAGATGGCCAAGCGGCATCTTCAGTGTCCAGGGCAAGCCTGCCCAGAACGCAAGGCCGGCCAGCATACTGGCCGACAAGCCTAGATACTCTTTGATAAAAAACGTGCCGACGATTGCTGTCAGGCCCGATACACCAGCGGCAAGATAGACCATCAGCGGCGGCAGGTAGGACCACTGAAACTGCCGGATGGGCGCCAACAAAGAGGCGATGCCCACCTTCGAAAGCGACAGCTTCATAGCATCCGGTAAATGGTGTTGAGGACTGGCAATTTGCGAACAGTCAGATCTTCCAGTGGAACTCCCCGCGAGATTATCAAAGCATAAGGACAGACGAGTAACAAGACTAAGCCTTCGTCAACGAAGCTGTGTTCATCCTAGCAGTCCCGGGAATAAGCCTGGCTCAAGATCCGCCAACGTCAGATGCCACTCGGTGACTGAAAAGCTCAGCTTCCGGGCACCTCGCGACAATCAACCATGAAAGACTAGTCCTCCTTTGTCTGCTCAAACTGAGCCACCGCCTCCCAGACATGGGTGGCATAAATCATGGCCGGGCCTCCCCCCATCAAGATGGCAACTCCCAGCGCGTCAGCAATCTCGTCCCGAGTGGCACCGGCTTGCAGGGCATCATGTGCATGAAAGGCAATACAACCATCGCACCTGGCCGAGACCGCGATAGCAAGCGCGATCAACTCTTTCGTCTTTGTGTCAAGCGCACTGGCCGCCGTTGCTGCCTTGTGTAGCGCACCAAAACTCTGCATCGTTGCCGACGCGGCGTGAGACATCGATTCCATCTGCTCCTTAGTCTGATCCAGTTGCTCAGGGTAAGAAAGCCGTGAGGGCTGCTCCGTAGACATGAGGCAATCTCCTTACTAGTAAAAAGTAATCTTTCAATTGCTGACGATGTCATGTGTCGCCATGAGAAACATTGAGACGTATCAAATGCGGTGTTCTTGCCGTTTGAAGCGCAACGCGTTAGCCATCGATTGACACCGATCAAGACGCAAACACTCTCAGTCAGTAGCATGATCGGTTGGAGGTTCGGTCTTTGACACAAATGAGGCTATTGGCTACAGCGGTAAAGCCGTCATGAATCATGATGCCGGTAACTTTGCCTTGCTAATGTTTGTCATGAGCATGATCTTGCTCATGTCAGTTCCGATCCAGGCATTGATGAAGCACCTCGCGCTTCCGCCCATGGTCGGATTCATCGGTCTGGGCATTGGGCTATCCGTACTAAATAGCTCGAAGCCTCTAATTCCTACGTCCGTAACAGACCAGATCACCATGTTGGGGCAGCTCGGTGTTCTCGCGCTGTTATTTCGCGTTGGACTCGAAAGCGACCTGAGCAGCCTTTTGAGTCAGCTACGTCGAGCAACGCTCATCTGGTTGCCGAATATGCTCGTTCCCGCTGCCCTGGCCTTCGCTCTCATCTGGGCCTGGCCCGGACTCGGGCTGCTGCCAGCTATGCTTATTGGTATTGCCGCCAGCGCAACCAGTATCGGGGTTTCGGTTGCGGTCTGGAAAGAGGCGGGCAAGGCAAATACCGACGATGGTGCCCTCTTGCTCGACGTGGCAGCGCTTGACGATCTGTCTACCCTTATTTTGCTTGGCATCATTTACGCAGTCGTGCCACTGCTACACGCCGGGACCAGCACGGGTTCCGCGCTATTGTGGGAAACCTTCGCGGCAACTGGTATTCAACTCGCGAAGATTGCCGTGTTCTGCGTGGCTTGTTATGTCTTTTCCGAGTATCTGGAGCAACGACTCACCAGGCAATTTGCCCGCCTGAACTTTCATCTGGGCCCGTTTGTTTTTGCTGCAGGCGCGGTCTTTCTCATAGGCGCACTGGCAGAGGGCCTTGGGTTGTCAATGGCTGT
The DNA here is from genome assembly GCA_045106815.1 of Burkholderiaceae bacterium. Lineage (GTDB taxonomy): Bacteria > Pseudomonadota > Gammaproteobacteria > Burkholderiales > Burkholderiaceae_E > JAUIAI01. The sequence goes on along the minus strand of JBGCFG010000013.1, from coordinate 46,493 downwards.
AGGCGCACTGTTTGCAGGGCTTGCCTTTAGTCGAGACCCGGCCGAACGACGGATCGACGTTGCATTTGGCTACTTTCTGGCTCTTTTTGAACCGTTCTTCTTCGTCTCGATCGGTTTGTCGGTCGCGTTGAGCAACGTCGGGCCGGTCTTGGTGCTGGCCGCCTCGCTACTCATCGTCTTGGTGATGGGCAAACTAATTGGCGCCGGCGTACCCGCGGCCATGATGTTTGGTCGCCGAACAGGGCTCCTGATTGGAGCAAGCATGGTGCCTCGGGCTGAAATTTTCCTGATCGTCGTGTTGCACGGGTTTATGCTCGGGCCGTGGGCAATGCCTCCAACGCTCTATGCCGCTGCCGTGTTGGCTGGCATTGGCACTTGCGTGATTGGCCCGCTCATCGCGGAGCGCCTGCTTCTAACGCAGTCGTCTCGGGGCAAGCCAATATGAAAATCATTGCCCTCCCGGCGATGCTGCCCTGCCTGTTGGCAGGTACTGCAAGGGGTGCTGTCTACTTCAAAGCGACCTCAGCAGCTCGGCCTGCGTCTTATCGAGTACAACGCTATGACCTGCTCTAAGAGCCAGCTCCGCCTTGCCAATGATTACTGTATATACCTGCCTACTCGAAGCCTCTGTGTAAGCTGCCGGTTGAATCCGCTGTGTCTCGCATACCTTTGCAAGAAGCTTCCGCTCTTGATCACTGCGAATGTGAATAGCGCCCGGTGATGGCCCCACCTTGGGGGAGAGGGCGCGCGCCTGGGTTGATTTACCCGTGCCCGATAATCCGCCGATAGCAACCAGGCAGCCCTGGACCGGCGTGAGGCAGGACACCGCATCGCTCAGATAACTCGCCCCCAGCGAAGACGATTCCTGCTGCGCTGCGCCTGCCTGAACCTGGCTCCGCTGGAACGACACCATACTCCGCACGCTTGCGCTGAGCCCAAGAAACAAAGGTAGAAGACTGAGCGCTGGGTTCAGCGTCGAAAAGTCCATATAGGCGTGCTTGACCGAGCGTTTGATCTTATAGACGTGACTGCCGATCAGAAAGACAAATGCCCCATGAGTCTCAATGCACTGCACCGACTCATGTGGCAATCCATAAGACGCACCCTTACACAGAAACCTGGTAATCTCTGATTGTGTATCACCCGCGCACCAAGCCGTCCGTGATCAGGGATGCGACTCACTCAGAGCGCTACCGAACAACGAGAACAGACACCTTGGCATGTGAGGCAAGTGAACCACCATGAGAGCGGACGACGTAATCCGCAAACCCGGGAACATGCGAACCTACAATAACGAGATCCGCACCAAGCTCATCACAAGCGTGACGAAGACTTGCATCTAGTTCTACCGCGACATCGTTACTGACGATCGTCTTAGCGTCGATATTAATGCCAGACTGACTAGCCCATTTGGCTGCTAATGCTTGAAGCTTCTCGGTGAACTCTTCCGGATTGCGGGCTGCCGGACCAGGCCCAGAGCCGGTGACAGCGACAAAATGAAGTGAGGAAGAGTAAACCTTGGCCATATCGCAAGCAATCGTGATAGTCCGATCTAGACTATCCACGTGAGCCAGGTCAACCGGCACCATAATATTGGTGAACATGCTTCTCCCTCCTAGTTTCGCGAATCGAATGACGAGTACAAAGAAGCAACCTTCAATCAGAACATTGCCTCAATTCAACGCTGAATCAAAGGCACCCTAACCGTAATAGTGACACTCGTGCTTGAGTTACATCAATTGCAAACCAATTGAGCCGATTCAGGTGGCTGAAATGACCGACGCTACGGATTGCATGACGCCTGTAGTCAACGCTCCTGCGTATTAAGTAGCCTGGCGTGTCAGGTTAAGTCGATGTTGCCTTAGTCACCCAGCGTCCTGGTTTCAGTCTTAAGATCAGCCCTGGTGCCGGTCTTACACTCACCAGCCTTAGCATCAGCTCCGCGAACACCGCATACGCCATTCTGGGCATCCAGTAAACCTGAAACCAACAATCCAAATAGCAGGGATGCGCCGAGCTGTACTTTGTCGTTTCTGATCGAGCGCCCTCTCATACAGAGACACAGAACTTTCGGGATCGCGATGATTGACTGATGTCAACGGTGCTTTTTAGGAAGCAGGAGAAACTGAAACCTCCTAATCGTCATGTTCACATAACCGAGGTTTTTCAATGAAAAGTACGCTTATCTATTCAATTCCGCTCGCATTAGGATTTGCCTTTGCAACTTCAGCTTACGCCCAGAGTACAAACGGTGAATGCTACGCCGAAGACCCGAATGCCAACGCTGGCGAATGCAAACCTCTGACTCGAGCCGAGGTAAAAGTGGAAGTGGAAAAATTTGGGGCGGCGACCACTGGCGTTGGTGAGTGCCCAAATATCGCCGCCGCACCGACAGAAGGAGGCTTGATTCGCACGCGTGCAGCGGTCCGGGAGGAGGCAATGCAGGCCATGGCAGCAGGAAAAACCATTGACCTGGGCGAGTGCCCAAACTGAACAGTCTGGGAAGCTCGGCTCAGTCATCTCACCAGGGCCGAGCGCAGAGCATTGATGCTCGTGTTCTAACCCTCCGGCTGCCCTCCCCACTCGCCAAAATTGAATCGATTTCTTCGCGTTTGGTAAAACGTCGCTGCGGCATCTAGCTGCAGTCAACACCATCAATAGACGGCGATCATCAAGCAGTACTTTCGATTGAGATCGAACACACCAACGCAATCCAGTAGATCGTTTCTTGCGATTTAGTCTAGTTAAACGAGGAAAACTCATGATCTACAGCTTCAAATCACGTGCGACAGGCACGCTTCATATGAACAACGAGATCGCTGAGTTGCTCTTACAGGCAATCGGCCATGACGCAGGCGCCAAGGGCGTTATCACAGTGGAACAATTGCCGGGTGCCATTCAGACGCTCAGAGATATGACCACACCCGATGCAACCGTTAAAACCGGCCGCAACCCTGCCGAGATTGCCTCACTCGCCCAGCACATTGGACCGGCTATTGATTTACTTGAACAGTCGATGGCTGCCAGAAAGCCCGTGACCTGGGGGGTTTGAGAACCGCTTACTACGAGGGCACTTCGTTCTGCAGGTCCGTCACGCACCTTTCGAGCAAATTTGAGCGGACAGGTCACGGACGGCACAACGCCTCAATCCAGGCATGGCTAGATTGAAACACACCAGCCCCATTGTGCTTTCCAAACGCCTTCGCAGGCCGGTACGCGTGCGCGTCTCGGACAGAGGCTCAGGCCGCGAGCGACTGTTTGTCGGAGATAAGCCTTTTCGTGTTGGCTACGGGTCGGGCTGCGAGTTGCACCTGGCCGGAAATGATGGCCCAGAAACTCTGTTTGAGTTTGCCCCCGTGGAAGGGCCTACCCGCCTTTCAACGCCGCTTAACGCACAGGAAATTGACAGACGGATTGATCTACTCGTTGACGGCCAACGCTATCACGGACAGCAACAAGACCTACACCCTGGCACACGCATTCAGGTCCATGACCGACTCAATGAGCAACGCTTCGATCTCGTCGTTGATGAACCGTCTTTTTGGTTGCGGCATATCCGATCACTATCGATTCTGGGATTGATTGCGACGATTTCAGCAACTTTTTGCGGCATCTATCTGTATCAAAGACTGGACGAGACAAACAAGCGATTGAAAGACACAGAACTGCGGTTATCAGCCGCAGAAACGGAAACGCGGCGAACCGATGAACAGCTAGCGGCCATCATTGAACAGGTTGACGCGCGTACGATGGCTACTCGCCATGCGCTCACCGAAGTCAGATCAGCGAGCGAACAGTCTCAGCGTGCTCTTCGAGACGAATTCTCACTTGGACTCAAGCGGATTACCGAGGACTCAAAACGCGCTTTGGCCAGTATTGCCCAGAATGACGCTGATGCCTTGGCCCGGCTGAGTGAAGAGACGGATCAACGTGTTCTGCAACTGAGGGAAACAATCTCTGAAAAATTGGTCCATGCCTTTGAAAGACTGAAATTGGTTGAGCAGCAGGTCATGGTGCAGCATGCAAGCCGTATCGACGTGCTGGAGGTAAAGCCTGCACGTTTTCAACGAATTCTCGCGCGGACCACCGAAGCCGTGCTGTTTGTTCACACTCGCTACATCATTCGGAACCTGATGACAGGTGAAGATCGGCCGCTCGAATCAACAGGGACCGCGTTTCTGATTGGGTCAGCTGGCCTGGCGGTCGCTCCGCGCCACGTGTTTGAACCATGGCTTTTTGACAATGATTTTCTTGCGCTGCAGGCGTTCGGACTGATAAGTCTGGTAGCGGCATCACCGGTTCGGCATGTCTGGTTGCCACATAAGCAGGTCTTAGAAACAGACTCAACACCGCACCGTTACCTAACCGATCACGCATTTAGTGATCAGGCAGTCTCTCCCACGCTGCTAGTCCTCCATCAACCTGAGCTGAAGACAAGCAAAAAGGTAGTGCCAGCCCCGCTCGGCGTCGTGGAGGTTGAGAGTCCGTTGGTCGGCCCTTCTGATCTTGTCGTGTTTCAACTCATGGCGCTTGACGAAGCGACTGATCCCTTAGTGTTGAACGCTAACACGGACGTTACCGCCCCCCTCGATGAGGTTCTGACCGTGGGTTACCCCTTGTCGCGTTTAAAAAACGGGCGTTCAGTGGCCCAGGGCGTCAAAGGCTTTGTTCGCCGTGTGGACGCTAACCTGCTTGAACTTGATACACCGCTGCAACCCGGCAACAGTGGTGGACCAATACTCAATGAGCAAGGGCTGGTGATAGGGATGGCCATAGCGGTACTTGGATCCGACTCTTATGCAGTTGCAGTGCCCAGCACCAGGATCGGTGTAGCCCTAGAAAGTGCACGACAACGCGTCCTGTCGCTAGAGCAACGCTTGTCCGGCGCAGGTTGTCAGGCTGGACCAGTCGATGGCTTGCTGGACACTAAGACGTGGCACGCAATGCGTGCACCTGGATGTCGGTTCAAGCTGTGATTCAAGCATTCAGTTAGGCCTTCAGGTTGAAAGAACTGGCACAAGAAAACCTCCTTGTGCCAGTGAACACCACCAAGGCTAAGGGATGTCACCTTTCCCTCGAAGACGGAGCCTTGCCGGCCGGGGAGGACCTGGGGGCGTTTCGGCACATCGAGAGCATCACGAAACGACCAGTCGCTTTGCGACTGCACTGGAAGATTTGGGTAGCACAACCTTGAGGACGCCGTTCTCAACCTTAGCACTCGCGGCAGACTCATCAATATCAGTTTCGAACGCAAACGAACGCGAAGCCGAACCAAAGAAACGCTCCTTGCGCAACACGCGACCATCTTCTTTTTCTTCGGATTCTTTCCTTACTTCGGCCGAAATAGACAATCTGTTCTTATCGATATCAATCTTGATGTCATCCTTGTTAACGCCAGGCAACTCAGCCGTGACAAGGTACTCCTTCTCAGACTCGCTCATGTCGACGCGAATCATCAACTGATCTTGTTGCTCTGTACCCGTGGGCGCTATAAATCCGCGCAGCAGTTCGGGAAACACCTCGTTGAATGGTTCATAAAGGCTCATACGACCCATGGCTTTCTCCTGTAGGTTGGGGGCAGCGAGATAACAGATAGCTTGCTAGGGTGGCATACGCTATCCAGCACTCGGTTTCTAGTATCGCTCGTTTGTTGCAAGCCAGGTGTTGATCACTAACAAGATCAAGGCGTCAGGCGGGGGTCAACGCATCTGAAACAACTAGCACGCTGTTTACTTCGCACTGCCTCTGTCATCTAAATCAACGAGATTGCCAACAGGGCAAGGCTTGTCACGACACCCAAAATCGGCACCGCTAACGGCACATTGAAGTAATCACCAACAGAAGACGATTGCCGTTTTATGGCAATCAGCGACAGGTTCACAAAGACAAACACACAGAGCACGATCTGCGAGGTGTAACCCGCCAGCCTCTCGATTGGCACAAGTTGAGTCAGCGCAAGGACGATGGCAACCACCAGGGCAGTGGCATGGCCCGGTGTGCTGGTCAACGGCGAAATTTGAGCCAATGCTGACGGCAGTTGCCCCCGATCTGCCATGCCATAGATGACACGCGAAGCCATGATCATCTGAATCAGCACACCGTTGATGGTTGCCAGTACGGCGACGGCCGAAAAGCTGTTTTGAACCCAACCGGGTGCATCAGCGAAAACCAGTGTGAGCGGGGCTTTCGCGCCAGCCAGATCAGTCAAAGGTACAGTCATCAAGACGGCAGCAACCACCGCGATGTAGATCAAGGTGGCCACTACCAGCGTCGTCGCGATAGCCTGAGGGAGCACCTTGCGTGGATTCTTCACCTCCTCGGCGACGTTGACCATGTCCTCAAAGCCTACGAAGGCAAAAAAGGCCAACACAGAAGCAGCGCCAATTCCCAGCCAATGGCTACCCTGAAGCGGCGGTATCATCTCGGCAAGAGACACCCCGGCAGGTTCGGCCGCGCCGAAACCCCAGGCGATGACAAAGCCAAGACCGAGAACCTCAATCACAGTAATGATGGCGGCCGAGGCGACAGATTCGGTAATTCCCCACCAGGCCACGAGCCCCATCAACAGAATGATGACAGTGGTTGCGAAACCGGCCGGAACAGTCAGCAGACTGGCGAGGTATCCACCCGCGCCAATCGCAACGGCGGCGGCCGAAACGATGCCCGACGTTGCGACTGCCAGTCCAACAGCCTGAGCGATCCAGACCCGCCGTAAACCGGCTTGAACATAGGCCGCCTCACCCGCACTCACTGGATAACGGGTCGACAACTCCGCGTAGGAAAACGCAGTAAACCCTACGACTAGCGCCGCAATCATAAAGGCCATGGGGGCATAGGCGCCGGCGAGTGCGGCGGTCTCTCCGATCAGCACATAAATGCCCGCGCCGACCGTAACGCCGAGCCCGTAGAGGGCTACCAGTGGTAACGTCAGCGTCCGCTTGAGGCTGACAGACTCGGTAGCGCCAGTCGCCACGTCAGTCGTCATGGGTAGCAACGAGTGTTCCAAGAAGTTGAAACAGTTTCGTCTCCCACGCAACTGAAACACTCATGTGTTGGCCATGCTGAAATGTAGCTGAAGCGTGGCAAGACCCAGTTGGTTAAGCGCCTTGCTTAGCTGTAGATGACAAGCATCAAAGCGACCTCGGGTGCCACTGTAAGCAAGCAGAACCAGGCCGGTCGCACGGGGAGGTATGACCAGAATGCCTGGCAGCCGTGTTGGGCCGACCGCTAGATGTTGCATGCTCTCGAACGTTCTCATCTCTTCCTCGCCGGTTCCAATGAGATTTCAACATCTCTGTTTCTGCCATGATGATAATCGTCTGCAGGGTCGGGCACTTGACGCCAGTCAATCTGAAAGATCAGCCACTTTTTTGTGAGTCGAAGTTGAAGACTCGGGTAGTCCCGCCGTGGAAATCGTAGACGTCGTTCTTCACCCCGACACGAATCGAAGCTGCGTTGGGCTCATGCCCTCGTATGGTCAGTTGGTTACGCTTCAGGCTGAGATCAAGCGAGTGGCCTCGGTAGCGAACCCGCACATCAAGCCGCTCAAGTTCGGCTGGCAGCTCTGAATTAACTCGCAGAATGTCATTGGTGACCTCAAGACCAGTGGACATCCGCTGGAGCAGGTCAACACTCCCCGCCATTGCGCCCAGGTGGATACCCTCCGCAGTTGTTCCTTGTTGTATATCGTCTACATCGCTACGCAGGGCATCGTCAAAGTACTGTGCCGCACGGGGTCGGTCAGAGCGGCCCAATACCCAGGCATGTACAACCCGGCCAAGCGTTGAACCGTGCGAAGTCCGTTGATCATAATAGGCAACATTATCCGGAATCGTCTGGTATTCAAAGGGCAGGCTCAGCCGCATGAAGGTATCCCGCAATTCCTCGGCTGAGAACAAATAGAACAGCATAAGCACATCAGGTTGCTTCGAGACTTTATAGCGATTGGGCGAATCACCCTCCGCCTCGAGAATCAGATCGAGCCGCTGCAAATTGCTGTCACGTTTCGAGTAGGCGGTCCAATCAAACTCCTCCAGATTGTCGTAGCCTTCGAACTGCTCGATGATGCCATCTGCCCGAATAGGCACAAACATGCGGCGACTCACATCGTCCCAGCGCTCGATCTCTGTCGGTGTAATCGCCAGTTGCGACATTAACTCTTCGCGACGACGATATGTCAGGCGATCAAGGACCTCAAGCGCACGGCACAATACCCAGGCTGCCATGAGATTTGAATAGGCATTGTTCTTCAAACCCGGATGGCTCGAGCCCGGATAAGCATCATGAAATTCGTCCGGACCCATCACACCACAAATTTCGTAGCGCCCGCGCTCCACATTAAACTGGGCTATGCTCGACCAGAATGAGGCAATGTCGAGCATGAGTTCTGCACCATAGAACTCAAGAAATTCAACATCGTTCGTCACCTGAAAGTACTGCCAGACGTTGTAAGCAATGGCACTGCCCACATGGCGTTGCAAGTACGAATTGTCGGTAATCCATCGCTCAGAGCGGGCATTGAAGTTGCGGGCCTGTGTGACTTCTTCGCCGTTACTACCACTTTGCCAGGGAAACATGGCGCCCTGAAATCCCGCATGCTGAGCCGCTGCCCTGGCCTCACCAAGACGACGCCAGCGGTACATCAATAGCGAGCGGGTTATCTCTGGCATTCGGTAGTTAAAAAAGGGGAATATAAAAAGCTCATCCCAAAACACGTGGCCCTGATAGGCTTCACCGGTCCAGCCACGCGCCGGCACACCGATATCCCGGCCAATTGAATGCAGTGTGACTGTCTGTAGTAAGTGGAACTTGTTCAGGCGCATTAACATTGAAACGGTACGGTCGCGATCGCTCGCCGCTGGCAATACTAGCTCCCAGTGAGCGTCAAAACGTCGCCAGATGCTCCTCCAGGCCAGGACATGCGGCGCCATTAAGGCATCGAAGCGCTTTGCTCGGGCAATCGCCTTGCGGGCCTCCAGAACGCAATCGGCAATGGCGTTATCACGACTCGTGAAAAGCGAAACATGCTTTTCCAGTGCGAGCTTCTGCCCTGCTGAGACACTCACCGTGAACTCTTGCGCAATGTAGCCTGGCGATTCAACGAGATGGCGCGCAGGCTGCACTGGTTCACCATCGATATACACTCGCATCTTTGCCGCCTGCGCAACCTCCAGACCGGATTGTGTTGTGCGTGTTGATAGCAGCACCGAATCCGGTTCGATCGTCTCGATCGCAGAGGGGACTAAGTGCACCTTGTTAAAGTGGCGGTACAGCTTGGCGCCCTTGTTGGCGACTTGTCCGTCAATACCACTGCGCATGGTCAACTCACCCGACCAGTTCTCCGGTGTCAGTTCAATGTGCAGCGCGGCACTATGCATGTTGGCCATTGAGACAAACCGTCGCTCAACCAGGCGCGTGAAACGGCGGTGCTCATCACTAAAGCGAACGGTGCGAGTCAGTAAACCACGCTTGAGGTCAAGCGACTGGCGGTATTCAGTTATCGTGACCTGATCAACACTAAACCAAGGTTCACCGCCAATCCGAAACTGAGTGGTGACCCAGTTTGCGAGGTTGACCAGTTCTTCATTGAGCACTTGCCGTCCGGCCAGGTTTGTGATCAGACGGTTATAGCCACCGGCCAGGTAGGTGCCTGGGTAGTGGATACCGTCGGCCTGGACCTCGGGCGCCGCGCCACGAGTCGAAAAGTAGCCGTTGCCCAAGGCGCAGAGTGCCTCACGACGCCCTTCCTGCGCCGGGTCAAAGCCTTCGAATTCAAGTATCCAATCGTCCAACGCATCGTCAGCAACAGTCAATTGCGCCAGACTCGTGACAATCGTATCGGCACCAGCCTCGTGCAGGGCCTGAGCTTGTCCGCCACGATCAACGCCGACAACTGTCATGAAATCACCGGCACGACCGGCCGCAACGCCGGCAATGGCATCCTCGACAACCACCGAGCGCTGGGGCACCACACGCAAGCGGCTGGCAGCCTCAAGGAAGGCATCTGGCGCGGGCTTGCCTGCGAGCCCCAGCTGCGCACTATCACGCCCGTCAACCCTTACGTCGAACAAGTCTGCGATATTGGTAGCCGCCAATACCGCAGCGCAATTGTTGCTCGAAGAGACAACAGCGGTTCTGATTCCCTGAGTGCGCAACATCCCCACCAACGCAATCGCTGGCTCATACGGCTCCACGCCGTTTGTCTCGAGATGTTCAAGGAAGTAGCGGTCTTTCAGTCGTCCAAGCGCGTGCACACTGGTGTAGCCGGGTTCGTCATCTTCTGCGCCTTTCGGCAATTCGATACCGCGTGACGCCAGAAACGAGACCACGCCATCCATGCGCGGCTTGCCATCGACATACAGGCGGTAGTCACTCTCTATGTCGAACGGCTCGATCTCTTCATCGGGAGAGGACCGTCTTTGCTCGAGCATCTCGTCAAGTAGGCGCTTCCAGGCCCTCGCATGAACGATCGCCGTCTTGGTCAGGACGCCGTCTAAATCAAACAAGACTGCATCGCATGATCGGGAAGACAGGCTCAATCGCGTAGGATCATTTGCGCTGCTCGTCGCCCTGTTCACTCGTGCTGTCCTGCGTCTTCTTTCCAACGCCAGTGACGGATCTCCGGCATGTCCTCACCATGCCTTTCAATATAGTGTTTGTGCTTAATGAGCTTGTCACGCATGGCCTGTTGGACATGACCAGCACGCTCACTAAGCCCAGGCACGCGGTTGATGACATCCATTACCAGGTGAAATCGGTCCATATCGTTGAGAACGACCATATCAAACGGTGTGGTGGTGGTGCCTTCTTCCTTGTACCCGCGCACATGGAAATTCTCATGATTGGTACGCCTGTGGGTCAACCTGTGGATGAGACTTGGATAGCCATGAAACGCAAAGATCACGGGTTGACCCCGAGTGAAAATGCCATCGAACTCCTTGTTGTTGAGACCGTGAGGATGTTCCGATTGAGGTTGAAGCTTCATCAGATTAACGACGTTCACGACCCGCACCCGCAACTCGGGCAGGTGCTCACGCAGTAGTTCAGCAGCCGCCAGCGTCTCTATGGTGGGAACGTCGCCGCAACAGGCCATGACCACATCCGGTTCAGCATTCTGGTCGCTGCTCGCCCAGGACCAGATTCCCAGGCCAGCCTCACAGTGACTGGTAGCAGCATCAATGCTGAGCCACTGCGGTGATGGCTGCTTACCCGAGACGATCACATTCACGCAGTTACGACTTCTGAGACAATGATCAGTCACGCAGAGCAATGTGTTGGCGTCTGGAGGCAGATAGATGCGAATGATGTCCGCCTTCTTGTTTGCCACATGGTCAATGAAGCCCGGATCCTGATGACTAAAGCCGTTGTGATCCTGGCGCCAGACATGTGAGGACAGTAGATAGTTCAGCGATGCAATCGGTTTGCGCCACTCAACCTCATGACTGACCTTGAGCCATTTGGCGTGCTGGTTAAACATTGAATCAATAATGTGGATAAACGCCTCATAACATGAGAAGAAGCCGTGCCTACCTGTAAGCAGATAACCTTCTAACCAGCCTTCGCATTGGTGTTCACTCAGGACCTCCATGATTCGACCATCCGGTGAGACATGATCATCTGTGGACAAGATGTCCGCAGTGGACACTCGGTCGGTCACCTCAAACGCTGCGTTCCAGCGGTTGGAGTTCGTTTCATCCGGGCTGAAGACACGAAAATTGTCGGGGTTGGCCTTGAGTACATCGCGAATGAACTGGCCCTGCACCCGCGTCGCCTCGGCAAAGTCACCGCCAGGATGAGCCACCACAACGGCGTAGTCACGATAGTCGGTGAGCGACAAGTCACGCAGCAAGGCTCCCCCGTTGGCATGGGGGTTGGCGCTCATGCGCCTGTTTCCTGCGGGCGCCAGTGCTGCAATCTCAGGCAGCAGGCGGCCAGATTCATCAAACAGTTCGTGTGGCTGATAACTTCTCAACCAATCTTCCAGAATTTGCATGTGCTCTGGCTGGTCCATGTGGGCCAACGGCACCTGATGTGAGCGATAGGTGCCTTCTGCCGCCTGACCGTCCACTTGCTTTGGCCCCGTCCAACCTTTAGGCGAGCGCAATATGATCATTGGCCAACGGCTTCGCTTGGTAAAGCCGTTGCGGCGCGCCTCGCGCTGGATCTCATGAATTCCAGCCATTGCGGTGTCGAGGGCTCGCGCCATCTTCTGATGCATGTCGGCCGGGTCGTCCCCTTCAACAAACAACGGCTGGTATCCGTAGCCCATAAACAGAGCTTCCAGCTCATCGTGTGGGATTCGGGCGAGTACGGTAGGGCCGGCAATTTTGTAGCCATTCAGGTGCAGGATAGGCAGCACCGCGCCATCCCGCTCGGGGTTAAGAAACTTGTTGGAGTGCCAGGCCGTTGCAAGCGGGCCGGTTTCAGCCTCTCCGTCGCCCACAACACATGCGGCAATGAGATCCGGGTTGTCGAATACCGCGCCAAACGCATGTGACAATGAATAGCCCAGTTCACCCCCTTCATGGATAGAACCCGGCGTTTCGGCTGCGACGTGGCTCGGAATACCACCAGGAAACGAGAATTGCCTGAACAGCCGCTGCATACCCGCTTCGTCTTGGGAGATTTCTGGATAGACCTCGCTGTAGGTCTGCTCCATCCAGGCATTAGCCACCAAAGCCGGCCCGCCATGGCCAGGGCCCGTGATGTAGAGGATATTCAGATCCTGCGCTTTGATGATCCGATTCAGATGCACATAAACAAAGTTCAAGCCCGGCGTCGTGCCCCAGTGCCCAAGCAAGCGCTGCTTAACGTGCTCGCGGGAGAGGGGTCGCTTCAGCAGCGGGTTATCGTAAAGGTAGGTCTGCCCCACCGAAAGATAGTTGGCAGCACGCCAGTACTGATCTATTCTGTTAAGCAGCGTAGTATTCAGGGGTGATGGTTTCAGCATAGCGTTTCTTATTGGACTGAGCGTTTTTCCGAGGTTGCCAACACAACAACACTACGCAGTCGTTACGCGATACGCGTTGATCCCAATCAATCGCTGGAGAAAACTGTCGCGTCAGACTCTGCCAGAATCGCTTGTTTCTAAACCACCGGGCGTTAGTGAACAACGCGAGACCAGTATTTCTGCGCGTCAAAAGTCGGGCTTTGCTTATCCGTGTGGCAGGCGGTGCAGACTTGAATCGTCACAGGTGTTAAGGGCTTTGTCCCACCGCTGAGTTGATGGGCTGTGGCCGGGCCGTGACAGGCCTCACAGGCGACATTGCGCAGGTCCGGCTTGCCATCGGCAGAGCTGAATCCTCCCGGCTCACCAAAACCCACAACATGACAGCCAACGCAATTGGCGTCGAACTGCTTGGAAACGACTGTTAGCGAGTGATAGGCGCGAGCGTGATCTGTCGTTTCCCACTGCGCTTTTTGATTGCTATGGCACAGTCCACACGTCTTGTTTCCGACGTATTGTCCCTGCGACTGATTCTTCTGAGCGACTTGCTCACGAACACGGTAATCCTCCATCAAGGCAGACTCATAGCGTTGGTACCACGGGTCAAGTCGCCTGGCGTCTGCCACCGTCATATCGAGGTCAACAGTTTCATGAGACAGCATTGTCCAGTTACCTGACGCCGTTAACTTAAGACTTAGCTGTCCCAGTCTCTGGCCTCGCGTCCCGGCTCTCAAGATCCATGTCTGACCGGATTTTTCCGGCGAGTGAACCATTTCGTCCGGGGCCGTGAGCAATAAGACGTTAATCAAGTCAAGTGGCATCTCATTGAGTGCCGATGCTGCATCAGACAAGCCCACAATGGTGAACACTGAGTCAGTTTTTAATGCCTTGAGCTGTCGCGTCAGAATCGCAAGATCTTCTTTAACCAAGCTCTGACCCTCTGCATCGCTATGCTTATCTACTGCACTTGGCGCCAACCAATTCAAGAAAGCCACCCGATTCGACCCGGCTGCGATCAAACGGCCCTTGCTGACGTCCAGGCGTTGCGGCGCGTGAGAATCTGACACAGTCCAGTTGCTTGCGACCCACGGCAAAGGTTTGGCGCCTAACGCATCAAGTCCATGGACGAAGTCCCGCCGCAGCAGACCAATACCGTCATAGTCGAGCGCTGCGATTCCTTCCAGGATAAAACGGTTGGTCACCTCATGGGCTGCCTGGGCGGTACCAAACAGCCCTCCGGTACTGAGAAGCACCAGATCAGGCTTGGCGTCCCGCATGCGGTCTACAACACTCGCCAAACGACGGATCCCACCCATGTCTGATTCCAGCGAGCAACCACAAGGCTCTAGCTCCCCCATCAGGGGGCCCGTATAGACAATGCTGAGCTGCCCCGCCACGACAGGTCGGCTCTGACCCAGCGCGGTCAACAACACCACGGTGGCAAGAAGCATTCGAAGCATCACATCCTCCCAGATTGGAATTCTGCATCCTGGACAACAGGCGCTACCTGGCAGTCTATTGATTCTCCGCGCTGCGTTGATTCTGGTCCTTAAGCGTCTCTTTTTCGTCTCGTACCTCACTGAGCACGCCAGCATAGGTTATCAACAGCAGGGTACGGAACAAAGCAATGAGTTCACAACGCTGTTCTGGCTTGGCGGAATGCCAGGCTCGGCCCACTGTCAGCGAAGTGGTTCGCTCAAAGTCAACATGCGGAAAAATCACATCATCAACAAGTGATTCAATCTCTGCGAAGTCTCCAGCCAGAATTTTAGGGTTTGTCCGGATACCCGCCAGCACCTCATTGGTCAGACGCTCGATAAGCTGATCGGGTGAGTTCGCGCCATAGCGAGGTGACACTGCCAGCAAAAACGATAAAGCCACGCCAAACAGGGCCAGCACCAAAAGATGTTTCCCGTCCATGCGACGCTGCCTGAATGTCGAGACTGTCATCACTCGCTCGTTAAAAAATACAGAGCATAGTTTTTAACAGAGCAGTCCCCAACGCATTGATGACAATCAAGATTGACGGATATCAATGGCTTACTGACTCGACTCGCTCAAACTTTAGTTGACAGGTCGTTCGTAACTCTTTTGATTAGAGGTCTGATCACTCTGGGAGTGAACGCTTACCTAACGACATTAGATAATTTCGGGGGACTTGTGCTGGGATATCGGCACCCGTCCGGCTCCACTGACCCAGACAGCGAACGAGCCATTTTGGCAGTCATGAACTTATTGAAGTCAATCATCGATAGCGTCGCAGACTGAGCCACCAGATACACAGACAGGACAGATGAAGATGACCACAACCCAGACGATCGTCTGCGCAATTGACGGCTCGGACCACGCAGAGAAAGCCGCCGAAATTGCGGCAGACCTGGCGCTACTTCATTCAGCCGATTTGCGATACGTTCATGTTCTGATGCGGGATTTGACTTTTGGACAGCTCGGCAAATATGCAGAAAACATTCACCTCAAAGATATCATTGCGACCGAGCAAAAAGCCATAACCGAGCTCATGACTTCGGGCAAAGTTGCGTTCGTACCGGGCGCCTGCGAGGCTGTTGTCCGCCAGCTTGCTGAAATTATTCTGCTTGATGCTAAAGAACTCGGTGAAAAACGTGGCGTCAATACCATAAGGTCGGTAATCCTTGACGGCCATGCGGCAGAAAGAATACTCAGCTACTGTGAAAAGAGCCGGGCCGACATACTCATTGTTGGCACGCGAGGACTTAGTGGCGTTAAGAATTTTTTGCTGGGAAGCGTTTCTCAGAAACTCATGAACCATTCGACTTGTACCTGTGTCTGCGTGAGTAGTAGCGCCCATTAACTCTATCATTCAATCAAACAACTTCCTACATTCCTCTTAGCACGATGACCGAGCAAGGCGCATGCCGAACCACCTGCGCCGCTACCGACCCGAGCAGGATGTCGCTCGCCCGCGGACGATGCGCAGGCATGAAAATGGCCTGAGACTTCGGGTCGTCAATACACGCAATGATCTCTCGATAGGCCTTTCCTGTCGCTACCTTAATGCTAGTGGTATCTGGCAACTGTTCAGAGGTCTTCAGGCTATTCAGGATTAGTTCGACTTCCATACGGGCTGATTCAAAAATGTTGTTGCCCACTTGAGCCGCCACATAGGCAGGCAACGGCGAAACAACATGAACCAGAGTGAGTTGCCCCTCTCTATCGAGGCTGTGCCTTGCGACGGCTATGGCCGCACGGGCTTGGTCGATGTGTTCGATGTCAACGGGAATAATGATCTTTGCAAACACAAGACCTCCTGCCTGATTGATCAGGTTGAAATAGTTTAAGACTTAGTGCGACATACTGGGCAGTCACACCCGCGGCAAACTCGACTGGTTTGCTCGACAAGTGACGCGAATTCACGTGCAACAAGATCGTTTGATAGCTCATCAAGGCCTCCCAAAAGGGACGAGTCATGAGTCGACTAAGACATCATCACCGTGATTCATCCGGCTTCCATTGACACCAATCAACATCGCCCAATCAGTTCTGCGTGAGTATTGGGTGGGAGTCTGGGCGGAATCTGACAGTGCCCCTGCATCACATAGTTGGTTAATCGTCCAGACTCGCTTTTAATGATCTGATTACTAAGAAGAGAATGCTTAGCGCACCAACGCGAGCGGACAATAGACAGGTCAATACCGGAATAACTACTCAGAATCTGCTGGTTTCGACTGGCGAACCCCGCGCGCAACACTTGATACCAATCAAGCGGCATGCTTCACTCTGGCGATAGTCTGTTCGTACTGACTGTTCCAACACGAAGGTGCCAGCCATGACACAGCCTCATGAATACACAGCGGCCAGAGAGCGTGCCAAAACGAAGTATGGGTTCTATACGCACGCTACCGTGTATGCACTTGTCATGGTCTTGCTCGTCGCTATCGACTTGCTGACTTCACCCGGCGCGATCTGGTTCACTTGGCCGCTGCTTGGGTGGGGGCTCGCGGTTGCGCTGCATGGCACGCAAGTGTTCTTGTTGCCAGACAAAAAACGCGCCATTGACGTATTAACCAAGCACGAACTCCGTCAATCTATTGCGGATAAAGTCGAGCGTCAGATATAGACCTCGACCAATCGCTGCTTGTTACAGCGCTCTTCTAGAGCGCCAATAGCGAGCTCACTCCTTGACAGTCATCAAGGTGGCGGCAGTTTTCTCCCTTTAGGTTCGGAACAGTACAGATCAATAGTAGCGCGACCTCATGAAAAATTCTTGCTGCATTCTTCAGATAGTGACGGCTTGCTTGTTAGTCGGTACGGTCAACGCTTCGGAGCCTTATACCCGAGTAGGCGGCGACGTTTATGTCTCTGGCAGTGGCAGCGAAATCTCTGCAAACGCGCCGCGGGACGTCTTTGCTGTCGGGTTCTCGCCGTCCATCACATCGACCGTTGCGGGAGATCTCCATATTGCCGGCTTCTCGGTTGAAACCAGCAGCGCGGTTGGGGCAGACCTGTATGCGGTCGGGAGTGCCGTAGAGATTAATGGCGCTGTCAAAGGAGATCTGACCGTCACTGGGTTCAGTGTTGAACTGAATGAAGGCGCATCTGTGAGCGGCAATGCACGTCTGGCAGCCGGCTCCCTTTCCATAGAAGCGCCGATTGCTGGCACCTTGCTTGCTGGCGCAGGTGAAGTCCACCTCGATTCGACTGTCAATGGCGATGTGAGACTTTCTGCTCAGGAGATATCGTTTGGTTCCAATGCCCGGATTCTTGGCCTGCTCAACTATTCGGGCCCCGAGCAACTATCAATACCGGAGAGCGTCATCTCCGCCGACCGAGTGACCTACACGCCACTCACATCAAGCGGATTCGTTGAGGATGTACACGAAACTGTCGATGAGTCCTTTGATTCACTCTGGCCGCCATACATTGCTATCTTTTCAGGGTTTTTCATCACGCTGGCGTTCTTACTGATTGTCGCTGCGCTGGCGTTGGCGTTTGCGCCCGTGACTGTTTTTCGTCTTCGTGAACAGGTACAGAACAACCTTGGCAAATCCCTGCTTTTTGGCGTGATTGGTCTGGCCACATTGGTTGGCTTGCTACCTGTTAGCGCAACGACCCTGATCGGCCTGCCCTTCATTCCATTTGTTATTCTGGCAATCGTGCTCGCGTGGACACTCGCTTATCTGCTCGGTGCCTTTGCGCTTTCAATGCGCGTTGCCGAAGCCTTTAGTCAGGCGCCGGCATCACCCGGCGGTAAACTTCTCGTGCTTGGGTCTGGACTGATCGTCTGCTCACTTTTGAACTACATCCCAGTCGTGGGCTGGCTGTTCAACTATGCCGTCATGCTGCTGGGATTGGGCGCGATGACAGCAGCAGTATTCGCCCGGTTCAACTGGCACGGACCGGTCAACTCGCCATCTGGCAGCGCTTAGCCCGCGATCAAGGAGCCAGTATTGACGATTAGCTTAGATGGTTATGCGCGAACGTGGAAAACTGTTCCCGGCTTGACTCAATGAGCCTGGCTTCGAGAACCGCCCAAATTGCACTGCTGGCTAACCTACTTTCAATCCAGGGTTGCGCCACACTGTTAAACGAACAGAATCAGAGCGATCTTCGAGCGACGCACGGGTCAGAATGGATGATCATCGCAAGCGATGAAGAAGTCGTTGTCGCGCAGCGATCCATTATCGGCGGGGTGGTTTCGGTGAAGTGCGAATTTGAGGGGTGTAGAACCCTTATCGTCACGGATACCGAATGCGAACCCTACAGCACAATTCCCGTCCTCATCAATACCGCCATCGAGTCTGGCGTTGCCCATGCGCAGTGCTTTCCGTATGACGCCCCCGCCGAAGACGATATTGACGCGCAGTGGCCAGCGAGCCTCATTGTCTTAACCGAACCGAACGTCCTGCTCCCACACATGATTCTTGGCGATGACGTTAGTCTTGCCGTCCCGATGACCGACGGGAGTATTCGCGTCTTTTTGGTCATGATGACCGATCTGAGAGCGCTTATCGCCCCGCTACGGCCGGATCTTTTTGAGTCGCCGGGTTGGCTCAATGAGCATGAGCTTGACCCACTCCCTGACGAAAACACCATGGACAATGACGAACTGATTCAGTGGCGTCGCGGTTTGCTTGGTATATGACCTTGATGTTGCACGTAGGTTGCCAATACCCTTAGTCAGCGGCTAACGCTCATCGTCTTACCTGCGTCAGCCAGGAACTCACCGACGAAAAGCTGTAGTGCAGCCCAATCGGTCAACTCATAGTCCTGACTTGTATCGACAGTCCCTTGTTCATGAACAGCGATTCGCTTCATCAAGAGCCGCTTGAAGTAGTTGTACTCAGAGAACTTCAGCGCGCCGGCAAGATTGCAACGGGCACCTGGCGCCCAATTCGTTGCCTCTGCCAAGCCATATGGATATGCCTGGGCCTCTTGTCGTTCTTCTTCAAACGGACTGTCGATCGAAAGTGAAACCGTGATCAGTGCGCTTGGTACGGCATTCAGGGCATCACTAAAGCGGTCGACGAAAGCAACCATTGGCTCTGGGTAGTGGCCATTGTGAATAGGGGCACAAACAACGACAGCATCGAAGCGCCCGGGCACCGCAAAACCCGGCTGACGAACATCAGCCAGAATCACCTCATGCCCGGCGGACTCTATCTGATCGGCAGCAGTCCTGGCGATTTTGGCGGTTTGTCCTTCTACAGTGGCGTAAGTCACCAGTATGAGCATAGCGAGTCTCTTGAAACGGAGGGCCCTCGGGTGTGGAGCCAGCGCTTCAAGATTACGGGCGCAGACGCAAAGCCGTATTGATTCTGATCAATTCAGCACTGTCCCAGGTGCTAGTGTTCCGCCCCCTCAACTCCCTTAAGTGCCTCGAGATTGTCGATTTTGATCGCCTTACCGTAGACGAATGCTGCCGCCCAAGAAAGCAATGTGGGGCGCCGCCCACCGCCAACTTCGATAACAGCATTAGCGCCGAGCTTTCTGGCTTCATCAGCCAGCAACGGATATAGCTTTGTACCGCTCTCATAGCCGCTCTTGATGTTTGCTTCCACCTGGCCTACCTCAATGAACTTGGTACCTGGGGGCAATGACTTTTCAGTGACGAAGACCTTACCTGTGTACGCCGGGAGCCCTTTCGCTTCCGGCGTCATTGTGGAGGTAGACGTTGCTGAACAAGCAACCAGCCCTGCAGAAAGGGAAAGCACAGACATGACGCGCAAACATGAAACCATTTGAAGCTCCGTTTTCTTCTGACTGAATACAGGGTGGTGGAAAGCCAGCAGGACGTTCGTCCTGTTGATCGAGCGCTCAATTGCCTAAATCGTGGGCTGATCATAAAAGGACGAACAAAGGACGGCCATCCCCATTTCACGTTGCAGACAACCGAGGCAGCTTCTCAACGGTCACCTAAGACGAATTGACATGCTCCCAAACTTTGGAGATCACAACCGAGTCCTCGCCAACAGCAGATGCCACTCGCTTCACCGACCCACTCCTGACATCGCCAACAGCAAAGATGCCTGGGTGAGATGTGGCGTAAGCCGACTCTGCACCAGCGACCTCGCCTGTTTTGACGAACCCTTTATCGTCCAAGGCGACCATGCCAGACAACCACTCGGTGTATGGGGCAGCTCCAACCATGACGAATACCGCCTGACACTGAATGTCGCGCTTTTGTTGATCGCGACCAGTCTTGACGGTCACATAGTCGAGCGCTCGATCGCCATGCAACTCATCGAGCTGCGTCTCATACTGAATGGTAATTCGCGGGTCCGACTGAAGGCGACTCAAGAGATAGTCAGACATCGACGCAGCCAGCGACTGTCCGCGTATCAATACATGGACATGCCTAGCAGAACGTGACAATTACATGGCAGCCTGGCCTGCGGAGTTGCCGCCCCCTACCACGATGACCTCAGTACCCCGGCAGTATCGCGCTTCTATTTCTGTTGCCGCATAGTAAATACCCGCCCCTTCCAACTGAGCCAACTTAGGTAGGGGCAAACGCCGATCTTGCACGCCAGCTGCCACGACCAATGAACGGGCGCAAACCCGGCACCCATCATCTTCAAGCGTCACCTGAAACAGCCCATCCGCCGTTTGGCTAGCCGATTGCACCCGCCTGGGCATCGCAAATCGAGTGCCAAACTTCATGGCTTGAATTTCACCACGCCATACCAAGTCAGCGCCCGAAATTCCGGTGGGAAAGCCCATGTAGTTCTCAATACGGCTAGACGTACCGGCCTGTCCACCAACCGCAAGATCTTCTATCACCAATGCACTTAGGCCCTCGGCGCCGGCATAGACGGCGGCCGCAACCCCAGCCGGGCCACCGCCGACAATAATCACATCAAAGACTTCATCGTCCTCGACTTCAAGGTCTAGGCCAAGCAACTTGGCCACTTTGAGTGGTGTCGGATCATCGACTACTTCCCTGCCGCCGAAAACGACCGCAGGTTTCGAGAGATCAAGGGCATGGTCGTCAGCCGTTGTTGTCGCTGATGGCGTTTCTAACTGAAGGTCGAATGCCTTGAACGGAATTTTCTTCCGACCCGCAAAACTGGCAATCCGGCGAATGTCCGGATCTGACTCACCGCCAATCAATACCAGCGAGCTATCACTGTCATCAAGCTGGCGTCGGCGACGCGCGGCGAACACCGAGATAATGATGTCGGACATTTCGGGCACCCTCGACATCAGATCCAGCATGGCTGTCCGTTCGACGGCAATGACGCGCGTGTCGGCCGCAGCCCGCATCGACATTGAGTAGGCACCGCCATTCAGAAACGAGATTTCACCCACAAACTGATTCGGCCCAAGCGAGTTTGAAAGGTAGCGCTCGCCCGTGAGGGGATCAAGCACTTCGATCTCCCCCTCGAGCAAATAGTAAAACCGATCCATCCGCTCACCCGTTTTGGCCACCAGTTCGCCTTCGCAAAAGCTAATCTCCTGACCAAGCCCGCGCATCGCTTCGACGTGCTCGGGTAGCAAAGGCGTTCTTTGCATAAAACGTAAATCTGCAGCAAGTGTTTCCATCAAGTGGCTCCGCTTAAAATCTTGTCACGATCCTAGCGACCACACGCAAGTTGAGCTTGGGAGCCAGGTAGTCGCCTGAGGTTACTGATTGACACGAACAGATACGATAGACGCTCCTAACCATCTATAGGCCAACATCAGGTGACAAAGCCCCCAAGCCAACTGAGCATGCTCATGACGGACGTTCGCGCTTGCAAACTCTGCGCAGACAAACTCGAGCATGGCGTGAGGCCCGTTCTGCAGGCGCACTCTCATGCCACGATTCTGATTGCTGGGCAGGCGCCGGGAGCTAGAGTGCACGAATCCGGGGTTCCCTTCGATGATCCAAGCGGCGATCGCCTGCGTGAATGGATGGGCGTCAGCCGAGAGATTTTCTACGATGCTGCGAAGGTGGCCATATTGCCAATGGGTTTTTGTTACCCGGGAACGGGCCGATCCGGTGACAAACCACCCATGCCCATCTGTGCCAAAACATGGCGGACTCCCTTACTGCAAGCCTTACCAAATTTAAAGCTCACACTGGTTATCGGTCAGTACGCGCAGAAATGGCATCTAGATCGTATGCAGGCAAACTTAACCCTAACAGTAAAAGACTGGGCCTCATACGGAAAGGCGGTTTTGCCCCTGCCCCACCCCAGTCCGAGAAACAATATCTGGCTTAAGCGGAATCCGTGGTTTGAGCAAGACGTGCTGCCGGCCCTGAAACAGCGCGTCAATGCAGCCCTGGGTCCATCCAGCAACCTCTCTACAGGTGAGTAAGTTGAAATACTGGCTATTCAAATCTGAACCCGATGCGTTTTCAATTGATGACCTTGCCGCCCGCCCGCAAAAGACAGAACCCTGGGACGGCATACGCAACTACCAAGCGCGTAAC
Source organism: Burkholderiaceae bacterium (assembly GCA_045106815.1). GTDB lineage: Bacteria > Pseudomonadota > Gammaproteobacteria > Burkholderiales > Burkholderiaceae_E > JAUIAI01. Next base: position 23,652 of record JBGCFG010000013.1, on the reverse strand, counting down.
CTGATGCGCGATGAAATCAAGAAGGGGGATTTAGCCTTCTTCTACCACTCAAGCTGCAAAGTGCCAGGCATTGTAGGCGTGGCAAAAGTTGTCCGCGAGGCCTATCCAGACCATACGGCGCTAGACAAGAAATCGAAATACTACGATCCAAAGGCTACGCCAGAGGAGCCACGTTGGGTCATGGTTGATCTCAAGCTTCAAAAGAAATTCCCGCAAGTTATCTCACTACAATCGCTCAAAGAGAATGAGGCACTTGCTGAGATGGCTTTGCTCAGACGCGGTAACCGCCTGTCAATTCAGCCAGTCACTGCACAGGAGTGGCAGACGATTCAGGCGATGTGCTAACAGGCGCGGCTGAATTCGATGTATTCGTCGCAAGGAATCGCGCGGGAGTAGTGAAAACCCTGGAATGCATCGCAATGCAGGTCTTTCATCAAAGCGAGTTGCTCGGTAGTCTCTACCCCCTCTGCCACGACTTCCATCTCCAGCGTGTGGGCAAGCGCAACGATGCCGCGCACCAGATTTCGGCTACGAGCATCAACACTGGCACGCCTGACAAACTGCGGATCGATCTTAAGCACATCAACAGCATAGTCGGTCAGGTAGGCGAGGCTTGAATACCCAGTCCCAAAATCATCCACGCAAACGCGAACCCCGACTGAGCTGAGCGCTTCAAGCGTTTCGGCGCTCACTGCCGTATTGCGCATGAGGCAGCTTTCCGTAATTTCGATCTCGAGCATTTCCGGACGAACTTTATAGTTGGCCAGCAGATCAAGGGTTTGCTCCGCGAGGCCGGGACGCTCAAAACTCGCCGCGGTTAAATTCACAGCAATGCGCATGTCGACCCCTTCACGCCTGAAGCGCGCGAGCATCTCAATGGCATGCTTCAATACCCAGCGGTCAATATCAACGAGCAGCCCGCAGCCTTCAGCCACTTCCAACAACTCGGTAGGTTCAATCAAGCCACGCTGAGGGTGATGCCACCTTAACAGCGCCTCAGCACCCGTCATCTTGAGCCCGGGCAGCGTCGCCTTTGGCTGCAAGTGCAATTCAAGATGGTCGCCTGACAGTGCACGCCGCAAGGCTTGCTCAACCGTGAGTTTTCTAACGGTAGAGGCTTCCAGGCCCGGGTCGTATCGACGCAGTGTCCCGGCGGCATCGCGTTTGGCGGCGTACATGGCCATGTCTGCGCGGCGAATTAGGGTCGTATAGGAATCGCCATCGCGCGGAGATGATGCGGCCCCAGCGGTGGCGCCGAGTGTGAACTCATCGCCCGCAATCAAGATCGGATGCTTCGCCTGGACCAGCATGTCGCGAACTTTCTCATCAATGCGGTCATCGACAGCCGGTGTCATGAGGACAAATTCGTCACCACCCACTCTAAAAAGTCGTTCGCCCTCTTCGAGCAATTGAGATAGACGCGCGGACATTTCCATCAAGACTCGGTCGCCAATGACATGGCCGGCTGAGTCATTGACGTTTTTGAATCGGTCAAGATCCAGGAACACCACGGTGAACTCTTGCCTGGCTACAATTGCTTCGTCGATTTCCTGCTGTAGCGCCAGGCGGTTCGGTAGTGCAGTGAGCGAGTCATGCAAGGCTAGATAGGTCAGTCGTTGCTGCTCGTCGCTCAATTCGGAGATGTCGTGAACCATCACGGCGATGCCGTCTTCGAAAGGATAGGCCCGCAACATCAACCAGTGACCGGTGCGTACCGAGTAACCCGTTCTAAAGCCCGGCGTTCGCTTTTGCATTGAGTCGCGTAGCACCGGGTAAAAAACAGATTGCCTAAGCTTGGGATTGAGCTCAAAGGTGTTGACGCCAACCAGACTGGAAGCGTTAAACCCAAAATATTTCGCTAGCGGCGGATTGCATTGAACGATGCGCCACTTTCCGTCGAGAATGCAATACGCCTCACCAGCGACTGCCATCATTCGTTCCAATCGGGTGGGCGCCTCCTCAATGGGCCGGCTATCCACACCAAGGGAGGCCGATCGGCTGGCGTTCGCTGATCTGCTGATTTGTCCGGACCGGCGGCCGGTAACGGCTTGGCCTGAGCGAGCTACCGGGCGCCCGCCAGTTTTGGGCTGCTGCTTCATCTAGCAGCAGGGCCTACCGTGAACTGAACACCGATAAGGTCGGTTCGAGCTCGTTTGCGCATAACTACATAACCTTTACTGCAGCGGCGGAGGAGGATTCGCCGCCGGTCAGTAAAGCACAAACACAGTGCCTGCGAAAGCTTTCGTGGGGGAAACCACACGTTGAAAGCGTATTCCCTGACTGTGCTCGCCAAAACCACCCACCTGCCGACCGATCCAAACATTTCCCAGCGAATTCGACCGTTCGTCCGTGCCGTGTCGCAGTTCTGAGACGGCGATATACCGGTCATCGACATTGGCTGACGCCGGTCGCTGCCAGGCCAGTCAGTTGTCAGTGCCTCGACATCATCAGTCGTATTCCAACGACGCAGGGGCCTCGACATGAACTTCAAGCAATTTTCCAAGCGAATTGATCATCACTACAGCGATCGTCTGGCCCTGCGCCCAATCGCCCTATCTGATGCATGGCCCCTGTTCGAGGCAACCCAGGCCGATGGCTTTAATGAGCACCTCCTTTGGCAACGGCCGGAACACCACCTGCCGGTGTTTGAGCGGATTGAATCCATCATTGCCCAAGCTCAGTCCGGTCAAATCGCAGCAGTCGCAGCAGTGGCTCGCAAAACAGGTCAGTTCGCTGCGCTCTATCGTTTTGCTCCGTTTGCCGATGGCGTGGAGATGAGTCTTTGGACACACCCGGCATTCTGGGGCGGTGGTTTTGGGACAGAGACAACGCGCCTGGCCGTTCACGCTGCGATGGCAGAAAGCAATACCAATCGCCTGTATGCCAGGTCGATGAATGAGAACAAACCAGCCCAACGCGTCCTGGAGAAGGTTGGCCTGAAGGCAACCGATATGGGATCGATATGCGATGAGAGCGGCGCGGAGCGACACTACCTGACCTTCACGATGGATCGCGCAGACTGGAATGCCGCTGATGCGAGCCTGGATTTGCGCAAGGTTGAGACCCCGGCGGAAGCCAGCACAGCGTACCTGGTTGAGGCAAGCGCAAACAGCTCACCCGAAGCCACTGCCTGGGTTAACAGCGACGGTTGCGAATTTCATGTCCATGCAGGCTGGCACGCAGATCCTGCACCTGCCGCCGCTAGCCTGAAAGCGATTACACAATAAGCCTTGAGACAAATACCGTAAAAGCCGACGTATGCGCTAGACCCACTAGAATCACGCGAATAAAACCAGGAGACGCGTGTGACCCAGCTTAAATCGAATGTGACCCATCTGCCTGCTGACAAGGCAGAACAAGAACTCAGAGTGCAACTAGCCGCTGCCTACCGGCTGGTTGACTACTTTGGCTGGACGGAATTGATCTATGGCCACCTAACCGCCAAAGTCCCCGGACCACACCATCACTTCCTGATCAATCCCTACGGGCTGAACTACGACGAAATCTGCGCGTCCAACCTCGTCAAGATAGATTTAGACGGCAACATCGTAGGCCACAGCGACTACCCAATCTCGCGCGCCGGCTTTGTCATTCACTCTGCCATCCATATGGCCGACGACCTAAGCAATCAGGTTGTCATGCATACCCACACCCGCGCGGGCATGGCGGTAGCCGCCCTTGACAGTGGCCTACTCCCTATTTCGATGGTCTCAACCCGCTTTCACGATCGGGTCGCCTACCATGACTACGAAGGGATCAGCCTGTATGACGACGAGCGCCAACGCCTACTAAAAAGCCTTGGCAATAAGAAAGCCATGATTCTTCGCAACCATGGGTTGCTGACGGTGGGGAGAACCGTGGCAGAAACGTTTCTAAATCTTTACCGACTCGAGCGCGCCTGCCAAGTGCAACTTGATGCCGCCGCAGCAGGCAAGCTCAGGCTGATTGACACATCGATTGCCGACAAGTCGGCGCAAGACATTGATGCCTTCTCTGAACTCGAAACGAGCGAGGGGGTCGGCGCTTTGGAATACGCCGCCCTCATGCGAAAGATCGACAAGCTTGATGACAGCTATCGTCTCTAGACCGGGTCAAAGACTCGCGTACGTGGCGCGCTCAATATCCAAAAACAGATTGAATGACTTTTCGTCACCGAACGGAAGAATCTGACTCAGGTATGCGCCACCGACACCGTTTTTTCGATCAATCCAGAAGAAGCTGTTAGCCAGGCCAGCCCACATAAGCGTACCTGCCGGGCGACCAGTATCAACTGCCGACTCATTGATCTGAAATGTGAGGCCCCATGATTTTGGTTCACCAGGAAAGAATTCGGCATTATTTGAAAACTGCGGCGCAACCGTTGTAAGCTCTTTGACTCGAAGATCACCTATGTGATTTTGACTCATCATCTGAACTGTTTCGGCCTTCAACACGCGTGTGCCATCAAGCTCACCATCATTCAGGATCATGCGAATGAAGCGACCATAGTCGCTCATAGTGCCGTGCAGGCCACCGCCACCCATCTCAAATTCAGGATTCTCTGCCGGCGGCAATTCGATCGGGGCCAATGAGCCGTCAGGCATTCGAGCATGGACACCTGCAGCACGTTCCAGCATCGACGGCGAATGAACAAACGCGGTATCTTTCATGCCGAGCGGTCCAGTTAAGTTGGCCGCAAAATATTCACCCAGGGTCATACCAGAAGCCGCCTCAACCATCTTGCCTGCCCAGTCGATCCCGATGCCGTACTCCCACTGCGTGCCAGGATCAAACGCCAGCGGTGTTTGCAAGGCTTTGTTTTCTAGCGTAAACAAACTCGGCGCAGCAGTGGCCTCTTTCCAAGCGACTTCATTAGCGTTCCAGATCTCGTAGGTAAACCCTGAGGTATGCGTTAGCAAATGTCGAAGCGTGACTGGTGACTTTGGCGCGCGAAGTTTCGGTTTGCCTGCGTCGTCGAACCCTTCGAGCACCTGTACTTCATGAAGCCACGGACACACATTACCCGCCGGCGCATCAAGGTCCAGCTTGCCCTGCTCCACGAGTTGCATTGCCGCAGCGCCCGTCACGGCTTTGGTCATTGAAAATATCGCACCAACGGTATCGGTACTCATGTTTACACCCGAGCCTGCAACTCGCTCACCTGCAGCGCCCTCCCAGACCACGCCATCGCGATTCACGACAATGGCGCACGCGCCCGGGGCTGACCCGTTATCGATACCGGCTTTCAAGATTTCGTCGAATTGTGCGCTCATGCTGATCTCCAATAGTTGTCATTTTTGCCTTCGCACTATAGCCCGTTCTACCTGATTCGGTGTAAGTCGATTCGGCCTGCGAACCATTGATCGAATACGCACAGCCGCTTGGCATCGCACCTTAATGATGAGAGCGCCACTGCCGACATAAATTGAGAGCCAATCCCCCATCAGCACCGCTTACTTCAGACTGGGATGGTCCGATAAGAGGCATCCAATCATGCGACTGAACGAACCCAATACGAACATCGAGTTCGTCATTCCACCCAATCAGCCACTTGTGTCTACGACAGACCTTAAAGGCCGAATTCTTTATTGCAATGATGCATTCGCCGATGCTAGCGGCTTTCAGCGCGAGGATCTCCTGGGCCAGCCACACAACATCATTAGGCACCCCGACATGCCAGAGGAAGCCTTTCGCGATATGTGGGCAACCATCGAGAGTGGTCGCCCATGGTCAGCACCCGTCAAAAATCGACGCGCCGATGGATCGTTCTACTGGGTATATGCGAATGTCACGCCGTTGATGGGTCCCGATGGGCCGACGAGTTACATGTCGGTTAGAACCGTCGCTCCACCTGAGGTAATCAAAGCGGCCCAAGCGCTGTACGCCGACATGAGAGTCGACGAAAAAGCGGGCAAGCTGAACCGCAAGTTCGTGGGTGCCGAACTACGTCGCACCGACGTCATCAGTCGCCTATGGCGGAGTTTAAGTCTCGACCTTGCAGGGTCTGTGTTTCTGAGTATTGCCATCGTGGCGGCTGCGGCATTTGGCCTGGGGGTAAGCGTTGCTACTCAGGCCAACCCGTGGCTGATTGTGGCTGCCGGAGTAGGATCGACAGGACTGTTGGCACTGATTGCCGGCTTGTATGTGAAATCCCTGACAATTGATCCAGTCGCTCGGTCGCTCAAGCAGGCAAACCTGATGGCAGCCTGCGACCTAACGGCTCAGATGCCGCTCGGCGGCAGCAATCTAGCTGCGCGCCTGACACTGGCGCTAAACTAGTTAACGGTGAATCTCAAGTCGGTCGTCTCAGATGCTCGACAACAAGCACATTCGATGAATGGCGTCAGCCACGAAATTACGGCAGCAAACGAAGATTTGGCGAAAAGAACTGAGTCGCAGGCGGCCAGTCTTCAACAGACCGCCGCCGCGATGGAAGAAATGACCGGTACGGTTGGTCAAAGTGCAAAGTCCGCGCGAGAGGCGGCAGAGTTGGCGAATCAGGCGAAGACCATTGCCGATCAGAGTGGTCAGGAAGTCATTCTCGTTGCCCGCAATATGGAGAGTATCAGCGAGGCATCAGAAAAGATTGGCGACATCATCCAGGTGATTGAGTCCATTGCATTTCAAACCAATATTCTCGCGCTAAATGCCGCAGTAGAAGCAGCGCGCGCCGGTGAAGAGGGCCGAGGCTTTGCCGTCGTGGCGATTGAGGTTCGGGAGCTCGCCAAACGAACCTCTGATGCATCGAAAGAAGTCAAACAACTAGTCGCAGCTTCCGCACAACGCGTACAGGAAGGTGGCTTACAAACAGAGTCAGCTAAGCGTGCAATGCAAAACGCTCAGGCTTCTGTTGGACAAGTCAGCTCCCTCATAAGCGATATCAGTGCCAGCGCTGACGAGTTACAACTGGGCATTTCGCAGATCAATCAGGCGATCGCACAAATGGACTCGATGACTCAGCAAAATGCAGCGCTAGTCGAAGAGAACGCAGCCAATGCCTTGCAGGTTGAGACGATCTCTGAAGGCGCGCTAGAGGCTGTCGGTATCTTTACCCTAAATGAAAATGACAAACTCAAACCGCTTCCCGACGCGGTTGATCTGCGCCGTGCGGGCAAAGCGACCAAACACTGAGCACAATGTAAGCGCTTCAGTCGACGTTTTCAATACTCTGCGGACAAGGGTTATCTATAGGCTCAGTTGCGGCTTAGATTTCGCCTATTAAGACGAGACAAACGTATTCACGTTTGCTACCTTAGCGAGCACTGGTCACGCGTATGGTTTGACGTGCTGCACGCGACTGGCACTTGACACTTCGAGCTGCTCGCTCCTGAGGTGCCGCCAGAGAACCGGTGCATCCAAAAAATAAAAGCGAGGAGAAATCATGACTAGTAAGAACAATTTAACTTTAATGCCAACGTTGTCCTATTCGCCCGGAGCAAGGTTTTGGACCGGCTTGCTAACGGCCACGGTGAGCGCTGTGTTTGCTAGCACAGCCCTGGCGCAAAATAATCCGGTCGACGAAAAATGGTGGCCAAGTGAGTTTGGTGCCGACGATGAAGCTGGGGCCACCAACTACATCAAACCCAAGAAGCGCATTGCTGCCGCCCAATTGGTCACGAAAGGAGAAGTGGCAACCTTGGGCATGCCGTATCACCTGCGCACGCCTGTCTTTCCAGGACGGCTTTACTCCATCACAATTCCCGGCGGCGGCAATCCGACCCATGATCTTGCGTGGACCGGCGATAACTTTCGCCAAACCTTCATGGATGAGTTGGTCACTGCGCAAATTGGTCAAGTCGGCACTCAGTTCGATTCCCTCGCACACCCGATGATTCAGATCAAGGGACGTGAAGGAGATGGCTGGAAGGACGGTAACTACTTCTACAACGGCAAGCGTCTTGAAGACGTCGGCGGCCCGTACGGTATGAAGGCCAACGGCACTGAAAAGGTTGGGTCCTTCTTCACTCGCGGCATCATTATCGACATGGTGAAGCTGAAGGGAGAAAACCTGCCCATCGGCTATCCAATCAGCATGGAAGACTACAACGCAGCGTTGAAAATGGCCGGTATTGAAGACGCGCAAGAAGGCGATGTTGTTTTGTTCCGTACGGGCTGGAATGATCTGTGGCGTGGCAACCTGGAGAAAACAGCCGACCAGGCAATAAAAGATAACGCAACCTTCAACTCTGGCGGCCCGGGCATCTCACCTGAAGTTTGTGACCACCTGGCCAAACGAAAGATTTCAATGCTGGGCGCTGACAACTGGGGAATTGAGCCCTACGACCTTGGGGGCGTAGGCAAATGGCCAACCCCTGCTGGCGACATCAAAGACTGGGCTTACTGCCATATGAATCTCAGCGTGCGCCGCGGCATTTACCTCTTTGAGAATCTCGATCTGAAAGCCCTTGGCGAAAACGGACCGGGAGAGTTCTTGTTCTCCTGGGCGCCTCTGAAACTGGTTGGCGCAACCGGTTCACCAGGCAACCCAATCGCCGCGTGGTGATATTTGCGGCATGATGCTTCTGCGTCATGATCAATTCAGCCCCCTTGACATTTCAACGCCAAGGGGGCTGATGCATCAGGGTTTGTAGCGAAAGACGCTATCGGTCAGTTCAATCGCCTGGAATTCTTCGCGCTCGCGCCAGTAGTCCTGCGTGTGCTGCCACTCCCGTGTGTCACCCCGTTTTGGCAGAATTGATGCGGCGCGCTTAAGGTAATTCGGGTTGAAGTTCTGCTCGTCAATCCAATCGAACAATTGCATTTGTTCGTCTTGCTCACGCAGAGCCGGGGCCACACTTCTTGCGCCCGTGCGCTCCATATGATCGAGCAGGCGACAGACAAAGTCCGCAATTAGCTCGCTGCGTAAGGTCCAGCTCGCGCGGTAGTACCCAAACACCCACGCTAGATTGGGCACACCCGTGAACATCATGCCGCGGTAGGTCACTGTTTTGTGAAAATCGAGAGGCTTGCCATCGAGCGAGAATGAGATGTCACCCATCACATTCATATTAAAACCTGTTGCAGTGACAATAACGTCAGCGCTCAGCTCTTTGCCCGATTTCAAGCGTACGCCGTTGGCCGTAAATCGCTCAATCTCATCAGTTTCCACCGATGCCTTCCCAGACTTGATCGCATGGAACAAGTCGGCATCTGGCACGAAGGCTATTCTCTGTCGCCAAGGCAGATACGATGGCGTGAAGTGTTTTTGCACGTCATAGTCTGGCCCCAACAACTCGCGCACTTGTCCCAGTAATTCGTCTTTGACCGCTTCCGGTTCGTTAAAGCATTTGTCGGTAAAAGCGGCTTGTTCGAAAAGAATTTTCCGGCGAGTAATCTCGTGGATCCAGTCTTCGTCTACATCAAGCTCACGAAGTGTTTCAGCCAGTTCAATCGCATTACGACCAGTTCGAAAATAGGTAGGAGAGCGTTGCAACATGGTGACATGAGCAGCGCTTTTAGCCATGGCAGGAATGACCGTTGCAGCCGTCGCACCCGAGCCGATCACAAGAACTTGTTGGTCTGTGTAATCAAGATCTTCCGGCCAATTCTCGGGATGGACGATAGCCCCTTTGAAATCATCCATGCCAGGCCACTGCGGGGTATAGCCCTCGTTGTGGCGGTAGTAACCCTGGCACATCCAGAGAAATCTGCAGCTCAGCGTCACGCGCTCTCCAGACGCCACCTGAACGCTTTCAACCGTCCATCGCTTGTCAGTCTCAGACCAGTCAGCACTCAGAATCTTGTGACCGTATCGTATGCTCGGTGCAAGCTCGTTCTCTTCGACCACCTCGCCCAGATAAGACAGAATCTCTGCAGCCGTTGCAATCGGCGGGCCTACCCAGGGTTTGAAACCATATCCGAACGTATGCAGGTCACTGTCTGAGCGGATGCCCGGGAAGCGATGAGTCCACCACGTGCCGCCAAAGCTTTCCTCGGCCTCGAGGATAAGGAAGCGAGCACCGGGACACTGCTTGCGAAGATAGTAGGCCCCGCATATTCCTGAAATGCCTGCACCAACAATGATGACGTCGATAGGTTGATTGCTTGCGTTGCTTGCTGACGCGGAGTCTGCGTGCGAATCAAGGTCTTGCTCGGTCATTCGTCTCTCTACACGGTGGGTTGCAGCAATCTTTTGGGTGTGAGCTTAAGCGTCAGCCATCGGATCGAGCGGCCAGATCGGCCGACGCACATGCTGATAGTCCAGCGCCTGCAACTGGTGCGAACAAATTCCGCCGCCCTCATCAACCACCGCCATCCCCGAAGCAATCGGTCCATAGTCTGCGCGAAAGTGCTGCGCTGACTTTACCGCCAGCACCTGTTGGCGCGCGGTTTCAATACCAAATGCCTCAAAGAACTGTCGGTCGTAGTTCTGTGCTCGCTGAGTCGCCAGAACAATCCTTACCCCGCCAACCTTAACCACAGCAACCTCGCCAAGGCTAACCTTCACGCCGGTAGACATCGGCCCCATCAGAGTCACCGTGCCGTCGAACAAACCTTCAATATCGGCCTGCACAGAAACCGGCGAACCCGAAACCGGAGAGCACTTTCCGCCCAACTCAAGCGCGATCCGTGCGCCAACACCCGCCTGCTGACACAGCTTCACGCTGTGCGGATCAAAGAGTGCGGAGAACGCAGCGTCCTGAAGATCACTGTCTATCATGGCGCGCAACAGGCCGGTCGAGTCACCATAGCCACCGCCGCCCGGATTGTCGGCGAAGTCAGCGATGACATAAGGCGCGCCTAGCCGCGATTGTTTGCGAGCCGCTGCAATCGCAGCGGCTGCGGTGGTGTGTTGAATCGTCACCTGGGTGCGTGTGCGCCAGATAAAGTCAGTCACTTCCGTGAGCGCCGCTTCAACCTCGGCAGGGAAACCAGCCGCCTGGCGTTCAGCCACAATAACGACCGACGGCCCGCTATCGACAACATCCGCCCAGGGAAACCCAGCATTCACCGAGCATGCGTAGAACCCGTGCTGTTCACAGAGGTGATCACCCAGCGTAAGTGCGTCAAGCATTGGCCCCGGACTCGTCGTGCGGCCGTGATCGACACCATCGAGTTGGGCGCTTCGGCCAACCATGACGGCCGGCCGAATCTCTCCGGCGAGGGTTCGAGCGAGCAAAGCGGCGCAACGGGACCCAGTCGCGCCCTGATCTGTATGGGGGTATGAACGGTAGCTGACCATGATGTCGCACAGCGATGCGAGTCTGTCGCTTACATTGGCATGCAAGTCCAGTGTCACCGCGATCGGTACTTCGGACCCCACACGCGATCTGATCTCAGCCAGCAAATCTGCCTGCCCGTCCAGCCGCCCCTCGCAGACCATTGCGCCATGAAGTTGCAAAAGCACGGCGTCCAGACCTTCACTGGCCTCAATCGTAGAAAAGATGTGCCGGCTGATCGCATCGTAAGCCTCGCGAGTGACCTTTCCGGATGGCGTCGCATCCGCCACGACGCTTGGTACAGCCTCCCAGCCATGCTCAGCACAGGCGCCCAAAAAGCCACCAATTTCTGTATTGGTACCGCTATAGACCGACTGGATTTCGTCGTCATAGTGCAAGGCGCGGGCCCGATAGGCCGCTATATCTGTGGGCAGGTTCGAAAAAGTATTGGTCTCGTGCTTAAACCCGGCGATCAGGACTCGCTTTGGCATTGATCTCTCTGTCAGCTATTTTGCCGGCCGAGTGTAGCGCAGGCCTTAACCTGCCCAATTCTTGACCGGTGGTCGGACTCCGGAGACCGCTCGGCTCAAAGCGTGAAATATTTCCGGCAAACATAAAAGAATATGGAGACTATTCCGTCTTCTTCAGATGATCTGGATCGCGCAAAGCGAGTAAGGTCCAGAGAGCACTGAGCGTTTTTTCGTTCGACTGCAGCCTTGAGTCGGCCCCGTTTTAACCTATTCGTTTCCAATTTTGTTTGACTACTCAGATCAGCACGGGTTTGACCCCAGCGAGCTTTCGTTCGAGGCGAGAGATGTTGTCTCGCACCTTGAAAGTCTCTCGATGACCGAGATTGGTCTGTTGAGATTTGGCGTAATTGGGGTAAACGAAGCCAGCATCACGACTCGCTACAACTTGCGCGAATCTGAGCCGATGGGCCGCCCGATGCGGCAAACGGTCGGCCAGCCCGTGATCGAGGCTTTGGCACCTATTCTGAACGGCGAGCAAATTGCGAACCATCTCGCCAAGAAAATTGCCGCTGATGAGAAATCGGACGAAATCTTCGCTTGCGATCTACTGGATCGGATTGGGGTGCAAGTGAAGTTGCGGATAGTTTGCGATCCGACTGTGCGTACTCGCTACCTGCTTGTCGAACGTAGCTGATCACGTTGCGTGTCAGGTCGGTCTGGATTCAACGCGAGTTGATTCGATCAAACGCCTGCGGGGTAAGTGCTTGAGGCACGCCATTTGCGAATCACCTGCCAAACCCTCTCTTCCCCGTCGGGCACACTCACCATTAGCGCAGCGCGGTGCCAACGAAGCGCGTTCAGCGCCAAGAGCATATCGTCATTAATGCTGAGGTCATCCGCCTGCATGTCACGCGGCGGCCACACGACAATAGTGCTGTCGCCAACCGCTGAAAAAAACTGGGCTATGCGTTTCTGCCTTCCGCTGATCTTGCCCTCTGCGAGCTTGAGCAAACGACACACCGCCGCAGCGGCATCAATGAGTGCCTCATCGCCACATTCAGTCCAGGCGTTGCCTTTTTCGTCAGGCCCAAACAGTGGATCGCCGTCACCCTCAAGTGAGTCAGGCATTTAGCACTCCGTTGTCCAGCCGCCAAGAAGCAGGCTGGCTACTGTGGCGCAATAGAAGGCGCAGTTGCGACTTAGGTGAAATAGCTAGGAGAAGCACGTCACCGTGTTTTGTATCACTTTTTTTCAAAGGACATCATCACCCTCAATTCGCAATGTCGCAAGTCCTTGTGACTCCGGCGACCAATTCTCGCCCAACGTCCAACACTCAGTTCCACGCGCGTTGATACCGAACCCAACAGTTTGGCTATTACGACTCTAATCTGAAAAAGCAATCGCTTTCAGAACCTGCAACGATTGGCAACAGTGTTCAACGCCATCAACAAAAATGGGGACTCCTCTTGGAGTCCCCACACTCAGGACAGGGTATCTCAGTGCAGTCTAGGCAAGATCGAACCGATCAAGGTTCATCACTTTCGTCCAGGCTGCAACGAAATCTTTGAGGAATCTCGGCTGAGAGTCGGAACAGCCATACACCTCAGCCAACGCACGCAGCTCGGAGTTAGATCCAAAGATCAAATCAACACGCGACCCGGTCCACTTGAGCTCACCGCTGGTGCGATCACGCCCCTCAAATGCCTCATCAGTATCGTCACTCGCCTGCCAGGTGGTTCTCATGTCCAACAGGTTAGTGAAGAAGTCGTTGGTCAACACCTCAGGCCGGTCTGTGAAAACGCCATGCTTTGCTTGACCGACGTTGGCATTCAAGACTCGCAGACCTCCCACGAGCACAGTCATCTCCGGCGGGGTCAGTGTGAGCAACTGCGCCTTGTCTACCAATAGCTCTTCGGTTGAAACCGAGTACTTCTGCTTGAGGTAGTTCCGAAAGCCGTCAGCAGCAGGCTCGAGCACCGCGACTGATTCAACATCAGTCTGCTCTTGCGAAGCATCTGCGCGTCCCGGGGTAAACGGTACGCTCACGTCGTGTCCAGCGGCCTTAGCCGCCTGCTCGATACCAACAGACCCACCCAGTACGATCAAATCGGCAATTGAGATCTGCTTGTTACCAGACTGCGCGCCGTTAAAAGCATTTTGAATTGACTCGTACTTAGCAAGCACACGTACCAACTGCTCTGGCTGATTAGCCTCCCAGTCCTTCATCGGCGCCAAGCGAATACGAGCGCCGTTAGCACCACCGCGTTTGTCCGACCCGCGGAAGCTTGAGGCGGAAGCCCAGGCAGTCGAGACCAACTCGGAGACGGTTAACCCGGCATCGGCGATTTGCTTCTTGAGCGCTCCAATATCCTGATCATTGACAATTTCGTGGTCTACAGCAGGAATTGGATCTTGCCAGAGCAACTCTTCCTGCGGCACTTCGGAGCCCAAATAGCGAACTCGCGGCCCCATGTCACGGTGGGTCAATTTAAACCAAGCGCGGGCAAACGCGTCAGCAAACTGATCCGGGTTCTCATAAAAACGTCGAGAGATTTTCTCGTATGCAGGATCTTTCAGCATCGCCATGTCTGCGGTCGTCATCATGGGAGCGTGCGATCGGGACGGGTCATGCGCATCAGGCACTGTGCCTTCGCCGCCTTTCGCCACCCACTGATTGGCACCTGCCGGGCTCTTTGTGAGTTCCCATTCGTAGCCGAACAGATTCTCGAAGTAACCGTTGTCCCACTTGATCGGATTCTTTGTCCATGCCCCTTCAATACCGCTCGTAATGGCATCGACACCGACACCAGAACCGTGGGCATTTTTCCACCCAAGGCCTTGCTGCTCGATCGGTGCGCCTTCAGGCTCAACACCGACCAGCGCCGCGTCACCTGCGCCGTGCGCTTTGCCAAAGGTGTGACCGCCTGCGGTCAGCGCAACCGTCTCTTCATCATCCATCGCCATCCGGGCGAAAGTTTCGCGAATGTCTCTGGCTGATGCGAGGGGATCAGGATTGCCATTGGGACCTTCCGGATTTACGTAGATCAGACCCATCTGCACAGCGGCAAGCGGATTGGCGAGGTCGCGCTCCCCGGTATAACGGTTATCGCCTAGCCAGGTATCTTCTGCACCCCAGTAAACGTCTTCTTCCGGCTCCCACACATCGGCCCGGCCGCCGCCGAATCCGAAGGTTTTGAAGCCCATGGTTTCGAGCGCCACGTTACCCGTCAGGATCATCAGGTCACCCCACGAAACTGAATCGCCATACTTTTGTTTGACCGGCCAGAGCAACATACGTGCTTTGTCTAGGTTACCGTTGTCGGGCCAGCTATTGAGCGGAGCAAAGCGCTGAGTGCCGGTACCCGCGCCACCGCGACCATCGCCTGTGCGATAAGTGCCCGCAGCGTGCCAGGCCATCCGGATAAACAGTGGCCCGTAGTGGCCGTAATCTGCTGGCCACCAATCTTGTGACACCGTCATCAGCGCGGCGATGTCGCTCTTGAGCGCAGCCAGGTCAACCTGTTTGAACTTTTCAGCGTAGTCAAAATCCTCGCCCATTGGGTCGCTGCGCGAGCTGTGCTGGCGCAAGATATTCAGATTGAGGGCATTGGGCCACCAATCTCTATTGGATCGGGTCCCAACAGTCGACTGGGCGCTGCGGCCTCCCGCGAAGGGGCACTCGGTGACGGTGTTCATCGTTTATGTCCTTACCTGTGTTGGTTTGTCCGGCGCGGGCAGCTGTTCAAAACAGGCGCCCCTCTATGTGCCGGTGCGAGCTATTAACTGCCGGGCACAAACGAATGATGATGCCGGGCAGACAATTAGTAAAGACAATAGTTTTTATCTTGTCGATTGCAAAAACCAATCGACAGTGAGTTGGAGCAGCCTATTTGTGCTTGCTGTGATCGCTATGGTCGCTATGACCGCTGTGGTCCATCTTGCCCGGCTCTGGGTGGCTGCCAAAGGGCATCACCTTGACCTTCACCTCAATGGCACCGGCATTTTCGAATTCCAGCGTGACAGGCACTGACATCCCATCTGTCAACGGCTCGTTTAGCTGCATCAGCATTAAGTGATAGCCATCGTGCGCCCCTTTATGAAAGGGCACAGGCGCTTTTTGATCGATCGCGACATCTGCCACCTCGCGCATTCGCATGATGTCGCCATCCATTTTCATGCGATGAATTTCAACTCGGGAAGCGATAGGACTCGAGGCGCCCGTCAATCGATCACTCGCCTTCCCCACGGCGGTGATTGCATCAAAGTAAACACTCCCGGTCGAGAGGCCTGGCGGTGTTGGAAACGAGTACGGAAAGTCGATCACAACGGTTTCAGATTCGAATTTCTGGGCTGATACGCCGGTCCAGGGCGCCAGGCCAAGTACCAGGGCCGTCGTCAATACTGTGACCGATAACCGATTCAGGCGCAGTCGAGCGCCCACAAAGATTGTGTTCATGTTTATGTCTTCCATCTGGATGAGTCTTGCGCGCCATCGACCGCCTCGTCTGTAACGAGTCGTCATGCCGCGCAATGCGTAGTGCGATTACGTTCTTGCAAACAAACCTAGCCAGAACGTGGCGGCCCCCGAGACGGCGGTTTGAGTACGCTGATGGGCAGGGCTGCCTCCAGCCCAAATAAGGGGACCTGGGGGCTACGCCAGGCCATCATCCAATCGACGGCACCGATCGGCGCGGCACTGGCCAGCGAATTCACCCCACCAAGGCATGCATCGCAATGACCAAAGCCACTACCCGGCACCGGCCCGTTTGATGAGGGCTCATGCGCGTTAAACGTCGCGACTTCAGGGTTAATGCTTGCCAGCGGTATAAGCCGTATGCCTTGCGCTGTGCAGATTGCAATCAGCTCAGGGCCACCGCGGCTAGCCCATGAAGCGGCAGCCTGGGCTGCGATCGGCGACGCAAGATTAGCGAGTAACGCAACCAGAACGACCCACGCGCACAAACGTGACGGTTCAATACCAGTGGGAAGTACCCTGCGTAATCCGTTGCCTGCCATTGAGCAAGTCTAGTTCATTGCGTCCATTTCAGGATGCAGCAACGCTGCCTTGATCAACTCGGGATAGCAGTGTTCGGACTTCATCTGAGACACGCGTGGGGGAACTGCCGGGTGCATGAACATAGATGTTCTCCCCATCGACCAGTACCTGCCCATCGCGAGTGATCGCAAAACTGATCACCAGGCTCGAGTTCCCCATCTTGCTCGTGCGCACATTGATATCGAGCCAGTCATCAAACCGCGCCGAGTCTCGATAGTTCACAACGCTCTTGACGACATAGACGCTCTCGTTGAAAGCAGCCATCCGCTTAACGTCGCCATCAAAGACCACTCGAAAATATTCCGTGACCCCAATATCAAAGTAAGTCAGATAGTGTCCGTTGAACACGATCCCCTGCATATCGGCCTCTGCCCATCTCACTCGCAGCCGATGCGCAAAGTTAAACAGCGATATGTCTTGTGTGTCATCAACCATCTTTTAGCGATCCGCAGTACTGGGCAATTGGGACAGTCCCAAAAAGGTCTCGATTTCAGCAGCCACGACATCAGGCCGCTCGTGGACTAGCCAATGCGACGCGTTGTCAACGGTGCGTAAAGTCAGATCCGGCACGAGTTCTTCCAGACCGTCGAGCAAAACGGGCAATAGCGCAACATCCTGCATCCCCCAGATGACAGTCGTCGGAACGGTCACCATAAAGTCCGCCGGGTTCAGCTTGAGCCCGGCTGCGCCAGACGCCGCATCAGTCGGCGGCATCAGGGGCGAAGCCCGATAGTAGGCAAGCATGCCTGTCATCGCACCTGGCTGACGCCATGCGTCGCGGTAGCGTTGAGCCACTGCATCACTCAACCAATGCGCATCGCCGGCACGAAACTTGTTGAGCAACACATCGCAATCATTGGCCAGCATCTTTTGCTCCGCATCAGACGAGCGCAACTCTAGCATGTACTGACTCGCCGCCTGTTGAGCTGCATCATGAGCAAGCGCTTTGGCAAATGGAATGGGATGCGGTGCATTCAAAATCATCAGATGCTCGAGCTTGTCTGGCCGTGCAATCGCCACCGACCAGGCCACAGCGCCCCCCCAATCGTGCGCGATTAGCTCGGCAGTCTTGTATCCAAGCGCATCAATCAGCTCAACCACATCATTCACGAGGCGGTCAATGCGGTAGGCTTTAAGGTCGCTTGGTTTATCCGACAGGTTAAAGCCGCGCAAATCGGGCGCGACGCAAAAGTGAGTCTGGGCAGACAGCGCCAGTTGCGCTTCCCAAGCAAACCAGGCCTGCGGAAAGCCATGCAAAAAAATCGCCAGCGGACGACTCTTGTCTCCGGCTTGGGCGTAGTGCAGTGTCTGACCACTAGCCAACGTGGCAAAGTGTCCGCTCGTTACCGGGCTTACGGCATTCATCCTGATTTATCCAGATTCATCCAGCGGTAGGCTTAACGTCTTGCTTGAGGCTAAACGGGTCAGTTGGGTTACGCTTTTGGCCGACATCTTCCAGACGTAGATGCACCGACGGCATGATTTTGTCGTGCGTAATGATGTAGAACTCATCATTCTCTACTGCGCTGAAGGTTGCATTCGAGATTTCAGTGGCCGTGATGCGCCCGGAACTGACGGCCTTGACTGACGCCTCTTGGGCAATCTTCATTGACTGCGTCACTTCTTCAGGCGCTAACTCGGCTGGCCGATTGCGCCCAGAGTCACTAATACCCGTGGGCACAAAGGCCGGGCAAAGCACGCTGACGCCAACCGGTGATTTCACCAGGTTCAAGTCATGAAAGAGTGTCTCTGAGAGTGCCACAACAGCATGCTTACTGACGTTGTACACACCCATATTCGGCGCGCTGAGCAGGCCGGCGACTGAAGCAGTGTTCACAACATGTGCAGGCACATTGGCATCAACCATGCCTGGCACAAAAGCACGTACACCATGTACCACGCCCCAAAGATTGACCCGCAACACCCACTCCCAGTCGGCAATACCGTGCTCCCAGATAAGCCCACCATGAGCGACACCCGCGTTGTTAAACACCAGTTGAGGCACACCATAAGCAGACAGGCAAGTGTCGCGCAAGGCCTCCACTTGCTCAAACTGCCCCACATCAGTGAGTTGGGTGGTGAGTTCAGCGCCCATGCCCTTGAGCATTGAAGCTGTCTCATCGAGCGAGTCAGGCTGAATGTCGGCAAGCACCATTTTCATCCCGCGCTCAGCCCCCCTCAGCGCAAACTCACGCCCGAAACCGCTGCCCGCGCCGGTGATGACGGCGACCTTGCCTTTAAACTCTTTCAACATAACAGCCTCGCTGATTCAATCAAAACGCACCCCAGGACGATCAGGCGTCGTAGCCGGGGTTCTGGCGTTGCAGGCGACGCAGCAATCCAGGCCAGGCGAGCATGCCACCGGCACCATTGGTTGCCTTTTGGACTGCCGCGCCAACGCCCTGGATGATGGCATCAGGCACCGAGATCAATTCAGCGCCGCCGGACTGCGCCATGAGTTGAATTTCGCACGCGCGCTGCAATACATGCAGACGCTGGAAAGCGTCGGCAACGGTTGGTCCAACGGTCAACAAGCCATGGTTACGCAAAATCAGCGCATGGTTCTTGCCAAGTGAAGCCTGCAGGCGTGTCTTCTCATCATCGCGTACCGCAATGCCTTCATAGTCGTGATAGCCGAGCAGTCCCATTAAGACGGTTGCCTGCTGACTGATGGGTAGCAGGCCCTGTTTTTGCGCCGCCACCGCAACCCCAGCGGCCGAGTGCGTATGAACCACGCAGCAAACATCTTCACGCGCAGCGTGAATCGCACTGTGAATCGTGAACCCAGCCGGATTAACCGGATACTCGGATGGCAGTACCGGGTTGCATTCCGAATCCACCTTGACCAAAGATGATGCGGTAATCTCATCGAACATCAAGCCATAAGGATTGATCAGAAAATGATGTTCTGGTCCGGGAATGCGGGTCGAAATATGGGTGTAGACCAGATCGTCCCAGCCGTTGAGGGCAACCAGACGGTAGCAGGCTGCCGTGTCAACCCTGAGCTGCCATTCCTGCTCGCTTACCTGGGCTTTGACGCTTTTTTCGGGGGCATTCATTGCTGATCTCCTAGATGAGTTTGACGAGCTGCTTACCGACGTTGCGACCTTTGAGCAGGCCGACAAAGGCCTCTGGTGCGCTCTCCAGCCCTTCGGCCACAGTTTCGCGATACTTGATTTTGCCAGTGGCAACGCCGGCGCCCATTTCGCTAAGCGCGGCGGGCCAGTCATCCGGGCGTTCGGTCACGATAAAGCCCTCTAGCTTGAGCCGATTGACCAGAACCGAACGGAAGTTTTGAACAGGAATAGGTTCGCCGTTATAGCCAGAGATGAGACCGCAAACCGCAATACGGCCAAATGCGTTCATGTTACGTAGCACTTCGTCCAGGATCGGGCCACCCACGTTTTCGAAAACGCCGTCAATACCGTCCGGGCAGGCTGCTTTCAAGTCATCGCGCAAATTGTTGGCTTTGTAGTCAACACAGGCATCAAAGCCATACTCGCCGGTCACAATCGCACACTTCTCGGGACCGCCGGCAATGCCGACCACCCGGCAGCCTTTCATTTTGGCCAGCTGGCCAACAGCCGAGCCAACTGCGCCACTGGCGGCTGAAACGACAACAGTTTCACCTTCCTTGGGCTCAATGATTCGGTTCAATCCAATCCAGGCGGTGACACCAGGCATCCCCACCACACCGAGATAGGCTGACAGGGGCACATGAGTGGTATCCAGCTTGCGAAAAGTCTTTGCGTCAGCCACGCCATAGTGCTGCCAGCCCAGCATGCCCACTACCTGATCGCCAGCCTTAAGCGACGGATCATTCGACTCAACGACCTCGCCCACCGTGCCACCAATCATGACCTCACCGACTGGCTGCGAAGCGGTATAGCTCTTGGTGTCATCCATTCGGCCGCGCATATACGGATCGAGCGACATGTAATGGTTCCGCACGAGCACCTCGCCAGGGCCCGGCGTTGGCATCGGCACTTCTTCCAGGCGGAAATGCTCAACACCGGCGACTTTCTCTGGTCTAGCGGCCAACACAATCTGCTTGTTCATCGTACTCATCAGTGAAATTCTCCGTTACCGCTGTTTAAGGTATTTGAATGTGCCATTCGCCTTGGCCACGAGTGTGTCATCCGCATCGAACAGCTCAGCCTCACAAAATGCCAGAGCCCGGGTTCGACTAATACATAGCGCTTTTGCGCAGAGCTCGCCGCGTGACGGCTGCATGAAGCTGGTTTTCATTTCGATGGTAACCATGCCTTTGGTCTGATCGTCATCTTCGCGGCCCGCTGCACGCCCGGCCATGGCCATGCTGATGTCGAGCAAGGTCATGACAACGCCACCGTGCGTCATCGCAAATGAATTACTAAGATGCGGCTGCTGCTTGAGCTGCAGTTCAGCGCGTCCTTGCCCAAAGCCTGTCAGGCGAATCCCCAGGTGCCGAATGAATGGGATATCCATCGGAAACGGTCCGTCGGGATCAGGTCGGATATCGTCATTGTGAATTTCCGTGCCCGGAGACTTAGACAGCACTGACTCCCCCGTCAATGGCTAGAATCTGGCCGGTAATGTGCTTGCCAGCGGCCGAGCAAAACAACAGCGCGGCGCCCATGAGATCTTCATCATCTCCAATGCGCTGCAAGGGAGTTATCGCTTTGACTTTGTCGGCAAAAGCGTCGAGCGAGGCGCGCGTCATCTTGGACGGAAAAAACCCGGGCGCAAGTGCATTGACCGTAATCCCGTGCGGTCCCCACTCGCCGGCTAGCGCCCTCGTGAAGTTCACCAAACCGCCTTTGGTGGTGTTGTAGGCGAGCGTTGTGTTGGTGCCGGGCGGGTTGCCCGACAAGCCGGCGATAGAGGCTACATTCAAGATACGACCATAACCCCGGGGGATCATGCTTAACTTGCCGATTTTCTGACTCAGCACAAACACGCCGGTGAGGTTCACGTTGACGAGCTTTTCCCATGCGGACAGCGGGTGATCTTCGGCCGGCGCCCCCCAGGTTGCGCCAGCGTTGTTTACCAAGATATCGACATGGCCAAGCGCCTTGATCGCGTCATCAGCGAACGCTGAAACTTTATCGGCATCGCCAAGGTCGCACGGGATGGCATGCACCGTCATACCCTGTTCGGTCAGCGCATTGGCAGTGGCCTGTAACTCGTCTGCCTTGCGTGAAGCAATGACGAGTTCGGCCCCCGCATCGCCAAGCGCTCGGGCAATCTGCAAACCGAGCCCTCGCGAACCGCCTGTCACAATGGCTTTGCGACCACTCAGATCAAACAGTTGGAGCGCGCTCACTAGGCAACCTCAAACAAGCCGGCTGCACCCTGACCACCACCGATACACATCGTCACAACGACAAACTTCGCGCCGCGTCGTTTTCCTTCAATGAGGGCATGGCCGGTCAGGCGCTGCCCGCTCACGCCGTAGGGATGGCCCACCGCAATCGCGCCACCGTTGACGTTCAATTTATCAGCAGGAATGCCCAGCTTGTCGCGACAATAAAGCACCTGAACCGCGAACGCCTCGTTGAGTTCCCAGAGGTCAATGTCCGACACTTTCATGCCGCAGCGATCAAGCAGCTTGGGCACTGCGAACACCGGGCCAATGCCCATCTCGTCGGGCTCGCATCCGGCGACCGCCATGCCGCGATAAATACCAAGGGGTTCCAGGCCGCGCTGCTCGGCGAGTTTGCCATCCATCACCACCTGGGCCGAGGAGCCGTCAGACAGTTGCGATGCATTGCCGGCGGTAATCGTGCCCCCCTCAATCACCGTGCGCAGGCCGGCAAGCCCCTCGGCGGTGGTGGCACGCAGTCCTTCATCAGCACTGACTGTTACCTGGGCTTCGGACTGCTCACCGGTTTCCTTATCCCAGACGATACGATTACAGGTCACGGGCACCAGCTCATCGTTGTATTTGCCTGCCTCGTAAGCCGCCGCTGTGCGCTGCTGCGACTGCAAGCCATACTCATCCATGGCCTCGCGACTGATATTGTAGCGATCCGCCACGATTTCGGCCGTCTGCAACATGGGCATGTGAATATTCGGATGCATGGCCAGGAGTTCCTCGTCCGCTGCGCGGTGCAGGTTCATGTGCTCATTCTGAACCAACGAAATGGACTCGAGGCCGCCACCGATGACCACATTCATACCGTCGTCGATAATCTGTTTGGCGGCTGTCGCCACGGACATCAAACCGGAGGAACACTGGCGATCGATAGTCATACCCGACGTGCTTACGGGCAGACCTGCGCGAAGCGCAACCTGGCGGGCGATATTGGAACCCGTTGCGCCCTGCTGCAGTGCGCAGCCCATGATCACGTCGTCGACTTCAGCGGGGTCAATACCAGCGCGGCGCACTGCTTCCGCGACGGAGGCCGCACCCAGGCTGGCACCGCCGAGATTATTGAACCCACCACGATAGGCCTTGCCGATGGGTGTGCGCGCGGTGGCGACAATGACTGCTTCTTTCATAACTGTTCTCCGAGTATATTTTTAGGCACCAACGCCCGCTTACTTATCCACCAGGCCCAGGCCTTCCATTGCCTTGCCCGTGAATTTCACGGTCTGCTCAAACCCCGCTTCGGGCTGGCGCTCACCTTCGGGCGAGCTGATCGCCTCCCAGTGCGCGGCAATGCCTTCAGGCGTCTGCTCTTCGGGCGGCAACCAGGCACCATCCGTTTCCATAATCCTGGCCACGGCATACGCACCCGCACCGGCACACATTATTGTCTTGTTAGGTGCATCCTCGCTGACCAGGTAAAGCACAGCAGGCGTCACCGTTTCCGGCGTCAGCAAAGCAAAGGCCTCTTCGGGAATCAGGCCTTCTGTCATCCGCGTGCCGGCGGTAGGCGCCAGCGCATTGACCCTGATGTCGTACTTGCTACCTTCCTGGACCAGCGTATTCATCAGGCCGATTACGCCCAGCTTCGCGCTGCCGTAGTTAGTCTGGCCGAAGTTGCCATAAAGACCAGAGGAA
>JBGCFG010000012.1:0-72608 GCA_045106815.1 Burkholderiaceae bacterium | reverse complement strand
GCCCAGCCGAAGCCCGTCGCCTGTGTTGCCAGGAGGCGCCGGGGAGACATGTTCGTAGCCACTGGGCGCATGGGGAAACAGCGCTTGACGGCGAACCGGGTCTTGCGGAAATCCGCCGGCTGCGAGTACAACCCCGCGGCTTGTCTTCACCTTGATAATGCCCTTGGCCGTCTGCACACGGGCGCCGGTCACGGCGCCGTCGGCCTCTTGCTCAATTGAGACAACGCCGGCACGCGTCCAGATAGGCACATTAAGTTTTGCGCAGGACTTAGCGAGTCTCGCAACCAATGCATTGCCGTTCATTAGTCGCATTGAGCGGCCATGAAACACCCGGTCACGAATGTACTTAAGAAGCAGGCCAGCGACAAAAAATGCCGATACGGGTGAACGGGTCACATTGAAAAAGTGCAGTAACTCTTTTCCTGTGCCGATCATCATGCCCAGTAAAGTAATCTCGGCCAGAGGCGGACGCAGGCGGCGAATATCTGGTCCGAGTTCCCGGCCGTCAAAGGCTTGCGCCACGATTGAGCGGCCACCATCCATACCGCCTGGTGCACCTGGATGATAGTCGGCAAAGGTTGGGCCAAGATCAAACTGCAGGCTGGTTTTCTCTTCAAAGAACTTGACGGCTTGCGGCCCGTTGGCCAGGAAAGCATCGACGCGCCTGGCGTCAAAGTAGTCACCCGCTTCGTGCATCAAGTACTCACGCGCATGCTGAACGCTATCAGTCACACCGGCGCGTTGCGCGGGACCATTGCCGGGAATCCACAACCAGCCACCTGATCGCGCCGTGGTGCCACCAAACACGGGCTCCTTCTCAACCACCAGCACATCCAAACCCAAATAAGCGGCGCGCACTGCACTCGACAAACCGCCGGCGCCGGAACCAACCACCAACACATCGCAGTGGTGTGTTTGGGAAGTTGTGTCGTTAGTCATGAAGTGTCTCCAGAAAGGATTTTGTCAGGCAGCGAGGTAGCCACCATCGACCGGAATTAGTGCGCCCGTGATGTAGCTCGCGGCATCGGAGGCCAGAAACATCACCGGGCCAACGAGTTCTTCCGGCTGACCAACCCGCCCCATGGGCGTATGCGCCATGAAGCGGCCGATCGCCTCGGGGTTGTCTCTGGTGGCCTGAGTCATCGGTGTGGCAATCACACCGGGCAAAAGGGCATTCACGCGGACATGGCGCGGCGCTAACTCTATCGCAAGTGCGCGCGTGAGTTGCGCCACCGCACCTTTGCTTGCCGCATAAGCGCTGAGTGCCGCGCCGCCAGTGACCGACATGATCGAGCCAACATTCACGATCGAGCCCTGAGTCTTTTCAAGCGACGGCAGAAAAGCCTTGATGAGATTTCTAGGTCCATCAACATTGACTGAAAACATTGCCTGCCAATCTGCATCAAACGCAGGATCGTCTATGGGTGTGCGCTTGATAATGCCCGCGTTATTGACGAGCAGGTTGATGTCGCCTAATTCTGCCGAAATCAAGCGAGCCACCTTCGCGCAAGCGCTTACATCAGTCACATCCAGCGGCTTTGCGATGACCTTACCGTTGCCTGACGCCATCTCGGCACATGCCTGCTCAAGCACGTCTGCTTGGTTGTCGGTCGCAATGACAGTTGCGCCGGCATCAGCGAGACCGCGGGCAATAGCTGCGCCATTGCCTTGCGCCGCGCCCGTCACTAGAGCAAGGATTGAATGGTCACGATTCATAGTGAAACCTCAGCGGATTCAGCGGATTCAAGTGGGCCTGCTCAATTTGGGCGCCACCCTAACGCATGACTTTGACTCATTACCGAATATCCATGAGTCAGATTGCTCAACAGCAGGCATCAGGCCGAGTCATGTTAGCGTAGCGGCTGATTAACAACACAGGGGTGAATTTGTTTTGGGTACTTTGAAAACTGCTGAAGAAGTCTCCGACATCGCATTTGGTTTTATGGGCTCAAAAGCCCTGTTTACCGCGATCCACTTCAATCTGTTTTCGCATTTGAAAGACGGACCACTAAGCGCAGAGCAGGCAGCGGCAAAGATGAAGATTCATCCAGACCGCGCCACAACGCTCATGACAGCCCTCACAACACTGGGCCTGTTATCTGTAGATAACAATGTTTATAGCAACTCTCCGGCGGCCGAATCTTTCCTCGTCAAAGGCGCGAAGTACGACTTCAGCGATTATCTTAGCCAGCAAGTCGACCAGCAGATGTATAGCCTGCTTGACCAGGTTGATGATGCAATGGCCGATCGCCTGCCCGATGATGCAATCAGTTCGTACGCTGAATGGATGTCTGACCCCGATCAGGCAAAACTATATTCAGATTCGCAACATGCCGGTTCGCTTGGCCCGGCACGTACGCTCGCAAGAGAACTGGATTTATCAGAAGCCAACCAAATGCTTGACGTTGGTGGCGGCACCGGTGCTTATGCGATTACGCTTTGCAAAGCAAATCCACAACTGAGTGCAACAGTCATTGATTTTCCAAATGTTGCCGAACTTGGTCAGGAATATGTAGCTGATGCTGGGCTGACTGATCGAGTGAACTACATTCCAGGCGATTTGCTCAACACCGACTGGCCAGATGGACAAGACATTGTGTTGATGTCTTATATATTTTCAAGTGTCCCCGGCGAGCGGTTAACCGATCTCGTTGAACAAGCGGCTGATGTTTTGAAGCCCGGCGGCAGACTCGTGGTGCATGACTTTATGGTTGAACCTGATCGCTCCGGTCCGAAGCTCGCTGCACTCTGGCAGTTTCAACACACGGCGTTTAACCCCCATGCCCGATCAGTCTCGACCGACTGGGCTGCGCAGGCATTAAGCGATGCTGGATTTGAATCGCCAACGGTCGAGCCGATGATTCCGGGGATGACCTCAGTGGTGTCTGGCGTCTTGCGCGCTGCGTAAGACCGTCTGAGCGGCAATTTATCAGGCGATTAGGAAGCAGCTTTCGCTGCTTCCTCTTCCTGCAACCAGCGCCACATGACCTTGCCAGAGCCAGATTTTGGCAACGCGTGTACAAACTCGACCAGCCGGGGCACCTTGTACGCGGCCATTTGCTCTCGGGCCCATGACTGAATATCGTGCGCACTCGTGTCAGGTGCATCAGGCCGAAGCACCACAACAGCCTTGACGGTTTCCCCCCGATAAGGATCCCTGCTCGCGATGATGCACGCTTCCTGGATAGCCGGATGCCGGTACAGCATGTTTTCAACTTCTGCTGGCCAGACCTTGAAACCACTGGCGTTGATCATTCGCTTTAGGCGATCAGTAATGAAGTAATAGCCGTCTGCATCGCGGCGGCCCAGATCGCCTGTCCTGAAGAAGGTCTTGCCGTCGTGCTCAATAAAGGCTGCCTGCGTGGCAGCCTCGTTGCGCCAATAGCCCTTGAACACCTGGGGACCATGCACAATGATTTCGCCAGTTTCGTCTGTGGCCACTTCTGCCATTGTTTCGGGGTCAATGACGCGGGCGTCAGTCCCTATAAACGGAATACCCAGGCATTGCCGCTTCGGGTTATTTGCCGGATTGCTATGAGAAGGTGCGGCGGTTTCTGTCAAGCCATAGCCTTCCTGATAGCGCAAACCGAATTGGTCAAACAAACGCTTCGCGATTGCCTCTGGCATGGCGGCACCACCGCCGCCAATCTGCACCAGGCTAGACAAATCAAACTGATCAATATCAGGGCTTGCCAATAGATCTATCACCATGGTGGGAATGTTGGTCCAGTGCGTGACCTTGTAGCGCGAAATTAGTCGCCCGGCGAGCGTACGATCCCATCGCGGTAACACGACAGAGCAGGAACCAACAAACACCTGTGTATGCATCGCATACAGCATGCCGGTGATATGAAACATCGGCACTACCGACAAAGACACCTGATCTGCGCTGATGCGCCCCCAAAGCCTACCGCTCACAATATTGTGGCCAATGGTCTGGTGGGTATGGATACACCCCTTGGCGCGCCCGGTCGTGCCGGAGGTGTAGCAAAGCGCCATGTGATCAGCCGCTTGACCGGTATAGGGGTCAGGCGCGACTGACGCCTGTTCCAATGCGCTCTGCCAGCGAGTCACACGCAAGGTGTCGGTTGATTCGGGCGCGGAACCACCATTTAGCCACTCAGTCCAGGCTGCAGGCGGTGCAAACTCCCCTGCCTCGGCCGGCACCATATCGGCGTAACGGCCAACCAGCAAGTGTTCGAGCTGGCCCCCCTCGGGCAGCTGATTGGCTTTGGCAACTTCCTGCGCGAGGTCACCGCCAACGATTGCCACACGCAACTGGGCATCACTGAAATAGTGGGGCAATTCAGGTGCGCGCGTCATGGGATTGACCGGCACGACGACCGCTTGCGCGCGCAAAATGGCATAGCTCGCCAACACAAACTGCGGTGAGTTTTGCATCATGAGCATCACGCGATCACCTGGTTTCACCCCCGCCTGATGTTGCAACCAACCCGCCAAGCGACACGCTTGCTCATGCAACTCACCATAGGTAATCGTCCGCCCGAAAAACACAATCGCCTGCCGGTCTGCGCCTTGCTCGAGCGTGCGCTCAAGGTTTTGCCAGATCGTTTGCTCAACCGGCGCAATTGACTTGGGAACACCCTCAGGCCAATGTGCCAGATGGGGCGCAGACGATTGTGCGGCGCTGAGCTCGGGGCCGTTCATAAGGTGTCTCTCCATTAATTTCGGGACGATGCCGCTCGATTGTTAACCAAACTGAAAGCCATGCCATCATGCAGGGCAATATGCGCCTAAACGACTTGTCATGAAATCCGACCCTGCCATTGCCTCTGTTGGAAGCCAGACTGAGCAGCAAACCCGCCTCGAAATGGTCTCTGCGTGCATCACGCTTAGCGAAAAAGGCCTGAGCCCAGTTGGCTTCATTTCGATGGGGCACCGCTGGGCTCGCAGTGGCGCGCAAGGTGTACTCTGCACACCGACAAGCCCGGCGCAGCCAGTGGATACGTGGACTGCAGATGATCTTCAATGGCACAGCCGGACAGCAGCCGCGGCTGACACAGCACCCTGGCCTGGCCAGCAGCCCGACGACGCGATACCGACCAACACGTCATGGCTGGGGGTCTTTCGCGGTTTGCTAGAAGAGAACAACGCGGTTCGGACTATCCTGCTCATATCGCCGCCATATGCCAGCGCCCTGGCCTGTCTGCCAAGGGTCCATAGCGAGGGTTTGTTGCCTGTTCATCCTGCCGTTGCTGCGTTCAGCCCCGACGGCGTGCCGTGTGCGCCATTTGTCGCTACGGGCAATCATTCGCTGGATCAGCAATCGCTCGAAGCCATTCTGCCCGCACTGGCCTTGGGCCAGGCTTGCCTACTCGCAAACCAAGGCGTACTCGTGACGGGTCATTCCATACGCCAAACGATTTATCGCGCCCAGTGTCTTGAAGGCTTGGCACGCCTGTACGGCCTCGCATTGCAAATGGGAGAGCCTGCGATACTCGATGCCGATCAACTCAATCTTGGTTTTGCTCATTGGCAGCAACCGGTCTAAGGCTTGCAAACAAGCCTAAGTCAGCGACCTTAGGTCACGGCACACAGACCACCATCAACATTAATGGCCGCCCCGTTGATATAGCCCCCCTGCTCTGATGCGAGCAGGCAGGCCATCGCGGCAAACTCATCAGCCGTGCCGACGCGCCCCATTGGCAGGC
The DNA here is from genome assembly GCA_045106815.1 of Burkholderiaceae bacterium. Lineage (GTDB taxonomy): Bacteria > Pseudomonadota > Gammaproteobacteria > Burkholderiales > Burkholderiaceae_E > JAUIAI01. The sequence continues at coordinate 66,936 of JBGCFG010000012.1, read as the reverse complement.
CCGAACCCATCTTTTTGTAAAAGTCAGCGAGTGACTCGCCACTGGACTCAGCCCGCCTCACCCATTGATCACTTTCGATACGGCCGACAAGCAAGGCATTCACCAGCACATTGTCGGCCGCGCCCTCAAAGGACAAGACTTTGGTGAGGGAAAGCCCGGCTGCGCGGCTCACGGCCGTGGGCGCGTTGCCCGCCACCGGTGCTTTTGCGCCTGTGTTCAAGACATTGATAATGCGACCCCACTTAGCCGCTCGCATATCGGGCATTGCAAGACGCGCGAGACGAATCGCAGCGAAGAGTTTCAAATCAAGGTCAGCCTGCCATACCTCATCGGTGATTTCTTCAAAAGGCGCCACCTGCGAGGTGCCCGCATTGTTCACAAGGACGTCAACCGAGCCAAGCTTTGCCTTTGCCTCTTCAAATGCCTGCGTGCATCCATCGGCAGTTGCCACATCGGCCGCCACAGTAATGACTTTGCCATCACCACAAGCAGCTACGCTTTCACGCGCCTCATCCAGCATCGCCTGCCGCCTAGCAACCAGCGCGACATGACCACCCGCTTCGACCAGCTTTTTGGCGACCGCAAGACCAAGCCCCATGCTGCCGCCGGTAATCAGCGCGTTACGTCCGTTGAGTGTGATTTGCATATTGATCTCCTGAATTATTAAGGCTGCCGTTTATCTGGCCGATGCTGCCCGATTGCTTTGCTTTTTGTTTGTTTCTTTTTTCGCTTTGCGCTTGGCCGCCTGACTTCGCTTTGCAGATAGCGCCAGCGCCTGCTTGAGGTATTGCCCGGTATGACTGGCTTCATTCTCGGCCACCTGCTCAGGCGGACCTTCGGCAACGATCTGCCCACCACCGGCGCCCCCTTCAGGGCCAAGATCAATCAACCAGTCGGCTGTTTTGATGACATCAAGGTTGTGTTCAATCACAACGACCGTATTGCCATGATCACGCAGTTGATGAAGCACCGTGAGCAAAAGCGAAATGTCCTGAAAATGCAAACCTGTTGTGGGCTCATCCAGAATGTAGAGTGTGCGGCCGGTATCGCGCTTGGATAACTCCAAAGACAATTTCACGCGCTGCGCCTCGCCACCAGACAGCGTTGTGGCGCTCTGCCCAAGCCTCACATAGCCCAGACCCACATCAAGCAGTGTTTGCAGCTTGCGTGATATCAGCGGGACGGCTGAAAAGAAGTCAGCCGCGTGTTCAATCGTCATGCCAAGCACTTCAGCAATTGACTTACCTTTGTAAAGGACCTCGAGCGTCTCGCGGTTGTATCGCTTTCCGTGGCAGACATCACAGGGCACATACACGTCGGGTAAGAAGTGCATTTCAACCTTGATCATGCCGTCGCCCTGACAAGCCTCGCAGCGCCCGCCCTTGACGTTAAACGAAAAGCGGCCCGGCCCATAACCACGCTCACGTCCGATGGGCGTGTCAGAAAACAGTTCACGGATGGGGGTGAACAAGCCGGTGTAAGTGGCCGGATTGGAACGCGGGGTTCGCCCGATCGGGCTTTGGTCAACATTGATGACTTTGTCAAAGTGATCAAGCCCATCAATCTGGCCGTGCTCGGCGGGCTCAGCATGCGCGCGATAGATCTTTTTGGCAGCAGCGCGGTACAGCGTTTCATTAATAAGGGTCGACTTGCCAGAGCCCGACACACCTGTAACGCAGATCATCAAGCCAACCGGAAAATTCACCGTGACATCGCGCAGGTTGTTCCCAGCAGCGCCGTTAACGGTAAGCATGGCCTCCCCCGGAGCGTGACGCTTTGTTGGCACTGCGATGCTTCGCACACCCGACAGGTACATGCCCGTTACCGAGTCAGCACTCGCTGTGATGTCAGCCGGGGTGCCTTGCGCGATGACCTGGCCGCCATGAACACCTGCGCCTGGCCCCATGTCAATCACATGATCGGCTGCCTGAATCGCATCTTCATCATGCTCAACAACCAGCACACTATTACCCAGATCTCTCAGATGCTTGAGCGTGCCGATCAGACGGTCGTTATCACGCTGATGCAGGCCAATTGACGGTTCATCCAATACATACATGACTCCGGTCAGGCCTGAGCCAATCTGCGACGCTAGGCGGATACGTTGAGATTCTCCGCCGGAAAGGGTCTCGGCTGCGCGATCCAACGTCAGGTAGTTGAGCCCGACGTTATTCAAGAATCTCAGTCGCGACACAATCTCTTGTGCGATTCGGTCACCCACGGCTTGTTTCATACCGTCAAGGGTGAGGTTCTCAAACCAGGCAAGCGACTCGCTCAGCGTCATGTGAGACACCTCCCAGATCGCCAGCCCCTGGCCGGTCAGACCAACTCGCACATGGCGGGCATCCACGCGCAGCCGACTCCCCTCACAGGTTGGGCAGCGCCTGGAGTTGATGAATTTCGACAACTCCTCGCGTACATGCGATGAATCAGTTTCTTTGTACCGCCGTTCAAAATTATGGATAACCCCTTCAAACACATGCTCCTTCACGACTGAGCGACTCTTGTCACTCATATAGGTGAACGAGATCTTTTGTGTGCCTGAGCCATACAAGACGCGCTGACGCGCCGTCTCGTCGAGTTCTTCCCAAGGCTTATCGATGGGAAAGTCATAGAAGGCCGCCAGACTGTTCAGCATCTGGTAGTAAAACTGATTGCGACTATCCCAGCCTTTGATGGCGCCATTGGCAAGGCTCAGCGATGGAAACTGCACCACTCTGGCCGGGTCAAAAAACTGTTCAACACCGAGCCCATCGCAAGACGGGCAAGCGCCGGCCGGGTTGTTAAATGAGAACAAACGCGGCTCTAATTCTGGCAAGGCATGACTGCATACTGGGCACGCGAATCGGCTGGAAAACAGAGTCTCTGCATCGGTGCTCATATTCACAACTACCGCGCGGCTGTCGCCGAGCCTGATGGCAGTTTCAAAGGACTCAGCTAGTCGCTGTTTTATATCACCTCTGACTTTCACTCGGTCAACCACCACCTCAACCGTGTGCTTCCGGTTTTTCTCCAGCGCTGGCACATCTTCTGAGATATCCACAATTTTTGCGGTGGAGTCTTTGCCATCGCCGCGCACTCGCACGCGCACAAAGCCTTGTGACTGCAGATCATGAAACAAGTCATGGTGCTCGCCTTTGCGCGCTGTGAGCACGGGCGCGAGGATCATCAAACGAGTACCCTCTGGCTGCTCGAGCACCGAATCGACCATCTGCGAAACGGTTTGTGCCTGCAACGGATGCTCGGGATGATCCGGGCAATAGGGCGTGCCAGCTCGCGCAAACAGCAGACGCAAGTAGTCATGAATCTCCGTCACCGTGCCCACCGTTGAGCGCGGATTATGGCTGGTGGCCTTTTGCTCAATGGAAATCGCTGGCGACAAACCTTCGATCAAATCAACATCAGGTTTTTCCATCAACTGCAAAAATTGACGCGCATACGCAGACAATGACTCGACATATCGCCGCTGGCCCTCCGCATACAGCGTGTCAAACGCAAGCGATGATTTACCCGAACCCGAGATGCCCGTGAGCACGACGAGTTTGTTGCGCGGCAAATCGAGATTGCAATTTTTTAGGTTGTGGGTACGCGCGCCTCGAATGCGGATCTCATCCATGACGGCTGACCGGCAATACGCAGATTTGCCCGGCAACCAGCGGGCAGCCGCGCCTGAAAGCTAAAGAATGGGCGGTAGCTCTAGGTGAAACCGCGGCATCAATCGGGACAAAAGCAATTAGCGAGACAACAGGCATGCGATCACGTGGTTGAAAAGGGCAACCGGTAAGTCTAACGCGAAGGTCCAGCCAGAGCCTGGTCTTTTGGTGTCGTCTTGTGGCAGGGTGCGCATGTGCCCTGCCAGCCGGGCCCCGCGCGGCCCTCAGAACGCTAGCTTCACGGATCAGCCTTTGGGCTGGTCGAGCACAGAACAAAGCGCCCCAGCAACCGCTATCATTCGTTCCCTGCACCTAATGCGAGGAGTTCTAGATGGCATCAGTGAATAAGGTGATTTTGGTCGGCAATCTGGGCCGTGACCCGGAAACCCGGTACTCACCCAATGGCGGGGCAATCTGCAATGTCAACATTGCGACCTCGCGCAACTGGAAAGACAAAGAAAGCGGCGAGCGCCGCGAAGAGACCGAATGGCACCGGGTGGTGTTTTACAACCGCCTGGCCGAGATTGCGGGCGAGTACCTCAAGAAGGGACGCTCAATTTATGTTGAGGGTCGCCTACAGACGCGCAAATGGCAGGACAAAGAAGGCAAAGACCGCTGGACGACCGAAATCATCGGTGACCAGATGCAGATGCTTGGCGGCCGCGATGACATGGGCGGCGGTGGTGGTAGTGGTGGTGGTGGCTACGGCGGTGGTGGTGGTGGCGGTGGTGGCGGAAACTACGGCGGCGGCGGTGGAGGCGGTAACCGCGGCGGTGGGGGCGGTGGCGGTGGCGGGAGTCGCCCGGCGCCTAACTTTGACGACATGGACGACGACATTCCGTTTTAATCAGAAATGCCTGAGTCGGGCAGCACGCTCCGCTCAGGCTTCAGCCACTTCAGGCCCAGGTCTTGAAAAGCCTAAGCGCCTAGCGGGCACCGGCAATATCTAGCAAAGTGCCTGAGACATAACTGGCTTCTGGCGACATCAGGTAGAGCACCCCAGTGGCAACCTCGTCAGGTGTACCTGCGCGCCCGAATGGCAGCGAGGGAGATAACTGGGCGATTCTTTCCGGGCGCCCGCCTCGAGCGTGAATCTCAGTATCTATAAGCCCGGGCCGTACCGAGTTAACCCGCACGCCCTGGCCAGCCAGTTCTTTAGCCAGCCCGACCGTCAGCGTATCGAGCGCACCTTTGGTGGCTGCATAGTCGATGTACTCATTGGGAGCGCCCAGTTTGGCTGCGACCGATGAAATATTGACAATACTGCCGCCACGCCCGCCCAGGTCAATCGAGAGGCGCTTAACCGCCTCCCGCGCGACCAGAAAAGCCCCGAGAATGTTCACCGAGAGCAGACGCTCAATTCGCTGGGCAGAGTACTCATGGAAGGGCTGAGCAGGCTCAACGGTTCCGGCATTGTTGACCAGGGCATCAAGCCGTCCAAACTGCTCATCCAGCGCGGCATACACTGCCAGCACATCGGCTTCGCGGGCAACATCTGCCTTGAGCGCAAGTGCCCGACGGCCCAGGGCAGTGATCTGGTCACAGATTGCATCGGCAGGCGCTTGCTCAGTCTGGTAAGTGAGTACGACGTCATAGCCCGCCTTTGCTGACTGCAGCGCGACGGCTGCGCCGATGCCCCGCGAGCCTCCTGTAATGAGCACCACTGGCGCTTGCATAGCATTACTCCCCAACCGGCTAGTCACTCACCGGAATTCGAAATCTGACAACGAACTCGCCATCAACGAGTTGTGTAGCCAATACATCACCCTGCGAAGTCCATAGACCGGTCGCCCCACTCACGATGACCTGGTGGGTCACCCACATCACATTGGTGCCTGTTGTGAGCGCAGCGGCTTGCTCTTTCAGAGCGGCCTGTTGGGCGGCGGGGTCGCCCTGACCAGCAAAAGTTGAATTGAGGGCTTTGAGGTCAGTGACGGGGATGGCTTTACCAAACGCCAGCCAGGCGGTGTCGCGACACCGGCACCATTGGCTGTGGCGAACTTCAGCGAGTGGAATATTGGCCTCAGCAAATGCTCGCCCTAAAGCGATGGCCTGCTGCCGCCCGGCCTCAGACAAATTTCGCTGCGTGTCGCACTTTTTGAGCTTGAAGCCAGGCGGGTCACCGGTGCCAGGCACAGTACGGGAGTGGCGCATCATCAGGATATAGCCGCCGTTGGCAAGCCGCTTCGCGGCATCTTTAACGCTGAGTTCAGGCACTGACTGGGCCGAGACGGCCGATCCAAACAGCAACAACAATGCCAGCAGCGCTGTTTGCGCAGGTCGCAAAATGACTTTAGTCCAGATCATCAGCAGCCCCTCCCTGAAGCTCATGAATGCGCCGCCTGTCACGCTTGGTGGGTCTGCCGGCGGCAATCGCGGAAGCCGGATCGACAAATAGGCGGCGCTTATCGCGCTGCGCCTGACGATTCGCAACCGATTCCTCGGTTTCTTCATACAGAGTCTGTGCAACAGGCGCAGACCCTCGGTTAGCCGAGACACCAAGCACCACCACGGTTCGCTCGATGTGACCGGTTCTGAGCCAAACCTTCTGGCCGATTTGAATGGTGCGAGAGCGCTTAACCCGCTCACCGTCGACTAGGACACGGCCATTTTCCAAAGCTGTTTGCGCCAGTGACCGAGTCTTGAAAAAACGCGCCGCCCACAACCATTTGTCGACTCTGATTTCTGCCTGCTGAGGTTCGGGTGTTGTCATGCTTGAGTGATTCAGTGACCATCAAAAGAGACGAGGACATTGAGCGCCAGGCCAGCCGCGCGTAGCTTGTCAGAACCGCCCAACTCGGGCAAATCTACAATAGCGGCGCCTTCAACTATTTCTGCGCCAAGACGCTCCAACAAAGCTTTTGCAGCCATCATCGTGCCGCCGGTTGCGATGAGATCATCTATGAGCAGCACGCGATCACCAGGGCGACACGCATCAGCATGCATTTCAACCGTGGCGCTGCCGTACTCAAGTTCGTACTCCTGGGCAATTGTTTCGAATGGCAGCTTGCCCTTCTTTCGGACGGGGATAAACCCCAGGTTTAGTTCGTATGCCACGATCGAGCCAAGGATGAACCCGCGTGCGTCAATGCCGGCCACTAAATTCAGGCCGGTGTTCATGTAACGATGAACAAACAGGTCAACCAGCACGCGCAGCGTACGCGGGTTCTGAAGCAAGGGCGTAATGTCGCGAAAGATCACGCCAGGCTCAGGCCAGTCCGGCACATTACGAATTTCTGACTTCAAAAAGTCAGTGTTCAGTGGGCTGTTTTTCAGACGAATGTCGTCCATGGGCTTTGCAGACATATGTCCAAGATACACCAGGACGCCAAGCTTGCCGTGGGTGTGGGGATATGAGGACTTGTCTGTCGGTACGGCCCAACCCCGCTAAGCTTCAGAAAGTGATTCCCACGAGACTCCAAAGAGCCCCCAACGAGTACCCCATGATGATTCCTCTCAAAGAACGCTATTTTCAGGATTACCAGGCAGGTGAACAGTTTGAGTTTGGCGACTACCTGGTTACGGAAGAAGAAATTCTGACCTTTGCTCGTCAATACGACCCGCAATCCTTTCATCTCGATCACCAAGCCGCGGCCAACAGTCATTTCGGCGGCCTCGTTGCCAGTGGCTGGATGACTTGTTCAGTCATGATGCGAATGCTGGTGGATCACTACATCTCGCCGCTGGCGAGTATGGGTTCGCCCGGGCTCGACGGCATCAAGTGGCTCGTCCCAGTCAGGCCGGGGGACCGCTTGCGGACTCAAGTGAAGATCATTTCGACGCGCCGATCCAAGAGTAAACCCGATCGGGGCTTTGTAGTGGCTGAACAGTGTGTCCTGAATCAACACAACGAAACGGTGCTGACCGTCAGCGGCTCGGGGATGTACCGCGTTAGACCTGAATAGGGGCTTCGGTCGCTAGCGCGCTTGTCACTCTGCGAGTTTCCCGGTGTGTTGCCCTTTCCCCGCGTGTTGCCCCGTTGCTTGTTCTGTTGCCCGCCCCCATAAATGCTCGAGATTTCAATGACCAGACCCCTGCTCTTAGTCATCACCCTTGCTTTGCTCGCCGCGCTGCCCTTGCAAGCGCGCGAACTAAACGGCTTCAAGCTGGATGATGCGTCTGTCCCACCAGCCGAGATCCAGCACGGCGGCCCGCCAAGGGACGGCATTCCAGCGCTCAACAATCCAAAATTCGTGACGGAAGGTGAAGCTGACTTTCTAAAACCCAAAGACCGGGTACTCGGCGTACTGGTTGAGGGCATTGCACGCGCCTACCCGATCTCGATTTTGAACTGGCACGAGATTGTCAACGACCGCATTGGCAATACGCCCGTACTCGTCACGTTTTGCCCGCTCTGCGGCACCGGCATGAGTTTCTCTCCCGTTATTGACGACAAAACACTAACATTTGGTGTATCGGGCCTGCTCTATAACAGCGATGTGCTGTTGTATGACAAACAAAGCGAGTCGCTCTGGAGTCAGATTATCGCGACGAGCGTGAACGGCCCGCACAAAGGGCGCACGCTGCAAACCATCAACACCTGGAACACCACCTGGCAGGACTGGCGATCCCGCCATCCCAATACCGTCGTGCTCTCAACCGACACCGGCTTTTCAAGAGACTACCTTCGTAATCCTTATGCCGGCTACGAAGACAATGACAGATTGCTATTCGATGTCCGGGAGTCAGCCGAAGATTTTCATCCCAAAGAACTCGTATTAGGTTTGAGTGACGGGTCTGCCCGTAAGGCCTGGCCCTTCGTAGAGCTGCGCAAAGCCGCCACCACTGTCAAAGACACCCTCAACGGCAAACCGGTACTCATTAGCTATGACGAACTGAGCAACAGTGCACGCGCCTACGATGAAAACGGCGAGGAACTCACTGCTCTGATTGCGTTCTGGTTTGCCTGGCATGCGTTTCACCCGGAAACCGAGGTCTATCGGGCCGGCGCGAAGTAAGCCGGCAGGGTTGGCGCTGGCTACCCTGGCTCAGGAAACGGCAGTTGCGGACCACGCAATTGTTCAATCTGTCGGCTTAACTGCAAAACCCTCAGATCATCAAAGCGTTGACCGATCACCTGCACACCCACCGGCAGGCCATCGGCCGTATGGGTCCAGTTCACCGACGCCGCCGGTTGTTCACTGACGTTATAGGCCACGGTAAACGCAATATGCGGCAGCGCGTTTTCAGGATCATCACCCGGCGCATGCTCATTAACGCCGAATGGCAGCAGAGGCGAAACCGGCGAGAGCAAAAAGTCATACTGCGCGGTGGTGCGCACTGCTGCTTCGCGCATCGCCATGATCTGCATATAGCCATGCATCACATCGGCACCGCTAAAGCCACCGGCGCGATGAGTGCACCAGCGCACAACAAACGGCAACACCTTGCCCCGCGCTTGTTCATCGAGTGCCATGATGTCGTTGTAAGAGCGTGCCTCAAAAAACTGACACCAGCCGTCGAGCATCTCCGGTGTCAGGAATGAGGCTTGTGGTTCAACAATGGCTCCGGCCTTCTCTAGGGCAGCCGCGGCTTGCTGACAAGCCTGTACGACTGGATCAGCAGGCGACAAACCTGCGTTCATGTCTGTGATGAGGCCAATCCGCAAGCCCTTGACCTCGAGTTGAGATAGCTTCTCAGCATAGGCTTCAGGCTGATAGGGCAGACTCATGTAATCGCGCTTGTCGGGCCGGCTCAGCACTTCAAGCAACATCGCCGAGTCAGTAACCGTGCGCGTCATTGGGCCTGTCGCACGCCCAAGAAACGGCGGATCAACTGGCACGCGACCAAGACTCGGCTTGTGCCCAAACAAACCACAATGCGTCGCCGGTAGTCGCACCGACCCACCAATGTCAGTCCCCAGGTGTAAAGGCCCATAGCCAACCGCGCCGGCAGAGCCTGCTCCCGAAGAAGAGCCCGAGGTATTGCGCTCAAGATTCCAGGGATTTGGCGTTACCCCATGAATGGAAGAAAGCCCGGCAGACAGCATGCCGTAGTCCGGCATTACGGTCTTACCCACCAATACACAACCCGCTTCACGCAGCCGCGCCGCCTGCGGCGCATCAACGGCTTTGGGCGTCAGCGGCGTCGCAGCAGTGCCGCTGGGTGTCGGGTCACCCGCCGTATCAATATTCTCTTTAACCGTCACCGGCACGCCATCAAGGGCACTGAGCGGCTCACCCTTTGCCCACCGCGCCTCGGCCAGCTTAGCGCTCGCCAATGCATCATCAGCCTTAATCAGGTACATCGCATTAAGCACCGGCTCAAGCTTAGCCATACGATCAAGCACAGCCTGCGTCACCGCCACCGGCGACAATTCTTTCGCCGCAAACGCGGCACTCATCTGCGCTGCCGACAACGTCGCAAATTCACTCATGACAAAGCCTCTTGTTGATTGTTTTGTTTGATGTTGAAAATAGCATGTTGCTTGGGTTAGTCATTCGTCAGGGAGGCTGGGGGTTTAGAGCCAGGCGAAAGGCGGCGGTCCGGCTTTGCCGGACTCCCCAAGTTTGACGAGCAGATGGGGGGTCTGGCAGAACTCGCTTCGCTCAGCCATGCTGCCAGCCTGATCCCCCATCTGCTCGTCAAACTTGGCTTGCCTGAATGCGCCTGGCTCTAAACCCCCAGCCTCCCTGACGAATTCAATGTAGCGATTGGATTGCGCGAAGAACAATCAACACATTTGGTGTGCCCAGCAATTCCCATTGCCTACCTGCAGTCAACAGCCGCAACTAGATTCGGCGAGGGCAGGGGCTTGGGTCAGGGGGAATGAAGGCAAGCCGGCGTTTGAGTTTTGACCGGGGATAAGGCTGGCAGCATGTCTGAGCGAAGCGAGTTCTGCCAGACCCCCGGTCAAAACTCAAACGCCGGGGAGTCCGGCGCAGCCGGACCGCAGCCTTTCCCCCCAACCAAAGCCCCCAGCTCTCGCCGAATCACAAAAGAACAAACGAAGCAATTAAGACTTCAGGTAGGCAAAACCGTCTGACCGGTAAGCGCGAGATCGATTGAGCGGGCGCATTGGCGTCCTTCGCGAATCGCCCAGACAACGAGCGACTGACCGCGACGCATGTCACCACAGGCATAGACCTTATCGACATTAGTGGCGTAGCTGCAGTGGCCTTCGGTCACGGCGCGGGCGTTGCCGCGAGCGTCTTTGTCGACATTGAATGCATCGAGTACGCCGCCGACTGGGGCGACAAAGCCCATCGCCAGGAGCACGAGGTCTGCTTTGATCTCAAACTGCGAGCCCTCGACTTCGGTCATCTTCATGCGACCGTTCTCACCTTGAGTCCATTCAACGCGGCAGCCTACCAGCGCCTTAACAACACCGTTCTCACCCCTGAACTCTTTGGTTGTAACAGCCCAGTCACGCTCGCAGCCTTCTTCGTGCGAGGACGAAGTACGCATTTTCACGGGCCAGTATGGCCAGGTCATGTCTTTGTTTTCTTCTTCGGGTGGCTGAGGCATGAGCTCAAACTGGGTGACTGAGGCGGCGCCCTGTCGGTTGCTAGTGCCTACGCAGTCAGAGCCAGTGTCACCGCCGCCGATCACGACGACATGCTTGCCGGTGGCCAGAATCTGGTCTGGCATTTGATCGCCTGCAACCACTTTGTTCTGGACCGGCAAGAACTCCATGGCGAAATGAATACCCTGCAAGTCGCGACCTGGCACAGGCAGGTCGCGCGCCTCTTCAGCACCACCACTTAAGGCAACGGCATCAAACTCCGCCAGCAATTCATCTGGTGTGACGGTTGTCTGTGCCCAGTTGGCGATCTTGCCAAAGTCGACGTCATTTGTTGCGACGAGTGTGGACGGGCGAAACTCAACACCTTCGGCCCGCATCTGCTCAACGCGCCGATCAATATGCGACTTTTCCATCTTGAAGTCGGGGATGCCATAACGCAGCAGGCCGCCGATTCGGTCGTTCTTTTCAAACACCACGACTTCATGACCCACCCGGCGCAGTTGCTGCGCGCACGCCAGACCAGCCGGGCCTGATCCAACCACGGCCACTTTTTTGCCAGTCAGCATTTCGGGCTCGGGCGGCTCGGGCACCACCCAGTTCATCTCCCAGCCCTTTTCGATGATGGCATGCTCGATCGACTTGATACCGACCGGGTCATCATTGATATTCAACGTACAGGCAGCCTCGCAAGGCGCGGGGCAAATGCGACCAGTGAACTCGGGGAAATTGTTGGTTGAGTGCAAGGTCGAGAGCGCACGCTCCCAGTCACCTCGAAACACCAGATCGTTCCAGTCCGGAATGATGTTGTTAACCGGGCAACCGTTCTGACAAAACGGGATGCCGCAGTCCATGCAGCGGGCGCCCTGCTTGGAAGCCTGATCATCAGTCAGGTGTACAACAAACTCACGGTAGTGCTTAACCCGTGAGTCGCTTTCCTCGCTCGCCTGCGCCAGCCGCTCAAACTCCAGAAAACCTGTGACCTTACCCATATCTGCTCTACCTCTCAGGCCCGGCTAAGTTTCCACCGGGCTCACGTCAACAATTAGCTCAAATCACCAGACAGCGTCAGGCGTTTTCGGTTTTGGGCTGCGCTTCAGCCTGTTTTTTCGCGGCCATCTCGCCCAACGCGCGTCGATATTCGTTCGGGAAGATCTTCACAAACTGTGATCGGGCACGATCCCAATCATCAAGAATTGCCCGTGCGCGTTTGCTGCCGGTCAGTTTGAAGTGCTGCTCAATCAATCCCTTGAGAATAATCTCGTCGCACTCGCCCTTATGCCAGGTTGCCGGGTCAGTTGTGTTCATCTGCTCTGACGTTGGCAACACGGGCTCCAACTGCACCATCGCAGCATTTACGTACTGAACAAGTGTGCTCGATCGGTCAATGACATAGGCAATGCCGCCTGACATACCGGCTCCAAAGTTACGCCCGGTCTCGCCAAGTACAACCACGGTGCCGCCCGTCATGTATTCGCAGCAATGATCACCAGTGCCTTCCACCACCGCTGTTGCGCCGGAGTTTCGAACCGCAAAGCGCTCCCCAGCCACGCCCGAGATAAACGCCTCGCCTTCAATGGCGCCATACAGGACCGTGTTACCGGCAATGATGTTTTCGCCTGACTCACCACGGAAGTCATTGGTCGGCCGAACGATCAGTCTGCCACCCGACAAACCTTTACCGACATAGTCATTGCCCTCGCCGACCAGATCCAGTGTCACCCCACGAGCAGCAAACGCACCGAAGCTTTGCCCTGCGGTGCCGTTGAGCTGAATGTGAATCGTGTCAGCCGGCAAACCCTCATGCCCGTACTTAAGCGCCACCTCACCTGAGAGCATGGTGCCAACTGTACGGTTGATGTTTTTCACCGGCGAAATAAACGATACCTTCTCGCCTTTGTCTAAAGCCGGACGCGCAAGCTGAATCAGCTTCTGGTCCAGCGCTCTATCGAGTCCGTGATCCTGGGTTTGCCGGTGAACCCGGCCGACAGTTTCGGGCACCTGAGGAATCGCAAAGACCCGCGAAAAATCCAGGCCCTTGGCCTTCCAATGCTCAATGCCGCGGCGGGTATCAAGTAAATCGGCGCGACCCACCAATTCATCAAAGGTCCGCACACCCAGGCTTGCCATGATTACGCGGGCTTCTTCAGCAACAAAGAAGAAATAGTTCACAACATGCTCAGGCCTACCCGTGAAGCGCTCGCGTAAGACGGGATCTTGCGTGGCAACACCAACCGGGCAGGTATTGAGGTGACACTTGCGCATCATGATGCAGCCTTCTGCCACCAGCGGTGCCGTCGCAAAGCCCATTTCGTCTGCGCCGAGCAGAGCAGCAATCACAACATCGCGGCCCGTCTTCATCTGACCATCGGCCTGCACACGGATTCGGTCACGCAGATGATTAAGCACCAGCGTCTGCTGGGTCTCGGCAAGGCCGAGTTCCCAGGGAGTGCCCGCGTGCTTGATCGAGCTTTGTGGCGAAGCGCCCGTACCGCCATCATGGCCTGCAATCACGAGGTGATCAGACTTGGCCTTGGAAACGCCAGCAGCAACCGTGCCGACACCAACCTCCGACACCAGCTTGACCGAAATGTCCGCCCTTGGGTTGGAGTTTTTGAGGTCGTGAATAAGCTGAGCGAGATCTTCAATGGAGTAGATATCGTGATGGGGTGGCGGCGAAATCAGGCCAACACCCGGCACGGAGTATCGCAACTGGCCAATGTACTCAGACACTTTGTGCCCGGGTAACTGCCCGCCTTCACCAGGCTTGGCGCCCTGCGCCATCTTGATCTGAATCTGGTCAGCACTCGACAGATACTCGGCCGTGACCCCAAAGCGGCCAGACGCGACCTGCTTGATCTTTGAACGCAGCGAGTCGCCCGCCTTAAGCGGAATATCGGTGACAACCCGATCAGAGCCAATCACTGATGAAATACTGTCGCCATCTTTAATGACAGACTTCCCCGCGAGCATCTCAGGCCGGTAGCGCAGTTTGTCTTCGCCTCCCTCACCGGTGTTTGACTTACCCCCGATGCGATTCATCGCAACCGCTAGTGTGGAATGCGCCTCGGTTGAAATCGACCCCAGAGACATCGCACCGGTAGCGAACCGCTTGACGATTTCGCTCGCCGGTTCCACTTCTTCTAGTGGCACAGGCTCAACGCCCTCAGTACGGAAGTCAAACAAGCCGCGCAGTGTCATGTGTCGTACGGACTGATCGTTGATGATCTGCGCATACTCTTTGTATGTGCTGGCAACATTGCCGCGAGTGGCATGCTGCAGCTTGGCAATCGCATCCGGCGTCCACATGTGCTCTTCGCCGCGAATCCGGAATGCATATTCTCCACCGGCTTCCAGCGCATCTTGCAGCACAGGCACATCACCAAATGCATCGGCATGACGGCGCAGCGCCTCTTCAGCAATATCAAACACCGAGATACCCTCGATGTTGGAAGGCGTACCGGTGAAGTACTTGTCGACTACGTCGCTTGACAAGCCGATGGCCTCGAAGATCTGCGCACCGCAATAGCTCATATAGGTTGAGATGCCCATTTTGGACATCACCTTGCGCATGCCTTTGCCAATCGCTTTGATGTAGTTCTTGATCGCCTTGTCAGGGCCGATGTCAGACGGCATGTCTTTGTACAAATCAACCAGGGTTTCAAGCGCGAGGTAGGGATGAATCGCCTCCGCCCCGTAGCCGGCCAGTAGCGCAAAGTGATGCGTCTCCCTGGCGGAAGAGGTTTCGACCACCAAGCCGGTACTCGTACGGAGCCCGCGATTCACAAGATGCTGGTGAATCGCACTCATCGCCAGCAAGCTCGGAATGGCAACCCGCTCCGCGTCGCTGTTGCGGTCGGTCACGATCAGGATGTTGAAGCCACTTAATACCGCATCTTCAGCCTCTGAGGCGAGCGAAGCAAGGCGCGCCTCGATCCCTTCTCTGCCCCATATTGCCGGGTAGCAGACATCCAGTTCGTACGACTTGAACTTGTTGCCCGTGTAGTGCTCCACACCCCGGATTTTTGCCATGTCCTCAAAGTCGAGAATCGGCTGGGTGAGCTCCATCCGGATGGGCGGATTGGTGTTGTTCAGGTCAAGCAGGTTCTGTTTGGGTCCGATAAAAGTGACCAGCGACATCACCATTTCTTCGCGGATTGAATCAATCGGCGGGTTGGTCACCTGTGCAAACAATTGCTTAAAGTAGTTGTATAGCGGCTTGTTTCGGTTGGACAGCACGGCAAGCGGCGTGTCGTTACCCATTGAGCCCGTTGCTTCCTCACCGCGCTCAGCCATCGGCGCCATCAGAAACTTGATGTCTTCCTGCGTAAAGCCGGCAGCCTGTTGCGCATCAAGCAAGGTAACGTCGGTACGCGCAGGTGCAACCATTTCATTGGCATCGCGCGGGTCAATCTCAATATCGTGAATCTTCACGCGGATGGCGTCGATCCACTCCCGGTATGGCTTGCTGTTGGCCAGTTGGGTTTTGAGTTCTGCATCATCAATGATGCGGCCCTGCTCAAGGTCAATCAGGAACATCTTGCCCGGCTGCAAGCGCCATTTGCGCACAATCCGGCTTTCAGGAATCGGCAGTACACCGGCTTCCGACGCCATGACCACCAAATCATCATCCGTGATCAGATAGCGCGCCGGACGCAGACCATTTCGGTCGAGGGTGGCGCCAATCTGACGACCATCTGTAAACGCAATCGCGGCGGGGCCATCCCAGGGCTCCATCATGGCGGCGTGAAACTCGTAGAACGCACGCTGCTTTTGATCCATCAGCGTGTGATTTTCCCAGGCCTCAGGAATCATCATCATGACGGCATGCGCCAGCGGGTAACCGGCCATCGTCAGCAACTCAAGACAGTTGTCAAAAGTGGCGGTATCAGACTGGCCTGGGTATACGATGGGATAGAGCTTCTTGAGGTCTTCACCCAGTACTGGCGAGGTCATGATGCCTTCACGAGCCCGCAGCCAGTTGTAATTGCCTTTGACCGTATTAATCTCGCCGTTGTGGGCCACCATTCGGTAAGGATGCGACAACGGCCACTCAGGGAAAGTATTGGTTGAGAACCGCTGGTGCACCAGTGCCAAAGCCGACACATAGCGCGGATCTTTCAGGTCTTTGAAGTACTGCCCCACCTGGTTGCACAACAGCAAGCCCTTATAGACGATGGTGCGAGCAGACATTGAAACCACGTAATACTCTTTGCCGTGCTCAAGTCGTAGGCGCTGAATGTTGTGACTCGCCCGCTTGCGGATGACATACAGCTTGCGCTCAAGTGCATCGGTCACCATGATGCTCTCACCGCGCCCGATGAAGATCTGGCGGATCATGGGTTCTTTGGCTTTGACGGTTGGCGACATCTCCATCGCCGAGTCAATGCTCACGTCGCGCCAGCCGAGCACGATCTGACCCTCGGCCCTAACGGCACGCTCTAGCTGCTGCTCACAAGCGAGCCTTGAAGCAGCCTCTTTGGGCAGAAAAATCATGCCCACGCCATATTCACCAGCCGGCGGTAAGTCAACGCCCTGGCGACGCATCTCTTCACGGAAGTACTGGTCTGGAATCTGCGTCAGAATACCCGCGCCATCGCCCATAAGCGGATCAGCACCCACAGCCCCGCGGTGATCAATATTGCAAAGGATCTGAAGCCCCTGCTCAATGATGCGGTGACTGCGATGCCCCTTGATGTGCGCAACGAAGCCCACGCCACAGTTGTCGTGTTCATTGCTCGGATCGTATAAACCCTGAGCAACGGGCGCCTGACGACTTTGGGCATATTCCCGGGGGGCAAATTCCATAAATCACCTCGATTGTGCGGACCGACTGGCCCTTGTGTAGAACACCCGTTTGCCGGGCGGTATTGCATACCACTTATGCCGGCTGATGCTGCCCATCCGGACATGCGAGCCGGGACCGCGGCTTGAGCGCCAGCAGACCTGTTTCAACTCCCCAGACTGTTCTGACCGGTGGCACCAGGTACGGTGCGCGCCACGCCCAGCAGTTCCGCTGCGCCGAATTGGCGGTCGGTCAGACCAACTTATGGATTTTATTCGCTGCTGTCTTGCTCGGGAGCATTAACCCAGGCAGCGGGCCGCAAAATATACCTCAGTTGCCATTTTTGCGCCGTCTGGGGCGGGCGCCAGGCCGGCTTTCGCTGCATCGATACCGCACTATGAGAAAAACCAGCAGAACACGCTGGTCAGACACGCCCTAGCCAGTGGCCATGGCCTCCAGGGTCGCCGCCACTGCCGACTTATCAATCTCCTGCAGGCTCGCCTGACCGACCCCATCGAGCACAACAAAGCGCGGCACACCCTGGCGGGATTTCTTATCGGTTGCCATCAAAGACAGGTAGCGCTCGGCAGGCCAGTTCGGGCCGCGCAAAGGGAGACCGGCACTTTCACAGGCGGCTTCTAGTCGCTCAACCAGCGCCCGGTCGATTCGCCCCGTGCGGGCCGACAGATCAGCCCCCATGAGCATGCCAGCGCCGACCGCTTCGCCATGTAACCACTGCCCGTAACCCAGGCCCGCCTCAATCGCATGGCCAAAGGTGTGCCCAAAGTTCAGGATTGCGCGGCGTCCGCCTTCGCGCTCATCTTCGGCAACGACCTGAGCCTTGATTTCGCAGGACCCCAAGACGCCGGCTGCGAGCTCAGCCGCCTCGCAGCGCCGCATTGCCTGCAGATCACGCTCCATCTGCGCGAGATATGACTCATCGGCCACTGCGCCATGCTTGATCATTTCAGCTAGACCAGCAGACAGCTCACGGGGCGGCAGGCTTGCCAGGGTGTCGGTGTCCGCAATGACAAGGCGGGGCTGGTAGAACGCGCCAATCATGTTTTTGCCCGCTGGGTGGTTGATTGCTGTCTTACCACCGACCGAAGAATCAACCTGGGCCAGCAAGGTCGTTGGTACCTGTACAAAATCAACACCCCGCTGATAAAGCGCCGCGGCCAGACCAGCCATATCCCCCACCACGCCACCACCCAGCGCTACGATGAGACAACGACGGTCAAAGCGAGCCTCAAGCAGCGCGTCAAAGACCGTATTGAGTGTTTCAAAATTTTTGTGGGCCTCGCCATCAGGCAAAACCACCTCGATGACCTGCTGACTCACCGGGGAAAGCTGCGCAGCAAGACCACGGCCGAACAGAGGGGCCACGGTTTCATTGGTCACAACAGCAACCTGGCGCCCCTCACTCAACGCAATGAGTTCATCGCAGCGCCCATTCACCAGCCCGCTGCCAATTAAGATGGGATAAGCCCGTTCGCCGAGTTCAACCCTTAGCTGATGGCCTGCTTCGCTCATGATTGGATGTGTCCACTGTCTAATAACAAGGCGATGATATCGCTCATCTGCCGGTCGGGAGACTGGCGCTGCCCCCTGAATGTCATGTCAGCCACTGACTCATAGAGTGGCCCCCGCTCCTTGAAAAGCGCCTCGAGTCTGCCGCGTGGATCTGCCCCTTGCAGCAATGGGCGCTTACGATCATTGCGAAGCCGTGACCATAGCTCGGCAACACTGGCCTGCAAATAAAGCACAAGCGGTTTGCCCTTCAACAAATGACGATTGTCTTCGCGCAGCACCACGCCCCCGCCGGTGGCGACGATCAGCCCGTCTTGTTCGCTCAGCTCTGCCAGCAGGCGGTGTTCGCGATCCCGAAAGCCCTGCTCGCCCTCAATATCGAACATCGTCGCGACCGTGACGCCGCAACGCTCCTCAAGCTCGCGATCGGCATCAATGAACGTGCGACCCATCCGGGTTGCCAGGCGCTTACCCAGTGTCGACTTGCCGCAACCGGGCATACCAATTAGAAAAACAGAGCGATTCATCAATTGACTAGGCGTAAAAAAAGGGGCCGGATTTCTCCGGCCCCTCTAGCTTACCTGCTTGCGCAGCTAAGCGGACTTTCTCAGCTTTAATCAGTCGAGGTGCAATCAGCCAGTTGACCGAACGGACCGATTGTTCCTGATGAACCCGGAGGTGAAGAAGAAATGTTAGCCAAATCCGCACCTGCTGCAGGCAGGAGGAAAACGTTCTTAGCCGTTGCCTCAGTACCCGAAACCGTGGTGATCGTTGCCAGGATCTCAACCTCTACCCATAGCGCATACGTCTTGGGATAGGTGATCTCAATCGCAGCCAGCCCGTCTGAATCGGTCCGGGCGCTTGCCTCGATGACTCGGGCAGTCGCTACCGCACCAGGATCCAACTCACCGTTGTTGTTGACGTCCTCAGTAGGGTCAAGGCGGCCGTTAGTGTTGGTATCTTCACTGTCACAAAAGAGCCTGGGGCCAGTGCCACTTGAACCACCCGGTTCTGCTACCCACAAACTGTTAATGATGTCCCAGTAACCTTTGCGATAACGCGTTGATCGAAGCGCCACAGTGACGAGTGCATTCTCAACCGGATTACCCGCCGAGTCAGCTACGATGGTTGTCCACGGCATGGTGTAAGTCGTGAGTGAACCCTTGTCGACCAACTCATTGCCGGTACCAATCCTGACGGAGAGCTCCAGCTCAGATACTGTCAAGCTAGCACTGGCGGTGACAGCCGCATTGTCCGACAACTTGGCCTCAAGCTGAACAGCCTCAAAACCGGTTGACGTTGGACCCGCAATGAAAGAAGCAGTGGCAGTACCAAAACTATCGGTGATACCAAAGCCAGGCTCAATTCTGCCGTTGCTGGGGTCAGCAATCGCCGTGAAATCAACCCGCGCATTCTTGACGGGGTTATCGTTGTCATCTCTCACGATCGCGATGAGCTGGCTCGAGTTGGTACCCGATACTGAAAGGTTGGCACCAACAACACTCGGGCTCGTTTGCAACTCGATCTTGGTCGGGGACTTCGAAATGAACTCAGCTTGCCTAGTCGCGGTGACACCCGTGCTCGCACCACCTTGAACCTCTGTGGCAGTGAGCGTCGTCAGGCCAGCAGTCGCCGAGCGGATATTAACGGTCGCGACACCTGAGCCATCAGTCGTTGCATTGTCGGCCCCAACGAACACGCCACGAGTGACGGTGAACCGTATGCTTCGTCCTGCGACAGGCGATCCGTTTTCGACCAATCGAACCGACACCGCGAAAGTATCATCAACCGTGATCTCGTCACCTGCTCCCGGTGAGCTATAGGTGAGCTGAGTGCCGGACACCGATGTCTCGAAAGAGGTCGAAACACCTTGTGCCGAAGCGGTCAGAACGTCTGCGCCTTCTTGAGTACCCGTAACTTCAAAAACTGCCTGACCTTGACTGTCAGTCGTTACTGAACTCTGAGACAAGCTGTTGCCGTTTGCTGATGCAACTGCCACCTGCGCATTGGTGATCGGGCTGCCGCCAGAGTCACGCAGCGAAATCGAGTACTGAGTAGCTGCATTGAAGACAATAGTGCTTGATCCATTGATCTGCAAAACGGTACCCACAACCGGAATCGAGATGGTTTCGATGAGGTCGCCGGTCTGAGCCGTAACGACGATATCGCGAACAGTTCGATCAGTCACGCTCAGCGAGGCGGTAGCTGTACCGTTGGCATCCGTGATGTTGCCGCTAGTGTTCACAAGCGTCACACCCGGATCACCAGAAGAAAAAACCACCTGCTGATTGCTCAGTGCGCGGTTTGATTCATCCTTAACGATCGCCGTAATAGTGGCCGATTTCTTGCCGTCCGAGCCCAGGCTCGTCTCGCTTGAAATCAAGGTCAGCTGTGAAGCATTGCTGACGCCGGCGGTCGATGCACCGCCCGCACCCGCGCCGCTGCCACCGCAAGCCGCAGTGACCAGCGCGAACAAGACCATCATGCTCCACGCCATCAGGCGGGTGAATGGTGTTTGATTTAGTGTATTTGTATTCATTTTTCCCTACGTCAAAGTATTTCGTGAGTAGCCTGGACTTAGCGTGAAATCGCTGTGTCAGTCACCACCCGCGGCGTGAGGAACACCATCAGTTCGGTGCGGTCGTTGGTCTTCTGGTTATTGCGGAACAGATAACCAAGAACGGGGATGTCACCCAGCAAAGGCACCTTGTCAGTCCGATTACGCTCGAACTGCTCGTAGATGCCGCCAATCACAACCGTGCCACCGTTCTCAACCAAAACCTGGGTCTGTACCCGACGAGTGTCGATCGCAAAACCGGCACTGGTTAGCTGGCCAACCGCATCACGGTTCACTTCAACCGCAAGAATGACGTTGCCTTCTGGCGTAATCTGAGGCGTGACTTCAAGCCGTAGATTGGCCTTTCGGAATGAAACTGCTGTTGCACCGCTTGACGTTGCACGCTGGTAGGGCAGCTCTGTACCCTGCTCGATCACGGCCTTACTTTGATCAGCCGTCAACACGCGCGGACTCGACACAACCTTACCGCGCTGGTCTGCTTCAAGTGCTGACAACTCAAGGTTCAGGAATCGCGTCAGGCTTGAGCCAAACAAACTCACTGCAAACTGAGCAGGTGATGAGCCGGAAATTGCTGCTGCCGGCAGGTTCACAAAGTTTGTGTTGTCTTGTGCTGTAAGACGACCCAGGCCCTGAGCATTCAGGCCGCTGGCATCCGAGCCATTTTGTGATGAAAGATCCTGAACACCTGACAAGTTACCGGAAACAGTGGCAAAACCACCGCCAACGCTTGAGCCGGCACCATAGACAGGTACGTTGATCTGGGTAGTACCGCCTGCGCCGTCTGGCACAGTCTGAGTATTAAAGACTGTGGAGCTAACATCGTTGTAGCCAAGCTTCACACCCAGGTTACGTGAGAATCGATCGTCAGCTTCGACCACACGCGCTTCGATCAACACCTGCCGAACAGGAATATCGATTTGTGTGATCATTTGCCTTACTGCTTCAAGGCGTGACGGGCTATCCTGAACGAATAGTTTATTTGTGCGAATATCGACGACGACTGAACCACGGTCAGACAAAACGCGTTGATCTTCGCTGGCGAGCAATGCCTGTAGCTCAGATGCTTTTTGATAGTTAAGCTGGAAAACTTCGTTGCGAAGCGGCTCAAGCTCAGAAATGGCTAGCGCGGACTCAAGCTGAAGCTTCTCTTTGGCTGCCAGCTCTTCAGCAGGCGCAACCAAAAGCACATTGCCATTCTTACGCATGTCCAAACCCTTGGACTGCATGATGATGTCAAGCGCCTGGTCCCAAGGCACATCTTTCAGACGAAGAGTCAAATTTCCTTCAACCGAATCGCTGGTCACGATGTTTAGCTCGGTAAAGTCTGCAATCACCTGAAGCAGAGCTCGTACGTCTACGTTCTGGAAGTTGAGCGACAGACGCTCACCTTTGTAGCCTCGTTGCTTACCCTGAGCCAGTGAATTGGGATTTTCCTGAATGGGGCGAACTTCAACCACAAACTGGGTGTCACTCTGGTAGGCGTTGTGCTCCCACAAGCCGTTCGGCTCAATGATGAGCTGAGTGTTCTCGCCTTTCTGGAAAGCGCGCACCGAGCTAACAGGCGTACCGAAGTCATTCACATCGAGCAAGCGACGAAGGTTTTCAGGTAGCGCGGTTTTTTGGAAATCTACGACCAGACGCTTACCTTTTTGGCGAATATTAACGCCCACGTCGCCACTTGAAAGCTCAACTACAACTCGGCCTTCGCCACCACGGCCGCGTCGGAAGTCAATATCGCGCAGCGCGTTTTCGCTCTCAGTAGCGGCTTGCGCAAACTTATAGTCTTCCGCACGCGGCTGCTGAACATCGGCAGCAGCCAGCGTTGGGTTCAGTTGCACGACAAGGTCACGACCTTCAATGGTCGTCTGATATTGCATCTGACGCTTAAGACTCAACACAACGCGTGAGCGATTACCAGCGGACACAATATTGATGCCGCGAACATCACCGGCTTCAGGCTTGATTGAGTTATCGGATGCACGCGACTCGGTGTTGACAAAGTCAAAGGCGATTCGAGGCGGGTTACTAATCGTGAAACTGCGAGGCACTGCACTAAGCTCCTCGGCCATACGAATTCGCAAATAGCTGGCATCGCCACGCGTTGCGGAAGTAACGCTTTCAATCGCGTTGCTGGCCGCTTGCACCGGACCTGCAGCAAACACACCAGCGACTGCCAGTGCCATGCCGATCTTAGCCGGCCAAAGTGATGAACTCATGCCTTCTTGCCCCTTTTGCAGCTTCAGCGAACATGCGACGGTGGCTGCCGTCGACTGAGTTGCGCGCTTGAGCCGATTGATATTGCCCATGCCTGTTGTCATTGTCCTTTCTCCTGCAACTTGAGCACGGTTTCCCGTTCAACCCAGTCGCCAGTTGCGTCCTGAACCAGTTCCCTTAGCGCGACTTCAGTCTCGCCTATATTGGTCACCACCCCGTAGTTCTGACCGGCGTAGTTGCCGATCCGAGCCTGGTAGATTGTGTTTTCTACCTGCAGCAAGGCAGTGTTGTAGCGACTGCTGCGCATGAAACCGACCATCTGAATTTGCTCTAGAGGAAAGTTCTCGAGCACTTCTCGGCGACGGTTTACATCCGGTGCAAGTCCACCTTTTGCGCGCACTTGCATTGGATCTTGTAGAGCCGCCAGCTTGATAGGAGAAAACGGCGGCAGTTCTTCGACCAGATCGTAGTAAAACGGACTGAATCGCTTGGGTTCTTCTAATGTGGTGCGCACTGGCGGCGTCGTTGCTCTGACTTCTTCCATCCAGACGTCGATTTCGGCGATGTTTGAGTCGCAGCCAACCAGCAAAACACTGGCGACCAAGGCCCCTAACAACGGTGCTTTTCTCAGCCCCGTTTTGACCATGCGCTCAGGCGTGTCCTGATGCGCGCGTGAACCATGCGTTTTCATCGACGAGTCCTCTTACGTTCCGCAGCCTTGATCCGTTGCTGCTCGGCAATTTCTTCCGGATCCAGATACCGATAAGTCTTAGCTGTTGCCGCCATCTGGAGATCACCAGTTTGTCGATCCCGGAAAATCTCAACATCATTGAGCGTGACGATGCGGGGTAGGTTGGCAATGTCGCTAGCGAAGTGACCAAACTCGTGATAACCACCAACAAGGCGAATACTGATGGGCAGCTCGGCGTAGTACTCCTGCACCGACACGGCGCCAGGGCGGAATAGCTCGAACTTCAGATCACGGCCGACACCTGCCTGGTTAATGTCAGACAGCAGTGCGTCCATTTCGGCTTTGCTGGGGAGCTGCTTTTCCAGTACCGAAACGTATTGCTGAACCTGGTCTTTCTGGCGACGCAGAGCCGGCAGATTGACGGCCTTGCGCATCTTGTCCTGGAAAGCTGTGCGAAGCTGGACCTCCTGCCCTTGCTTGGCCTCGACCTGCTCCACTAGACCCTTCCAATAAAAGAAGTAGGCCAACAGTCCAATCAAAAGAAACAGTCCCAATAGCAAAGCCGTTCTGGGCAAACGCGGCCAAAGACCGGCATGCTTGCCTTGCAGGCCTTCGAACTGAGCGCGGAATTCGGCTAAATCGATCATCTTCTATTCCCGATCCGTTATCGCGCAGCCAACTTGCCGGACTGACGCTGGTTGTTCTTCTGCTTCTCTTCATTAGCCGCCTGAGCAGACGGCAGCTTGAGAAGCGCATTGAGTTCGAACTCGAACAGACGGCGCTCTTCACTGGGATCGCGACTTTGACCACGCACGGTGATCGCCTCGATCTGGACCAGCTGCGGTCTCTCCATCCACGGCGAAACAGCCGAGATGTTGCGCAGGAAGTCAGCAATCCGCTCGTTCGTCTGCGCTCTGCCAACAACGGTTACCCGATTGCCGTTCTGCGCCACACGATTCAGATAAACACCTTCCGGCGTGTGCTGAACAAGCTGATCGAACAAGTGAACCGGCACCGTGCGGTCGCTTTGCAGACTTTCAACTGCCTGCTGTCGCGCCTTGAGTGATGCAATTTCGGACTCAAGGTTTGAGATCTCTTTGATCTGCGAGTCGAGCTCAGCGTTCTTTGCCTTGATGTAGTTGTTACGGTCGTTTTGGGCATCAATCTGAGAGTTGATCCCGAAGCCAACCGCCAGCGCTACACCAACACCTGCAGCAGCAACTGCACCGGCCACACCTACAAACTCTTTCTTGCGCTTTTCGCGCCGCATCTCTCGATGCGGCAGTAGATTGATTCGAATCACGATTCAAACCTCCGCATGGCCAGACCGGTTGCCACCATCAGCGATGGCGCATCCACCCGCAGTTGCTTCTCTCGAATCGAGTCATCCACTTCCATGCCCTGGAAGGGCGCGATCAGATCTGTCGGCACCTGAGTTTCCTCAGCCACTTGCTCGACAAACCCGGGGATAACTGCCGAGCCGCCGGCCAGGTAAATCTGATCCACGCGCGAGTAAGGCGTGGACGTGAAGAAGAACTGAAGCGCCCGACTGATATCGGTTGCGCCCTGTGCCACGAACGGCTTAAGCAGGTCTTCGTGATAGGTATCAGGCAGATCACCCGTGCGCTTCTTGACCTCAGCCTCCTCGGCTGTGATGCCATACATGCGCACGATGTCCTGGGTCAGCTGTTGGCCCCCCAGTGACTGCTCACGTTCAAAAATGGTCTGGCCATTCAAAACGATCGACACAAAGGTCGCGTTTTGCCCAACCACCACGACGGCAATGATCTGACCCTGTCCGCCATTGGGCAAAAAGGAAGTCACATGATCAACTGTCGCCCTGACTGCATAGGGCTCAACGTCGACTACGACCGGATTGACACCCGCCATTTCGGCGATTGCCACCCGATCTTCGACTTTCTCTTTCCGAGAAGCCGCCAGCAGAACATCCACTTCATCAGGGGCGTTTTCATTCGGGCCGAGAATCTGAAAATCCAGGTTCACTTCCTCGATTGGAAACGGGATGTACTGGCTTGCTTCACTTTCAACCTGAACTTCGTAATCTTCTTCGCGAAGATCAGCAGGAAGCATGATGTTTTTCGTGATAACTGCCGCAGACGGTAATGCCAAAGCAACATTCTTAGACTTAATGTTTGCTTTTCGCATCGCCTTGCGCAGCGCCTCGGAAACCACTTCAGGCTTCTCAATGGCGCCGTCCACGATGGCACCTTTTTCGATCGGCTCAATCGCATAGCGTTCGAGTCGCATAGATGAACGGTCGCCAGCTCCCAATTCCACAAGCTTTACGCTTGATGAACTGAGATCAATGCCAACCAACGGGGGCAATTTCTTGCCAAATATTCCGGATAAGGAGAGTGCCACTTGAACCTCGCACCAAAGAAGCCATCACGACGAACGGCTTACGTCGCATTTCGATAAGTCAAATTCATGCTATCTATCTGCACAATTCACTGTAAAGTTTTTTGTAGCCCCAAACTCATCCCGCCCGGCCCGTCCGTCGCGCCATTTAGACCGCTCATAAAGCCACCCGAACGGACGGTCGAAAAGACCCTCTAAACGGCAAGAACAGCCCTCTGGAAAAACAAAAATCTGACCGCAATAGAGGCACCGTTCATTCCCTGGAACAAAAAACTTTGCTAGGGAAGCCCTGTTCAAGTTCGTCCGACGCGGACAGGACTTGAACAGGACTTCCTGAGAGACAACGGCCTCATCGTGATCGACTCTGTGCGCAAACACTTCACTTGATCGACCAGCGAAGCGAGGGCGAGATACACGGCCACCCAGGCAAGGCCCGGGCGCCACAAATGTGGCAATCCCGTGACAGCCGGCTGGCAAAGCACTGGCAAAGCAGCGTTGGTCGCCAAAGTCGTTGCGTTCAGGCCGGGATGCGATGCAAGTCCAACCATGCTCCGGTACCCTCAGAGCTTGTCGGGGTTGCCCTTCCAAGCTTGGATACAGACCCCAGAACTGTCGATTGATGAGCCGTATTCACGGCCTGAGACCTAATGAAGACTCCCCGCATTGGCCAAAAGGGCCTCTCAGCCACCAGCGTCCTTGGCTGGATAGTTGGCATTCCTGCTTTTCTGGCGGTCTGTGCCTGCCTAGGCGCCATGATCGTTTTGATGATGATTAATGATCGCCTGCCCCCGATAGATTCAATGGTGGACTATCGGCCGAAGCTACCGCTGAAGGTTTACACCGTGGACAACCAGTTGATCGGTGAGTTCGGTCAGGAGCGTCGGCAGTTCGTCAGCTTTGAGCAAGCACCTGACAGCATTAAGCAAGCCATTCTGGCGGCTGAAGACGCGCGCTTCTTTGAGCACCGGGGCGTTGACTTCATCGGCGTGGCCAGAGCGGCAGTGGCAAACTTTACCTCTGGCAGAACAGCCCAAGGGGGCAGCACTATCACGATGCAGCTCGCGCGGGAGTTTTTTCTCAGCAGCGAGCGCACCTATTCTCGTAAGCTAACCGAGGTGCTGCTGGCATTACGCATTGAGAACACGCTGAGCAAGCAGGAAATCTTCGAGCTCTATCTCAATCAGATCTTCCTGGGCAAGCGCTCTTACGGATTTCAGGCTGCAGCCTCAACCTACTTTGACAAAAAGCTGTCTGACCTGACCATTGCTGAAGCGGCCATGCTCGCAGGTCTGCCCAAAGCGCCATCTCGCTACAACCCTTTCGTTAACCCGAAGCGCGCGAAGGAACGTCAACTCTATATTCTCAGGCGCATGCTTGAGAACGGGTTTATTGATCAGGCCACACACGACGCGTCCGTCGACGAAGAGATGGTTTATACGGAGCGGCGAGCCCGATATGTTCAGTCGGCGCCGTACGTATCAGAGCTGGCGCGGCGACTGGTCTATAAACAATATGGTGACGATGCCTATTCGGCCGGTCTGAGGGTCTACACCACCATTCACTCGCGCGACCAGGCGGCAGCGCGCACGGCGCTGAGAAACGGTGTTCTCGACTATGACATTCGCTCAGGCTATGGGGGCCCGGAAGCCCGGATCGAGCTCAGCGAAGACCCGGTCACCGCTCGCGAGCAAATCCTGGCAGCCATCGAATCGGCTGGCGACCGCGAAACTCTGCTAGTCGCAGTGGTCACGAAAATTCAGGGCAAGACCAAAGGCAAAGGCCGGCGAAAGAAGACGACCTACACCGTGACCGTCTCGCGCGGCGATGAAGAGTACAAAATTACGGGTGACGGCCTGAAGCTGGTTGAAAAGTCGCTCGGCAAAAAAGCAGAGGCAGAAACCCGCGTTCAAGTCGGCGCAGTGGTGCGCATCGTCGAACGAGATGGCCAGTGGCGTCTCACGCAAAATCCTGATGTTCAGGCCGCCTTCGTCGCAGTCAACACCCATGATGGCTCGATTCGCGCCCTGGTTGGTGGATATGACTTTCAACGTAATCGCTTCAATCGCGTCACCCAGGCCTGGCGCCAGCCCGGTTCGAGCTTCAAGCCCTTTATCTTCTCGGCCGCCCTTGGCAAAGGTTTGATGACCTCAACCGTGGTCAACGACGCACCGATCTCACTGATTGATGAAGACCCGATAGAAGGCCCTCAGCTGTGGGAACCCAAGAACTTCGATGGCCGGTTCGACGGACCCATGACGCTGCGCACCGCCCTGGCCAGATCGAAAAACATGGTGTCTGTGCGCGTGATGCAGCAGATCGGTGCCCGTTATGCACGCGATTATGTTGGCCGATTCGGTTTTGATCCAGCCCAACAGCCGCCCGTTCTGACGCTGGGGCTGGGCTCCGGCCTGGTGACACCTTTGCAAATGGTCAGTGGGATATCAGTGTTTGCCAACGGCGGTTATCGCGTCGACCCGTATCTCATCTCACACATTACCGACGCGCAGGGCAATGTCGTCTCAAAGGCCAACCCACGAACCTCGGGCGACGAAGCAAATCGGGCGATCGACCCGCGCAACGCCTACATTATTGATTCGATGTTGCGCGACGTCGTACGACGCGGCACTGCCCGACGCGCGCAGGCACTCAAGCGCCCCGACATTGCGGGCAAGACCGGCACCACAAACGATTCCTTTGATGCCTGGTTTGTCGGCTACCAGCCAACGATTGCGGCAACAGCCTGGATCGGATTTGACCAGCCACGAGAACTGGGCGAACGTGAAACTGGCGGCGGTGCAGCGCTCCCCATTTGGTTGGAATATATGCAGACGGCGCTTAAAGATGTACCGGTGTCACAAATGCAGCCGCCAAATGGCGTCGTGCAGGTTAAAGGCGACCTCTATCTGACCGAAAGCACACCTGACATTGGTGTGCGCAGCCTGGGGATGCGAGAAGGTGGCATCGCCACGGGTGTTAAAGGACGCCGAACCGCAGAGCGACTGAGAAACCAGGTTTTTTAGAACCGGGAGCCTCTGCCTTGAGGCTCAGTCAACTTTCAGCATGACCTGCTGGCCACCCTGCGCACTGGCGCAGCGTGAGAGAACAGCTGATAAGTTCTCTGCCGATCGGGTGTCTACCCAGCGACCCGAATCATCTTTCTTAAAGTGATGTGCGCCCGAAGGTGCCGCGAGCCAGATTTCGCGCATGGGCACCTGGCCATTGACCACAATCTTGGAGCTGTCTTCAAATTCGATTTCAAGCACGTGGCCATTTCGCTCGAAATCGATATCGAGTTCGCTGGCATCGAGCACGTCTTCAATGGTCGTGAGTAGCTGTTCGCACTCGGTAAGAAACTGCTGTTCGCTCATGCTAGACTCGGTTCACTATGGTGGCTTCCAGACTCATTGTAATGGCAGTTCTAGCAGGCTCATTGCTGCTGACTGCGTGCGGCCAACGCGGGCCTCTTTATCTGCCCGACCCAAACGCCAAGCAAGCAGAAAAACTTGATCCGGTTGTGCCCAAGCGCCGCCCGGAATTGCGCAAGTGAGCGCGGCCACGCAACCCAATCCACCCTTCACCTATCGCGATGGTCAGCTTTGGGTGGAGCAAGTGCCGATTGCCTCACTAGCGCAAACCTACGGCACTCCGCTATACGTCTATTCGCGTTCGGCACTGGCCAGCGCTTACCGCGAGTTTGCGGACGCCGCGCCCGGCCGTGAGCTACTGGTTTGCTATGCAATGAAGGCAAACTCAACACTCGGTGTGCTCGACTGCCTCGCGCAGGAAGGTGCCGGCTTTGACATCGTGTCCGGCGGTGAGCTCAAACGGGCGCTTGCCGTGGGTGCCAACCCAGAGCTGATCGTCTTCAGTGGGGTAGGCAAAAGCAGTGTTGAAATTCGCGAGGCGCTGCTTAGCGGTGTTGGCTGTTTCAATGTTGAGTCGGAGCCAGAGCTGAACCGGCTCAACGAGATTGCGCTTGGCCTTGGCTTGCAGGCACCTGTATCGCTCAGGGTCAACCCAGACGTTGATGCCGGCACCCATCCCTATATCTCAACCGGGCTGCGCGACAATAAGTTTGGCATCGCGCATGAACAAGCGCTGGCCACTTACCAGCTCGCAGCGAGCCTGCCTGGTCTTAAAGTTGTGGGCATTGATTGCCACATTGGTTCGCAGATCACCGAGATGTCGCCATTCCTGGCGGCTCTGGACCGCGTGCTCGACTTATACCTTGCAATTTCCGCAGCCGGCATTGCGCTCGAGCACATCGATCTGGGTGGCGGGCTGGGAGTGGCTTATGAGCACACCGATCAGCCTCCGTCGCGTGGCGATCTCATCCGGCAGATCTTCGAGCGGCTTGATCAGCGGCTCGGGCCTGACGCCGCTTCGGTCAAGTTAATGTTCGAGTTTGGCCGCTCTATCGCTGGGCCGGCCGGCATGTTGATCTCAAAGGTTGAGTACCTCAAGCCCACGGCAGCGAAGAATTTCGCCATCATTGATGCGGCCATGAACGACTTGCTCAGGCCTTCGCTTTATCAGGCTGTCCATCCGGTGTTCCCAGTTCATCAAAGCGGTGAACGCGAAAACGCGCAACACCAAACCTGGGACCTCGTCGGCCCGGTGTGCGAATCCGGGGATTGGCTCGCAAAAGGTTGCGACTTATCTCTTGCACCAGCCGATCTGCTGGCCTTCGGTCAGGCAGGCGCTTATGGCGCAGTCATGAGTTCGAACTACAACAGTCGTGGTCGGGCGGCTGAGGTTCTGGTCGATGGCGCAACAGTTCACCTCATCCGCGAACGCGAGCACTTCGATACGATGATCGCAGGCGAGCACAAACTACCCATTAAGTAACGCGATTAAGCATCGCCTGCCCGCGCCTTCTGCGCGCGCCTGGCTTGCTGACGCCAGACCAGACGCAAACCAAGAAGCAGCGCAATGACACCGGCGTAAATGATCGGTTCAAAGTAATCATTCTTGCCGCTTTTGTGCCACCAAAAGTGCACCAGGCCAATCGGGGCGATCAGGTAGATCAACTGGTGCAAAAGTTGCCAACGACGTTTGAGCCAGCGCATGGACCACTGATTCGATGTCACGGCCAATGGCACCATCAACACGAACGCCGCAAAGCCTGCCGTGATGAAAGGACGCTTAAAGACATCCTTGAATATCTCAGCCACATCAAACCACTGATCGAACCACACGTAAGTAGTGAAGTGCACGCTGGCATAGAAAAAGGCAAACAGCCCGAGCATCCGCCTGAATCGAATCAGCCAGACCTGACCCGTGAGGCGACGAACCGGTGTTACGGCGAGCGTGATACAGAGAAAGACCAGCGTCCAGATCCCGGTGGACCGAGTCACGAATTCGATTGGATTGGCGGTTAGTTCATCCTGATAGCCCAGCCAGAACAGACGCAGGAACGGTATCAGCGCAACCAAGAACACGCCAATCTTAAACCAGGCAATGCGAGCAGGCAGGGAGTTTGACCTCGCCATGGGCAGGTCAGAAGTGAGGGCCATTTTTCAGGCTACTCAGAAGTCGCGGGAGAGATCCATGCCGGCATACAAGGAGGCCACCTGCTCCGCATACCCGTTGAACATCAACGTTTTCCGCTTTCGCTGGAAGAAGCCATCCTCGCCGATGCGTCGCTCTGTTGCCTGTGACCATCGAGGATGATCGACTTCAGGGTTAACGTTCGAGAAAAACCCGTATTCATGCGGCGCAGCAATGTTCCAGCTTGTACGGGGACGCGTCTGCTTGAATTTGATGGACACCAGAGACTTGTTGCTCTTGAAACCATACTTCCAGGGCACCATGAGCCGAAGCGGCGCACCATTCTGGTTAGGCAAGACTTCCCCGTAGAGCCCAAAGGTGAGCAGGGTCAACGGATTGTTCGCCTCATCCATGCGAAGGCCCTCAACATAGGGCCAGCGTAGCACCGGGTAGCTAAGGCCGGGCATTTGCTTGGGGTCATCCAGCGTCACGAATTCAACATACTTGGCATCACTACGCGGCTCAACAGCTTTAATAAGCGCAGACAGGGGATAGCCAACCCAGGGCACGACCATTGACCACCCCTCAACACACCGGAGCCGGTAAATTCGCTCCTCCATGGGCGCGAGTTTCAGCAGGTCTTCAATGTTGTAGGTCTTGGGTTTGTTGACCAGACCCTCGACTTTGACAGTCCAGGGCTCAGTCTGCAGCGAACCGGCGTACTTGGCCGGGTCACTCTTTTCCGTACCGAATTCGTAGTAATTGTTGTAGCCAGTAACGTCTTCGTAGTCGGTAAGCTTCTCGTCAACTGAATAGGGGCTACTCACCCCTGGCAAGGGCTTTAGCTTGCCGCCGGACTTTTCGGCACGGGCCAGCGGGGCAAACGTGGTGCTTGCAAACGCGGCTCCGGCAGCGACCAGCAATTCACGGCGACGCTCGTATATAGCCTTCGGCGTGACCTCGGTCTCTGTGACATCAAGGGATGATTTTGATCGGATCAGCATAGCGATTTCCACGGTTAACGGCCAAGTGTTTTCACCTGGCTGTCTTAGAGTCGCACAGCGAGGGCTGCTCTTACGATCAGTTCGCTTCGTTGACTGCTGCCGGGCAGGCAGCAGCCGACAAATGGCTAGGCCCTACCTAGCGCAAACCGGCTGCATACTCAGCCAGCGCTTTGATTTCCTGATCTGACAGTCGCGCTGCGATGGCTGCCATCTGAGCACTGTTGCCGCGCTCACCCTGCCGCCACGCGGTTAGCTGAGCAGCCGTGTATTCTGCATGCTGCCCCTGCAGCTTTGGATACTGCGCGGGCATGCCAAGACCGGTTGGGCCGTGACAACCTGCACAAGAAGGCACGCCCTTCGCTGCAATCCCGCCGCGCCAAATTTGACGACCCAACTCGGCAAGATCTTTGTCTTTGGCAACCGCTGGCTTGGGCGTCTGCGCTGCGAAGTAGGCAGCCAGATTGCGCATATCAGCATCAGACAGCGTGGCAGCGAAGCCGGCCATGATCGCGTTGTTACGCATAGGCGTCGCGCCATCAATGGATTTGAAATTGCTTAGCTGTTTATAGGTGTACTCGGCATGCTGGCCTGCCAGATTTGGGTTAACCGGCAGCGCACTGTTTCCGTCCGCACCGTGACAGGCAGCACACACACCCTTGGCAATAACCGCGCCGGCATCCGGATCTGGCTTCTCGGCCTGAGCATAGCTAGGCGAGGCAAACAGGGCCGCTGTCATCATGAGCACCGGCACCAGGAATCTAGCGGCGAGCGAAGCATCGCGGCTACCTGAAATCAATGAGACTTGTCCTTTCCTGGCCAGCGGTACCGGCCCCACGCTAGGGGCTATGCCCGCGAATGCCTGATTAGCGGCCGCACCGCTGGTTTCGTCGCTGCCTCTGGCGCTGCTCGCAGCGCGAATTGCGACCGTACTCAGACCGACAAGACGGCCCACAATACGGCCCTTAATGCTCAGTAATTTCATCACTACTCGACTCGATTGATTCTGCGGGCAAGACGCCGCCAACCTCAAATTGTACAATGGAGCCCCAAATATTCAGGGACTTCTCGTGGGTCATGGCCTACAAAGCGCTCGCTTTCACATAACAGTTGCCAAGTTGAACCAGTGCCCCCGGACGAATTTGCCGGAAGTGGCCTTTGCCGGGCGTTCCAATGCGGGCAAATCCTCGGCGATCAACAAGCTCTGCCAACGCAACCGGCTGGCCTTTTCAAGCAAGACTCCCGGCCGTACCCAGGCCCTGAACTATTTTGCCGTGGGCCCTGAGGACGAGCCAACTGGTTTTCTGGTTGACACCCCGGGCTATGGATACGCGGCTGTACCTGAGGAAGTCAAGAAGCAATGGCAGCCTCTGGCTGGTAACTACCTACGGGTGAGAGAGCCGCTGACGGGCGTTGTCCTGATGGTCGATTGCCGGCGGGAACTGACCGACAAAGACCTTGATTTGCTCGACTGGGTCCCAGAACAGGTCAACCGACTCTTGCTCATCACCAAGGCTGACAAACTGAGCAAGTCGGCGGCCCAGAAAACGCTCAAGAACGTCAAAGCTCAATATGAGGATGCGATGCCGGATCTGCCGGCTAGTTTTATGCTGTTTTCGGCGTCAAAGAACCAGGGCATTGAGCCGGCTCGCAAATTGATCGAGCAATGGCTTGCCCCCGAGCCCCCTAATCCGTGGGCGAATGCCGGGCGCGGCTGATCCGATCAACCCACACACAAAACCGAGTCAAACGATGGCAGACCAACCCACCAGGCAACCCTACCCCACCCCCCGTGCGAACCGACTGCGACGCCTGCGCCGTGATGACGCTACCAGGCGACTCGTCCGCGAAAGCAGGCTGAGCGCAGATGATTTGATCTACCCGGTATTTGTGCAAGCTGGTCAGAATCAACGCTTTGCCGTGCCATCTATGCCGGGGGTTGAGCGCCTTAGTCTCGATTTATTGCTCCCTGTGGCTGAGCGCTGCATCAGCCTTGGTGTCCCAGTGATGGCCTTATTCCCCGTGATTGACGCTAGCTTGAAGTCACCCAACGGGCACGAGGCCTGCAACCCGGATGGACTGGTGCCAACCGTGGTCGCAGAACTCAAAAAACGCTTTCCGGAATTGGCAATCCTGACCGACGTTGCGCTCGACCCATTCACCAGCCACGGGCAGGACGGCATTATTGATGAAGAGGGTTACGTCATCAATGACATCACGGTTGAACAACTCATGGAGCAGGCCTTGGTCCAGGCTGAGGCTGGCGTCGATATCGTGGCACCGAGCGACATGATGGACGGACGCATCGGCGCCATTCGTGAAAGCCTTGAGAACAGTGGCCACATTCACACCCGCATCATGGCTTATTCGGCGAAATACGCCTCGGCCTACTACGGTCCTTTCAGAGATGCGGTTGGCTCGGCCTCAAACTTGGGCAAAAGCAGTAAATCAACCTATCAGATGGACCCTGGCAATAGCCACGAGGCCATGCGCGAAGTTGAACTGGACTTACTCGAGGGAGCCGACATGGTGATGGTTAAACCCGGCATGCCCTATCTGGATATCGTGCACCGAGTCAAAGACCGATTCGAATGCCCGACCTTTGTCTATCAGGTGAGTGGCGAATACGCGATGCTCAAAGCAGCCGCGGCCAATGGCTGGCTCGATGAGAAAGCGGTCGTCCTGGAAACCCTGCTTGGCATGCGCCGAGCCGGTGCCGACGGCATACTGACTTACTTTGCGCTTGATGCAGCGCAATGGCTCAAAGAACAAAACTAACCGAGGAGAAGGCTATGGCCAACGAGGGTTATCACGAACCTATCAGCGAACTGAGCGATGAGACTCGCGACATGCACCGCGCGATTACCTCCCTAATGGAGGAACTCGAAGCGGTTGACTGGTACAACCAGCGAGTTGATGCGTGTAAAGACGAAGAACTCAAGTCAATCCTTGAACACAACCGCGACGAAGAGAAAGAGCATGCGGCGATGGTCCTCGAATGGATTCGTCGCCGTGACCCGGTCATGGATGCTGAACTTAAAGACTATTTGTTCACAACAAAATCACTCAAGCACGACTGATCTGATTGATGAAGTTGTCTGGCGCTGTCGAACAGCTCTACGAAACACTCAATAGCGAAGAAAGCGCCCAGGTTTGCCGAGATGTGCCCGAGTCGGCATGCCAGCATCAGCCGCGTAACTTTGTCCTCCACCTGGTCACGCTGGCGCTCACAAAAAGCGGCGACGCACTGGCAGACCCTAAACTGGTTTTGGCCTGGTTACTTAGTGGCATCGGCGCGCCGGCCGCACTCATCGGTCTGATCGTACCCATCCGAGAATCACTGGCGATGCTGCCTCAGTTAGTGATCTCTGCGATCATCCGCAGGCAGCCGGTTCGTAAAACGGTTTACGTGCTGGGCTGTGTCTTGCAGGGGCTTGCAATGCTTGGCATGGGTGCGGTCACACTCCTGCTTAGCGGGGCCGCCGCCGGTTGGGCGGCAGTTGGTCTGATTACCGTGTTCGGCCTTGCGCGCAGCCTGTCATCTATCAGCTTTAAAGATGTCATTGGCAAGACGGTCTCCAAAGGTCAGCGCGGGACGGTCAGTGGATCAGCCGGCACTGTTGCTTCTGCGATCGGACTGGGCGTGGCACTGGGCTTTGCGTTTGGCTGGCTGCCGCTCACCGTGACCTGGGTGTCAGGCATGGTCCTAGTGGCCGGCTTAATGTGGTTATTCGCTGGTCTTTGCGCCGGCAACCTGATTGAAGAGCCAGGCGCCACAGAAGGTGGCATCAACGGCCTGAAAGCTGTGCTTGCACAACTGGCTCTACTCAAAACGGATGTGCAGTTACGCCGTTTTATTGTGACCCGTATTCTTTTGCTTTCAACTGCCCTCGCACCACCGTTTTACGTTGCCTTGTCCGGTTCGTTTGAGACTCGGGCACTCGGCGCGCTAGGGGCGTTTATGCTCGCATCAGCGATGGCCGGATTCTTAAGCACTTACATTTGGGGGCGGCTGGCAGATTTGTCTAGCCGCAAGGTATTGATCATTGCTGCATTGGTGGCCATGCTTGCCAACGGCGCTGCGGCCATCGTCGCAATCACCCGGCCCGATGTAGCAGCGCTTGCGTGGGTATTACCCGGTCTGCTGTTCTTGCTGATGATTGCTCACCAGGGGGTGCGCCTGGGTCGTTCAACCCATGTTGTGGATATGGCCGATCGCGATAGCCGAGCAACCTACACAGCTCTGAGCAATTCGACCGTGGGACTCGCGTTGCTGTTTGGCGGCGGCTTTGGATTGATTGCCCAGGCTTTGGGCATTACGAGTGTGCTTGCTTTGTTTGCCGTGATGGCCTTACTCGCAGCCTTTAGTGCCGCCATGCTCGACGAAGTTCAAGCCTGATCGCCAACTTGCTAATACTCCGCGCCTGGCAATGCCTTTAGCCCTTCGGTGCTGTCAATT
Organism: Burkholderiaceae bacterium; assembly: GCA_045106815.1. Classification (GTDB taxonomy): domain Bacteria; phylum Pseudomonadota; class Gammaproteobacteria; order Burkholderiales; family Burkholderiaceae_E; genus JAUIAI01. The sequence goes on along the minus strand of JBGCFG010000012.1, from coordinate 29,694 downwards.
CGGATGGCCTGACCCGCTGCGAACCCTGCCGTCCAGCCGGTAGCGTCCACTCGGCGTCCACCCTCGACATTGACAACTGCGTTGGCGCCCACTCGGCGCGCATCGTCGGCCAGGAGTTCATAAACCGTCTTGCTGCTGCTAAACCGCGTGTCCTTGGTATTGGCAGTTACCTCACCAATCACGACATGCGCCATGCCTTCGGGTACAGGATCTTCCGTGATAAACACCTTGCCGGTGTAAGCCTGAGCGGCATCCGGTGTTTTGATCTCAGGCGCGGACGAACAGGCCGCCAGGCCAAGCACCAGGGCACAGCCCGAGAACAAACGAATCATTGCATTCACATTACGCTCCGTTGCAGCCAGTAACTGCGGGAAATATCGACTCTCAATCAGGTGATCTTAGTCAAGCCTGCACCCGCAGCATATCCCCATTTTATGTTGGGTCCTGACAAGCCGTTGCTGAGCCGCTGCTAACCCTACTTTCATGTCGTGCAGCCATACAGCACGCAACCCGACATGAAACAATCCCAGCGTCTGGCCGCTTCTGGCCACCAGATTCACGCCGGCAGACCCCACAAGGCATCATCAATTACCCCATGAAACCAGAAGACTTCCCAACGCTTGATGCGACCCTTGACTGGACACTGCGCGAACTGTCTCGCGCTGCGCTTGACAGAAAATCTGCGTTCCGCTGGCCCGTTCTAGTCACCTGCGACGAGGCCCAACCACAAGGACGAATCGTCGTGTTGAGATCATTTTCACGCAAGCGGCGCAAGGCACTCATTTATACCGATCAGCGCACGCCGAAGGTAGCCCAAGTGCAGCGCAACCCACTTGCGTCCCTGGTGTTCTTTGATTCCAGGCGCACCATTCAGATTCGTGCAAACGGGTCGGCGCAAATCATTTCAAGCGGCATTGAGCATGCCAATGTCTGGCAAAAAATGTCTGAGGGAGCCAAGCGTGATTACACCTCCGTGTTGAGCCCAGGTAATGCTCAATCGGCGCCTGATTCTTCTCCCACAAATATGGCGGATCAGCCTTCGCACTTTACGATGATTGAATTGAGCGTCACAACAATCGACTGGCTCATGATATCCCGGCAGGGCCATCGCCGAGCGCTGTTCGATTGGGACGGGGACAAAGCTAGTCAGACCTGGGTGACCCCATAAGTAACGATCTCGGTAAAAGCCGATTGAATCAACATTGAACCTACCTTCCTTGTAAACTGGCGTGAGACCAAAAAGAGTCTTTAAATTGGAGTGACGAGTGAATAAGAAGATCTTGAGTGTTCTAACTGGCGGCATCGTCTCGTGTGCGATGCTCTTGGCAACGACTGCCCACGGGGCTGATGTCGTTAAAGTGACACCACTGGGTGGTCAGGATGGCGAGTTTTGTCGTCTCGATCGCGCGCTCATATTTGAAGACCCGGATGGCACTCGCATCCTCTACGACGCAGGCCGCACCGTTGCCGGTGCTAACGACCCACGACTTGGCAAGATTGACGCCGTCCTGGTGAGTCACTTACATGGTGATCATTTCGGTGACAAGCACACCAAGGCGCCGAATGCCGGTGAGTGCGGCAAGCCCGATATGTCAGTCATAGCCGCGCCAATTTCTAATAGTGTTGCAATTGCGGTAGGCAAGGATGCGCAAGTCATCACGGGTAGCGAGATGCCACGCTTTATTGCCCGCAAGCTCAAAGCAGCTGGCGGTGATCCCAAGAAATCCGTGCTGGTTCGGTTTGGTGCGATGAAAAAGGTGGGCGGCGTCGGCGTGACAACGGTACCAGCAGCGCATAGCAATGGTGTCGCAGGCAGCTTTATTGAAGGTCCACTAGGTGAGTCATTGGGGGCGGCTGGGCTGACAGCTTATGTTGGTCCGCCAACCGGATACGTACTGACCTTCAGTAACGGTCTGGTTGTTTATCTATCAGGCGACACTGGCATCACAGCAGAGCAAGACGTCGTAGTACGACAGCACTACGGGGCCAAACTGGTTGTCATAAACATTGGCGATACGTTTACGACTGGGCCCACCGAGGCTGCATGGGTGGTCAACGAACTGATCAAGCCGGTGAGCGTCATCGCCTCGCATGCCAACGAGGTGGCAACCAATGATGGCAAGGTTGTTGCAGGCACGCGCACTGAAAAGTTTATCAAGGCCGCCAAAATGCCCGTTCACTTGCCACTAAGCGGAATCACCATGAATTTTGCGGCTGACGGTAAGTGTGTTGCCGGTTGCGGATAAACCGTCGCCAAACCGAAACTCACCCCGATGGCAAAGGCACCTTGAGGCCATATCGAAACAACACATAAAAGCCAAGAACAATCACAACGCTGGCCAACACATAAGACACACCCCTGATCACCGACACGCGCTCGTGCGTGGCGGCAATCAGGGCAGTGACAAACGAAACAGCAACCGCGGGTAAGAATGACACCAGTGGCATGAGTAGACAGGTCACGATCATGCCACCCACAAGCAACAAGCGGCGCCACCAGTGCCCCGTACCAAAACCGCTGGCTGCGTCTCCTTTGACGAACGAACCCACTGCGACCAGCACCGAGCAAACGATCAGCATTATGGCCGCAGCCCGCGGAAAGACGACCGAGTCAGTATCAAGATAGTCGGCGGTATCAATGAGTGTGACAGCACCAACAACGACCAGCAGGACGGCAATCACCACGCCGCCAATATCGGCCTCGCTCGTTGCAGGCCGAGTGCCGCCCTCACGACGCTGATCACTGGATTCACTCATCGGGCTTTACTCATAGGGCTTCGCAATGGCAGGGGAATTTCTGCGTTGCTTGATAAAGGCAGGCCAAACCAGTGACAGGACCGTTAAGGCAATGATGGCCAGGGAGATGGGCCGTCCAAAAAACATCCCGGTGAGGTCTTCCGTTGCAGAGCCAATCGTCCAAGCCTGCACAAAGCCCTGCTCGGCGATTGGCCCCAGAATCAGACCCAGCACGATCGGCGAAGCAGAAAAACCAAACCTCGACAGCACCCACCCCAGAAAGCCCAACAGAATCATGATCAGCACATCAGAGACACTGTTCCTGATAGCGTAGGTGCCAATAATTGTCATGAAGCCAACCGTTGGCACCAGCATGGCCTTGGGGACAGACACAATGGTTTTGTACGCATAGCGCCCAACCAGCAGACCGACTGGCAGCATCAGCACGGTCGCGATCAACAAACCATAGATAAAGGTGTACACAATGGAGCCGCCAGACTCAAACAAGGTCGGACCGGTTCGCACGCCTTGCACCAGCAATGCACCGAGGATAACGGCATCCGGTGGCGTGCCAGGAATGCCGAGCACCAGGGTGGGAATAAACCCGCCGCCGACGGTGGCATTGTTGGCCGACTCGGTAGCCATAATGCCGTCGGGCTCACCTTCCCCGAAGCGTTGATCGCGTTTTGCTGTGCGCTTTGCTTCTGAGTAGGCCACCAGGCCAGCGACAGATCCGCCTGCGCCCGGCAAAATGCCGACCAAGGTCCCGATAACGGATGATCTAACGAGATTAAACTTCGAGCCCCACGCGATTTTCGCGCCTGCTCTAAGCGGCATGGACGACACACCGTCTTTGAGCGTGAGATGACGATCGGGTGTGGCGACCATGTCAATCAGAACGGGAATGCAATACAAACCGATAAGCGCCCCGACCACTTCGATGCCGCCAATAAGAGTCTGACTGCCAAAGGTCAGTCGGACATCAGACGACACCTCAGCAATGCCAACGCATGACAACAGTAAGCCGAGTGCACCACCCGCCAGGCCCTTGAGCAAATTGCCGGTTGATAGTGATGCAATCAGTGACAAACCAAACAGCGACAACCAAAAGTATTCAACCGGCCCAAAGGCCAGCGCCACCTCTGAAAGTGGGGGCGACAAAAACAGCAGGGCAAGCCCGCCAATGAGACCACCGAAAACACTCGCGTAGCAGGCAATCGCCACGGCAAGATCCCCATCGCCGCGTTTAGCCATGGGGTAGCCGTCAAAGGTTGTGGCAATTGCCGAGGGCGTACCTGGCGTGTTAAGCAAGATCGCGGCGTAGGCGCCGCCGTATATTGCGCCGGTATAGATTGCCCCAAGAAGGATGAGTGCCGACGCCGGCGGCAGACTAAACGTAATCGGCACTAAAACGGCGACCGCCATGGTCGCCGTTAAGCCAGGGATAGACCCAACGATTGTGCCGGCCAGAACCCCAAAAAGCGCAAACGCCAGATTGACTGGCGTCAGCGCATCAAGAAAATGGACAAAGTCCATTCAAGCCAGCCAGCTTACTTAATGAGGCCAGCCTCTCGGGCAGTATTGATATAGCGCATCTGGACGTCTTTCATGAAGGCTTCCATCTCGCCATAAGGCACATCAAGCATCGCAAAGCCACCCTCGAGCATCTTTTTCTGAAAGGCAGGGTCAGCGTTGATATCACCAATCATCTTGGCCCACTTTTCACGAGTTGAAGCGTCCGCGGAGTTTGGTACTGCAATACCGCGATAGGCGCCTCCGACCATGTCAAATCCCAGCTCTTTGAAGGTCGGAACATCTGGAAATAGTGGGTGGCGCGCCTCCATGGCAACGGCGAGCAGGCGGACTTTGTCGCCCTGCTTGGCGCCGACGGTTGTATAGCCCCATTGCGCCTTCACCTGATTGCCGAGCAAAGCCGTGACTGATGCCCCAGTCCCTTTGAAAGCAACATAGGTTGTTTTGATATCCGCCATCTTGTCGAATCTGATTTGCGCGAGATGATTGGCAGTGGCTTTACCCGAGCCAGACATAGTCACCTTGCCCGGATTCGCTTTGGCATGGTCAATGAACTCTTGCAGTGTTGTCCAAGGACTATCAGCCGGCACAACCAGGGCGTCTGGGGTGAAATGGAACATGTAGATCGATGCGATCTCGTCAGTCTTGTAACCCACCGACTTCTGAGCAGGCTGTATCACGATGTGGGGCAGATTGACCCCCATGATCGTATGACCATCGCCCTTCAGTTTGTTGAGCTGGGACCAACCAACGGCACCACCGCCGCCGGGCTTATAAGAAACCACTAAGTCCTGGCCAAACTTCTCTTTAAAAAAAGGCTGCTGCAAACGCGCAGAGATATCCGACTCACCGCCTGGCCCAAATGGAATGATGTATTCCACTGGCTTCTCGGGGAGTGCAAAAGCCGGGGTTGCGGAAAAAGCGAGTGTGGCTGAGGCGACAGCTGCAACCGCCAGGGCGCGGGGCGCCGAGGAAAGTAGTGATTTCAAGTGAAGTCTCCCTAGGTGATTTTGCTCGCAAGCATACCTGATAGCGGCCGCCATCGCTGGGAACTCCCGACAGCACCAAATCCCATGCGGTCAACAGTCGAGCGAGCCGATAGTTGCCCAATCAAGCAGAGGGGTTGTATCCGTGAATAAGTTTTTGCTGGCGGTTTTCAATAGATCGTCTTGATCTAAGCTCGAGACGACGTATCGATTAGTCTGCTGGGTTATTAGTCATATATAAGTGTGTAATCACTTCTACTTCTAGAACGAAAATACGTTCGATTACGATTGAACAGGCTCAAAAAAGAGTCGATTTTCCGTATGAGAAAAAACTATTCATTGCTCCAGATTTTCAAAAAGTGAACGCTCACTTTTACACAGAGGCCTCGATCGACTACTTGTGGATAAGTCCTAGAGCAAGGGCTTCGCAGACTGTAAATCTCAAACACCCAAAAAAGTTTTCCACAGGCCAATTGAACAAAAAAAAGGGCGCTCTAGGCGCCCCTTCTATCAGCCTGCCACCCGAGAACGACCGGGAGGCGTTGCAGTAGCTTTTAACTCTCAGCGTCCGCGGCCTCTGCTACCTCTTCAACCTCTTCAGGTCGGTCCATGAGTTCGACAAATGCCATTGGCGCATTGTCTCCCACACGAAAACCGAACTTGAGAATACGAAGATAACCCCCCGGACGATCCGCGAATCGTGGACCGAGTTCATCAAACAGCTTCACGACCATATCGCGATCACGCAGCCGATTGAAGGCCAACCGACGATTGGCCACTGTGGGAGTCTTGCTCAGCGTAATGATGGGCTCCACAACTCGCCGCAGCTCTTTGGCCTTGGGCAAGGTGGTTTTGATGCGCTCATGCTTAATAAGCGCATTGCACAAATTGCGCAGCATCGCCTGCCGATGCGAGCTAGTGCGATTAAGTTTACGTAGTCCGTGACGATGACGCATAGTATTTACCTAATTAGGGTCGCTCGAGCCCGACGGGAGGCCAGTTCTCAAGACGCATACCAAGGGTCAGTCCGCGCGAAGCGAGGACTTCCTTGATTTCGTTGAGAGACTTCCGCCCGAGGTTCGGCGTTTTCAACAGTTCATTCTCAGTGCGCTGGATCAGATCACCGATGTAATAGATGTTCTCGGCCTTCAAACAGTTAGCCGAGCGCACTGTCAGTTCAAGATCATCCACAGGGCGCATCAAGATGGGATCAACCTGCGGCCCACGACCGACTGCAGGTTCAGCCACCGGTTCGACTCCACCTTCCAGGGCAGCAAAAACCGACAGCTGCTCAACAAGAATTCTGGCAGATTGACGCACTGCTTCTTCCGGAGCGATTACGCCGTTTGTCTCGATGTCTACCACTAAGCGATCGAGGTCGGTTCGTTGCTCAACTCGAGCACTTTCAACCGTATAGCTCACCCGCCGAACCGGCGAAAATGAGGCATCCAGCACGACGCGGCCGATGGTCTTGCTTTCCATCGCATCGCGCATCGTCCCAGGGACATACCCGCGACCGCGCTCTACCTTGATCGACATGTCGAGCTTGCCGCCCTCTGTCAAGGTCGCAATGACGTGTTCGCCATTGATGATCTCAACGTCGTGAGGCAGATCAATATCGGAGGCCAGGACGGGGCCTGGCGTCTCTTTACTGAGGGTGAGGTAAACCTCATCTCGGTTGTGAAGTTTGAAAACAACGCCCTTGAGATTCAGCAACAGGTCAACAACGTCCTCACGGACGCCGTCTATCGTCGAGTACTCATGAACGACGCCGGAAATCTGTACTTCGGTGGGGGCATAACCCACCATCGAAGACAGCAATACGCGACGCAGCGCGTTGCCGAGCGTATGTCCGTAGCCTCGCTCGAATGGCTCCATCACCACTCTTGCGTGCGACCCGGCAATTTGCTCAACCTCGACGATGCGTGGCTTCAGCATGGCAGTCTGCATTAGCAATTCCTCTACTTATTAGCGCGAGTACAACTCGACGATCAGACTCTCATTGATGTCACCAGCCAAATCTCCGCGATCGGGAATGGCCTTGAACACCCCTTCCATCTTGTTCTTATCGACCGACACCCAGCTGGCCAGACCGATTTGCTCGGCCAGGTTAAGTGAGTCAACGATCCGGGCTTGCTTGCGTGACTTCTCACGCACGGAAACAACGTCATTAGGTTTGATGACAGCAGACGGGATATTCAATGGCTTGCCATTGACCAGCACTGCCTTGTGGCTAACCAACTGACGCGCTTCGGCACGAGTTGAGCCAAACCCCATGCGATAAACGACGTTATCGAGCCGGCACTCCAACAACTGCAGGAGTTGCTCGCCCGTATTGCCTTTCAATCGCACGGCTTCTGCGAAATAGCGACGAAACTGCTTCTCAAGCACGCCGTACATCCGCTTGACCTTTTGCTTTTCCCGCAGCTGTCGGCCGTAGTCGGACATGCGCATGCCAGAGATGCGGCCATGCTGACCCGGTTTGGATTCTTTTGCCTTGCTATCGAGAGAGCGCCGGGCGCTCTTCAGGAAAAGGTCTGTCCCCTCCCTGCGAGATAGCTTCGCCTTTGGTCCTGTATATCTTGCCACTTAAGTTCCTCGTTAAGTTTCGCGCGGCTTGCCGCGGTCAGTTCGCACTTCGTTGGAAGCCAGATGAAGCCATGGCGGCGAACGGTGGTCTTGAATCTGGCGAATTTACGTCCCACCAGAAAGACGGCTGGCCGGTCCATCAGATTGCTCTGACGACACCGGCCAAAACAAACCTGATTGCTTAGATGCGGCGACGCTTAGGCGGACGGCAACCGTTATGCGGAATCGGCGTCACGTCAGAGATCGACATGATTTTGATTCCCAGAGCGTTCAGAGCACGAACGGAGCTTTCACGGCCAGGGCCGGGTCCGCGAATCTGAACCTCCAGATTCTTGATGCCGCAATCCTGAGCTGTTCGGCCAGCCGCTTCCGCAGCAACCTGAGCCGCAAATGGTGTCGACTTGCGTGAGCCCTTAAAACCAGCACCGCCCGACGATGCCCAGGCTAATGCATTGCCCTGACGGTCAGTAATGGTGATGATCGTATTGTTGAAGGACGCGTGAACGTGAGCGATACCGTCCGATACGTTCTTTTTGACTTTGCGGCGGACCCGTTGGCCCGATTGCTGTCTCGCCATTGCGAATAACTCCGATTATTTCTTGAGCGCGATACCGGCCTTACGGGGGCCTTTGCGCGTGCGGGCATTGGTGCGGGTGCGTTGACCGCGGCAAGGTAAGCCACGGCGATGACGCAGACCACGATAGCAACCCAGGTCCATTAGCCGTTTGATTGACATCGACACTTCCCGACGCAAGTCGCCTTCGACCATGAAGCGGCCAATCTGCTCTCGAATACGCTCTAGCTCTGCGTCGTTGAGGTCTTTGACTTTCTTAGTCTTTTCAACCCCTGCGTCATCGCAGATCTGGCGGGCGCGAGTGCGACCAATGCCATAAATAGCCGTCAAACCGATCTCGGTGTGCTGACGGTCTGGAATGTTGATACCGGCAATGCGAGCCATAAATTCCCTCTTTAGCCTTGGCGCTGCTTGTGACGTGGATCGGTGCAAATCACACGAACCACCCCTTTGCGGCGGATGACTTTGCAGTTGCGGCAGATTTTCCTGACGGATGCCTTAACTTTCATGATGTGTCCTTAATGCTGTCTTGATGCTGCGGGGGGCCGGATCATCGGGCCCTGAATACAATGCGACCCCGCGACAAGTCATACGGGGTGAGCTCTACAGTTACCTTGTCCCCGGGCAGGATGCGGATGTAGTGCATACGCATCTTTCCGGAGATGTGTCCCAGGACCACATGCCCATTCTCGAGCTTGACCCTGAAAGTTGCATTAGGCAGGTTCTCTACTACTTCGCCCTGCATCTGAATTACGTCGTCTTTTGCCATACTGAGTTTTCTTCAGACCTCCTAAAGGCCTTTCGCGCCGGACTTGCGAAGCAAGGGCTCGTACTGATGGGACATCATGTAAGCCTGCACCTGCGCCATAAAGTCCATCGTGACTACCACGATGATGAGAAGTGAAGTACCACCGAAGTAAAACGGGACGTTCCACTCAAGAATCAGGAACTCAGGCAGCAAACAAACCAGTGTGATGTAGATAGCACCCACGAAGGTCAGGCGCATCAGGATCTTGTCAATGTACTTAGCCGTTTGCTCACCGGGCCGAATGCCTGGTAGAAACGCGCCACTCTTTTTCAGGTTGTCAGCTGTTTCACGGCTGTTAAATACCAGCGCGGTGTAGAAGAAACAGAAAAAGATGATCGCGGCAGCGTAGAAGATGATGTAAACCGGCTGGCCAGGCGACAAAGTACCAGCCAGGTCACGCACCCAGTTCACCACTGCGCTACTAGACTCACCCGCCGTAAACCACTGCGCAATCGTCGCTGGAAACAAAATAATCGACGAAGCAAAAATCGGGGGAATCACACCAGCCATGTTCAGCTTCAATGGCAAATGAGAGCTCTGGCCGCCATAGACGCGGTTACCCACTTGCCGCTTGGCATAGTTCACGGTGATCTTTCGCTGACCTCGCTCGACGAACACCACAAAAGCCGTTACAGCAGCAACTAGTGCCACGATGATCAGGGCAATGAAGACGCTCATGGAGCCGGTGCGCACCAACTCACCCATGCCGGCAATGGCACTTGGCAGACCGGAAACAATACCCGCAAAGATGATGACCGAGATACCGTTACCGATGCCTCGTTCCGTGATCTGCTCGCCGAGCCACATCAGAAACATCGTGCCCGTCACCAGTGATACGGCTGTGGTGAAGCGAAACACCAAACCTGGATCAATCACCAGGTTAGGCTGGCTCTCAAGTGCGATTGCAATGCCAAATGCCTGAAACGTGGCTAGACCAAGCGTGAAGTAGCGCGTGTACTTGGTGATGACGCGCCGACCAGCCTCGCCTTCTTTCTTGAGGGCTTCCAACGCCGGGACGACGACTGTTAGCAGCTGCATGATGATCGATGCCGAGATATACGGCATGATGCCAAGCGCAAACACTGAAAAGCGCGAAAGCGCGCCACCAGAGAACATGTTGAACATGTCCAGGATGCCGCCTTGCTGACTATTAAACAGTGACGCAAGCTGATCTGGGTCGATACCGGGAACGGGAATGTGCGTGCCGATCCGATAGACGATCAGCGCCATCAGCAGAAAGATCAGGCGCTTTTGCAAGTCGCCTGACTGTCGTGCTGTTGCCAGTGCTGATTGTGAGGTAGCCACGTAAGACGAGTCCGTTACTTAGGAAATTCCAGGTTGCTGCTAGCCGCCCTTAAGCGACTGAGCCTCCGGCAGCCTCAATCGCTGCCTTCGCACCTTTGGTAGCCGCGATACCTTTCAGAGTCACGGCCTTTTCGATCTTGCCAGAGAGAATGACTTTTGCCCCTTTGGACAAATGCGATGCCAGCTTGGCAGCCTTCAAGGTGAGCAGATCGACCTCGGTAGCTTCAAGTCGCTGCAGATCACCCAGGCGAATCTCAACAACATCGCCGGCCGTACGCGAGGTAAATCCACGCTTGGGCAGGCGCCGCTGCATTGGCATCTGGCCGCCCTCGAAGCCGGTTTTGTGGAAACCACCGGAACGGGATTTCTGACCTTTGTGGCCACGTCCTGCCGTTTTGCCCAGACCGGAGCCAATACCTCGCCCAACGCGTTTGCGATCCTTTTTGGATCCCTCAGCCGGCTTAAGTGAATTCAGTTTCATACTCATAACTCCGGTGCTTAGCTGACCTTAACGAGGTAAGACACCTTGGTGATCATGCCGCGAACGGCAGGTGTGTCTTCCAGTTCACGTGTCTGGTGCAGTTTTTTCAGGCCCAAACCCAGGACGGTTGCGCGATGAGACTCCCGCGTACCAATGGGGCTGCGAACGAGGGTGACCTTGACCGTTTTGTTACTCATGCGAGGATCTCTTCAACGGCTTTGCCGCGCTTGGCTGCAATTTCCGCAGGGGTATTGATTTTGCGCAGCGCGTCCAAAGTAGCCCGAACGAGGTTATACGGGTTACTGGAGCCATGGCTCTTAGCCACAATATTGCTCACACCCAACACCTCAAACACAGCGCGCATTGGCCCACCGGCGATGATGCCGGTACCGTCAGGTGCCGGCGCCAGCATCACAACTGATGCGCCATGGCGGCCCAGCACTGCGTGGTGGATCGTGCCTTCTTTTAGACTGATTTTGAACAGTTTGCGGCGAGCTTCATCCATTGCCTTCTGGACAGCTACGGGCACTTCACGGGACTTACCCTTGCCCATCCCGATACCGCCGTCACCATCGCCAACAACGGCGAGGGCAGCAAACCCGAGAATGCGGCCGCCCTTAACCACCTTGGTCACACGGTTCACCGCAATCATTTTTTCGCGTAGACCGTCTTCCCGATCTTCGCCGCCTACTCTTGCTTGAATTTTTGCCATTTTCTGCTTCTCAGCTTAAAACTTCAGACCGGCTTCACGGGCAGCGTCTGCCAATGCCTTTACTCGGCCGTGATAGCGATAACCGGACCGATCAAATGCAACCTGCTCGATACCAGCTTTGAGTGCTTTTTCTGCAATACGCTTGCCAACCAGACCTGCGGCATCGGCGTTGCCGCCCTTGCCCGCAATCTGACCCTTCACCTCAGACTCAACCGTCGATGCAGTAACCAACACCTTCGAGCCATGAGAGTCAGTGATTGAGGCATAGATGTTGGCATTCGAACGAAACACCAGCAAACGATTAGCCCCCAGCTCACGAATCTTGAGGCGCGTCTGTCGTGATCGACGCAGCCTTCTGCTGTTCTGATTAATCATTTTTTCTTGGTCTCCTTCATCACGATGCGCTCATCGCTGTAGCGAACACCCTTGCCCTTGTACGGCTCAGGTGGTCGGTAGGCGCGCACTTCAGCAGCCACCTGGCCGACTTTCTGCTTGCTAGCGCCTTTAATCACTATTTCGGTCTGACTCGGTGTTTCAGCCTTAACGCCATCGGGCAACTTGTGAACGACGGGATGAGAGAAACCCAACTGCAGATTTAGGTTGGCTCCCTGGGCCTGGGCACGATACCCGACGCCCACCAGCGTCAGCTTGCGCTCGAACCCTTTTGAAACACCCTCAACCATATTGGCAATCAGAGCGCGAAACGTGCCTGCCATCGCCATTGAGGACTTATCGTTTTCGTCAGCAGCAGAAACGGTAATCTGCGCGCCTTCTTGCTTGACCATAATGAGCGGGTTCTTCGCCTGGGTAAGCGTGCCCAACGAGCCTTTGGCTTCAATCTGCTCGTCTGAGATCTTGACTTCAACACCCTTGGGCACATCGATTGGCATGCGTGCAATACGTGACATGTCTTGGGCTCCTTAGGCTACGTAGCCAAGCACTTCGCCACCGACACCGGTTGCGCGCGCATGGCGGTCAGTCATCACCCCTTTGGAGGTGCTTACGATCGCGACACCCAGCCCGTTCATGACCTTGGGCAGATCATCCCGAGCCTTGTAGACACGCAAACCTGGCTTGGACACTCGCTCGATACGCTCAATAACCGGCGAGCCAGCGTAGTACTTCAACTGCAACGCAAGCGTCGCGTGGGCACCTTGGGTCGTTACCTCGAATGCTTCGATATAACCCTCATCTTTCAGGACCTGGGCGATTGCCACTTTGACCTTTGAAGAGGGCATTGCTACCGATGTCTTGTCCACTTGTTGCGCGTTACGGATGCGCGTGAACATATCGGCAATAGGGTCACTCATGCTCATATGATTTCTTCCTACCAGCTCGCCTTGATCACACCAGGAACTTCACCAGCCATTGCCGCTTGACGCAGCTTGGCCCGGCCAAGACCGAACTTTCTGTAAACACCACGGGGACGCCCGGTAATCTCGCAGCGTGTCCGAAGGCGCGTCGGGTTCGCATTGCGCGGCAATGCCTGCAATTTCAGACGCGCCTGATAACGCTCTTCCTCAGACTGAGATTGATCGCTGATGATCGCCTGCAGTGCTGCACGCTTGGCCGCGTACTTCTTGACCAGCTTCTGGCGCTTCATGTCGCGGTTGATCAGGGAAAGTTTCGCCACTTTGCTACCCTCAGTTACGGAATGGAAAGCGAAACGCGCTCAACAGCGCCTTCGCCTCTTCATCGTTCTTGGCTGACGTCGTGATGCTGATATTCAAGCCACGCACCGCATCAACTTTGTCGTATTCAATTTCAGGGAAGATAATCTGCTCGCGTACGCCCAGATTGAAGTTTCCCCGCCCATCAAATGATTTAGCTGGCACACCACGAAAGTCGCGAACACGCGGGAGTGCAATCGTGATCAGCCGGTCGAGGAACTCGAACATCCGCTCGCCGCGCAGGGTCACCATGCACCCAAGGGGGTATCCCTCGCGGATCTTGAAACCAGCAATCGCCTTGCGAGCCTTTGTCACCACCGCCTTTTGCCCAGCGATCTGGGTGAGATCGTTAGCTGCGTTCTCGATAATCTTCTTGTCTGCCACCCCTTCACCAACACCCATATTGAGGGTGACTTTGGTAAAACGCGGCACTTCCATCACGGATTTGTAACTGAACTGCTTCATTAGCTCAGGCACAACTGTCTCGCGGTACTGGGTCTGGAAACGTGCTGCCATCTGACTTATACCTTCACAAGTTCGCCATTCGATTTGAAAAATCGAACGCGTTTGCCATCTTCGAGGGTCTTAATGCCCACTCGATCCCCTTTCCCGGTCGCCGGGTTATAGAGCATGACGTTAGACAAATCGATTGGCATCGTTTTATCGACAATGCCGCCCGGCGCTCCCTGCATAGGGTTGGGACGCTGGTGCTTTTTCACGATGTTGACGCCTTCAACCACAACTGCCACGTCTTCAATTCGTCGAAGTACCGTGCCACGCTTACCTTTGTCGCGGCCTGCGATGACGATGACCTCATCGCCCTTCTTGATTTTGTTCATCCTGGGCCCCTTACAGTACTTCTGGTGCCAGCGACACGATTTTCATGAACTTCTCAGTTCTGAGCTCGCGCGTGACGGGTCCGAAGATGCGCGTGCCAATCGGCTCGAGCTTGGCATTCAGCAACACAGCGGCGTTGCCGTCGAACTTAATCAGCGAGCCATCAGTTCTGCGCACACCCTTGGCGGTGCGTACAACCACAGCGTTATAGATCTCGCCTTTCTTGACGCGACCGCGCGGCTGCGCTTCTTTGACACTCACCTTGATGATGTCGCCAATACCGGCATAGCGCCGCTTGGAGCCACCAAGCACCTTGATACACATAACTGAGCGCGCGCCTGTGTTGTCGGCGACACCCAGAGTCGACTGCATCTGAATCATTTTTTCACTCGTCCCAACTTGTCTTACCTAATGCCCGCGGCTACCCGCGGTCAAGGCGGCAAACAGTATTGGTCCCGTTATGAGAAGCAAGCATCTCGCTCCTCTTGGGTATAAAGAACCTGGCCTGCTTGGTCAGACTTAAGGAAAAGCCTGATTCTTGGCGGTGGCCAGCTTGTACAACTAAATTCGGGGTTTGAATCTGCGATTCACGCCACTCGAACTGGATTTGCTCGTCAAAAGCCCGACCTAGTTACTGTCGGCTCAGGCTTTTTAAGCGAAGCCCGCTATCATAGCCCGCGACAAGCCCCGCCGCAAGCCCGGATGCGAAATTCGTCAGATCTTCACAGCCTCAACAAGTCGCTTGGTCACAACCCAACTCTTGCGCTTGGACATCGGCTTGGTTTCCGCGATCTCAACCGTATCGCCCTCATTCAGTTCCGTCTCGGCGTGGGCCAGGTACTTCTTGGAACGGACGATGTACTTCCGGTACAGCGGATGAGCGACTTTACGCTCAACCAGCACCGAGACGGTCTTGTCCATTTTGTTGCTAACGACCTTGCCCGTCAGCGTGCGCGTGTTGGTGGTGTTCTGCTCTTCACTCATGATGCGTTCGCCTTCTCACGAATCAGGGTCTTGATCCGGGCGACATCGCGCCGGTTCTTGCGCAACTGGCTGGAATCGCTCAATTGTTGCGTCGCATGCTGCATCCGCAAAGAAAAGCCGGCCTTGTATAGCTCGCTCAGTTCTTTGGTCAGCGCCTCGGTATCTTTGGCGCGCATTTCTTTCAAATCCATGACCAGCCCCGTTACATGCCGTGGCGGGAGACAAACACGCAAGGCAGCGGCAGCTTTGCCGAGGCCAGGCGGAATGCTTCACGCGCCAGTTGTTCACTTACACCATCCATTTCGTACAGCACTTTTCCGGGCTTGATTTCGGCCACGTAGTACTCAGGATTACCTTTACCTTTACCCATACGGACTTCGGCCGGCTTCTTGGAAATCGGCTTGTCCGGGAAAATACGAATCCAGATTCGGCCACCCCGCTTGATGTGGCGGGTCATCGCGCGTCGAGCGGCTTCGATCTGGCGCGCAGTCAGGCGGCCACGCCCTGTGCACTTCAGACCAAATTCACCAAACGCAACGGAGGAACCACGAGTAGCCAGGCCGGTGTTTCGGCCTTTTTGCTCCTTGCGGTACTTACGTCTTTTAGGTTGCAACATGATTCGAATCCTCGATTATTCTGCGCCGCCATCGGCAGGTGCCGTGGGCTTAGCCACTTCGCCTGCTGCTGGCGCACCACCGCCACCACCACCACCGCCTTCAGGGCGACGGCGCGGGCCTCGGTTACCTGGGCGTGGACCACGACGATTACGACGATCGTCTTTGTCCCCGGCTGCCTCGCGATCACCGCCCGGCGGATCGCCCGCGGCCAGATGCTCGCCGTGATATATCCAGACTTTGACGCCGATGATGCCGTAGGTCGTGATGGCCTCTGAAGTGCCGTAGTCAATGCTCGCACGCAGCGTGTGCAAAGGCACACGTCCTTCGCGATACCACTCGGAGCGGGCAATTTCTGCACCATTCAGGCGGCCAGCACACATGATCTTGACGCCTTGAGCACCCAGACGCATGGCGTTTTGCATCGCCCGCTTCATCGCGCGGCGGAACATAATCCGGCGCTCAAGTTGCTGGGTAATGGAGTCAGCAATCAGTTTGGCGTCAGTCTCAGGCTTGCGAATCTCTTCAATATTGACGTGAACAGGCACGCCCATCATGCGCTGCAGATCGACCTTAAGCTGCTCGATGTCTTCGCCTTTTTTACCAATCACAACACCCGGGCGGGCCGAGAAAATCGTGATTCGCGCATTCTTGGCGGGGCGTTCAATCAGCACTTTGCCGACCGACGCAGTTTTGAGTTTGCGGCGCAGATACTCACGAACCCGCAGGTCATCATTGAGCATCTTGGCGTATTCAGAACCTTGCGCATACCAGCGGGAGGTCCAGGCTTTGGTCACCGGCAGACGAAAGCCGATTGGATGAATCTTCTGTCCCATAGTTTCGCTCAGTCTCCGACGGTGACGTAGATGTGGCAGGTCTGCTTCTCAATCTTGGCGCCGCGGCCTTTGGCCCGTGCCCGAAAGCGCCTCAAGGAAGTGCCCTTCTCGACGTGAATGGTCTTAACCTTCAATTCGTCGATGTCGGCGCCGTCGTTGTGCTCGGCATTGGCAATCGCTGACTCCAATACCTTTTTAACGATGGCTGCAGATTTCTTGGGCGAAAACGCCAGCAAGTTCAGCGCTTTCTCAACCGGCTTGCCGCGAATTTGGTCTGCGATGATCCGGCCTTTCTGCGCCGAGACCCGCACCCCTTTTAATATGGCTTTAGTTTCCATTAGGTGCTCCTAGCGCCGCGCTTTCTTGTCTGCCACGTGACCCTTAAAAGTACGGGTCAGGGCAAACTCGCCCAACTTGTGGCCGACCATGTTTTCATTGATAAACACCGGCACATGCTGGCGACCGTTGTGAACGGCAATCGTCACACCGACGAACTCAGGCAAAACCATTGACCGGCGCGACCAGGTTTTGATCGGGCGCTTGTCATTGCCAGCGACGGCGGCGTCGACTTTCTTTTGCAGATGGGCGTCGACGAAAGGCCCTTTTTTAGCTGAACGTGTCATAGCTTTGCCTTACTTCTTGCGGTTGCGACGCTGGACAATCATGTTGTCTGTTCGCTTGTTGGTTCGAGTCTTGTAGCCCAGTGTCGGCTGCCCCCACGGTGAAACCGGATGGCGGTTACCTCGGGTACGACCACCGTGCGGGTGATCAACCGGGTTCATCACCTCACCGCGAACGGTTGGGCGAATACCCAGCCAGCGCTTGGCGCCGGCCTTACCAATCTGGCGCAGACTATGCTCACCATTGCCCACTTCACCAACCGTTGCCCGGCATTCAATGTGAACGCGACGAATCTCGCCTGAACGAAGACGCAACTGAGCGTAGATACCTTCACGTGCAAGCAAACGTGCTGATGTACCAGCCGCGCGTGCAATCTGCGCACCCTTGCCCGGTTGCAACTCAATGGCGTGAATAGTTGAACCCACCGGAATGTTACGAATAGGCAACGTATTGCCTGCTCGAATCGGTGCCTCAATGCCACTCATCAACTCAGTACCCGGTGTGACGCCGCGCGGCGCAAGGATGTAGCGACGCTCGCCATCGGCGTAGACCAAAAGCGCAATATGAGCGCTGCGGTTGGGGTCGTATTCAACTCGCTCAACCTTTGCCGGAATGCCGTCTTTGTTGCGACGGAAATCGATGATGCGGTAGTGCTTCTTGTGACCACCACCACGGTGACGTGTGGTGATATGCCCGTGGTTGTTACGACCTGCACGCTGCTTTTTAGCTTCTAGCAACGGCGCATAAGGCGCGCCTTTGTGCAGGGTCTTATCAACCACCTTGACCATGCCACGACGGCCTGGTGAGGTTGGTTTAGTTCTGATCAGAGCCATTATGCGGTCTCCGCGAAGTTAATTTCCTGACCTTCAGCCAGACAGACATATGCCTTGCGCGTACCGCGTCGCTGCCCCTCAAAGCGGCCAAAGCGCTTCTTCTTGCCGTTCTGATTCAGCACATTGACTGAATCCACCTTAACGTTGAAGAGCAGCTCCACGGCAGCCTTGATCTCGGCCTTGGTGGCATCAGCCAAAACTCGGAATGCGATTTGCTCACGCTTTTCAGCCAGCATGGTGGCCTTTTCAGTCACGATGGGCGAAAGCAGAACTTTCATCAGGCGATCATTATTCATGACAGCATCTCCTGAACTTTCTCAAGCGCTGGCTTGGTCATCACGACTTTCTCGAAACCAACCAGTGACACTGGGTCTGCCTGCTGAGCCTCAATAACCAGCACAGTTGGCAAGTTACGAGACGCCAGATGCAGGTTCTCAGAAACCACGTCAGTGATTACCAGCGTTGAATGATCCAGACCCATTGCTTTCAGGCGTGCAGCCAGTGCCTTGGTCTTGGGTGAATCACAGTCCATGTCGTCAACGACGATGAGCCTTTCTTCACGGGCTAATTGCGACAAGATGGCGCACACACCTGCGCGATACATCTTGCGATTGACCTTCTGGCTGTGGTTCTCATTGGGGGAGGCAGGAAAAGCCCGACCGCCTCCACGCCAGATGGGGCTTGAAGTCATGCCTGAACGAGCACGACCCGTTCCTTTCTGCCGCCAAGGCTTTTTGGTTGAGTGCTTGACCTCGCCACGGGTTTTTTGCTTAGCGCTCGCGCTACGTGCATTGGCCTGATAAGCCACAACCAGTTGGTGAACCAGCGGCTCATTGAAATCACGACCGAACACGGCATCAGACGCATCGACTTGCGAGGCAGACTGGCCGCTGGCGTCCATAAGTTTGAGTTGCATCGAACGCCTCCCTTAGCTTTGGTCGGCCGGAGCCGGTTTTTTAACGGCAGGCATCACAACAACCTCGCCGTTCTTGGAACCAGGCACCGCGCCACGAATCATGAGCAACTGACGCTCGGCATCGACGCGAACAACCCGCAGGTTCTGAACCGTACGGGTGACGTTACCCATGTGGCCCGACATGCGCTTGCCCTTAAAAATGCGGCCTGGATCCTGCGCCATACCGATTGAACCCGGCACGTTGTGTGAGCGCGAGTTACCGTGGCTGGCCCGCTGCGAGCGAAAGTTGTGTCGCTTGATCGTGCCGGCAAAGCCCTTACCCTGGCTGGTGCCCTGCACATCGACAAACTGACCTTCACTGAACAGGTCGACTTTCAGCGCACTACCAGCGGCAAGTTCACCGATGGTGTCGACGCTAGCGCGGAACTCATGAAGCATTGACCCGGCAACAACGCCAGCCTTGGCATAGTGACCCGCCATTTGCTTGGTCACTCTGTTAGCCCGACGCGAACCATAAGCAACCTGAACGGCCGAATAGCCGTCATTGCTCGGGGTTTTAACTTGGGTGATGCGATTGTCTGAAACATCCAGCACGGTGACGGGCACTGATTCGCCTTCTTCGGTGAAGATGCGCATCATGCCGACCTTGCGGCCTATCAGACCCAACTGACCATTTTCCGCAGCGCTATCGGCGCCTTGGGCATTGGCTTGGCTCATGGTGAAACTCCAAATATGGCAATGGCCCGAACGCTCAAACCTCAAACGCTAGGATTTCTGTTCAGTACGGCCAAATCTACAGAGCTTAATTTGACGATTGCTCAATAGACCCAAGACCGCTTCAAGAAATAACCATCACAGCTAGTTGCGGCAACACCCGGCTTCGATTGGCCGGACCGCTCTTTAGTACTCACTGATCTGCTGTTGCTGCTATTTACACTACCTTCGAGACCTCAACCTCTGAACTCGGGTATCGCTGCGCCCACAGAGCGGGCATCGGCGATCAGGCGGCAATCAGGTAGTGTTACCTCGCAAAGCAAGTAAGGTTTAGAGGCGCTGCTGGGTGATTAGCCTATAGGTGACCATAGGTGATCAATCTAATCCGATCCGATCCGTAACCAAGTAAGGCCACAAATCTGAATCCCGCAGAACCAATGCATTAACCTGCATCCAAGGAAGCCCGCCAGTATAGCCGGGAACGGCTCAACCAAGCAAGCAGCAAAATCGCCGAGTGTTTATTTCAACCACCCCAGGCTCAAAGCATCACAGATGAGGCAGTTTCAACAACCTATATGACGCAAGCTTCCAAGGTCCGCACAGTGTCGGCGTTGGGCCTCGCGCAGATACTCGCATGGGGGTCTTCGTACTATTTACCGGCAGTCCTGGCCAATCCGATTGCGAAGGGCCTGGGAATCTCCAGCCCGACCGTTTTCGCAGGTTTCTCACTCGCGTTAGTCGTCGCGGCGGTTATCGGCCCGTTCGCTGGCAGGTTGATTGACCAATTCGGGGGGCGGCCGGTCTTACTGACGACCAACCTGATTTTTGCGCTTGGTTTGTGTCTGCTCGCGAGCGCGCAAGGAACCCCCAGCATGCTGGTGGCCTGGCTTGTCATCGGGATAGGAATGGGCAGTGGTCTTTATGAAGCTGCGTTTTCGACACTCGTCCGAATTTTCGGACAGCAATCCCGACCCGCCATTACGGGTGTGACACTGGTGGCTGGCCTCGCGAGCACCCTGGCATGGCCGCTGAGCGCCTGGCTGGAAGTAACGCTGGGTTGGCGCGGCGCCTGCTTGGCCTGGGCCGCCCTGCATGTGCTGGTAGCCCTGCCCCTCAATGCCTCATTGCCGCGAGCCACTCGGTCAGATCCAGCAGTCAATGGCCAGGCCGAAAACAAAGATCACGACGCGCCCCAGGTCGAAAACCCGCGCAGAACCTCAATCCTGCTCGCCATCAGCTTCGCCATCATTTGGTTTATTGGCACCGCCATGGCGGCCCATCTACCGAGTCTGCTGATGCTGAGCGGGGCGACCCTGGCGTCAGCGGTGGCAATCGGCGCGTTGGTGGGGCCGGCACAGGTTGCAGGCCGCTTGCTTGAATTTAGCGTCCTGCAACATGTTCATCCGCTCAAGACTGCACGCATGGCTATCCTGTTACACCCGATCGCAGCCAGTGTTTTGGCATGGGTTGGTGCGCCGGTGGCAGCCGTGTTTGCCATGCTGCACGGCGCCGGCAATGGCGTACTCACCATCGCAACCGGCACGTTGCCACTCGCATTGTTCGGCAGCAAAGGCTATGGCATGCGCCAGGGCTTGTTGATGTCGCCCGCGCGATTTTTTCAGGCGCTCGCCCCCTGGTTGTTTGGACTGTGGATCGAGGCATGGGGCCTGGCCGCCCTTTGGATTTCTGCCGGTCTGGGGTTCGCCGCACTCATTACGCTGACGGCCCTGCCACAACCAGATACGGATTAAGTAGCGTTATTGAGCGGCCTTCTTCGCTGAATTACCCTGCCGCAACTGCTGCATTGACGTCGGCCAATCCCCCATCCGAACTGTTCATCAGTTTTTCAATATCAGTCAGGATCACCATGCGCTCGGTGTCGCCCATCTTCGTGAGCGCAAGCCCTTTGATGCAATTGTTGTCGAAAGCGGCGTTGTAATTAGGCGCGGGCTTGATTTGATCGGCGGTTAGCGCCAGCACATCAGACACTGAATCCACAACTACACCAACCACCATCTCCTCCAACTTCAGGACCACGACCACGGTAAGTTCGTTATAAGGCGCCTCTTCCAGGCCAAACTTCAAACGCAGGTCGACGATGGGCACGATCACGCCGCGCAGGTTTGTCACGCCTTTAATGAAGTCAGGCATCTTGACGATACGGGTGGGTTCCTCGTAGCTGCGGATTTCCTGCACAGCCAGAATATCAATCCCATACTCCTCAGAACCAAGGGCAAAGGTGAGGTATTCGCTGTCCTGTGCCGCTGTCTCTTCATCAGTGGGCATCAAACCTGCTGCTGTAGTCGTCTGTGTCGCTACGGCTGTATCCATCATCCGTTCTCCGTCGAAGCCAGCTATCCGGCCAGGGTAAAAAAATTCGTACCTATGGGGTATCGACAATCTTTTGAAAAACATTAGAAAGAATTTTCGATTGACTCACGCTGATGACCTTGAGCGGGATCAGCGGGGCGACACTCGGGAGCCGCCCGCACGGCGCGTGCCAATCTATTCAGGCCTATCCTGGCGGCGCCGGGCCATTTCGAGCCCCATTTCCTGTAAGGCCTGGGGAGCCAACTGACCCTTAACGACCTCGAACACCTGAGACTCCTCAGTGAGGATATGCGAGCGGTACAGGGCCGCAAATGCCTGCCAACGCAGCAACCGTTCATCAGTCATCTCAAACGGCGCGTCACCATTGGTTGGCGCCTGCCACAAATGAATTAAGTCTTCGCGAAGCGCTTGCCACTGCCCGGTCATCAACCCATGCTCCTGCTCAATCTGCCCCGCGAGTGCCTGCGCCTTGGCGCTGCCCGTCCGCAGAAGCGGTAAGACGTGAGTCTCTTCATCAAGGTGATGCGCCGGCCCCGCAAGATCGAAGTAGCGCGTTACATCAGCGGCAGCATCGCGACAGTCCTGATCCACCCCTGATGCCTTCACGCGGTCGGCGATTTTTTCAAGCAATGTCAGCATGCGCTCGACGCGTTCGTGACAAGCCAGCAGCATCTCAAAGGGCTCATCAAAACTTGCGGCTGGACCTTGATACAGATTTAGTCGGCTACTCATAGCGAGCCTTCTCCAAACACGCCCAGTGGATGATGGCTATGCGCCACTGACAACATAAAGATAAACAAGCCAAGCGCTGCGACGTACGACAACCGTCGGACACCTTCATTGCGCGCCCGCTTAAGTGCCAGGGACCCCAACACAATATAAGCCACCAAACAAAGCAGTTTCACACTAAGCCAGGGCGTGCTGAAAGGATTAACGCTCAGCATCAAGAGCAGGCTGAGCCCCGCGAAAAACAAGCCTGTGTCAATCACATAGCTCAGTAGGCGCCAGGGTTTTGCCATGGCCCACTGGCCGCCAAACACAACCGCTGCTCCCCGAACCAAAAAAAGCAAACCGCTTAAGCTAACGAAGAGTATGTGGATCGACTTGAACTGGGCGTAATAGCTGAGCATGCTTGCAAACCACGCTACAACTGGCTCTTGTTCCAATCAGGATTGGGCTGTGCCGGCTCGCACAGCATGCCCGCGGCTTTGATGGCTTCGACAGCACAAAATTCGTCTTTGTCTGAGGTGTCGCCACTCACGCCGATAGCCCCAATCGCGCGATTGGACTCATCCAGAATAAGCACGCCTCCAGGCACCGGAATGAAGCGCCCCTGCGCCGCGTTGGCAAGCGCTCCTTGAAAAGCCGGGCGGTTAGCGAGCCGGTCGCGAATCAGCCGAGTCGACATGCCCATGCCAAGTGCCGCCGATGCTTTGCCGAGTGCGATATCAAATCGCAAAGTGCCGCAGCCGTCTTCTCTCTTGGCCGTCACCAGTTGCCCGCCACTATCCAGCACTACAACTGTTAACGGCAGCAAACCATGCTCGCGCCGAATGGCGAGTGTGCCCTGAGCAATCGCTTCGGCCTGTTCGAGGTCAATGCTGCTGATAACTTTGCTTAGTGGTTCGTTCATTTGCAGGTTCCGAAAGTTGGATGCCGAGCCTTGAATGCTATCTGTGCAGTGACCAATTGAAACGGTCGCCATGAGCTTCATGACCCAATTGTTGCCCAGGTGGCATTATTCTGAAGTCAGGCGTCATGTACGCGCCTGACGCGAAGCTAATGAGCCTGACCTACAGATAGCGCATAACAATCGACAAACAAGAGACATTGACATGGCTAATACCGCCCCGCTTGAACTGATTGATATCCCCAGCCGGTACAAACACATTACGCCGCAGCCGCGCATGCCCAATTTCGCCGCCTGGATTGATGGGGTCGATCTGACCAAACCCCTCAGTGAACCGGTCAGGCAAGAACTGCGGCAGGCGCTTTTTGACTTTGAAGTGATCTTTTTTAGACCTCAGACGATCACGCCGGCCCAGCACCTTGCTTTGGGCGAAGTGTTTGGCCCAGTCTCAACCGGCTCCTATTTTGACCAGCGCGAAGATGCGCCTGGTGTGGAAATGATCGTGTCGGACCGCGAAACGCCGCCGATGATCGACCACTGGCATACCGACATTAGCTGGAAGCCAAACCCACCCCTGGGTACGGCGATTCAAATTACCGATACACCCAAAGCCGGCGGCAATACCTGCTGGATCAGCACAAGCAAAGCCTATGAGTGGTTGTCACCTGGCATGCAACAGTATTTGGAAGGCTTGACCGCGGTTCACACCTGGGAACATTCAGCATTTCGTGAGTTTCTTGGCGACAAGGGTGAGGAAGCCCTGATTGCTGCCATCAAAGCCAACAAGCCCGTTGAGCATCCCGTTATCCGACTCAATCCGGACTCAGGCCGTAAGTGCCTGTTTGTGAATTCCGATTTCACGCGCCGCATCTGCGGGCTTGACCGGCACGAAGGCGAAGGCATGCTGCGCTTTTTGCTCGACTGGCTCAAGCGACCTGAGTTCATGGTGCATCATCAGTGGGAAGCTGGCGGTATTGCCATCTGGGACAATCGAAGTACCCAGCACTATGCTGTGGCTGACTATTGGCCCGAGTATCGGGTCAATCAGCGGGTCACGTTTAATTCACCGGTTGAAGTGAAAACGAACGAGCAAGAAGCCGTGATGGCCAAGTAGCCATTCCAGGCAGACAACATCTATAAAAGAAAGGGAAAGAGACAAACATGAAAAAAACCAAACTCATTCAACTTGCAGTTGCCGTTGTAGCCGCCAGTATCACTGTATCGGCCAGCGCACGGGAGCTTCGCTCATCGGGCGCCGCCCCCGCAGCCACCCCTTGGGGAAAAGCAGCTGATGCCTTTGTTGCGAAACTGGCAGAGCTTTCTGGCGGCAAACTAACGGTCAAACACTTTCATGCGAGCCAGTTAGGAGACGAGCAAACGGTGATTCGTCAGGTTGCGCGCGGGCGCGTAGACATTGGCCTGTTCTCAAACACGGCCACCTCATTGGTGGTTCCTGAGTTCGGCCTGCTCGCCTCCCCCTATGCTTTTGAAAGTGTTGAGCAGGCTGACTGCGTTGCCGACAAGCACTTACTGACGGCCTTTGGCGAGTCGATGGATGCTGCCGGTGTGAAGCCGATCGCGTTCATCGAAGTCGGACAGCAGATCGTGATGTCACGCAAACTCATTAAGACGCCGGCCGATCTGGCGGGTGTCAAGATCCGCACGGCACCGACCAAAACAGATACCTTGTTCATGCAGGGGGCCGGCGGCACGGCTATTCCACTCGGCACAGTTGACTCAATGCCAGCGCTCAAAACCGGCAACGTTGATGCTGTTACCTGGCCAACCGTTTACGGCATTGCCGTCGGTTATCACAAGGAAGCCAGCAACGTCACCGTGACGAACCACGTTCATCAAATCGGCACAGCATTGGTGTCGAACAAAACCTGGGGTTCTTTGAGCGAACAAGAGCAAAAGTGGCTGCAAACTGCTGCGCTCGAATTGAACGGTCTGCGTAAGTCTGTGCGGGGTGCCGAGGCCGCATTGCTGGAAAAGATCGCCACCAAAGAAGGCGGCGCTACTGTTTATCGCCCCAACGAAGCAGAGCAAAAAGCCTGGCAAGCCGTTGCCCCTAAGGTACAGCCCGACATCATCAATGAACTGGGACCAAAGGCTAAGGACACCTGGTCCGCTATTACCGCCGCCAAAGCCGACTGCCAGTAATCGGTAGCATCCGACATGCCAGGCGTGGCCGCCCTCCTGAATACGCTCCAGCGTATTGAGGGGGCGGTGGCCGCACTGGCTTATGCAACAGTAGCCCTGCTGTTGATGGGTGACGTTCTGGGTCGGGAGTTGCTTGGTGAGGGCATATTTGGCGCACCGAAGATGGCGGTCTATGCCGCTATCGTCGCAGGCTTTCTTGGCCTGGCGCTCGCCACCGGTGCGGGATCGCACCTAAGGCCAGCATTCCTGGATGGCGTCTGTCCAGAACGATTCGATCGGTACGTCTGGCAAATCGCAGACCTTATCAGCGCCATCGTGTATCTCGGCTTGGCCTGGGTTGCCATTGAGTTTGTGCTGTCGACGCGCCAATCCGGTGACAGAGCGGCCGTCTTGTATTGGACGCTCTGGCCGATCCAAATGGTGATGCCATATGCGTTTTGTTCATGCGCATTGCGCCACGGCCTCTATGTCGTTGCGCCTTCGCTGCGACCAGTGCAGGAGATCTAGCCAGACATGGCAGCCGTAGGATTACTGGGCCTGCTACTGGGTTTAATGCTCTTTCGCCAGAACGTGGTGGTGTTGTTCCTGGTGGCAGCCGCCTATATTCACCTCGTCTGGGGTGATGGCGTGCTTCAGTATCTGGTTGAGGACATGTGGGTCAGCCTCGACAACGAGGTGTTGCTGGCCATTCCACTGTTCATCATGGCCGGTAGCGTCATGACGCGCGGCTCTATCGCGCGGCGGCTCATTGAAATCACTCGGCAAATCACCAATCCGCTCCCTGGTGGCCTGGGTGTTGCAACCATACTCAGTTGCGCATTGTTTGCGGCCATTTCAGGGTCATCCCCAGTCACGCTGCTCGCGGTTGGCGCAGTGCTCTACCCCGCGCTGTTAGAAGACGGCTACTCCAAGCGCTTCGCGCTCGGTGCACTTACCTCTGGTGGCACGCTCGGTATCGTGATTCCGCCGTCGATCCCCATGATTCTCTATGGTCTGGTGACTGAGAAATCTATCTCCGACCTATTCATAGCGGGGATTATCCCGGGCATCATGATTACCGCAGCTCTTGGTGGATACGCGCTATGGGTCAATCGCCACCTACCGCCAAAGGCTTTCAGTGCCACCCAGTTTCTAAGTGCATTGCGTGCAGGCGTTTGGTCACTCTTGCTGCCTGTCATTTTGCTGGGGGGCATTTACTCAGGCTACTTTTCCCCGACGGAAGCCGCCGCTGTTGCACTGGCCTATGCGCTACTAATCGAGATTTTCATTCATCGAGAACTGTCAATAAAGGACTTCTACGGTACGGCAGTAGATACGGCGAAGACGCTGGGCATGCTTTTCCCCATCATCGCGGTCGCGCTGAGTCTCAAAACCATTCTGACACTGGAGCAGGTACCGCAAGACCTTGCCGTCTGGCTTGCTGCATCGGTTGAATCAAAAATTGCGTTTCTACTGGCAGTTAACGTCTTGCTGTTACTGGTGGGGTGCTTGTTTGATGTTGTCTCTGCCATCTTGGTCCTGGCACCCCTGCTACTTATTAGCGCAGAAGCCTATGGCATTGACCCCATTCACTTTGGTTTGATCATGGTGATCAACCTGGAGATTGGTTTTCTCACACCACCCATTGGTTTGAATCTGATCGTGGCAATGACGGCCTTCAAAGAGAAGTTCGGTGAGATCTGCATTGCCGTTTTGCCGTTCGCCGCCATCATCTTTGCCGTCTTGATGATTGTGACGTTTTGGCCACCGGCGACACTTGGCCTACTTGGGCGATGAGCTTACTGGCTCACGGCGCCTGCTTTTTCAGCGGCAACTGACACAAACCCATTGATTCAATATCAAGCGCAGCATTGAACTTGCTCGACATATTTTGAAAACTGATGAGTGCGGTCAATTCGATCACACCAGTCTCGTCAAAATGTTGACGCAGCCGGTTTATCAAGAGCTGATCGACCTGCCCGTCAGTGAGTGTTATCTCGCGCGCGTACTCCAGGCAAACTCGTTCGATTTCGTCGAAGACTTCACTGACCTCCCAACCAGAGACAGCTTGAACTGTGTCAAGAGTGCCGTAGCGCTTTGCCGCATTCGCAGCATTCAGATCAATGCAGAACGCGCAGTGATTCAATTGAGAGACATACGTTTGTAAAAGCGCCCTTAATGGTGGCGGCAAATGTGAACGACGCCGCTCGAGCGCAGAATAGAACAGGGTAAGCGCTGTGTAGAGCAACGGCACCCTGGCCCAGACCGCTGCGGCGCGCAACTCTTGTCCGTACTTACGCTGTTGCAATCTGAATAAGGGCCGCAAGAACCAGATTGCCTGACTGCCCGGAACACTTGAGATAAACATGATGTCCTCGCTGAATGTGGTCACCAATTAGGTAACCGCAAACTCACCCAGGCTGGTTGATGCACATCAAATACAAGGGCCTAAAGCATTCCGAAGAGGCTCATCACATTAGGTTTCGAATGATTTCTTAGCAATCTGAGACTTTGGCAATCAGAGTCCTATCAGCTCTCGGAAGTATTCAATGCCGACTATTGATCTTTCTGGCTAACGGCAATGGCAATGGCAATGGCAATGGCAACACCGACATCAAACCTAAAGCGGTTCCAACTGCGTAGCCAGACCATGTGTAATGTAGTCTCTGGCTCGATCCATTGCTTCACCCTGTGACCGAATCAATTCGCCATCAGGCGAGCGCAGCACGTAGTTGAAGCGACTACCACCGGGTGATTGCTCAGCCCCTTGCAACCAAAACACGACCTGTCCACCAGGTTCACGACCCCACATCAGTAAGCCTTGTAATCCCACTGACTCGACACCGACGTACTGAACCGTTGATGGTGTCCCCTGAATAGTCACGCCATCAATCTGAGTGCCACGGTTACCGTCGTTACCGACAGATCCCGAACTGATATCAAGCGAGTAAAGTCTGGTTGCTGAGCCACTGCGAATCAATTCAAGCGCGCGCTGTTGCGCCTCGCCCTGACCGCGAATCAGATCACCTTGCCCGTTACGCAGCAGATAGTTGTCGGTTGGGCCCTGAAGCCAGAACACTCGCTCGCCTGAGGGCGTGTATGCCCAGGTTAACGCACCTTGTAGCCCAACGCCCGTATTGCCAACCTCTACACCGACATATTCAACCAAGACAGTCGGCTCCACAATCGCGACACCATCGATCGATCGCGTGTTGTCCGTTGTGGCTACCGATCCATTGTCGGGGCTGACGTATTCAGGTTGGAGTGGATAAAGCTTGGTCGCCGCGCCATTGCTGATCAACTCACGTGCTCTGGCGGTGGCTTCGTCTTGGTTAGCGATGAGCGAACCACTTGCATCGCGCAGCCAATAGTTGTCGGTTGGTCCCTGCAACCAATAGACATCCTGGCCTGTGCGGTCCTGCGCCGTCATCAGCATGCCTTGCAGACCGACGCCACCCTGGCCAACGGTGGTCCCCACCCAACCAATAGAGCGAGGCTCTCCGACCACCCGGTTACTGTCGACAACTTCGGTCTGTCCCGGTCTGACAAGCTCATCAATTGCATAGTTCCTCGCGGCACTGGCAATGAAAGCTGGGTCCCCCACCAGAACGCCAACGCCGGGTGGCCCCAACTCGGCTTCAAGCTGGCGATATAACTGCACGGCCTCTTCACCGCGGCCAAGCAGGTTGGCTGCCGCGAACCTGGCTTCGAGCAAATCGGTTCCTGTCAGCCCGCCGTTGAGATTGCCATCCAGCACATCTTCCCATTGCGTTCTGAGCGCCTCGACAGAAGCGCCATTGGCAATCGCCATTTCAATGGTGGCTTTCAGGATGTCGATATTG
>JBGCFG010000011.1:0-13614 GCA_045106815.1 Burkholderiaceae bacterium | reverse complement strand
CAAATGATTTTTCAAGACCCGTTTGCCAGCCTGAACCAGCGCAAACGCGTTGAAGACATCGTGGGCGAAGCCCCTGTCTTTCACGGTCTCATCAAACGGCGCGAGCGGAGCGACTATGTTGCCGAAATGCTTGAGAAAGTGGGTCTTGACCCTGAAATGCGGCGCCGGTATCCACACCAGTTTTCAGGTGGTCAGCGCCAGCGCATC
Organism: Burkholderiaceae bacterium; assembly: GCA_045106815.1. Lineage (GTDB taxonomy): Bacteria > Pseudomonadota > Gammaproteobacteria > Burkholderiales > Burkholderiaceae_E > JAUIAI01. The sequence continues at coordinate 13,407 of JBGCFG010000011.1, read as the reverse complement.
GGTATTGCCCGCGCCCTGGCCGTCAAACCGCGTTTTCTGGTCTGTGATGAATCAATCGCCGCGCTGGATGTTTCCATTCAGGCCCAGGTCATCAACCTGTTCATGGACCTCAAGGATGAGTTCAATCTCACCTATTTGTTTATCAGTCACGACTTGTCGGTCGTGCAACATATTGCTGACCGGGTAGTGGTCATGTATCTGGGCCGGGTTGTGGAGTCTGCGCCTGCACAGACGCTCTTTGAGGGACCTAAGCATCCTTACTCGGAGGCCTTGCTAAAAGAGGTGCCACGGCTTGACCAACGTAAGAGTCAGTTCGTACCAATCAAGGGAGAGATTCCGTCTCCGCTCGATCCGCCATCAGGTTGCCATTTTCACCCGCGTTGTCTTAAAGTCTTTGATCCTTGCAACAAGACCCGGCCGATGTTGCGCGCTATTGGGCCTGGTCAACAGGCTGCCTGTCACTTGTACGAGCAGCCCGACGCATAAATCGAACGGAGGATTTCGCCATGAAATCTTTGCGCACGCCTGATGAGCGTTTTGAACAGCTACCTGACTGGCCATACCAGCCCCACTACGTATCCGACCTGACCGGCGCAGAGGGTCTGCGGGTTCACTATGTCGATGAAGGGCCTGCCGATGCGGAGCATACATTCCTGTGCCTTCATGGCGAGCCTACGTGGAGTTATCTGTTCAGAAAGATGATTCCCCCGTTTGTGCAGGCCGGCGGCCGCGTCGTCGCGCCGGACTGGCTTGGCTTCGGGCGATCAGATAAACCTGTGGAAGATGAGGCCTACGGCTTTCATTTTCATCGCGACATGATGCTGTCATTCATTGAAACTCTTGATCTGACCAACATCACACTGGTTGTGCAAGACTGGGGGGGCGTGCTGGGGCTGACTTTGCCGCATGCGATGCCCGAACGGTTCAGCCGGTTGATCATCATGAATACAGCGCTGGCGACCGGCACCAAGCCGAGCGACGGATTCATTGCATGGCGAGACTACGCGAACGCAAACCCTGATCTGAATGTTGGCGGACTCATGCGCCGAAGCACCCCCGGCATGACCGACGCAGAGGCAGCAGCTTACGACGCGCCCTTTCCTGACATCAGTTACAAGGCCGGTGTGAGGCGGTTTCCGCAAATGGTCATGATCGAACCCGACATGGAAGGGGTTGTGACGAGTCGCGAAGCGGTGCAATTCTGGCGTAAGCAGTGGCAGGGCAAAACCTTCATGGCCGTGGGCGAGCAAGACCCCGTGCTCGGTGTTGAGGTGATGCAGGCGATGGCTGGTGTCATCAAAGACTGCCCGCCGCCGATGATCATCAAAGAGGCGGGTCACTTCGTTCAGGAATGGGGTGATCAGGTTGCCCAGGCCGCGCTGGCGGCATTTGAGCAGAGCTGATCAGTATTGCTCTCAGGGGGGATTGATCGAGGTCAAGGCGCTTTGATCTGATTGGTTCAGGATGAAAGTCTGAACTACTCGCCGGAGTTATCGATGAACAAGCGTCCGAGTGCAGGCGGATTGCCCCTGGTAGCGCTGATGCTGCTTGCTATGCTGACGGGCTCGCCGTCGCAGGCAACTGATGCCGGTCGTGGCAAGCTCTTGTACGAAAATACTTGCGGGATCTGCCACGAGTCAACGCTCCACTTGCGCGAGCGGCGTAAGGCTAGAAGCTTTGAGCAAATTCAGGTCCAGGTGGTGAGGTGGTCAACAGCAGCGAAGGCAAAATGGACGCTTGAGGAAATTCAGGATGTGACTGACTACCTGAATGCAACTTATTACCGCTACCCTTGCGCTCCCGAGCAGTGTTCTTTCTCGCCAGACAAGTAAACGCTTTTTTGGTCAGTTTCATTTGGAGGTTTATGTGAGCTACAAAACAATTCTGACCCATATTGACTCGTTCGAGTCCACCGAGATGGTGGTTGAGCAGGCGGTGGCGATTGCCAAGGCCAACGAGGCTCATGTGATTGGCCTGGCGCCGAGCGGCTTTGCGAGTTTGCCAGCGGGAGACTACTTTGGTACTTCGGCTCGCTATATCAATGAGATACAGACAGAACTCGATGAGGCAGCCAAACAGGCCGCTGCCGCGTTTGAGAAGCGGTGTCGGGCGCTGGACTTTGATGGGTTTGAGGCGCGCCTGTTTCAAGAGTCAGTGGTTGCTTCACTCATTGAGCATGCTGCGTTTGCTGACCTGATTGTGCTCAGTCAGCCCAACGACGACGTGACGAGGTCCAGTGCTGGGCCGGGCTTGGTGGGCGACCTTTTAATGGAGGCTGGCCGACCGGTACTCGTGGTGCCCAACGAACGCAAACAAACCGCAGACTTTGATCGTGTTGTGGTGGCATGGGACGGCAGCCGGCAGGCGGGCCGCGCCATCATAGATGCCATGCCTTTGCTAAAAGCTGCCAAGACGGTTGATATCACGCTGGTCAACGCAGGTGAGAAGAAGAGTAAGTTTGCCGCCCGCCATGGTCAGGAACCAGGCGCAGATGTTGGCGCGTTTCTGGCCCGGCACGGCGTCAATACGAACGTTCGGCAGGTTGTGACTAACATCGCGGTGTCAGATGCCTTGCTCAATGACATCGGCGAGAGTGAGGCCGACTTGCTCGTGATGGGCGGTTACGGTCACTCAAGGTTTCGGGAATGGGTGCTTGGTGGTACGACCCGTGCGATTCTCGATGGCATGAGTGTGCCGGTGTTGATGTCGCACTAAGTGCAGATCGAACCGCTGACTGATGAGCGCTTTGCGCCCTATGGTGTTGTGCTGGGCGCGCCGTTCCCCGGCAGTGAACCGTCCAGTGCTTTCAGCAATGCAGGCAGTGATTTTTGGCGTGTTGGCACGTTTGATCCTGGCACCGATGGTCAAACCGAAGTGTTGTGGGTTACCTATCGGAATGCTTCATTGGTCGTGACTGCGCTTGAGGTCCATTGGCTGACCGAACAGGCCATCGTGCCACTGCGCGGAGGGGATTTGATTCACGTCGTCGCGAACACGCTGCCGGGTGCGACGTCTCTGCCTGATCTCAAAACCCTCCGAGCCTTTAGAGTAGAGTCTGGTCAGGGGGTTTGTATGAATCCCGGCTGTTGGCATGCGAGTTTTACGGCCAACGATGAAGTGCTGTGTCAGATGCTCACCCGGACGTCCACCACACGGGAACTGGTGAGCCTGTTGACCAATGGTGAACCGGCCCGCGAAACGACCATCGTTAAAGTTGACCCAGTCACTATTAGGTGACGGCTTTGACGAGATAGCCGCCTGAACGGCCGTCTTTCTCAAGCACGAGTAAGCCCTGCGCCTGAGCCTCTTCGAGCATGCCGTTGAAAGAGCGGAATCCGTAGTAGTTTTCATTGAAGCCCGGCTTACGACGCTTGAGGGTTTGCTTAACCATCGACCCCCAGATGGTGTCGTCGTCGCCCCGTTCTGCCAGTAAGGCTTCAAAGGTGGTGACAACCTCATTCAGGCCGGTCACCAGCTTTTCCTGCTGAACCTGATCTTCGTGGGCGGCGTCAAGCTTGTCAGCCTGCTCTGCCTGCTTCTTGCTTGTACGTGGCTTTCTGGTACGGCCTTTGGATGCTGACGCATTCGTCGATTCGGTCGCGCTTGCTTCGGCACCGTCACCCGGTTCGCCTGAACTTTTCTTAGTGCTCTTGCGACGGGTTGGCGCTTTTCGCTTTAAAGCCCGAACAAGATCATCATAGAAGATAAATTCATCGCAGTTCGCCATGAGCAAATCTGAGGTGGATTTCTTGACGCCCACACCAATGACAGTCTTGTTGTTCTCTCGAAGCTTGCTCACCAACGGTGAAAAATCAGAGTCACCGCTGATAATCACAAAGGTGTCAACGTGGGCCTTGGTATAGCAAAGGTCGAGTGCATCAACCACCATTCTGATGTCGGCGGAGTTTTTACCTGACTGGCGGACGTGAGGCACCTCTATCAATTCAAAAGATGCCTGATGCATTGGGCCCTTAAACGACTTATAACGTTCCCAGTCGCAATACGCTTTCTTGACGGTAATGCTGCCTTTCAGAAGCAAACGCTCAAGCACCAGGTCGATATCAAACTTGTCGTACCGGGCTTCTTCTACGCCAAGCGCGACATTCTCAAAGTCACAGAACAAAGCCATGCTTCGCGTTTCATTGGGGATGTTGGTCATTGATTTGCTTGCCGGTGATTCCTGGAGGGGTCTTCAGTTTGACAGACAAGCCTCATTCAAATGGTCAGTTGTGGCCGCCGGAGCGGTAGGAAACAACACTGAAGCGACCCTTTACCGATCTTTACCGTGATTTGACACGTCTTTAACACCGCTAGGCTCACACTTGGCTGTGAGCGGTAACCCGAGGTTTGAGATGAGTGCTCCGGAAGTGATGATGGTGTTGAATCGGTTTGGGCTGGGCGCCAGGCCCGGCGAGGCGGAGGCAATTGCCTCCTCGCCCGATCAATGGCTCTTCAATCAAGTGGGCCAGATCGCCCCCGGCCCCCGCCTGGCACGCCATGCTTCCAGTGTGCAGATCCTTAATGAAAGCTGGGCCCATGCAGGGCGCTCGGAAGCCATTCGTGAGAAGCGCCGCACCGCGCGTCGACAATTGCGTCGTCAGTTTCGGGCTGAGGTGTCCGATCGTATCCTCAACGCTATTGAGACCGATCAGCCATTCGCTGAGCGGCTAGTACATTTCTGGTCGAATCACTTCTCAGTTTCTTCGAGTCGCGCCACGATTGGAACTGCCGTGGGTGCCTATGAACGAGAGGCGATTCGCCCTCATGTGTTTGGTCGCTTCTCCGATATGTTGTTGGCGGTTTGTCAGCACCCATGCATGTTGGTGTATCTGGACAATCCACAGTCGGTTGGATCTGAATCCAGAGTCGGTAAGCGCCGTGGCCGGTCGATCAATGAGAATCTGGCGCGCGAGGTACTGGAACTGCACACGGTAGGCGTAAATGGCGGGTATTCGCAGGCAGATGTCATTGCATTGGCGGAAGCTCTGAGCGGCTGGTCGCATGGGGGCAATCCGGGCCGAAAGGCTCGCGCCAAAGGCGCGCGTCCTGATGCTCGCTTCAGGTTCGTGGCGTCTCGCCACCAGCCGGGGGTCAAGGCTTTGCTGGGCAAGCGATATGCGGACGATGGCGCCGAGCAGGCTCGCGCCATGTTGCTTGATCTAGCGGTGCGCACCGAAACCGCCAACTTCATCGCTCATAAGCTTGCGCGGCATTTCTTTGCGGATGAGCCGCCCGAGAGGTTTGTCAGACGCTTGAGTTCAGCATTCGAACAGACCGGCGGCGATCTTGCCGCCGTGAGTCGCACATTGATTGCACTCGCTTTTGAGCACGCAAGCCCGACGGAGCAGGTAAACCCAATGCGTAAGCTTAAGACGCCCCATGAACTCATGGTGTCTGCCTATCGCTCGCTCAACGTGTTGCCTGCCAGGCCCGCGCGCTTGCTGGGCGCTTTGTCTCAGATGGGCCATCAACCCTTTGCGGCGCTTTCACCGGCTGGATGGCCTGACGTATCGAGCTACTGGCTCACACCAGAAACACTCTTGCGGCGGGTTGAATGGGCGCGTGCGGCCGCCACAACCTTGCCACCCACCATTGATCCCCGCCAATTGCTTCAGACCGCGCTGGGCGAACTCGCTTCAGATACCACCAGTACCTGGGTCGCGAGGGCGCCATCTCCGGTAGAGGCGGTTGCGATGGTGCTGGCCAGTCACGAATTTCAGTGGAGGTAGACAGATGAACCTTGACGCAAGACGACAATTCATCCGTCAAATGCTCGTATCGGGTGGCGCGTTGGCGACCGGCGCGTTTCCACTCGTGTCGCTTGCCAAAGGCCACAGCGAAAAACGATTGGTGATCGTATTGCTACGCGGTGGGCTCGATTCACTCCATGCGATCGTGCCTTATGGTGACCCCGACTACTACCGACTTCGACAAAAAACAGCAGTGCCTGGACCGGAAGAGCATAACGGTGTGCTCAAAATAGACAACCTATTCGCGTTGCATCCTGCGCTCACACATTTGCATGCTGCCTATGGTCGCTCAGATCTTTTGTTAGTGCCGGCCTCTGGCACAAGCTATCGGCGTCGTTCGCACTTTGATGCGCAGAATCAACTTGAGAACGGCTCGCATCAGCCCTTTGGTGCAAGAGATGGCTGGCTCAATCGAGCGTTGTCGTCGATAGGGCCTACGGCGGCGTCAGGCCAGCGGCTAGGCCTTGCGGTCGGCTCAGCACTACCGTTGATTTTGCATGGTCAGGCGAGCGTCAGATCCTGGTCGCCCACGAGCTTACCGGTCGCGGGTGATGATTTTCTTGCGCGTTTGCTCACGAGCTATGAGGCCGACCCGATGATGCAGCAATTGCTGCAAGAGGCTGTCTCCGACCGCTTGATGATGGGCAAAACGGATGGCAAGAAAGTCAGGCGAAGCAAATTGACCGATCTCACGCGGGTTGCTGGCAAGATGCTCGCGAGTCCCTCCGGACCCCGAATCGCTGTGTTCGAATCTCATAACTGGGACACTCACACCCGTCAGCCGCCTCGCCTTGCGCAACGTCTGGGTGAGTTGTCGGCAGGCCTTTTGACTTTGCAATCGAGTCTTGGCCCAGCCTGGTCGGAAACTGCCGTCTTAGTGGTGTCCGAATTTGGTCGCTCACTGAAAGAAAATGGTGGTCAGGGGACCGACCACGGCACTGGCGGGATGGCAATGCTGCTCGGCGGCGCGGTTAATGGTGGCAAGGTAATCGGTCAATGGCCCGGGCTCGCGCAAGATCAGCGTTTTGAAGGTCGTGATCTGCACATAACGACACCGTATGAGGGTTTATTCAAAGGCTTGCTAAAAGAGCATCTCGGTATGAGTGACGCCAGCCTCGACGAGCAGGTATTTCCCGCTCACCGGTCAGTGCCTGCACTGACCGGATTGATCAAGACATAATCAGCGGCCGTTAAAGCTTGGGGCGCGTTTTTCAACGAACGCGACTGCCGCAGCTTTATGGTCCTCGGTGTCGAAGGTGCGCATCATATGAATGGCTTCGGCATCAAGTGTTTCTGATAGGGAACCACGCTGCGCGACCACCAGGTTCTTCTTCATATAACCAACCGCAACCGTCGGCAAGGAAGCCAGTTGAGCGGCAGTTGCCTTGGCTGCTGCAGGTAACTCCTCGCCCGGCACAACTTTGTTAATCAACCCCATCCCATGCGCTTCATCAGTAGACAGCACGCGTCCGGTGAATAACAGTTCGCGCGCAATCGCAGCGCCTGCCAGTTGCGTCAGGAAGTAACTCGCGCCAAAGTCTCCTGAGAGCCCGATGTTTGCGAATGCCGTCGTTAGCTTTGTGCCTGCCGCTGCAATGCGCAGGTCACAGGCAAGAGCAAGTGACAAGCCGGCACCAGCCGCCGGGCCGGGGAGCACAGCCAGCGTTGGCTTGGCCATTTCGTGCAGTAGCCGGCTCACTTCCATGCGCATGCGCAAGTCGTTCACGCGGGTGTCAAAGCTCATGGGCATCCCTTCTGCGGCAGCCTTGGCAAAGCGCTTGACGTCACCGCCAGCGCAAAAGGCGCTACCTGCGCCCGTCAGCACCACGCAGCGAACCTCAGGATCAAGGGCCAGGCGCGGCATGGCTTCTGCCATTGCACTGAACATTTCGGGCGTTAAGGCATTGCGCGCTTCTGGGCGATTCATCGTCAGTGTCGCGACGCCATTTTCGATGGTTTCAAGCAGGTCCTGGGTCATGATGGTGGTGTCTCCAAATGCAGTGATCTATTGGTCGTAAGAGTAGCCCAAAGTAGGCCAACCTGGGCTTGCCGCTTTACGGGTCTTGCCGGGCTTAGTGAGCAGCCACCTGCTTGGCCACCACGGCGCGCAAGCGAGCCGAGAAAGCCTGGGCAGCAGTCGACAAGGGCACATCTATTCGGCTGACGATGCCTAACTCCCGTTCGATCGATAGACCTGCGACGGGAATTTCCCGAATATCCGACTGACCAGCCAGACTGGCACGGCTGACAAACGCCAGGTACCCGGTGGTGGCCACCATTCTCAAAATAGCGGGAATCGAACGCAGCTCCATCACGACGTTCATCTGCACACCTGCCGAACGCAGCGCCCCGTCAATGATCTGGCGAATCGCGCTGCCGGCTTCAAAGCCGACATAGGCTTGCCCACCCAGATCCTGTTCAAGGCGCTGCACGCGTTTTCTGCGGGTCAGCGGATGGTCCGCCCTGGCCACGAGTACAACCCGGTCGGTCATGAGTGGTTCAACAGTGAGTTCATGATCCTGAACTGGCAGGGTGACCACGCCAAGTTCAAGCTGCCCGCTCGCAACATTGAGCGCCACTTCCCGGCTGCCGGCTTCTTTGAGCTGAAACCGTATGCCCGGATGCTCGCCCTGAAAGCCGGCAATCGCATCGGGCAGCACAAACGAGACAGCCGTTGCCCCGCCACCAATGCGCACAATGCCTGCATCCAGTTGGAGATGGGCGCGCACTCGCTCATGCAAACCGTTGTAACGGCTCACTAAGACGACCGCCTCCGAATGCACCAGGCGCCCCACCTCTGTCAGGGTGACACCCTTGCGCGAGCGAACAAAAAGCGGGGCGCCAAAGTGTTCCTCGAGTTGCTGGAGTCGCCGGGACAGCGCGGGCTGGGAAAGGCCGATGCGATCAGCAGCCTCTGAAATGGCACCATCTTCCGCTACTGCGAGCAGTGAGCGCATCAATTCGAGGTCCATAGCTTGTCCTTAGGCGTGCTGAGTGGCTCTTGTAGGTCTAAGTGTGCGAATCATATGCAAATTTTGCATTTAATTCATGCAAAAATACCATTTTACGCATCATCAGAAGTTTGCTAATTTCTGAGTTCTGAACAATTTCAAGAAATCCAGGCGCGCTCAATGCAATCCACCGTGCAATCGTGCATTGGTTTGCTCGTCCAACGAGTCGCCTCGGGTTAGTCGCCTACCTCTCATTCATCGTTCGCCTGTCTGGCGGGCACCGGTTTGGTGACTGTTGACTGTCGCTCTAGTTTTTTCGCCTTAGTTTTTTATTGCTTTTACTACCGGCGGTGCTTGCCGCCCCATGAGGTTACTTATGCTCAAAGCCTACCGAGACCATACTGCCGAGCGCGCCGCGCAGGGCATTCCGCCGCTTCCGCTGTCAGCCGAACAGGTCGAAGGTCTGATTGAACTCATCAAATCCCCCCCGGCTGGCGATGAAGCCGAATTGATGCATATGCTGACTGAGTGCGTGCCCCCCGGCGTTGACCAGGCTGCCTACATCAAAGCCGCTTTCCTGGCCGATGTTGCCAATGGCAAAGCCAGCAGCCCGCTCATTGACGCCAAGAAAGCAGTTGAGATCCTCGGCACCATGCTTGGCGGCTACAACGTCGGCCCTTTGGTGGAACTACTCGACAACGCTGAACTGGCTGATGCTGCCGCTGAAGAACTCAAAGGCACCTTGCTGGTGTTTGATGCCTTTCATGACGTTGAAGAAAAAGCCAAGGCCGGCAATGCAGCGGCGAAATCTGTCGTGCAGTCATGGGCTGACGCTGAGTGGTTTACCGAGCGCAAAAAACTTCCCGATGCCATCAAGCTTACGGTCTTCAAAGTGACTGGTGAGACCAACACTGATGATTTGTCGCCTGCGCAAGATGCCTGGTCACGTCCGGACATTCCGCTGCATTATCTGGCGATGCTGAAGAACCCTCGCGACGGCATTACCAACGGCGTGAAGCAAATTGAAGAGCTGAAAGAAAAAGGCAATCCGATTGTTTATGTTGGCGATGTGGTCGGTACAGGTTCCTCGCGCAAGAGCGCAACCAACTCCGTACTCTGGGCAATTGGCGACGACATTGCCCACGTGCCCAACAAGAAACAGGGCGGCTTTGTGATTGGCAGCAAGATTGCCCCGATCTTCTTCAATACGCTTGAAGACTCCGGCGCGTTACCTATCGAGTGCCCGGTTGATGATCTGAACATGGGGGATGTCATTGTCCTCAAGCCCTTTGAGGGCAAGATCGAAGACGAAGCCGGAAAGGTGCTGACTGATTTCTCGCTCAAGACAGACGTCATTTACGACGAAGTGCATGCTGGTGGTCGTATCCCGCTCATTATTGGCCGCACGCTCACATCGAAAGCGCGTGAATCGCTAGGCCTGCCTGTTAGTGATGTGTTCCGTCAGCCTGAAGGCGCGTCTGAAAGCACTGCTGGCTACACGCTGGCTCAAAAAATTGTTGGCAAAGCCTGCGGTACCGACGGCATTCGCCCCGGTACTTACTGCGAGCCCCGCATGGGGACGGTTGGTAGTCAGGACACCACCGGCCCAATGACCCGCGACGAGTTGAAAGAGCTTGCCTGTCTCGGTTTTAATGCTGATCTCGTGATGCAATCGTTCTGCCATACCGCTGCGTATCCCAAGCCGGTTGATATCGAAACACAGCACACGCTGCCTGACTTCATCAAGAATCGCGGTGGCGTCTCGTTGCGTCCGGGCGACGGCATTATTCATAGCTGGCTGAACCGCATGCTTCTGCCCGATCAGGTGGGTACTGGCGGCGACTCACATACCCGTTTCCCGCTCGGTATTTCATTCCCGGCCGGTTCCGGCCTGGTCGCGTTTGCGGCAGCCCTGGGTGTGATGCCGCTCGATATGCCCGAGTCGGTTCTGGTGCGTTTCAAAGGCAAAATGCAGCCGGGTATCACGCTGCGCGACATGGTTAATGCGATTCCGTACGAGGCCATCAAGCGCGGCTTGCTCACTATCGAGAAGAAGGGCAAAAAGAATGTCTACAACGGTCGCGTTATTGAAATTGAAGGTCTGCCCGATCTGACGGTCGAACAGGCGTTTGAGTTGTCTGATGCAACGGCCGAGCGTTCCGCCGGTGGTTGCACAATTGAGCTGTCTGAAAATTCGGTTGCCGAGTATTTGCGTTCTAACATCGTGATGCTGCGCTGGATGATCGACAACGGCTACGAAGACAAGCGCACGCTTGAGCGGCGCGCTCGCGCGATGGAAGATTGGCTTGAGAATCCGGTCTTGATGCGTGCTGACAAGGACGCTGAATACGCCGAAGTCATCGAGATTGATATGTCGAGCATCAAGGAGCCGTTGCTCGCCTGCCCGAATGATCCTGATGATGTGAAGCCTCTGTCTGAAGTGGCTGGCCGCAAGATCGATGAAGTCTTCATCGGTTCTTGCATGACCAACATCGGTCACTTCCGTGCTGCGGGTATGCTGCTTGAAGCTGCCGGTGAGACGATTCCCAGCCGCCTGTGGATTGCACCACCCACGAAGATGGATGAGCGCCAGTTAATGGAGGAGGGCTTTTATAACAAGTTCGCCGCTGCCGGCGCGCGGACTGAAATGCCGGGTTGTTCGCTCTGCATGGGTAACCAGGCACGAGTGCTCGCAAATTCAACGGTTGTCTCAACGTCTACTCGTAACTTCCCCAACCGTCTGGGGCAGGGCGCTGATGTGTTCTTGTCATCAGCTGAGTTGGCGGCAGTGGCATCCATTCTGGGACGTCTGCCAACGGTTGAGGAGTATATGGAGTACGCGAAGAAGATTGATTCTTCTGCGCCGGAGATCTACAAGTATTTGAACTTTGACAAGATGCCTGACTTCAGTGAGAAGGCTAAGAATGCGAAAGTGATGATGTTGGAGGTGATTAGCTAAATCTGTCTTTTGCGGTTTTGGTTTTGGGCCCGGCTTGGTTTTTACAAGTCGGGCCTTTTGGTTTGTGATTCGGCGAGGGTCGGGGGCTTTGATGGCGGGGATAAGGCGGCGGTCCGGCTTTGCCGGACTTCCCGGCGGTGGGGGGTTGATCGGGGGGCTGGCAGAACTCGCTTCGCTCAGACATGCTGCCAGCCTGATCCCCGATCAACCCCCCACCGCCGGCTTGCCTTCAATCCCCGCCATCAAAGCCCCCGACCCTCGCCGAATCTTGTGGCGGTTGGTTACTGCGGGCAAAAGACTGGTTTAGGGCTGGGTGGGCAGTGAGGGGGCGGGCCGGCAGGGTGGTGGTTGATGGAGGTTCGGGGTTTGCTGTGTGGGTACATTGCCGGGCTAAGATGGGTTTTTATACGTTGGAGCTGGTTATGGCGGATGCGATTTCGACTTTCTTTGATGCTTGGCGGCTTGAGTCTGGTGAGGAGCGGCTCGAGTTGATTGCGCGTGCGGTGACGGCTGATGTTCGTTATGACGATCCGCGTACGCCGCAGACTGTCAGTGGTATCGACGCGCTGAATGAGTATGTTGGAATGTTTTCTGCTAACGCGCCGGGGTGGTCTGCCAAGGTTCTTGGGAGCGATACCACTGCTGGGATGATCCGGGCCACCGTTGCATTCAGTGGTATGGGACCGGACGGGGACAAGATGGTTCAGCTTGGTCAGTATTTTGTGGAAACTGATGGCGATTTGATTTGCCGGATGGTGGGTTTCGTGGGCACTGGTGACCAAGGGAGTTAAACGGCAGGCGGTTGACTCATATCGTTGCTAGCCAGGTAGGGATGTTCTAGTGAGCTTGAGTACCAAAACCACCATGGCGACTGCGCTGAGCCAGGAGGCTCCGATGCGGACGGCGATGGTTTGCCAGGGCTTGGTCGCATTGCGAGCCAGCAGCGAGAGGTAAATGATGGGCGCGCTGGCGCCGAGCCATGTGCCTGCCTGAGAGGCAAGGCGATGTGCAAACGGCTGATTTGGATCGGCGGGAGAGTCCAGCCCCAGAACGAGGCATGCCACACCGACAATCGGCAAGGCGAGCCAGCTGGCGGCTGCTTTGTTGATGACGACTAAGAACGATGCCAACAGGCTCAGTGCAAGCATCAAGACCAGCGCGAAAGCGATCACCGACTGCGGGGCGAGCACCAATCCAATCGCGATACAGGCAAGACCGATGATCAGCGCTTTGTCGACATGATTTTGATGCTGGCGGCCTGCAAGAAGGCCCATTGCAAGCAAGACCAGCAGATGGTGGGTTACCGTGAGTGGATGCAGCGCCCCATAGAAAAAGCTCAGCGAAACGGACTCAGGGGTCCGCACCAAACCTGTTTGAGCCTCGACAACGCTGCTACAGACAAGCAGAACGAAGATTGCTGATGCCTGCAGGTGGTTCACGCAACCCCAGTCAGAAAGGCCAGCCCTGCTAATGCAATGAGCGCGCCCGTCGCTTGCACTATCCATTTGCCAACCGACCAGCGCACCAAATAGCCCAGACCGATGCCGGCCATGTGCAGCAGACCCGTTGCAATCATGAAGCCTGCGCTGTAGGCGATTGGGTTGGCGGCTTCAGGCAGTTCTGTGCCGTGTGCAAAGCCATGAAAGATTGCGAACACCGCGACCACCACGGCTGCGATCCACAATGGCGGACGAACCTTGAACGCCACCGCTAGACCGAGCACGATGGCTGAGCCTGCGATGCCGGC
>JBGCFG010000105.1:0-24497 GCA_045106815.1 Burkholderiaceae bacterium | reverse complement strand
GAAGGCTCAAAGTGCCGAGACTGTCAGTAAAGACCCATTGATCTACCGGTTTCACGAAATCACTTATGTCTACGGTGACACGATCAAAGCGCTGATCCACGAAAAGTTTGGCGACGGCATCATGAGTGCGATTGACTTTGACATGACCGTTGAGCGGATTCCCCACCCGAAGGGTGACCGGGTTCAAGTCATGATGTCTGGTAAATACCTGGCCTACAACCAATGGTAAGCCGGACGAGACTCGGAGATTGAGATGAAGATCCGCGGCGCACACATCGCTGTTCACGAGGTCTCGCATCGCTATGCGCGCGGGACGGAGACAGTGCTGGATCAGATCAACCTGCAGGTGCAACCTGGCGAGTCTCTCGCGCTTGTTGGCCGCTCGGGGTGCGGTAAGTCGACCTTGCTTCATCTCATTTCGGGGCTGTCACAAGCGTATCAGGGGCAGGTTGAAATTGATGGCGCTGTGGTGCGCGCCCCGTCGCCCGAGTGGATCATGATGTTTCAATCCCCTTGCCTATATCCCTGGATGACGGTTCAGCAGAACATTGGCCTAGGCCTCAAGTTCGCGGGGCGCAGCGACGAGATCAAAGATCGCGTCGCTGACCTACTTGATCTCGTCCAACTACCGGGATTCGACACGCGCAATGTTCAAGACCTATCTGGCGGACAGCAACAGCGCGTCGCGTTGGCGCGCTCGTTGGCAACAGACCCACGGGTGCTGTTGCTGGACGAACCGTTCTCGGCGCTAGACGCCTTCACGCGACAGTCGCTGCAGCATGATGTGCGCCAGATTGCCCGTGAAAAACAAATCACGATGGTCTTTGTGACCCACGATGTGACTGAAGCCGTGGTCATGGCAGACCGAGCGATTGTGATGCAAGCCAATCCAGGCCGAATTGCTGCCGAAGTCAGCATTCGGCCGAACCAATCCTCTATCGCTGACGCGAAGTCGATTGAAGCGGCAAGTGCCGCCCTGCAGGCGGCGTATGAACAAGCCGTTGGCGAACGAATCAGCCCCTCACCCCCTGCGCCTGACGATCACTCCCACGGAGTAACTCCTGCGCATCCGAATGACACAGCAACGGACACTCATGCGCCGGTCAGGCGTGTTGCCTAGAGACACTGACAACGCATAACCCCATCAAAGATCATGAAAAGGAATCCCATGACCCGCCAAGAATTGCCCACCAATACGACTGACCTGGATCAGGAGTACTTTCCGACTGACTTCGGTCGTCGCAAAACGCTCGATATGTTTGCCGCTGGCGGTTTGCTCAGCACACTTGGCCCGTTGATCGGCGGCATGTCTTCTCAAGCCTATGCCGCGCAGGAAGGCATCGTCAACATCGGCTACCTGCCCATTACCGATGCAACCGCATTGCTGGTTGCCCACGGCATGGGCTACTTCAAGGACGAAGGGCTGGAGGCGCCCCGTCCGACTTTGATCCGAGGCTGGTCCCCATTAGTGGAAGGCTTCGTTGCGAACAAATTCAATCTGGTGCACTTGCTCAAGCCGATTCCTGTCTGGATGCGCTACAACAACAAAGTGCCGGTCAAGTTGATGGCATGGGCGCATACCAATGGGTCTGGCCTCGTGGTTGGGCGTCACACCACGATCAAGTCGTTCAAGGAATTGGGCGGCAAGCAGGTTGCGGTGCCCTACTGGTATTCGATGCACAACGTTGTCCTGCAATATGCGCTACGCGAGTCAGGCATCACGCCCGTCATCAAACCGCAGGGTAGCGCGTTGGCTGCAAACGAATGCAACCTGCAGATTCTGCCACCACCAGAAATGCCCGCGTCGCTCGCCGCCAAGAAGATCGATGCGTACATCGTTGCTGAGCCCTTCAACGCTATGGGCGAACTCAAAGCAGGCGCACGCATGCTGCGTTTCACGGGCGACATCTGGAAGAACCACCCGTGCTGCGTTATTTGCATGCACGAAAAGGCCACGACCGACAACCCGGAGTTCACGCAAAAAGTCATGAACGCCGTGGTGCGCGCGCAGGTTTATGCGTCCCAAAACAAGAAGGAAGCCGCCCGACTAATGTCGAAGGATGGCGAAGGCTACCTGCCAATGCCCGCGAAAATCGTTGAGCGCGCCATGACTCTCTACGAAGACAACACCGGCTACCAGGAGTCAGGCGCGATCAAGCACGCCGACTGGGGTAATGGACGCATAGATTTTCAACCATGGCCCTACCCGTCCGCAACGCGCCTGATCGTTGAAGAGATGAGTAAAACGCTCGTGAGCGGCTCAGTTAGCTTTCTCGATGGACTCGACCCACAGTTCGTGGCAGACGACCTGGTGGACTACACCTTCGTCAAAAACGCCCTTGAGAAATATCCACAATGGATGAACGACCCAAGCGTTAACGCCAATGACCCGTTCTCTCGCGCGGAAATCCTGCAGCTGTGAGTGCAGTCGTCAACAACCCGCCCGCTACCACGCCGCGCCAGGCAGGCACGAACGGTCCTGTCCGCGCGTGGCTCAAAACAGGGGCTTACAACGCGCTTGGCATTGCGTTGATGATGGGGGCGTGGTGGTTCGGCGGATGGCTGATCGCCAGTAGTGACGACCTCTTTGCTTTTGCTGATTTTGCGCCAGCGCCTGCGTTAACGCGCCTGTCGGAGATGATTATCTCAGGCGAAGCAATGGCCATGATCATGCCGAGCCTTTATCGCGTGGGCCTGGGCTTGCTCTGGGCGATTGTGATTGGCGTGCCTGTGGGGATCATGATCGGCTGGTACGCCGGCTTAAGAGCCGTGACCAACCTGCCATTTCAGTTTCTGCGCATGATCAGTCCCTTATCGTGGATGCCAATCGCAGTCATGACTTATGACACCTGGGACGGCGCCATTGTCTTTTTGGTGGCGGTGGCTGCGGTATGGCCCGTGCTGTTTTCGACGGCGGCGGGTCTGCGGCGAATTGATCCATCGTGGTTCAAGGTTGCACGCAACCTAGGAGCCAGGCCCTGGCATCTGTTATTTACCGTCGTGATGCCCGCCATCTCTCAGGACGTTCTGACCGGCATTCGACTCGCCCTTGGCGTGGCCTGGATCGTTCTCGTTCCTGCTGAGTACCTTGGCGTGACCTCGGGCCTTGGCTACGCAATCAACGACGCACGCGACACGCTCGAATACGACCGCCTGGCCGCAACCATTGTGATCATCGGCGCGATTGGCTTTGGCATTGACTACTGCCTGCAAAAAGCCATTCAACGACTTAGCTGGATTCGCGAAAGCTGATCGGACAGCACCTTTTCTCGAAACAAATCCACAACCAACTCTGTTAACCACACCATAACGCCATATAGGAGTCACCATGAATCAACCTGCTACCGCCCTCACCGGCTGCCTCGCCCCAATCGACAAAGATGGATTGAGCGCGCTCATTACCAAAGGCAAAGAGAACCCTCAGGCCATCAAGACGCTTAAGTGCAAAACAGTGGCCGAGGGCCGCTTCCGGCATGCCAACTACATACGCGATCTGGAGCCGTATATCGTCGACGAGCCGCCCGGCCTCTTGGGAGATGACACGGCCCCCAACCCGTCAGAAGCATCCCTCGCAGCGCTTGGCTCATGTGTTGCCGTTGGCTTGCATGCCAATGCCGTTCATCGCGGCATCACGATCAACAGCCTGGAAGTTGAGTTGGAAGGTGATCTCAACATTACTGCCGTTTGGGGTACCGGTGATATCAGCGAAAAGCCGGTGGGATTCACAGACGTTCGCATCAAGGTAAAGCTCGACGCCGATTGCGAGCAGAGCACGATTGATGAACTGATCGAACATGTCTGTAGCTGGTCGCCCATGTTCAATACCTTCAAACGGCCCGTCAATATGATTGCCGAGTCCGTCTGATCCGTAGGAGATAGCTTTGAATGCAATAACCGAGAAGCTGCCTGAGCTAATGGGCGCAACACAAGAGGATCTTGCTATCGCGGCGGATCCCTCGGTCGAAGACATGCTGACCCGGGTGCGCACGATTGCTAACCGCGATCTGGCGCCCATCGTTCGACAAATAGACGCCGACGGCCTGTATCCGGAAGACGTGATGCGTACCTTCGGGAGCGCTGGTGCCTACCAGGGGCACCTGCCGCGCGGCGCGGCGACAGATCTGAATGCCAGTATTGCCGCGATGACGATTGCCGGCGAGCACTGCCTGTCCACAGCATTTTGCATGTGGTGCCAAAGCGCACTAGGTTGGTATGTGTTCAATTCTGATAACGAAACGCTCAAGGTCGAATTGGGCGAGCGGCTCGCCAGCGGGGAGTTGCTCGGTGGCACAGGCTTGTCGAACCCTATGAAGACCTTCTTTGGCATCGAGAAGATGAACCTGAAAGGTACGGTCGTTGATGGGGGCTACACCATCAGCGGTCGACTGCCATGGGTTTCGAATCTCGGCCCGGGACACCTGATGGCAGTCGTCTTCGAGGTACCGGAGCAAGACAACAAGCGAGTAATGGCAGTTGTCGAATTTGATGCAGACGGCGTTGTCCCGAATGAGAATGATTCATTCGTTGCCCTGGGCGGCACTAGAACCTACGGATTGTTCTTCAAGAACGCGTTTATATCTCATGCGAGAGTGCTGGCCGACCCTATTGATGCTTACCTGAAGCGCATCAGAGCAGGCTTTATCTTGCTGCAAAGTGGTATGGCGTTTGGCATGGTCCGCTCCTGTGTTGATTTGATGCTCAAGATGCGGCAGCCACTGGGGCATGTGAACCAATACCTCGATGTGCAACCAGAAGCACTAGAGGAGCAGCTTCTCCAGCTACAAGCGAAAGTGACTGAGCTGGCAGCCACGCCATACGACGATAGTAAAGACTACTTTATCGAAGTTGTCCGCGCGCGCCTTCACGCCGGTGAACTGGCGGTTCAGGCTGCTCACCACGCAATGCTGCACTCGGGCGCCAGGGGCTACGTCAGTAATGGTGTCGCCCAAAGAAGACTACGTGAAGCCTATTTCTGCGCAATCGTCACCCCGGCGACCAAACAACTACGCAAGATGTTGTCCGATCTTGGTGCTAACCCCTAAATCGAAGGAGAAAACCATGACTAAGCCTCTTATTACTGCGACAGAACTCAGCGCTTTGATGGCAAGCGACTCGCCAATCATCATCGACACCCGCGATCCTGACAGTTACAACGCGGGTCACATTCCCGGAGCAGTCAACATCCATGACATCTTTACCTACCTGGCAACCTCAACCCCAGAAGGTATGGCTGAGCTTCGCGACACGTTTGCCGCCAGCTTTGGCGCGGTCGGCCTAAGCGGCGCCGAAACCGCCGTCATCTACGAAGCGGCCATGGATGGGGGCTTCGGCCAGTCATGCCGCGGCTACTTTCTACTCGAATACCTGGGCTATCCGAAGATATCTGTGCTGCACGGTGGCTTTTCCGCCTGGACGGCAGCCGAGCTACCCGTTTCAACCGAAACGCCAACACCACAGCCTGCGAGCTTTCCAATAAGCGACGCACGCTCGCACATCATGGTGGATCAAGCCGCAGTGCTTGCCGCCATCAATCAGCAAGACCATGTACTGCTCGACGTTCGCGATGTTGACGAATGGGTCGGCGAATCTTCGTCGCCATACGGCAAGGATTTTTGCCCAAGAAAGGGCCGTTTGCCAGGGGCTGTCTGGATCGAGTGGTATCGGATGATGAAGCCTACATCGGCCGGGGCGATGATGAAAACGCCCAATGAGTTACTCGCCGAATGCGCTACCGTCGGGATCACACCTGAGAGCAAAGTCATCATCTATTGCTTCAAAGGTGCGCGCGCCTCCAACACCTATCTCGCGCTCAAGGCGGCGGGCGTTAAAGACGTCAGCATTTACTTTGGGTCATGGAACGAATGGTCACGAGACCCTTCGCTGCCGATTGAAGAAGGTCCACTCTTTGCAGCGGCGGCCTGAGCTTTATGTCGAGAGCCAACACGGTCATTGACTACTACTACGCGCCAATCTCGGCGTATGCCTATCTGGGTGAGCCGCGGCTCATCCAGATAGCGCAAGAAGCCGGTGTAAGAGTTGCGTTTAAGCCGCTCGACATCATGCCAGTTTTTGAGGCGGCTGGCGCGATACCACCAGCACGCCAAAACCCTCAAAAGCTGGCGTACCGACGCGCCGATACTGCCCGAACGGCTGCAAGGCTTGGCATGCCCTTAAACCCGAAGCCGGCTCACTGGCCGGTACCCATGGCGCTTGCAGCAAGAACCATCATCGCCGCCGAGCTCCTGGGAGTTGATCAACATCACGTCTCAATGACGATCATGAAGGCCATTCAGGTCAACGAACAAGACATCTCATCTCCAGCTCAGTTATTGTCGGCGCTTTCCCAGTCAGATCTCCCGGCGTCGGCACTGCTCGACACAGCGCAGCAGGACCAATGTGGCGAGACCTTACAGGACAACATCCGCACCGCTATCGAGCAGTCCGTAATGGGTGCTCCGACCTATGTGGTCAATGGCGAGATGTTCTTCGGCCAGGATCGTTTGATAGACCTGCAATGGTGGCTTGCTCAAGCGCCTTGACAGTTTTTTGGTCGGCCGAACCTCACCTCAGTATCTGGCCAATCTGAAATATTGGACTATTCGGTACTTAATAGGCTACATTTAGTACTCATCGGTATTCTAATAATTAGAATGTCGTCGATTCGAGTTCTACCGGAGCCACTGATGACCGAAATGAAACCCAGAACTAGTAATAAAGGCATTGCTCGTTCATCGGCTTCATTGGTAATAAACGGTATGAATTGGCCAAGCACTTTGATTGCCGCCGGGGTCGGCTTAGCTGCGCCAGTAGTGACATGCGCCGCCATGCATTCCTCTCTCGTAAAAACTCCAAAGCCCGCGCCTAATCAAGCAACACATTTTGGGAAACGGGTCGAAGCGGCACAGACACGTTCGCGCCAACTACCAAAATGCTATTCGCTACAGAGCACACTCTCGTCATGGTGCGTTAAAGAAATAAGCCTGCACAGACAAGACAACACGGTCACAGCTCGCTTTAGAGTCGATGTCAGTCGCGACGGACGACCCGATCAGAACGAGTATATGATCTGGAACGATTGCGGCACACTTGTCTTTCGACTGCTGTCACGCGAGCCAATTCACCTGCCTGCTATCGAACGCTGGCATACCGTTCGAGCGACCGAAGACTCAGAATCACATCGAGTGCTCAGATCCCTAGGCCAGTTAGCCTGCGCAAATGTGCTGGAAGCATCGATCGACCCCTTCAGGCCAGTCATCGCAACCAAGCCCACAAAGGCCACGTTAGTGCCACACCAAGCGTACCGCCAAACTGGCGTACGGATTGAATCACCGCGCCGCACACCATTGATGCCAACGTAAAGGTGAACGACCCGATCAGAAACGTGCACTAGCTGTTAGCGCTCAGTCGAAGACAGAGAATGCCAACTTCAAGACATCTCGAATCGCCCGAGGGTTCTCTCCGCGGGCCTGCTGCGAACTTGCATTCGCAATCTGCGAATCGATATAGCGAGCCGCCACTCGCGTTGGTATTTGCTTGCCAAGTTCTTCGTTCGCTTTGGCCATCGCCACCATTTGCTCATAGGCTGTTAGTGTTTGATCGCGAAAGCCTTGGATTTGCTCGCGAGTGGATTCTCCCAAAGCATCAGCACAATCACGCATGTTGACCATCAGGCACCATGTCGGTTGCGACTGCTTACTGCGATCAGCCGACATAATCTTGGTCAGTTCGTCCAGTTTGTGACGGAACGGCATCTCGCTCTTGACAAGTGCCAGCACGGGACCCAGGGTCTGTTCGAAATACAAGTTCAGCGCTGCCTTGGTGAGACCATCTTCATTGCCAAACTCACGGTAAACACCGGGTTTCGCTACACCGGCACGCCGACACACCTCACTGAGTGACACACGATCAACTCCCTCATGCCAGTACGCCCGCATTGCTGCCTCAATGACGGCCTCCCGGTTCAAGGTCTTGGGCCGCCCGCGCCCAGGCTTGGAGTGATCTAAAGTCATATTTACAAACTATACGGTATTTTTTTCCACCCTAACCCGCTCTGGAACGCAGCCACAAGGCGCACGTCATCAGCACCAGCGCACCAGATGAAAGATCACCAAAGATGTCAAGTATTCGCTCTGCGCTTTAGAGACAGCAAATTCGGCAGGCACGTCAATAATCCACTCCCGAAGAAGTGCATACAAGACAATCTGACTCATGGCGGCCAAGTAGAAGGCAACGATTCCTGCCTTCTAGTTCAGGAATAATCCGACAACTACTGCGAGATCAATGACGAGATATACAACATCCAGAACCTGCCATTTCAGTGGGGCGCTCTGCCATTCGAACCCAGTGAGACTGAGCATATTCATCACATGGACGCCCGCACCGTAGAGATAAAACGCTGCGATTACCCATATCACGATGTTCGCCACTAGCTTCTTTTCACGCTCGCAATACCAGGGCCTTTCGAAAATGAAAAGCTCATTTCGAGGAACGGCTTGTGCGCATCGGGTTGGTATCGACGACGCATTAGTGCTTATGCACTTAGCACGTGAATACAGCTGGACCACATGCCCATATTTGAAGTCAGGCCAATGCGCGCCCGTTCAACCTGACGACTTCCCGCTTCACCGCGTAACTGCGTCACAATTTCAGCGATTTGACCCGCACCGGTTGCCCCCAGCGGATGCCCCTTACCGATCAAGCCACCTGAGGGATTTACGGGGATTCTCCCGCCAATCGTGGTCGCGCCTTCATCCAACAAATGGCCGCCCTCACCTTCGGGGCATAAGCCCAGTTTCTCATAGGCCAATATCTCAGCGACGGAGAAACAGTCGTGTGTTTCGACCACATCCAGGTCGTCGGGCCCGAGCCCGGCACGTTCGTAAACACCTTTGACATTGTCCGACACCATGTTCAGGTCATACATATTGTGTGCCTGCTCTTCGATGTCAGAGACCAATCCGCTGGCTACCAGGCGTATCGCGCGCTGGGGGCCACGCTTTTTGAGGTAGGTGTCGTTGCAGATCACGACCGCTGCCGCACCATCAGTTGATGGCGAACACTGGAACAAGGTAATCGGATCCGTGATCATGCGTGAGCCCAGCACATCCTCACGTGTGACTTCGCGCTGAAACTGCGCGTTTGGGTTATGAACGGCGTGGCGGCGGTTCTTGACCGACACATCGGCGAATTGTTCGTTGGTGGTGCCGAACAGATCGCTGTGCTTTTGTCCCATCAGTGCAAAGCGCATCGGCAAGACCGTCGCACCAGTGGCAACATCAGGACTGTCTTCCGGGATGACGTTCAGCAGCACGCCATGCGCCATCTTTTCGAATCCGGCAACGACGACCAAATCCATCTCGCCGGACCGAACCGCCATACTCGCTTCGCGAATGCCGGTGGACGCCGCCGCCGAGCAGTTCTCAACATTGAGCACCGGAATGCCCGTTGGCCCGACTTCCTTGATGATGCGCTGGCCCGCGGCAACACCCTGATTGACGTGACAACCGTACATTTGTTGCACATCTTTCCAACTGACCTCAGCATCTTTGACAGCCCGAATGATCGCTTCTGCGGCCAGGCTTTCGACTGTACGCTCAGGGTGGCGACCAAACTTTGTGAGGCCGACACCAATGACATAGGCATGCGACATATCTGTCTCCTTGATTGTCTGCTCAGGTGCACAGGTCGCGTTGCTCGACCGGGCGAAACGCAAACGTGCGTTTGGGTTGACGATCCGGACCAACTGGCAGGATCAACTCGCATGATGCAACCGCATCACCGCGGCGCCAGTCCTGCACATCTTTGCCGACCAAGTGA
Source organism: Burkholderiaceae bacterium (assembly GCA_045106815.1). Taxonomy (GTDB): domain Bacteria; phylum Pseudomonadota; class Gammaproteobacteria; order Burkholderiales; family Burkholderiaceae_E; genus JAUIAI01. The sequence goes on along the minus strand of JBGCFG010000105.1, from coordinate 14,681 downwards.
CATAGCGTGATGATGTCGTCATCAACGAGCACCATTGCCAGCGCATAGGGCATGTGGCCATTGTATCCGGGGGGTGCCTGGCGCACGACTGTGCAGGCATCAACCTTGCCGATGCGCCCTAGCTGCACGGATTCGAAATCCTCAGAAAAGCAACTCACACAGCGCATTCGTTGCGGAAAGCAGCGGGTGCCACATGGCTTGCATTGTTGCGCGATCAGGGCCAAATCTCCGCACGCGTCAGGTGCAGTGTGTAGTCCCGGTTGCAGATCGCTGACCTCGTCCGGCGCGACTGAACGGGTCTGTGAATCGGCGGCATTGGTCATCTTTGCGTTCCTGATGGGTTTTGAACAAACAAGCCATTGAGTCAGATTCGGCGATCCTTACCAGCCCAATACGGCGCCCTGATATCGCGGCGAAGAATCTTGCCATAAGCGCTCTTGGGTAGCACATCGACCACGCTAATCGAACGCGGTCGCTTATCGTTACTAAAGCGGTCCTTGCACCAAGCCAGGAACTCGTCTTCATCGACAGATCTGCCGCTCCTCGCACTGGCAACAACATGCACGGTTTCGCCCCAGACATCGTCGGGTATGCCAATCGCAACGGCCTCGCCGATGTCTGGATGGGTATACAAAACCTCTTCAATCTCACGCGGATAAACGTTACTACCGCCCGTGATGATCACATCATGCTTACGATCAGTGATGTAGACAAACCCGGCATCGTCGACCTTGCCAATGTCGCCAGTCCGCAACCAACGTCCCACCCGTACTTTGGCTGTCGCCTCCGGATTGTCCAGATAGCCAAGCATTAGGTGATCCCCGGCAACAACAATCTCACCTTCGGTATCTGGCGGCAGCAACTCGCCAGCGTCATCCATGATGGCGACTTCTACAAAAGTCAACGGCCTGCCACAAGACGCCAAGCGATGCACCCGATCAGGATTTTGAACCGCTTCGACATGATCGGCCCGAGTCAACAGTGTGGACTGTTGAGGAGCCTCCCACTGGCCGTAGCCTTGCATCAGAACCGCGCCCCAGTGTTGATAAGTCTCGCGGATTCGTTCAACTGCCATTGGGGCGCCGCCGTAGATCACTGTGTGCAGGCTCGTCATATCGCGCCGACCGGCTTTGTCGGCCTCGAGCATCATGTTGATCATGGTTGGCGCCAGGAACATGGTCGTTACGCGCTCGTTTTCGATCAGGTCGAAGGTTTTTTCAACATCGAACTTTTCGATCACACGTTGCGCAGCCCCCCGCACCAGATGCGGTAGCACGAGACAGCCCGATGCATGCGACAAAGGCGCGGCGTGAAGCAGCACATCAGTCTCGCTCGCATGCGAATAGGGGTCGAGCAAGTGATTGCGCACATGGACCAGCCAATTGTGCTGCGACAGCATGACCCCCTTGGGCTGCCCGGTCGAACCGGAGGTGTAGTAAATCGAATGCAGATCGCCTTCGTCTACCGACCAAGGCGGGTGCGCCGCGCTGGCATTGCAAAGCAAGTCGTTGTAGGACAGAGCCCAGGCCGGCGCCCCCTCTCCGACACAGATAAATGTAGACACACCCCTAAGTCTGTCCCGGATTGATCCGAGGTGCTCGATGAACTCGGCGCCAAACACCAGGGCAGTTGCACCGCTGTGTGACAACACATATTCGTGATCTTCAGCAGTTGACCGGGCGTTGAGCAGCGTGCGGCAATACCCAAACCGCGCCGCCATGACGTCAAACTCGATGGCTTCGATCGAATTGCGTTGTAGCGAAGCGATCCGTGCACCTTTATCCAGACCGAGATCACACAGTGCGGTTCCCAAGCGATCAATTCGGTCGCCCATCTGCGCAAAGGTATAGCGCCGTGCATCGTCAATTAGCGCTGGGCGGCCGGAAAACCGTTTGACCGCTCCGCCGATTATGGTGCCAAGATTCATTGCCCTGCCCTTTGAGGTTAGCCAGAGGCGGTTAAGCGTTGCCAACCGGATCTCGGGTAAAGTTCTCAGGAATGCGACCTTAACTGTATATGAAAGACCGAACTTAAGCCTTGGACCACCACTAAGGTTCACTTACTTGTGCAGATGCCATCTGGGTAAACATGACGAGACCGGCCCTTCACTATCACCAACCTGACTTAAACGCTCGTGCCAATCTGGGACCGGGGGTGTCTGCCATCGTCCTGTCGAGAGACACGGAGTCAGGTGGGTTCACCCGCCTGCTCACGATGGAGGCCGGCGCCACGACCGAGCACGCCGGTATTCAGCGCCACGAAGGTCCTGAGCACGCGTTGCTTCTGCGCGGCGACCTCCACGACATAACACTCGATCAGACCTTTCATGGCCTCTCGTATGCATGCCGCCCAACAGGGATGGCGCACGGACCATGGCGCTCCGAGTCTGGATGCACGATATTGGAAGTTCATCAGCGAGACATTGACTTTAACCGGCCCGCCCTGGAGTACTTCCCGCCATTGCAGTTGGATGAATCTACCTGGGAACCGCTGGGCGATCACGTCAGTCAACTCTTGCTCTCAGCCGATGAGTCTAACGGCGCTTATACCAGGCTACTTCGCCTTGACCCTGGATATGACGGCTCGCACGAACCCAGTCAAAGCCATACTTTTACAGAAGAGATCTATCTGATATCAGGTACCGTTGACGACGTCTCGCGTGGGGTTACCGTCCAGGCAGGATCGTATGCATATCGCCCACCCGGTATGGCCCATGGGCCATGGCGCTCACAAACCGGATGCCTGGTGTACGAACTACGCGGGCCGACAAACTAGGCAACCCGGCGGACACCTTCACTGTCTTTGAGCAAGCCGGCAATCACCAGACGTCGGCGCAGCGATTCAATCTCTGCATCGCTAAGTTTCATGAGCGGCGGGCGCACCACCGCACTCGGTAGCTTGCCCAGCATAACCAAGCACTCTTTCATGCGGTTGTGCATATCAAGAAACGGTGGCGCGTAAAAGCCCTGCACCACAGGACGGTAGCGATCGTTGATCTCTCGTGCGGTGGCCAGATCATTTGCCTGGATGGCATTGAACATCTTAACCTGCATGTCAGCCAACACACTACCGGCACCAGACAATAGGCCGTTTGCCCCCATCGACAATGACGCCATTAACCAAGCACTATGGGTGGTGAGCACGTTCACCGGCCTCGACAATGACTGCAAAACTTCGATATGGCGCTCGTGCATGGCCGCATCATTACACCAGTCTTTGATGGCGCGAATTTGCGGGAAAGTCTCAAGCATCTTCAGTAAGGTATCCATCGGGTATTGCAAACCGCTGGTACCCGGGTACTGAAACAGGATGATCGGCAAATCGGTCGCATTGCAAATGGTATTGAGATGCGCCAACGCCATTTCTGGTCGCAGATGCCCGCCCATGCTCATGCTGTTAGGCGGAAACACAAGGAGTGCAGTGGCACCCTCACGCTCAGACATGCGCGCGATATCAGCCGCAATCTGACTACCATCAGCATAGACACCGTTGATGAGTGGCACGCGATCTCCGACTTCGTCTAGCGACGCCGCCAGAAAGCGCTGCTGCTCGTCGAACGTAAACGCGTGAATCTCAGAGGCGTGTCCGTTTACGGTGATAGCACTAATGCCCTCGGTGGCGGCGACATCAGCAAGGTGCTTACGTGAATTCTTCTCGTCGATCGAAAAATCGTCATGAAAAGCGGCTAACGTCGCGGGGATCACACCAGCAGGCTGGAAATCTCTGTCTATGGACATATCGCGTCTCAGAAGTTTTATGCTGAGCCTTTTTATACGCTAATCGGGCTGGATTTTCACCAGCCTACGTATTCTGACCAATCTTTTGCCGGAACAGCCTGCCGGGGCCGGATGCGGGACACCACTATTGACGGGCAGCCTGGGTGCCAGCAACGTCAACCTGCCCGTTCGAATCAATGACCACACCATAGATCTCACGGGCTTGTTCTACGCTGACATAACCATCTAAAACATCATCGAGCACCTTGGCGGGGTCGCGTTGACTCGGATCGCCGTAGCCGCCGCCGGCCGGACCGGTCACGATAAACCGGTCGCCTCGATTGACTTGCCGGTATGGCATCTTAGAGGGCATATCAAGGACTGTGCCGTCGGCCCTTTGAAGGCTCAAGCTGGCGGTTGCGCCCTCATGACCGCCCGCAAACCCCCAAGGCGGAAACGCATGGCCCTCCCCTTCGATGGAGGCTCCGCCCGACTCCAGATAAGTGAACTCTCGAATCGAGCCCAACCCACCTCGGTACTTGCCTGCCGGACAGGCGTCGGTGCGTAATTCGTAGCGATCTATCCGTAACGGCAGGTGCGATTCCAGATCTTCGATCGGATTATTTCGAGTGTTGGCATACAGCGTGTCAATCGCATCCATGCCGTCGCTTCCAGCGCGACCACCATACGCACCTTCAAAGATCTCCATGTGTACCCAATGCGTCTGATCCTTGATGCCGGAAAATGAAATCACCCGCAAATTGCCAATGCCTGCTGAAACTTGTTCGGGCACGACAGCAGACAAAGCCTTCATGACCGTGTCGGCTAGTTGATTACCCGGACAGAAGCGCGCGATCGTTGGCGCAGGGAAGTTTGGATTGGTCATTGTGCCATTGGGTACCACCAGCGTAATAGGACGGGTAAGCCCAGAGTTCTGCGGAATATGCCCATACACATCTGAGTCGAGAAGCGCGGACCGTAGCGTCAGCCAGATCGCAATGTCGACAGTGCCTTCCAGTGGCATGTTGATTGGCTTGTCGTCAACCTGCGGGGCCGTCCCGGTGAGGTCAACCGTCAACTCGCTACCGCTAACCTTTAGCGTGACGCAGATCGGCAGATTCTTTTTTGACTCATCGGGCTCATCGAGATAGCCGTCGAGGTAAGTGGTTGCCGTGTAATCGCCATCAGGCAGTGCTTCTATGGCCGAGCGCATTAGGCGCTCGGAATAGTCGAGAAGATCGGCATAAGCATCCCGCACCGTCTGAAGACCGTAGCGCTCTATGAGCTCAAGATAGCGCTGCGCCCCAATCCGGCACGCCGCAATCTGCGCTTGCATGTCACCCACGACGAGCTGCGAGTTGCGGATGTTATCGAACAGCAGTTGCCATACCGCATCTATCTTGACGCCGCGCTGATAAACCTTAATGGCCTTGAGTTGAAGGCCTTCGGCATACGCATCCATGGCATCAACAATGCCGCAAGACCCAGGGCTTAATGCGCCGATGTCGAGATGGTGGGCGGTTGTCACGGAATAGCCAACGATCTCTTCATCGATAAAAACCGGGACAACAAAGGCGACATCAGGGCCATGGCTTGCGCCCCCGTACGGGTCGTTATGCATGATGACGTCGCCCGGTTCAATCGACTCGCCGCGTGCCTCGAGTTGACGCTTAATACCGCGGATATATCCCGGGATAGGGCCCGACTGAAGCGGTGTACTCTGCACTGACTCGCATAACTGGTTGCCGTCGGCATCAATGATGGCTGCGCCAAAATCTTCACTTTCCCGAATGATGCTCGAGTAAGACATACGCATCAGCTTGTAGCCCATCTCAACAGCGATGTTCTCCAGACCGCCCCGAATCACACTGGCGGTTACCGGATCCAGGCGCGTTTTATTCATGACATCTCTCTCAGATTGATGATCAGATTGCCGTCGGCTTGTTCATGAAACTGGCAGCCAGGCGGAATGACAGTCGTGGTGTCCATTTGCAACAAGATGGCTGGGCCATCGAGCAGTTGATCGATGGGTAATTGGTCGCGCAAGTAGAACGGCGTATCAAAAGTCTCCAGACCGTCTTTACTGCGAAACAGACATTTGCCAGTGCGTAACGGCTGGGAACTACCGTCGCCGGTTCGCCTTGTAGCAGCAATCTTAGGCATCTCACCCACCGCAGTGATTCGCAAGTTGACTATTTCGATTGCCCCATCAGCGAAGACATGACCGTATTCCTTCTTGTGAACATCTTCAAAGCGCTTCCAGATGTCATCAACGATGGATTCAGACAATTCGCCATCGGGCAAGGTGATTCGCAATTCATAACCCTGACCGACATACCGGAGATCACCCGCTCGAATGAACCTCACGGCCGTCTCGGCAATGCCCGCATCATCTAGCTGGCGCATCAGATCTGCCTGCATAAGATTCAGGTCAGCATTCAGCTTGTTAACGTCGATGCTGCCCTGAACTTGGAATTCCGTTTTGATGGCGTCGTATTTGAGATCGGTTGTGAGCAGGCCGACGGCGCTCGTGATCCCCGGATACGGCGGGACAATCACTTCGCCGATGCCCAGTTGGCTCGCCACCTCCACGCCATGCAGTGGACCTGCCCCGCCAAACGCCACAAGACTAAAGTCACGCGGATCAATCCCCTTCTGTACTGTTCTTGAGCGAATGGCATTGGCCATGTTGGCGTTCAGAATCGTCAGGACGCCTTCTGCGGCATCCTCCCGGCTGAGGTCGAGCTGCTGCGCCAATGAGTCAATGACTGACTCGGCCGCTTGCGAATTCAGCGCCATCGAGCCGCCCAAAAAATTCTCAGTATCCAGGCGTCCAAGTACCAGATTGGCATCGGTCACGGTGGGTTCCTGCCCACCACGTCCATACGCGGCTGGCCCCGGCACCGCACCAGACGACCTGGGACCGACTTTGAATGCGCCACCCATGTCTCGATACGCGACGGATCCACCACCAGCCCCGATGGTATGAATATCCATCATGGTGACCATCAACGGATAACCCGCTATCCAGGTATCTCTTGCCGTTGCCTCTGCGGAGACCCCATCGCGAACGATGCCAATGTCGGCAGACGTGCCGCCCACATCGAACGTGATTAGATTTTTGCGCTCACTGAGCTTGCCGGACCAGATGCCGCCCAATACGCCCGCCGCCGGCCCAGACAAGACCGTCAAAATAGGTTTGTCTTTCACCATGGCCGCGGTTGCGACACCGCCATTGGACCCCATGATGTGCAGATCGCCACCCACGCCAGCGTTAGACAAGTTGTCCGAAAGCCGGGAGACATAGTCAGCGACCTTTGGCCCGATGTAGGCATTCATCGTCGCGGTTGTGAAGCGCTCAAACTCTCTAAACTGCGGCGAAACGCGCGCTGAGGTGCAAACAAAGGCCTCCGGAAACTCTTCGCGCACAATTCGCGCCGCTTGTTCCTCGTGGCCATCATCGATGTAGGAAAACAAAAAACAGATAGAAACCGCTTCGACGCCGGCTGCCTTGAGTTCTCGCGCGGCTCTTCGGACCGCTTCCTCGTCAAGCGGCACGACGACCTCTCCAGAAGGCGGCACCCGACGCTCGGCAACTGTTTTTCGGTCGCGTCTTTTGACCAGCACGCGGTCTTGCCAGGGAATTTCTTGCTGAATCGAATAGTGCTGCGGACGCTGATGCCGACCGATGTGAACGATATCGCGGTACCCCTCACTCGTAATCATGCCGGCGCGCGCGCCATCTTGTTCGAGTACCGCATTGGTGGCGATGGTTGTGCCGTGCAACACATGATCCAAGGTCGCTCGATCAAGCCCATGCAGTTCACAGAGCTCCAAAATGCCAGACAACACCCCTTCCGACGGGTCATGAGAGGTGGTGGGCACCTTGTGGATAACCGTTTTTGCTGCGTCGGTATCGGTATACACAATATCGGTAAACGTTCCGCCAACATCAACACCAATCAGTTTCATGTCAATGGATTCCTTATTGCGTCAACACTGATTTCCCGTGCAGAAAGTATAGTGTTGAACACGCCCTCCACCCACACTTTCTGGTGATGATTGGTTTCACAACCTGGGTCACCTGCATGGCTTGCACCAAAAACATGCCAGCGAACCAATCTAGTGAATCTAAGCGCGATTCATGCTCCGCATTCTGTCAAGGTTTGGGGTTTAGTTAAGGGTACTTACAAGAGGATTGGAAGCACCACGGAGGCTGCACTAAAAAGCCCAAAAACGCGCAATACCGGGAACACTTCCTTTCTAAAACCTCCCTCGTTGATTCCGCACGCTAACAATGGCACCCTAAGGAGCTACCGAATACCAACTAACAGATTGCTCCATGAGACAAATATCAAAGTGCTGCCTGGCCGCTCAGCTTGCGTGTGTCGTTTACAGCGCGCCCGTTTTGGCTTCAGATCTCGTTCAGATCGACTTCGTTAAAGACAAGCCCTTCCCAGCGTCTCAAGCCCAAAAAGAGAAAAAGCGAGAGTTTGCCGAGTCAATTACCTACGACAAAGAAGATTTGGTCGTCACAGTTTCCGGTGAGAATGAGTTTGGCGGCGCAGTCGATGTGAGTCGGCGAGGCCCTGGCGGTCTTGGCGTCAAGGGCAACGGAGATCGCAATCCCGCCGGCGAAGGCACGACATCGGGCAACCGGGTGAACAACGGCGAAACCTTGCTTATTCGATTCACAAACCGCAAGAACGAACCGATGCCGGTCCTCGTCAAGTCACTCGTAATTGATCGAATCGTGACCGACAACAAGAACTTTCCCGAGGCTGGCGCGACAACGTACAAGCTACTCTCAAATGACAAAACTATTGGAACCGGTGAACTGCCAACCAAAACCGGAAGTACGCGAGGCGGCCCGGCTTCAGTAGCCGTTGAAATGGACAAGCCGGTAACAGAGTTAAGAATCACGAATGGGGAATCTTTTCACCCAATAGCCAATCGATTCAGGGTCGGCGCGATTTCGGTTGTGCCAGGAAAGTAGCCTTTCCGAGCCGGCTGGCTAGAGCAACCAACTCAGAGGAGCGCACCCCGTGATTTTTCTCAGTCCAGGCGCAGACAGACCAGCAAGAAATTTGAACAGGCAAGAGCTGATTGACCTCGTGGTCAATAAGTACTTCAGTAATGTCGATGGAAAGAACCACCAGTTGGTCCTGGACTGCTTCGCAGAGGATGCCGTGCTACGCGTGCAGTCCGCCGATGTTGAACATCATGGTCACGAAGGCATTGGCCGCATGTTTTCCGACTTCATGAATACGCCCACTATCCACCACGGCGACTTCACGCATATTGTCGACGTCGAGGCCCAGACCATTGCATCGCAGTTCGTTGCAATTAATACCTACGATGATGGCGGGCGGGTCGAGATGCGCAACTGCAACTTCTTTGACGTCGAAAACGGTCTGTTCAAACGCGTCACTATTTACATGACAGACGAGAACCCCCTAGTTTAGTAAACTGACTGGGGTGCGTTTCTGTGGCGTAGTCGATCAGTAGTAGTCACATCCTTGACGGGACTCGAAGCGCTTTGATGTTTCAGTTCGGCTTCCCACGATCAGAGTAATGTCATGCGCATATGCCTACACACGGTATTCTGGGTCTCCAACCTTGGGACTTTGGTTCACCTGTCCATCATCATCGCGGCAGGTCTCATTGTGTACGGCGGGAGTAGTTCGTTCTCGGAGCTGAGCCTGGGCGTCTTCACCTCGCAGTATTACCCCTGGCTGTCTTGGATTAAGGCAGTGCTTAGTACCCTATTGGGCGGGCTCGGGCTGTGGATTCTCGGACTCCCGATACTCGTCATTTCTCCTCTGAAGATCATTGCTGGCGCCTTGATCGGTTTTTGGGCCTATTCAGAACTACGCAAGCCGAAACCTTAATCTTGGACCGACCTCTTCAAAGCCGTTACTAAGGTAGAAACCGACCGTTCGGCTCCATCTTGGCATGCTTGGCGCACCAACCTCCAGCCTATTCCAGGACCGATCTCGACCGAACCTTACCGCTGCTTCCAACAACTGCGGACCCACGCCAACGGAGCGCGACTCCGGACTGACGTAGAACTCGGAAATCTCCCCGAATTTTCCGCCAGCGTAGATTGCCGCACACTCGTTCAACGTCAACACACCGATGGGGTGACCTTCTTCATTGACGGCGAGAAACGCCCATACGCTCCCATCTTGGCCTAAAAGGTTTTCGGCGGCCTCGGTTAAGTAATGGATATCCACTGAGTTTGCCGGCGAACCGGATAGCTCGCACAACAAGGCATGCACTAACCTAGCCACGGTTTGCGTATCGCTACTCCGTGCCGGGCGGACCGTTATCGACATGACACCTCCAGCGCATTTGTGCTCGGTTTAGCTGACTTGCCGGCGCCACATATAAGCATTGAAGCCAATGCAGTTGTGCTAGCCACCGGTGTAGCACACAGCCTGTAACTTGTTGCCGTCAGGGTCTCGCACACAAGCCGCATATTAGTTCGGCCCGTAGCCCTCTCTCAAACCCGGAGCACCCTCGTCAACACCACCGTTTGCCATCGCACCCTTATAGAATTGATCGACTTGTTCTCGCGATGATGCTTGAAACGCGATATGCGTTCCATTGCCCCACGTCGCCGGCCGGCCATCAAATGGCTGGTAGAAATAGAGGTGAGGCATTTGCCCCTCTTTGGAATACATCGGTGGCTTGCCTGCAGGTTTAGGCACCCGGGATAGGCCAAGCGGTGCAAGCGCCGCATCATAGAACATTGCTGCTCGCTCATAGTCATTGGTTCCAAGCGTGACATGACTGAGCACGGATGATGATTCTGACAAGGCCCCTCCCTTCAAATTTTTAGCCAACGAAAGCCGTTCGGAACGAGTGTATAACGTGATGTTATGGCGAGCCCTACGGTGCCGAGTCCCGCGCTGAATAAAGCAAGCCTAAGCCCAATGCGCCCATAGCTGCACCAGCCGCCCGATCGATCCAAGCCTTATAACTTAAGTAAGCACGCCTCAGCCTAGACGCCGACAATACTACTGCGACCAGGGAGTACCAGCCCGCCTCAATGGCGAATATCGCGAGTAAGACCATTACCCCAAGCAGCGGAGATGGACCACTGGGGAGAAAAGCGGCAAACACGCTTGCATACACAATCGCTGTCTTCGGATTGCTCACTTGAGTTCCAAGTCCCACAAGAAACGACTGCCTCAGTGATCTACCGACAGGCACGGTTTCCATAGCAACGTTGATCGGCTGGCGCGCAGCTCTGATGATTCGAAGCCCCAGATAGCAAAGATAAAGCCCACCAAGCACTTTTAGCGCGAGGTAAAGCGAAGGCACTGCAACCAACAGTCCTTGAAGCCCCAACAGAGCGGCCCCAGCAAAAATGAGGCCCCAAAGCCCATTCCGAGAGCCGATGCAACCCCATGCGCGCGTGATTTCGCAACGGCGGTTCGAGCGACTACGACAAAGCTCGGACCAGGACTCACGGTACCCAACGATATCGCCGCAACGATTCCAACAAGTGAGATAAGTTCATTCATGTGCCTTCCTTGGTTCAGCGTGTAGCGCAGGTTTGTGCTGAAAGTCAAACATACGTTACAACGCCGTGCTAGCCATTTTGCAGGTGTGCTCGCACCGTCTTGCCAAGGAACGAGTATTGCTCGGGCATTCCATCTTGAAACGCTTCTTCACGGCTAAATGGCAGGTTGTCGTAAGCGATTGGCATATCAAACTGGCTGATGATGACAACTGGCTGATGGTGAAGTCAATTCTTTTGCTCATTCACAAGATAATCGACGAAATCGCGCGTGTGCTTTTTCAATTCTGCATTTTTTGCCCATAAAGCATAAATGTCCAATGGGTGGTTGCTCCAGTCAGGCAGGATTTCAATCAGTTTTCTCTTATCAATGTCTGCTTTAGCACTCTCATATGGCAGCCCTGCAACGCCAACCCCTGCTATGCAAAGGCGTTGCATTGTTGAAACGGTATCTGTGGCAGCGGCAGTGACTCCCCACACCTTGAAGTTTGACCTACCTCTCTTAAAGTAAAAGACATCGGGTACAGAGGAAAAGCTAATGCAATCCCACGTTGAAAGTTGGTTCGGGTGTGTCAGTTTTTCGTAGCGCTCAAGAAGCGTGGTTGACGCCACAGTCACTCGCCTATCCTGTCCAATTTTGCGAGCCTTAAATTCTGAATCACTCAGTTTGCCGACTCGAATCGCGACATCTACGTTTTCCTTAATCAGATTGAGTGCTGTGTCTGATGACATCAGGATTAGCTTTATACCGGGACGTATCTTCGCAAATTTAACTATACGATCGAATAAGGGGTGCTCTTGGAGCATATTCGGAATCGCAACCCGCATATTGATTAAGCGGTTTTCTGCAGAAGTTGCATACATCCCAAGGCTATTCTCTGCAGCTGCAATCATATCAGTTGCGGATTGCAGCAATCGGCTACCGTCCTCAGTCAATGAAATAGTGCGAGTCGAACGGTAGAACAAAGCCACGCCCAGTTTCTTTTCAAGTTGATTGATGTGATGACTGACAACTGATGGAGACAGTTCCAACCGGGCAGATGCAGCTCGGAAGGAGCCCTCTTCAACCACATACACAAAAACTGCCAGAGATTTGAGTTGGTCAATCACGATAATATGCATTACATAATAATTTAGAACAGTTTATTCGAATTTCTTGTGTTTGAAAAGTCAACTAGCAACGCTAATATCGACACTCACTCGATATACGGACAAGCAAATGATTACCAAAAGACTCAAAGCTACCTTGAAATCGGTCTTCTTTAGCATCTCGCTCCTCTTTACGTTTCATGCAAATGCAGATATGACAAACTCAAACAAAGTAGCAGCTCTACTGGATAGCTTTAACACTGGCGACAAAAACGCCATCTCATACATTAACCCCGAAAAGTATATCCAACACAACTTGTCCGCTGGCGATGGGCTTGCCGGGATGGGTGAAGTGCTGGCAAATGCACCCCCTGGAGGATTCAAGGCAAAGGTGCATAGGATCTTCGAAGACGGTGATTACGTGGTCACACATACTGAATACGATTTTTTCGGACCGAAGGCAGGATTTGATGTATTTCGATTCGAAGATGGTCTCATCGTAGAGCACTGGGACAATCTAACTGAGATTACCCCACCCAACCCAAGTGGCCGGACTCAATTTGATGGCGCTACTGAGATAACAAATGTCGATACAACAGACGCTAATAAAATAATTGCAGAGTCCTTTGTAAATGACATCTTGATTGATGGTAAGTTTGACCAAGTTACCGATTACGTAAATGCGGACAACTACCTCCAGCATAATAGCTCTGTGGCCGATGGGTTGGACGGCCTATCGAAGGCGCTTGAATACTTTGCCGCGAATGACATGGTAATGATATACGAGAAACTACATAAGGTACTGGGTAGTGGTAACTTTGTATTGACAATGGCTGAAGGACGATTTGGTAAAGCACCAGGCAACGATGTCGCATTTTACGATCTGTTTCGTATTGAGGACGGATTGATCGTTGAGCACTGGGATGTTATAGAGGCGATCCCACCAGAGTCAGAGTGGAAAAATCAAAATGGTAAATTTTAGGAATAATTTAAATCGCCAGCGCTAGAAAACAGATGTGTGTGTTTGTAGTAGTGGTTTCTCGATCTGAGGAATTAATAATATGAGACAAACTTATGGCCACCAATCATGCACACATCTCTATAGCTACGTAGGCGGTTTTAAACAACCTTATATGCTGCAGGTTGCAGAATAAAAGGCAAGAATGCTTCCACGTCTTCCAGTGTCTTTGCTGCAGGTAGTTGTGTCAACACTTGTTTGGTGTACCCATAGGGTTCATGCCCGTTAGCTTTGACTGTCTCCACCAGGCTGTATAAGTTAGCACTGGCATTGGCTCCTGCTACCGAGTTAGAAAAGAGCCATGATTTCCTGCCCATAACAAAAGGTCTGACCGTGTTTTCGCAAAGATTGTTATCAATGCGCAGTCGACCATCAGTGGTGTATGCCGTTAATTTATCCCATTGCTTGTTCAAGTAGTTCATGGCTTTGCCTAAGGTTGAACGAGGCGGCCAACAATGATGCTCGTATCCAGTCACGTTCTAAGCTCACTGAGGATCGGCACTGAACGTTCTTCTCGTATTGCTTGTTTCTGCTCCGCTTGGAGCTGTTTGATTTCCCGCTCAATACGATACAAAGCCTGGATCTGTTTTAACGCCTGTGCAGCCAATGTGCTCTTTAGTCTGTTCGGGTCAACTGAGTTTTGGGCCTTTAACGCTTCATCGAACTTTCGACGAACATGTGCCAGACAACCAACCGAGACCAACTTGTTGGTTCGGCACACCGCTCCATAACCTTCATTCGCATCAGTTTGTAGATAGCCTTTGAACCCATCGAGCAGGCGTAATGGCACATCTTGTGATCGGCTCGGGTCGTAGTCATAAAGAATAATGGGGCAATCAGGCGGTCCGCCTCGTTGCACCCAGATGTAAGATTGACTTTGGGGCGTTTTCCCAACCTCTTTAAGCACTTGGTAAGGTGATTCGTCCATCGCGATAATGTCGTAGCTTAACAGTGGACGAAGCGGAACGCCGCCCGGTACTACCCCACAGGCCAATACGCCAGTGGGTTCTCAGCGTTCCTCACCCGCTCTGGTTTCTCTTTGCCAGCCAGCCCAAGGTCATGGGGAAAGTCCTGGGCATCGTATACCGCACACTGGCAACCCACTTGATCCATAAAGCAGGCCACAAGAAGTCCGAAGCTCATACCGGTGCCGTGACCTTGATACAGAGATTTGGTGGTGCGCTCAATCTCAACATCCACTTTCACATGCTATTCCTCGATGGTGTCTACGTGGATCGTGGTGGGAAGCTTGATCGGTTTGCCTGGGTCAAAGCACCCGGCACGGCAGAGCTGTCGCAACTGACTCACACCATTGCTCAGCGCATTGGCC
>JBGCFG010000104.1:0-12919 GCA_045106815.1 Burkholderiaceae bacterium | reverse complement strand
CTGACGTTGTAATTGGTCATCGGCACGGCGTGACTGCCAGGCCAGCGCAGCATCCCCGTGTCCGCGAATCAAGCCTTTTTCGAAGATGACCCCCTCATTAACCTCAAACAAGCGTACCGGCATGGCGTCGAGCAGCTCGTTAGCCAATACAACGCCCTCAATGACTGTTGGCAAACCATCCAGCCAGCGCACCCGCTGCGCAAGACCTGGCGCCAGCAACTCAAGGTTGTGGCGCTGCTGGCTACGCAATGGCGCAGACAACTCAACGATCAGGTACTCGCTCGGGGCAGACCCCAGCCGGTCGAGCGCGTTCAGCACCTGGGCAGCCAGCTGGCCTGTGCCTGCGCCGAATTCGACAATTCGGCTGTCAGTCTGGCTCAGCCAGGGCTCAATAGCCCGGGCGACACAATGGCCAAACAAGGGGGTGAGTTCTGGGGCTGTGACAAAGTCCCCTTCAGCGCCAAAGCGGCGGGAGCCACCGCTGTAGTAACCAAGCGCCGGTTCATAGAGTGCGCCGTTCATGTAGTCATCAAAACCCAGCCATCCGCCCGCCGACTGCACCCGAGCCCGCAATTTGGCCAGCAACGCATCGCTAGCCTGCAGGGCATCTTTCTCCGGTATGGGCAGTGTCTCCATCTCTCAATTGTAGAATTGGTTCATGTCGAGCTCCGTTCCTCCTTCCGACCCCCAAAATTCTTCCCGACCAGCGACACCTGCGAGCGCAGGCAGGCGGCCTGGCTGCAGTGCAGATGCTGACGGCCGGCGATGCGTGCTTGTGACGGGTGCGGCAAAACGTCTTGGCCGGGAAATTGCCCTCGGTCTTGCCGCTGAGGGCTGGGATGTCGTGATTCACTATCACGCCTCAGTTGATGAAGCCCGGCAGACGGTGGACGATCTGGTGCAACTTGGCATCAAGGCCAAGGCTGTCCAGGCTGACCTGTCCACCCAGGCAGCAGTGGATGCCTTGTTTGACAAAGCACTCGCGTTTGGGCCGCTGCGCGCAGTGGTCAACAGTGCCTCGCACTTTGAGCATGACGCGCCAGCAAGCTTTAATGCAGACAAGCTGCAAGCACACCTGAATCCCAACCTGATGGCGCCGGTCAGACTCGCTCAGCGTTTGCATGAGAGCCTGACGCCAGAGGCGCGTGGCGCTGTCGTGAATATCCTGGATCACAAGCTTGAAGGGCTCAACCCTGATTTTTTCTCTTATACGATGACCAAACAGGCATTGCTGGGGGCGACCAAAATGATGGCCATGGCGTTTGCCCCGCAACTCAGAGTTGTGGGCATTTCGCCAGGGCTGACTTTGCCGAGCTATTTGCAATCGGACGAAGCGTTTGAGGCCACTCACCGCGCCACCGCCCTACTCGACTCATCGAGTACCTCGGCCGATATCGTCGGCGCAGTTTCTTTTATGCTCGCCTCACCCGCGATCACCGGCGTTAACCTGACCGTTGACGGTGGGCAGCACATGCTGGGCTTACAACGAGATGTGAGCTACCTCGAGCCGGAGCAAGGCGCATGACCGAGACAGGCGACAATCGCAAACATCGTTATGAGCGAAACAAGCTGCACAAGCGGCTACTGCGTCAGACGGGTCAGGCAATTGCCCAGTACAACATGATCGAGGCCGATGATCGGGTCATGGTGTGCCTGTCAGGGGGCAAAGACAGTTACGCCATGCTTGATGTTTTGATGACGCTGCGCGAACGTGCGCCGATCTCCTTTGAGATCATCGCTGTCAACCTTGACCAAAAGCAGCCAGGTTTTCCGGAAGAAGTGCTCCCCACTTATTTGCGCGCGCTGGATGTGCCCTTTCATATTGAAAACCAAGACACCTATAGCATCGTGAAGCGCTTGGTAGAACCGGGCAAAACCACCTGTTCGCTCTGTTCTCGATTGCGCCGGGGCATTTTGTACCGCGTAGCCGGCGAACTCGGTGCGACCAAGATTGCACTCGGACACCATCGTGACGACATTCTCGAGACTTTTTTTCTGAACCTGTTTTATGGCGGCAAGCTAAAGGCGATGCCGCCCAAGCTTGTATCAGATGACGGTAAGCATGTGCTGATCCGGCCGCTCGCCAACGTCGCCGAAGCAGACCTTCAGGCGTACGCCGACTGGCGGGCTTTTCCTATCATTCCGTGCACCTTGTGCGGCTCACAACCCAATCTCAAACGACAGGAAACCAAGCGCCTGCTGCAAGACTGGCAAAAACGCTATCCGGGGCGAATTGAAAACATGTTTGCCGCGCTGTCCCGCGTCACCCCCTCCCATCTGCTTGACGCAGATCACTTCGATTTTGTAGGGCTCAAAGCGACTGATCACGCCTGGACAGGTGAACAGGATCTGGCTTTTGACCCCGACCCGACGCTGGCAGGCGGCTTGCCCGCATCCGATATCGACCCCACTTCAACACAAACTGTTCAGATCGTTAGGCTTAGCCCTTCCCTATCTGATTCGTCCGAGCCGTGAGCCTTGCGCATTCTTCGTTTACTCAAAATCTTCTTTGTCGTCTGGCGATTTGGCCTGGATGAAATAGTTGCCTCCGGCCCTACTGGCAAACCTGGCAAAGGTTGGCATTTGCGCCTGGTTCGTATACTACGTTTTGGTCGCCGCCTGTCCGCGCCACGCGGTCAGCGTCTGCGCGAAGCGCTGGAGAGTCTAGGCCCGATCTTTGTGAAGTTTGGTCAGGTTTTATCCACGCGCCGCGACTTGCTACCCGAAGACCTTGCCAACGAGTTGGCGCTGCTCCAAGACCATGTGCCACCGTTTCCAGCACAACTGGCGCGCAATGTGATTGAGAAGGGGCTCAAGCGAAAAATCCCCGAGATGTTCGCTGAGTTCGACGACGAGCCGATAGCGTCAGCCTCTATTGCCCAGGTTCACTTTGCCAAGCTGCGTGATGGCACTGAGGTCGCTGTTAAAGTAGTACGCCCGGGCATGCTTGATGTGATTGAACGCGACCTGGCACTGCTTAAAGTGCTTGGTGCGCAGTTCATGCGGATCTCCGCCGATGCGCGGCGACTGCGCCCGCTGGAAGTGATCTCAGAGTTTGATACTTATCTGCATGATGAACTTGATCTCATCCGCGAGGCAGCCAACGCCAATCAGTTGCGGCGCAACTTCACCGATTCCGACTTGCTGATGATCCCGGAGATGTACTGGGACTATTGCTCAACCAACGTGCTCGTCATGGAGCGTATGCACGGCATTCCCATTGGCCGCATGGACCGCCTGCGTGAGTCAGGCATGGACATGGCCAAGCTAAGCCGCGATGGCGTTGAGATTTTCTTTCGGCAGGTTTTTCAAGACGGGTTCTTCCATGCCGACATGCACCCCGGAAACATCCTGGTGGGCTACAAAGGCGACCAGTTCAACCGCTACATCGCGCTTGACTTCGGTATTGTTGGCGCCCTTTCTGAGTTCGATAAAAACTATCTCGCCCAGAATTTTCTGGCGTTTTTCCAGCGCGACTATCGCCGCGTGGCAGAGTTGCATATTGAGTCAGGCTGGGTGCCTGCCCACACGCGTGTCGAACAACTGGAAGCAGCTGTACGCTCATGTTGCGAGCCGTTTTTTGATCGCCCGCTTAAAGAGATCTCGCTTGGCTTGGTCTTGATGCGACTGTTTCAGGCCTCACGCCGGTTTGATGTCGAGATTCAGCCGCAACTGGTCTTGCTACAAAAGACCTTGCTCAACATTGAGGGCCTGGGGCGTGAGCTCGACCCTGATCTGGATCTTTGGGTGACCGCCAAACCGATCTTAGAACGCTGGATGAGTTCGCAGATTGGGCTTGAAGCGATGGCGAACAAGATTAAAGATGAAGCACCGCGCTGGGCGCAAACTTTGCCGCAAATTCCGCGCCTGGTTTATGCTGCCTTGTCAGCCCCTTCAGCAGCGCAGGCCATTCAGAAAAATGACCGCGTGGTTGCTCAACTTGTTGATGAACAAAAGCGCACTCAGCGATCCCTCAAAATGCTGACCGCTCTGGTGCTCTTGCTAACCGCGATCGCACTATGGCCGATGTTCAAGCCGCTAATCCTAGCGATATGGCCTGGCTAAGGTCGGCGCAGGTTTGTTTGACGCTTGCCTGGCGCGTTTAGCCACTCTTTGGCAGACGGGTTGTTGACAGTCGGCTTGTTGATAGCCGGCTTAGTCTGCAAGCCGGCATCCTGCTGGCGATGTCCGTAGCTCTGCTGGCCATAAATGACAATGATCGTCGCGATTGCTACCCGCAAAATGATTTTTCGAGAATTCATCATGGCGAATGCTGTGCGGCGAGTTCGCGCGTAGGGTTGGTTTTCATCTTTCGTCCTCCTACGAAAAACGGGTCGGTCCAGAAAACCCAGGAGAGAGAAAACCAGACCGGACGAGCAGACTACAACGACTGCTTCATGCGCAGACGTGACAAACGCAAACTCTCGCAAAACTTGTCGAACAGTTTTTCAGGGACTTCCCTAGTGTCGTTGGTTGATTAACCCGGATGCGAGCGAACAGGCTCTGTACCTCGCGCAAGCAAAATCAAGCGCTTAGCGCATCAATGCGAACGCCCGGACACACTGTCGGTAGGCTTGCGCGTACACCCGAGTTTTCAAGTCTTTGCAAAGTGCGTGTTAATAGAAATGCAAATCGCGCGCGTCAGGCATACGCAAAGCATCAGGTACTTGGCTGCTCGATAGACGAGTCAGTCTGTACTTTTCCAGCCGATTGTTGAGCTGCTTTTTCAGACGGCAGAAATAAAACAAGCAAAGAGGTCGCCATTGCAATGGCCGCCATTAAGAGCAAGAGAAATGAAAAACCGCCGGCCTTGACCACCGGCCCCAGCAACCAAACGGCTAAAGAGCTAATCCCCATCGACACTGCCAAACGCATGCCCGTCACTCGAGAGCGCATGCGGTCATCTACGTAGCGCACGACCATGGCATCCGTAAACGGAATCGCGCCAAAAACCAGCACCATCACCAGAATCAACAACGCGTAAAGCGTCCAGCCTTGAGCGGTGGCGGCCAGTGCAAGAATGGGCACCTGTGCCAGTACGATGCTCAGATACAGTTTCTTGAGAGACATCCGGTCAAGTAAATTACCGACTACCAACTGGGCAAAAGACGCAATCGCGTAAACCGCACCAAGCAACAGACCAAGCGTTGAGGGATCATCAATCAGGCCACGCATGCGTTCAGCCAGCAGCTGGCCATTCCCGTTGGTCGTGAAATTAAACAACAAGCTGCCCGTAATGGCAGCAGCCGTCATCACGAGAAACACTCTCGCCAACATGGAAGGCTCAAGCTCAACAGGCGCTTTTTGCTTTCGCTTGGTCGGCGGCTCAGTTTCGGGGGCAGCGCTCATCGCGAACAAGATCCCGCAGATAATGCTAATGACACCCGGCACAACAAAAGCTGCGCGCCAATTAAAAGCCTCTACCAGATAACCCGTGAGAATTGCCGTCACGGCAATTCCTAGGTTGCCCGCCAAACCGTTAATGCCAATCGTAATGCCCGGTCGCTTGGCGTGTTGCACGAGCATGGGAATGCCCACCGGGTGATAGATGGATGAGAATGCGCCGATCAGCACGAGTGCGCCGGCCAGTTGCCAAGGCCCCTGCGTCAAAGCGGCCAGAATGGATGAGGCCCCAATGCCAAAGAAAAATACCAGCATCATCTGGCGGCGGCCCCAACGGTCACCAAGACTGCCGGCCGGAATAGATCCGAATCCAAACAAGACGAATGCACCGACGCCAAACGGCATCAACTCTTCCCAGCGATCAAACCCAAAGTCAATCGCAATGCTGGCGACAGCCGCCGCAAAAATCAGCAGGAAAAGATGATCCAGTGCGTGCGCCACATTGAGCAGCAGCGAGGTCGGGCGTGACAGCCCAACGGATGGTGTTTGCGTCATGGCAATCGAATCGGGGGCGCAGCATCGGCGCTGCACTTGTCATTGTGCGCTTTTGTCGCTCTTGGCCGGTTTTTCCCTGGCCTGCCTTAATTTAGCCAATTCAATCAGCAACCAGCTCTGGCTCGACTGGGGCTCGGCCTGCCCACAGCGCACCTGGTACGCCCGGCCACTAAATGAACTCTCGCTAGCGCCCAACTCGATGAATTCTTCGGTACTTTGGAGCGTTCGGCGCTCGGCGATGTAGTCAAATTTGCGCTGCAGATGGGTCGCAGCTGCTGGCCCCTCATGCCAGCGACCATTGCGATAGAACAGACAAGTCGACGCAGACAGGCCGCTTAACAGTGCCGCCACTTCTTCGCTGACGGTATCGCGAGAAGCCGCTGCCAACGCTGGGCTTGCAACATTAATGCAGAACAAAACGATAAAGACGCGCAACGGCCATGACCAAGAAAGCCGCATCACAATGGCATAGGCGCCCACCGCGCAGCAAGCCGGGCGACGATTCGCGCAGAGTGGGCCTGGGCAGACCCAGCCGAGGGTAAATCTCCAATGCTTCTCAAATCGGCGGCAAAGTCGCCAAACAGATCGCGCAAGTGTCGGTACTGTCGAGCAGGGCCGATCGACAACAGATCTGCCAGCATTTGATCTGACTGCAGACTCACCTGTGCGCGTCGCTCGGCCTCGCTGGTATTGGTTGGCTCACCAAAGTCTTTGAACACTGCCAGGACTTGCTCAACCGCCTCGTCCAGCGGTGGCTGGCTAGCGGTAAGTTCGCGCAACAGCGCCATCATGCGCGTCTGACGCCTGAGGCGACCCTCCCACCAGCCAGTGGTCGACGGCAATGCCCTGACGCGCCGATCCAGCCATGCCTGCTGTTTTTCGGTGAGGTCACCGAGAAAGAACTCCAGTCGGTTTTGCCAGCGTTCGACGCGCTCGTCCTGGGCGCGATCCGCATCTTTGGGGAAATACTCCTCACGCAACTCTTTATTACGCGCCTCGATTTGAGCCTGTATTTCGTCAAGCTGTGCCGGTGTAAGCGTCATCACGATTTCCGCAAACGGTGTGGCAATTTCGCGGAACATGGGTTCGAATTTGCCGAATGCCTGTTCACGCCACTTGGCTAGTTCTTCAACGGTTAGACTGTCGGCCTTAATAGCGTTCGGAGCGGCATCATTTGTGTTGTTCCTGGCCAATGGCTCAATTCGCTGCATCGCCGACTCGAGCCACGCCACATAGTCCGGAATCTGGGTCTTTCGGTGCCATTCGTGCACGCTCGCGATGCGCTTATCGACCAAACCTTGCTGTTGATCGTTAAATGTGACGTAGTCCTCTATTTGCCACTTCGCCAAGGTCGGTGCCATCGAGTAACCAACCCGCGTCATTGAGCAGGCTGTTGCCATAAACCCGCAAAGCAAAATTACTAGCCAAGTGCCCGGACGGTGCGTGATAAGATTTTTTAGGCGCTGGACCATCACTTATAACCCCCTGATCTGCAAAGGTTTTTCATAACTGTGAACATTGTCGTCCTCGCTGCCGGTATGGGCAAGCGTATGAAGTCCGACCTGCCCAAGGTGCTGCATTGCCTGGCCAACAAACCGTTGCTGGGCCACGTTCTTGATTGCGCCCGCAGTCTATCGCCAAAGCGAATCGTCGTGGTGTACGGCCACGGCGGTGAAACGGTTCAAGCCGCCATGCCCGCGGAGGATTTACGCTGGGTTAAACAGGCGCCTCAGCTTGGCACTGGCCATGCGGTGCAATGCGCTGCCGATGCCCTTGATGAGTCGGTCCCCACGCTAATACTTTACGGCGATGTACCACTCACACGCCCCAGCTCTCTGCAGGCGCTCATTGAGGCAGCAGGCTCGGACAAGCTCGGCATCCTGACCGTTTCACTAGATGATCCCACCGGCTATGGGCGCATCGTGCGCCAGAACGGCCAGATTGTCAGTATCGTTGAGCAAAAAGACGCAACGACTGACCAGCAGAAAATTAGCGAGATCAACACCGGCATCATGGTGGCGCCCACGCCGGCGCTTAAGCGCTGGCTGGCAGGCCTGTCCAATGAGAATGCCCAGCAGGAGTACTACCTGACCGATATTGTCGCGGCGGCCGTGAGCGATGGTGTTGCCGTTGTGGCCAGCCACCCGGCCAAAGACTGGGAGGCAAACGGCGTCAATAGCAAGCCGCAACTGGCCGAGCTCGAGCGCATTTATCAACGAGATGCGGCCGATGCTCTGATGGTAGACGGCGTACACCTGATGGACCCGAATCGGCTGGATATCCGCGGCACACTCTCGTGCGGGCGAGACGTCCTGATTGATGTGAACTGCGTTTTTGAAGGCAAAGTCGAGTTGGGCGATGGCGTCAAAGTCGGTGCCAACTGCATCATCAAAAACGCGAGCATTGCCGAGGGCACTGAAATTTTGCCGTTCACCCATATTGAATCTGCGACGGTCGGTGCGCAAGCCCGCATCGGCCCATACGCCCGACTGCGGCCGGGCACCAATCTGGGCGAGCAAACTCATGTGGGTAACTTCGTTGAAATGAAAAACACGCGCATGGACAAAGGCAGCAAAGCCAACCATTTGGCCTATGTCGGTGATGCCGAAGTGGGTCAGCGCGTGAATATCGGTGCCGGCACCATTACCTGCAACTATGATGGCGCAAACAAACACCTGACCGTCATTGAAGATGATGCGTTTATTGGTAGCGACACACAACTTGTCGCGCCGGTCAGGGTGGGTCGCGGTGCCACGCTCGGCGCTGGCACCACGCTTTCAAAAGATGCGCCGGCCAATCAACTGACCATTACCCGTGCGCCACAAAGAAGTCTTGATGGCTGGCAGCGGCCAGTCAAGAAAAAGTAGCCAGGAGTTCAATCATGTGCGGTATCGTCGGCGCTGTCTCTCAGCGCAATATTGTTCCTGTCCTGATCGAGGGCTTGCTCAAACTCGAATACCGGGGCTATGACTCTGCTGGCATTGCCATTTTAAATGGCGACCTTGAGCGGGTTCGAGCGGTTGGGCGGGTCGCTGACCTGCTTAAAAAGACTGACGAAGCTGGCTCAGATTCAGTCACTGGCATCGCCCATACCCGCTGGGCCACCCACGGCGGTGTGACGCTCGGCAATGCCCACCCGCATGCCTCCATTTCAGATGAACATCAGGTGTGTGTCGTTCATAACGGCATCATTGAAAACCACCAACCCCTGCGGACCCGCCTGAAAGAAGCTGGCTACCAGTTTGAGTCTGAAACCGACACCGAAGTCATTGCTCACCTAGTGCATAGCTATGTGTCTTCGGGCATGAGTCTTTTCGACGCGACTCGCACGGCCGTCCGTGAATTGGAAGGGGCCTACGCGGTCGCCGTCATTTCCAAGTCGGAGCCCGATACGGTCGTTGGCTCTCGTAAGGGATCACCGCTGCTACTTGGCGTTGGCAAGGATGGCACTGGCGAGGGCGAAAACTTCTTGGCATCTGACACCTCTGCGCTGCTACAGGTCACCAAGCATGTTGCCTATCTCGAAGAAGGTGATGTGGTTCAGATTCAACCGGGGGGTTACAAGATTATCGACGCCGATGATCAACCCTGCGAGCGGCCGATTATTGAAAGCCAATTGTCAGCCGATGCCGTGGAGTTGGGTCAGTACGACCACTACATGCAAAAAGAAACCTTTGAGCAACCTGGCGCCATCGCCAATACGCTCGAGATGGTCATCAACGCGAGCACCTTGTCGGCTGGCTTGTTTGGCGCCGAGGCCGAAGAAATCTTTGCCCGCGCCGAACGCATCTTGATCCTGGCTTGTGGCACGAGCTTTCATGCGGGGATGGTGGCCAAGTACTGGCTCGAATCGATTGCCGGTATTCCGACAAATGTCGAGATTGCGAGCGAGTACCGCTATCGTGACTCTGTCGCTGAGCCCAATACACTGCTCGTCACGGTTTCGCAGTCTGGCGAAACAGCTGACACACTGGCTGCGCTCGCACATGCCAAGTCGCTCGGTATGGACGATACCCTGAGCATTTGCAATGTGCCCGAAAGCGCGCTCATTAGGCAAAGCAAGCTGCGCTTTTTGACGCGTGCGGGGCCGGAAATCGGGGTCGCATCGACCAAAGCATTTACGACTCAGTTGGCCGCCCTGTTTGCACTCACGATGGTGGTGGCCAAGCTGCGCGATCGGCTACCAGCCGAACGTGAGCGCGAGCTGATTGAACAACTGCGTCACCTGCCAGCGGCCATGAACAATGTGCTTGAGTGCGAGCCAATCGTAAAACACTGGGCTCAGCGGTTTGCTCCTAAGCATCACTGCTTGTTTCTGGGTCGCGGTGTGCACTTTCCTATTGCGATGGAAGGCGCGCTGAAACTTAAGGAAATCAGCTATATCCACGCCGAAGCCTACGCTGCTGGTGAACTTAAGCATGGTCCACTGGCGCTCGTTGATAGCTTCATGCCGGTGGTTGTCGTGGCGCCCAACGACACTTTGATTGAAAAGCTCAAAAGCAATTTGCAAGAGGTGCGCGCACGCGGTGGCGAGCTTTTTGTCTTCGCTGACAAAGACACGCACATCGAACCTGAAGACGGCGTCAACGTCATTAACCTGATGGATCACGCCGGCGCACTCAGCCCCATCCTGCATGTTGTGCCCTTGCAGTTGCTGAGCTATCACGTGGCGTTGGCTAAAGGGACGGATGTGGACAAGCCCCGCAACCTCGCCAAAAGCGTCACGGTGGAATAAGCCAGCCAGAGAGTCTATCTGGCTCAGAGTTGATACTGGATATATATCCAGTATTCGGGTTATGCTTCGGTCTCCTGATTCCGGAGACCAAGCGTGTCCTCGTCCGATCAATCGTCACTCCCAATCATCCGCCTGCATCGCGGGCTCGGCCTGAAAGGACGCGGTGCGGGTTCGAATGCCATCACGCGCTTTAGTCAGTTTGAGCGCTCCCCTGATACAGAGTTTCTGAATCATCTGTCTGAGGCCGCGCCTCACGACCTTGAAGGTGAGGCAAGCGGCGTAGACAACGGCCCGCGCACAGAAGTCACCATGACCGCCGCGCGCTCGATCATCAGCCGCAATACCTCGCCCGACTTGCCCTTCGATCAGTCAATCAACCCTTACCAGGGATGTGAGCACGGCTGCGTCTACTGTTATGCGCGGCCCACTCACACAAGGCTTGGACTATCTGCGGGCCTGGACTTTGAAACTCGACTGTTCGCCAAAACCAATGCCGCCGACCTGCTGCGCGCTGAGTTGAGCCGACCAGGTTACGAGCCGGGCCACATGGCATTGGGTGCCAATACCGATCCGTATCAACCCATCGAGCGCAAGCTTGAAATCACGCGCCAAGTACTCAAAGTGCTCGCGCAATTCAATGTGCCCGTTGGCATCACAACCAAATCAGCTTTGGTAAGCCGCGACGTCGATATCCTCGCACCGATGGCGGCCAAAGGCCTTGCCCGGGTCCACATCTCAATCGCCACCCTGGACACCGAGCTAGCCCGAACACTAGAGCCGCGAGCGCCAACACCTGCACGCCGGCTGGAAGCCATTGCGCGTCTGAGTAATCAAGGCATTCCGGTGGGCGTCTTCACCTCGCCTCTGATTCCCGCACTCAATGACACAGAGATGGAGCACATCATGACCGCCGCTCAGCAAGCGGGTGCAAGCTCTGCCAGTTACGTCATGCTTCGCCTGCCACTCGAAGTACGCGATTTATTTGTGCAATGGCTGCGCCGACATGCCCCGCTACGCGCCGACCACGTGATGAGCCAGGTCAGACAAATGCGCGACGGCAAAGACTACGATGCTGACTTCCGCGTGCGGATGCGCGGCACCGGTCCATACGCAAAAATGATTGCCCAGCGATTCAAAGTCGCCGCTCGGCGCTTGGAATTGAACACCGACCGAACGTCGATGGATACCTCACAGTTTCGCGTACCAGGCACACTTGGCGCTCAGGCTGATCTTTTTGATTGATGTGTAACTCGTAACGGCGCAAGGCTCAGTGCCCGCTGATTGCAGAGTCTTGTGACGCTGCCGCTTACTCGTACGTGGCGCATGACTGCATCATTGGCGACTTCGTCTCGTTTGGCCCAGCGGCAAAGTGCAATGGCAATGTGCAGATTGACGACGGAGCCTATATTGGTGCCGGCGCGATTCTCCGTCAGGGGTCTGCAGAGAATCCACTCGTGATCGGCGCTGATGCTGTCGTTGGAATGGGGGCTGTGGTCACGCGCTGGCTACTTTGAACTCAGCAATGGACAGCCACAGCGGGCCTTCAATCAAAAGCTAAGATGAAGAACTTGCAACCCATGCGCGCATACCAGAATCTGGGCTAATGACTATCTGCCCTCTGGACGGGCTTAAGAACTGTTTTCGCTCAAAGTCTTTGAGCAATCGACTGATCACTTCACGGGCACTGCCAAGTTCAACGGCGATTTCCTGATGGGTAGTCTCAATTTTTTGGCCATCAACAGCCTTGGCACAAAGCCATCGCGCCAGGCGAATGTCGACTCGCCTGAACGTCACTTCTTCGATGAGCACGATTAAATCGCTCATCAGGCGTCCATAGTTATTCCAGACGAAGCGCCTAAACGGTTCGCTTCGATCCTGCAATGCTTCGAACGCCGCACTCGGGATGAGTACGTCTAGAGTTTCCTCCTCAACAATACTCTCTGCCGGGTAAGTCGACTTACCAACCAGGCACGAAGTAGTCAGAACGCACGTTTCGTGCGGCCCCACTCGGTACAAGACAATCCCTCGTCCAGATTCTGATGTCCGTTGCACCCGCGACCAGCCCGTCAAGCGAATGACATAGGCTTCGCAGTAATCCCCTTCCGAATAAGCAATGTCGCCAGGCTTAGATCTCTTAAATGATGCATTTCGAGAAATCAGCTCCCGATCTTCCGATGCAATCTCTTTGAGTGTTTCGAATGAATCCAACCAATGAAGACTGTCGAGACTCATACCCCCTCCCTATACAAGTAAGCCGCACAGTTAAATTCACCCCGAAGCGATACA
>JBGCFG010000103.1:0-3934 GCA_045106815.1 Burkholderiaceae bacterium | reverse complement strand
AACGAGCTGCTCGACGCCATGCCGGTACGCTTGTTTGAGGTTAATGAGGGGGTCATCTTCGAAAAAGGCTTGATTCGCGGACACGGGGATGCTGCGCTGGCCTGGCAGTCACGCCGTGCCGATGACCAATTACAACGTCAGGTCCGGAAATCACTGGCGCGCAGCGGCTGGGGCGGTGAGGCGACCGAAGCGATCGAGTTTGGTGCCTGGCCAGACGGCTACACGTCCGAGTTAGGCGAGCAGGCTGCGGGCTGGACCCGCACGGTTGCCGAGCGTTTGCGCCACGGGGTGATGCTTCTAATTGACTATGGTTTTCCTGCCAGCGAATTCTTTCACCCGCAACGGGCAACCGGCACGCTTGCATGTCACTACCGGCATCGGGTTCACCATGACCCGCTCTGGTATCCCGGCTTGCAGGACATCACAGCTCATGTTGATTTCTCAGCGATTGCGGTTGCTGCTGAAGCGGCCGGGCTAAGCACGCTCGGTTACACATCGCAGGGTAACTTCCTGCTCAATGCGGGCCTGCTCGACGCACTGAGCCAATTGCCGGTACAACAGACCGCTGAATACACCCGTCAGACACAGGCGGTTCACAAGCTTGTCAGTGAATCTGAGATGGGTGAGTTATTCAAAGTGCTTGCGCTTGCCAGCCAGGTGGACGATCCCGGCCCGGCCTTTAGTCGGGCCAATCGCACGGGCGCGCTCGGTCTGCCTGGCGTAGACCTGGGGTGAGCCATGCTCAAGTGGTTGATTGCCCTAGTCCTGGCGCTCATCCTGTTTTCTGGCTTGGAGAGTACCTTGCGCAAGCTCGGGTTTGGTCGAATGCCGGGTGATTTTGCATTGCGTCTATTCGGGCGCGAGGTCAGAGTGCCGCTGATGTCAACGATTGTCCTGTCAGCGCTGATGGCCTTCATTATGTTCTTTCTGACTTAGCTCATCATCGCGATATGAACTTATACGACCTCATCAAGCGGCAGGATCGCGCCGTTGTCGCGTGTGACAAGGTGGTTTCAACAGAAGAGAAATTGTCGGGGCATTGGCACCGGACGGTCGCATTTGAGCCCGGGGGGTGCGTTGAACTCGCCCAGGCGGGTGACTTCACCGTATGGCGCGACCGCGGGCCAGACCCGTATTGGGCGGTGGTCAATAGTCGCAGCCCCGGTAGCGCCCTGACGATAGAAGCGCGTCCCCATAGCGATGCACCATGGCAGGCCATTGGTCATGTTGCGACCAGCGCCTCTGGCGGCCAGCCGCGACAAACCTCGCCTGCCAAACAATCAGCTGCCAGTCGGATCTTGGGGGCGGTTACCCGGCGGGTTTTTGGAGCTGAATCTCAATCGACGGAGCCGAAAAACGCAAGCGAATACCAGGCGGTTAAGTTCGACCTTGAACCGTTTGACGGCGCCGCCGGTGAATTCGATTTGCGACTAAGTGCCAGTGATAGCGGTCCGCTTTTGCTGAGTACCGGTCAGCTGCTCAATCCTCGCCAGCGCATTCTGCCCTTGCTCAAGGGCACCGGCATCGAAGTGGGTCCTGGGTCCAATCCGTTTGTGCGGCCTGCCGCAGACGTTTCGGTGCGTTATGTCGAACAAGCCACAGCCGATGAGTGGGCCGCGCGCTACAAGAAAAAGCATGGCGACAATGATGCGATGTCATCTCTTTGGCAAAACTATATCGTTGATGCCGCGCATGAGCTCAGCACGATAGAAGACGGCTCGCTTGACTTCATTTTCTCAAACCATGTCATTGAGCATCTGGTTAATCCGCTCGCCGTGTTTGAAGTTTGGCATCAAAAACTTCGGCCGGGTGGTGTGATTGCCGGGGCAATTCCTGATGCTCGCTTTACGTTCGATGTGCGTCAGCCCTTGTCGAGTACCGAAGACTTTTTGCGCGAACGTGATGCCGGCCGGTTTGAGATTAATGATGCGCACTATGATCGCTGGTGCGCTTATACGGCGCCTTACAACACGCCCGAAGACCTGCGCGCTCGCGGATATTCCATTCACATCCACTACTACACGCCTGAGGTCTTTGAAGCATTTACCAAATTGTTGGGTGATCGTTTTGAGCCAGTCACCATTGACTCAGTGCCAAACAACAAAGACTTCGGGTTTTCGCTAATCAAGCCAGCCGCCTAGCGGACTGCGCTATACGATGCTTTAGCTTGTCCGCTTTCGCCAGGCCACTGGCGTCATGCCGGTGTGTTTGCGAAACACTTTTACAAACGCTATTTCTGACTCATACCCAACCTGACTGGCGATCATGCCAACTGGCTCGGCGTTGTCACGCAACAAAGCTTGTGCTCGCTCGACGCGCAAACGGGTCAAGTAGACGAACATCGGTTCACCAACTAACTCTCGAAAACGCCTGGCGAGAGCCGCGCGCGATAGCCCGATCTGTTGACCAAGAGACTCAATTGTCCAGGCTTGCGCCGGATCCTGATGTAGATGCTCAAGCGCGGCAGCAACCTGCTTATCAGACAGTGCTCGTAGCAGCGGCAGGCGCTCCGACTGGCCAAACCCAATGCGCACCAGTTCCACAATCAGCACTTCAGTCAGCCGGTTAACGACGACGGCAGAACCGGGTGAGTTTTCCATATGCTCATGGCTCAGTTGAGACATGACACCGTTGAGCCAGTGATGCTCCAGAAGGTCTTGCGCCCGCAAGACGCTGACATCGGGAAACACCATCGCCAGTGGCGACTGCGCTTGACGATTGAATGAGCAGTAACCGCATAGCAACAGCGTTTCCGGTGATCCGACCTGTTCTGGGGTATGGCCATCAGGATGGCTGCTTAAGCGATGGGGGATGCCCGGCCCGATAAAGATGAGGTCGCCTGGACTCAGATGCACCGTCTCATTTGGCAGGTGGGCCCAGCACTGACCCTGACGAATCTGATGAAAGCTGGCGCGTTGCTCATCCTTAAAAGATTTGGTCCACGGCGCTGGCAGTTGGTCACAGAAGTAGACCGTGCCCGTGGCGCGTAGCGAGGTGAGGACTTCACTCAGAACGTCCATGCTGATGATCCAGGTTAGTGGGCTTAAGTGAGACGAATGATGTCATAAACGAAGATCATTAGGCATTAACAGGCTTTTTGGGGCGGACTACAGTTAACCCATGCCTTCACCCCGAAGGCCCCAACTTAAACGGAGCCAGCCATGCCGAAAATCGAGATCTACACAAAGAATTGGTGCATCTACTGCAAGCGAGCCAAGGCGAGCCTAACGAAACTTGGATTGTCCTTTCACGAAGTTGATGTGACGAATAACCCAGAGTTGGAAGCTGAAATGCGCACCCGCAGCCAGCAATTCACGGTGCCGCAAATCTTCATTGGCGGTGGCCATCTAGGTGGCAACAGCGATCTCGAAGCTGCCATCCGTTCGGGCCGGCTCGAGCAACGCCTGTCTGCAGTGCCCGCTTAAAACTCAACCAAAAATCTTAGTCAGCAATCTACGTCGATCAAACACAAGGAATCCATCATGAGTGCAACTTTTCCCTCCAGCCATCCATCTCTTCAGTCCGGAAACTCCGATTCTGCCGATTTTTCAGCCGGCGTCAGTGCCTTTGGCGATGTCGCACTGCGTTACTCAATCGTGATCGTGCTCGCCTGGATCGGTGCAATGAAGTTCACAGCCTATGAGGCCGGCGCTATCGAAGGGCTTGTGTCCTCAAGTCCGCTAACTGCCTGGCTCTACAGCGTGTTCAGTGTGCAAGCCGCGTCCAACCTGATTGGGTCGGTAGAAATTCTGACCGCCGTCGCCTTGGTGCTGGGCGCAAAGTTCAAATCACTGGCTGTGGTCGGCGCAGCGGCAGCAGTTGTTACCTTCACCGTGACAGCGAGCTTTTTAGTCACCGCGCCGGTGTGGGAAGCAAGCCTTGGTGGATTCCCTGCGTTATCGGTTGTCCCCGGTCAGTTTTTGCTGAAAGACAT
>JBGCFG010000102.1:0-36974 GCA_045106815.1 Burkholderiaceae bacterium | reverse complement strand
TACATATAAGTTGTGCGCATACATCGGCAACTGATTCATCGGCACCCACATGGGGCGACAGTCGATTTCGGCGGCCTGCAGTGAGCCGAGCAGGGCGCGCATTTTTTGCGTGGTGAAGGTTGTCAGCCAGCCGTTTGGGCTCACTTCTGCGCGCACCTGCGCAAACTGAATGTCCCCAATACCGGTCAAGGCATCTCGGTAGCGCTTTTCAATGGCTTGACGGGTCTTAAGCGTTTTCGAAAACACTTCTGCCTGGCTCAATCCGATAGCAGCAAGCACATTCACGAGGCGATAGTTGTAGCCAACCTCATCATGAAAATACTCTGCGGCTTCGGTCTTGGCTGTTGTGGTGAGATGCTTGGCTCGCTTTGCGAGCGCTTCATCGGCAGTGACGATCATGCCGCCACCACCCGTGCTCAAAATCTTGTTGCCGTTGAAGCTGAATGTGCCGAGGCGCCCAAAGGTGCCAGCCGACTGTCCATAACTCGTCGAACCAAGTGCTTCGGTGGAGTCTTCCACGACCGTCAATTTGTACTGCTCGGCCAGTGCACACAGGCGCTCGATGTCCCCAATATTGCCCAGCACGTGAACCGGCAAGATGGCGGTGATCAACAAACCACCCGGGCCTTTCACACCATGCGCCAGGGGCTCACACTGGTTGGCCAGAAAGTCTTCGAGCAGATCAATATCAAGCTGCCATCCGGCGCGCTCAGCATCCACAAACACGGGAACAGCATGCAAATGCGACACGGCATTTGCCGATGCGACGAACGTCATGTTCGGCACGATGACACCCTCGCCAGCCTGCACGCCAGCCACCAGCAAGGCTATCTGCAATGCGGCGGTGCCGTTGACGGTCGCCACCGCATGGGGAACCCCAGCCAATTCAGCTATCGCTTGCTCGAACTCGCCCACGTACTTACCGGCGGAGGAGATCCAGCCGGTATCCAGGCAATGCTTAACGTATTCCCAAGCGTTGCCCTCGATGGTGGGCACTGACAAGGGAATGGGGCTTTGATCGGTCATGCTCAGCCGGCGGTCCCTGCTAAAGATGGGCCGCAGTTGGAGTAGTAGAGAAAACTGCTAGGTTTGTGATTTGTCCCCTGAATTATGGACGGTTCCACCCTTGGGCGGGCGACAGAAATTGTGAGATTTGTCAGCTTCGACCGAAAAGACTCATGTGCTAGTTCATCTGGGCATCTGCTTGGCACGCTAATACCGAGAAGACACACCACCCTTTATGCTATCGAAATTGAGCAGCAATAGAACTTCACTATATTGCCTCCTGACTGGATTGCGAAGTCGCTTTTGTCGTATCTGCGTCTATCCGGCACCGAACACTCAATCATCGTCTGCCGCTCATGTGGCGCCCGTCACCGACTGAATTGGCAAACTGAGATACGCTCCCGACGGACTTCCCTGATGCGCCCCGGTGATCACAATTTCTGACTCTCCCCCAAACGTACAGACCTCCCCTGTCATCTGTTTGTGCCCGGCCTGCAGCCATGATTTGCCCCTAGGGCAAGACTACTGCCCGCAATGTGGCCAACGCATTGTTCGAGACGGCGTCGCCGATTTTGTTGGGCCGGAACATCATTCCGAGGAAGCCAGTTTCTATAACGCCGCCTACGCCGAAGGTCAGTCAGGCGCACTGTCTGCCGATGCCTTGCGCGCTCACTGGCAAGACCCTGATGCGCCTCAAAACGAGTTGATCCTCAATGCGCTCGGCAGTATTTCAGGCCAACATGTTTTGCTGATTGGCAATGGCGCGTCAGACAAAGAGCTTTACTTGCTCAATGAGCTACCGGCCACGCTCATCTACTCTGATCTGTCATCGAAGGCCTTAGATCGCCTTAAGCATCCAGGCCTGGCAGAGCAATCAGACAGACTCAAACTCGCCGCCATTGATGCCATGCGGCTGCCAATGCTCGCCAACAGCCTCGACCTTATCTACGGCTACGCCATGGTCCACCATTTGCCCGACACGGCCGGGTTTATCCGTGAAGTCTGTCGCGTGCTGAAGCCCGGTGGCCGTGCGGTGTTCTATGACGATGCCTACTCGCCCGTTTGGCATTCGCTCAAGACAGGACTACTCGGTCGGCTACGCCAGGTCTCTCACACTAAAACCGGCATTTCGCCGGAAGATCTTCGGTTCTCAGAGACAGGCGGCTTTAAAGAAGCTGAGCTTGAAGCAATCATCCATGCCGCAGGCGGGCAGGCGTGGTTTCGTCGGTGCTCTTTTTTCCAATACCTGCTGCATAGAGGCGCCGGCAAGCTGCTCCCTAACCGAATCAGCCGCCAATTGCGTCACGGGCGCCTTGCCATAGCTTTGAACCGGCTAGACCGATGGGCAGCCCGCCACAGCCAGAGGTTCCAGGCGAATCAGGTGCGCCTTGTGTGGGGGTTTGATAAACCCGACCCATCAAGCAAGCGTGGCCACTAGTTACATGGCGGGCACTCTGCGACTTAACCCGGCCACCCCCCTGCTGCGATGGCTGGTTATTGCGCTGATTCTGTTTCCGATCGTGGTTGACCAAATAAATGGCTATTGGCAGGTCAGGCACGGTGTTCACTTACCGGTTGCCGTGGCTTACCGCGGGGCGATGATTGCTTTGTTGCTGCCTTTTGTTTTGAAGGCTCGCGATCAGCCGTTCTTCCGTTTTGCCACTGCAGCGATGCTGGGATTCGTTCTCGCCCTGCCATTCTGGGCGCTACAAGTACCTGAGTTCTCGTTAGTCGCCGAGGTAACGGTCTTCATCAAGATTGCCTACTTATTGATTGTCATCCTCTTCATGGCTGAAATCCGGGACAAGATCGATACCGGCTGGATCGTGAGCCTTGTCATTACCTATGGGTTGCTGGTTGCCGCCATCAATGTACTGGCGTTCTATGGCGGATTCGGATTGCCCTCGTATGGGGCCGACTATGGTTTTGGCACCAAGGCCTTCTTTAAGGCAGGCAACGACCTTGGCCTGACCTTAATTGTCTGTCTTTGCATTTGCTTTTGGTGGCTGGCCCACACCGACAGACTGATCTACCTACTCCCTGCCGCCATCATCGGCATTGGTGCCCTACTCATCGGCTCGCGCGCAACCTTGTTCGGCGTGCCGCTCCTATTTGCGATCACCTTTACCCATCTGATTTTTAGACGACGGTTCAAACGACTTCGCGTGTCGGTCAAGCCGCTGATCTACTTCGGACTGGTGCTTGTCTTGGCAACCTCAAGCGTCCAACTCGGAGTTTGGTTCCTACGGGAAGTAGCCGATAGTTACTTCCTGGCGCGATTGGATTTCAATGCAATTGCCAACCCACGCGCAATCCTCTTAACTGCCGCAGCCGCCTCGATCAGTGACTTCAATTTCATAGAACACCTGACTGGCCGTGGCATGACCGGGTCGATGGTCTTCATTGGTGAGTATCTTGGCCTGGGAACGATCCGGCTGGCAGAGGCAGACGCCCACGACATGATCTCCAGCTACGGCTGGGTACTCGGCACACTCTTACTGCTGATCTATCCGATGCTTGCGTTGCGGGCGTACAGAAGATGGCGCGGCTCGTACGCATTTGGCGACTTTCTTTTACTTGTGACCATTGGCCTACTGCTAGCCCATAGCCTGTTCGCCGGTCACGTGTTGCTCAACACGATGCTGGCGCCAGTCGTTGGGGTGCTTTACCTGCTTCTGTCTCGTTCAGAGACGCGCACCGTTCGCCGCCGCTCCATTCAACGACTTGATGCCGCCACCGGCGAGCCAAGATAATGCCGAGCGACCACGCCACTAGGCGGCTTTTACTGATTAACAATGGTTACCCGGATGAACAACATCCGGCCCGCTGCGGTTACATGCTGAGAATCCACAGACGCTTAGTCTCGGCAGGCTTTGATGTTCAGGTGGTAACCCTCGCTCACGCTCAGACCCGCCTGGCAAAACTACTTGCCTACGGCCACTACTGGGTCAGCCTCGCAAAGCACCTCCGGTCAAACCGGTTTGATGTGACCTATGCCCACCACGTGAACACCATTGCGCCAGTACTATGGGTTTTCCATCCCAGCGGCAAACCGCTTTGGGTGCATTGGCATGGCAGCGAATTACGCGGAGCCACGAGACTAATCATGGGAATCAACCGCGTGAGTCTTTCCATTGCTCGCCGCCTACAAGCAACGCATATTGCGCCATCTGCGTATTTCGCTCGGGAAGTTGCGACGGCGCTGCAGTGTCAGACCGACAAGATCCGAATCAGCCCCAGTGGCGGCCTTGATCCGCATACGGTTGCGCAAGACAACAAGAACACTAAGACCGAAAAACTTCGACTTGGTTTTGCCGGTCATCTGACCAGCACCAAAGGCTTCCCCGCGATGCGCACCCTCGTTGCGCGCACCGCTGAGTTAGAGGCCGCCCTGAAAAGACCAATCGAGTGGCACATGATTCGTCATCATGAGCTCCAAGACGCTTCGCTGGATCATGTGAGCTGGCACTCCCCCTACCTGCCAGAAAACATGCCGCAGTTCTATCGCGCGATTGATCTCTTGATATCGCCAAGCGAGGCGGAGAGCCTTGGACTAACGACGCTTGAAGCGCTTTGGAACGATTGCCCCGTGATTGCCCCTGACCGGTTTGCGTTCGGCGAGTTCGTCAAGCACGGTGTAAATGGCTTGTTGTACGACACGGCAAAACCCAATGCCTTGTTTAGCAGCATCGTTGAAGCGGCTAATACCCGACTCAACCCTAGCCTCAATGACGAGCCTGACTCATTGAAAAACTATCGCGCGGAGTCGGTCGAGAGGTTTTATGCCTCACTCTGACTCGTCGCAAAGATTTGAGCAGGCCTATCGTCGGCTCGATACGTTTTGCGCGGCTGATGCCTATGTCGGGTGGGATCCCTACGATGGTCTGACCTCGCGTCTGTTTCAGGCAACGCCCTTGAAGCACTGGGATCTGGCGAGGTGGGCTTGGATTCAACTGTTCAAACTCAGCCCAATCAATTTTCGTCCGTTAGTGGGTATCTCGAAAACGGCCAACCCAAAAGCAATCGCGTTGCTGATCTCAGCGTCGGTCCATCGCTACCGACTGCTTCGCCAGACGAGTGACTCAGGTGAAGCACTGGATCGTATTAGCCAGCACATCAGGCAACTGGTCGACCAACTGGTCGCATGTGCATCGCCTGGCTACTCGGGCGCCTGCTGGGGCTACAACTTCGACTGGCAGGCCAGACGCTTGTTCCTGTTTCCAGCAGGAACGCCTAACGTCGTGGTTACCTCTTTTTGTGTTGAGGCACTGCATGAGGCCCAACAAATCATTTCAGACCCTCGATTGGATGACCTGATTTGCAGCGCCGCCCGGTTCATACGACACGATCTAAATCAAACATCACGCTCAGATGGGGTGTTTCTTTCGTATAGCCCGCTGGTGGGGAACGACACGGTCTACAACGCCTCGCTATTGGGGGCAAGAGTGTTATGCAGGGCGTTCAGTCGCGACGCCGACGGACAAAATAAAGCATTGGCCGATGATGTCGTCGCTGCCTCTCTGGCGGGACAAAGAAGCGATGGCGCTTGGGAGTATGGGCTTCATCCGGTACAAAACTGGATTGACAGCTTTCACACCGGGTTCATGCTTGAAGGTCTACAGGCTTATCGCGAAACCTTTGCAAGCGCCGAATTGGATGCTCCCATATCAACCGGCCTGGCTTTTTACCTGGAAAACTTTTTTGGTCGCGACGGGCGCCCTAACTACTACCCGGGGCGGCCGTTCCCAATTGACATCCATAGCCCAGCGCAGCTACCGGTCACGCTTGCGGCGCTTGGTTGCTTTCAGCAGCATCAGCAAACAGTTGAGCAAGTGCTGAACTGGACGCTCACGCATATGCAGGCAGCAGACGGCTCGTTCTTCTATCAGCGGCGAAAGTTTTTTGTGTCAAAGGTGCCTTATCTGCGTTGGAGCAATGCATTCATGCTCAGAGCCCTGGCGTGCTATAGCCTCAATGCACAAGCGGGCGCATCTGGGATGGTCCGATGAAGAAGATCGCGCCCGTTCGCGCCACCATAAACGGTGTGATGGTCACCGCATTTGCCTCACGCGCACAGTTAGTCTCGCATGTTCGCCATCGAAACACCGCATTGATTGCCATCAACGCTGAAAAAGTCATCGGTAATGACCCCGATATGCAGTCGTTCATCAATGACAATATCGGCTTTATCG
The DNA here is from genome assembly GCA_045106815.1 of Burkholderiaceae bacterium. Taxonomy (GTDB): domain Bacteria; phylum Pseudomonadota; class Gammaproteobacteria; order Burkholderiales; family Burkholderiaceae_E; genus JAUIAI01. The sequence continues at coordinate 30,777 of JBGCFG010000102.1, read as the reverse complement.
ATGGCGTATCGGTTCAGGCAAGGTTCGCTATGAACCGGGTTTTCGCGCCTAAGATTCCGGGGTGTGAGCTTTGGCTTGACCTGATTGATCAGTTTTGGCGATCAAAACGCTTCTATCTAGTTGGCGCAACTCAGTCCGTCATCGACGAGACGGTCGCCCAATTGGAGACCACCTACCCAGGTTTGAAAATCGTCGGCTATCGAAACGGCTATTTTGAAGGCAACGAATCATCCGAAGCAATCGCGCGTGAAATTTCAACCCTTTCACCCGACGTCGTCTTTGTTGCGATGGGCTCGCCCCGACAAGAGCGCTTTATCCAAATGTGCCAGGCGTCACACCCCAACGCTTTGTATCTGGGCGTTGGCGGAAGCTTTGACATTTTTACCGGTCGGCTGAACCGGGCGCCTAGATGGTTAATCGCGTGCGGCCTTGAATGGGCCTATCGTTGGGCCCGCGAACCGTTTGCTCGCACTGGTCGTATTTTGGGCCTGCTGAAATTTCTTACGCGTTCCAGACTCGTCTTACTCAACAGAACCCAATCGCCGCCAGCAAACCCACAAACGGTTTACCCCCACGCGCCCAGTTCAGCGCGTCAGGACAAAGCATGAAAACCGAATCTGAGAACGAGCCTCTCGCTAAGGGCAATTTCAAGGCGTTCTATGAATCGTCCGCCCGCAATCAGGGCCCCCTCGACAAGCTCGGGCAACTTCGGTACCAAAGAGCACTGTCTCTGACTGACTTGCCCAAAGACGGTAGAGTTCTTGATCTCGGATGCAAGCGCGGTTCTCTACCGAGCCTGCTCGAGACCAATGCAAACCGCACCATCGCCTACACAGGCGTAGACATTGCCAGTCTTAATATCGAGCGCAACCGGGCGCGATGGCCTGAAGCGACTTTTGTTCAGGCTGACATCACACAAATTTTGCCATTTGAGAGCGCAAGCTTTGATCGCATCTTTGCCTTAGAGGTGATGGAGCATGTGTCATCACCGGGCGCCATGCTGCGCGAGGCGAGCCGGCTGCTCTCACCCCGCGGCGAGCTGCTCCTTTCGGTACCCAATCCCTACTACTGGGTTGAACTCCTTAATGAGTTACGCGGCGCAAAAGACACCCAAGGGCACTTGTTTTCCTGGAACCGTGCCTCGCTGGGTCGCTTACTTGAGACCTGCCAGCTTCAAGTGGTCAATCAAATTGGAACCTATTTTGAAGTGCCCACTGCCTTGCGTGACCCGTGGGCAAGAGGCCGCTTAATGCTTTGGCGTAACCCACCCAGATTACTCGCCAGATCCACGATTGTCAGATGTCGTGCAATGCCCGCCGCACCGGGAGCAGAGAATTGAGCGCATGAGAATCGCATCTATCGCAGCATCTGTTCCCCAAGAATCAATCTCCAACAAAGCGATGATTCAGCACATCGACCAGCTCAACAGAGCGAAATTTGGCGACGCGCTGACGCCGGTCCTGCATGATTTGGAGAACATGATGGCTCGCTCGGGCCTACGCAACCGGCGGTTTCTTCAAGCGGATGAGCCCTGGTTTGATCACCTAGAGCGCGCCGTCAAGCAAGCCTGCCAAAGCACCGAAACACCCATAGCGTCAGTTGACTGCGTCATATACGCGAGCGTCTTTCGAACGACGCTCGAGCCTTCAATGGCCAGTCTGGTGGCTAACGCGCTGGGTATTCGACGGGCCATGTGCTTTGATGTGTCGGAGGCATGCTCCGGCTGGCTTCGCGCTGCCTCTGTCGCACAAGCCATGCTCGATTCAGGCACGGTCAAAACCGTGTTGCTCCTAACGGCAGAGGCCTGTGGCCGCTGGACTGGCTATGGCTCAGATGCCTTCAGCTTTGAGTCGCTTGATGATCACACCTGGTCATTCGCCAGCATGACGGTTGGCTCAGGGTTTACAGCGACTCTCCTGCAACCATCACAATCTGATTGGAAATTCACCTGGGCGGCCGACAACTCACTGGCCAAGCTCAGTTTGTTTCCCTTGATGTTTCCGAAGGGGTCCGATTGGCAGATGGGTGAACTCGACGCCCAGGGAAAAAGGCCGGGAGTTTTTGCCTGCCACACTGACAGTCTGTATTCATCCGGATGGCGCCAGGTTGCCAGATTGATTGAGTCTGAAAAGGCCGCTCTGCAAAACGCTGCGGTTTTCTTACCCCATGCCAATTCTTATCGCCCGTATGTGGAGCTTGGCCAAAAGCTCGCGCCTGACACGCCAATTGTTTCGGTCTATCCAGAATGGGGCAACCTAGTCACATCGTCCATCCCCGCCGCGATTTGTCAGGCACAAGAGCAAGGACAGTTACAGCGTGGAGACGATCTCTTCATAGCGGTACCTGCATCCGGGCTTTCCATTGGGCTAGCCAGCCTCACTTTCTGAGTCGCTAGGGGTTTGCTTCACGGGTTTGCGTCACGCCCTGGCTTTGAACGCCTGAACAATCTTGTGGGTTGCCTCTTCAATAGACACACGCTCGCTGTAGCCAATATCGCGCTTGGCGGCGCTGATGTCGTAGTAGTGATCTACGCTGAACTGTTTGACCAGAAAACGATTCAGAGGCGGGTCACCCACGCTGTCAGGCAGCAGACCGAAGATCACTTCAAGTATGGTGGCCAGCGCGTAGGCCGAGCGGCTTGATAACTGCCGTGATGGCACGGGTTCACCGAGCGCTTGCAAAAGCGTCTCAACCCAATCCCACAGATTTACTGGCGTCTGCTGATTGATGAAGTAGGTTTTGCCTCGACATTCTGACCGCTCTAAAAGGGCCTGAGCAGCATCCAGGTGCGCGTGAACCGCATTATCGATGTAGGTCAGGCTAACGAGATTCTTTCCTGCCCCTACTTTCACCAAACGCCCTGAGCGCGCTCGTTCAATCAGAAACGGAATGATTTGAGTATCGTTCTCGCCCACGATTAAGTGGGGCCGTAGCGCGACCGTGCGAAGTTGCTTGCTATTGGCGTTCAGTACCAGCTGTTCGGCAGCGGCCTTGGACGCCGCATAGCCAGACAAGTGCGAGGGTGGATAAGGCAGAGATTCATCGGCCATTTGATGCGGCTTGGCATCGAAAACGGCACTAGGGCTGCTGGTGTAGACGAGTCTTGTCACGCCCGCCGCTTCGGCCGCTGCCAACACTTTGGTGGTGCCATCGACATTAGTTGGCCAGTATCGCTTGGCAGGCCCCGCTAAGCCCGTCAGCGCGGCAACATGAAAAATGACTTCTGCTCCAACCAAAAGTTCTGATGCGACGGGCTGGTTTGCCAAATCTACTGCATGCCACTCAATGCCAAGCGCCTGGAGTGCAGGCGGACAGGTTCGACATAGGCAGACCACTTTTACGCCTTGCTGAACCAGAGCTTGCGTCAGCGCGAAACCGAGAAACCCACTAGCGCCAGTAACGACGACTTTCTTCATGTTGTCTGAGCCCTTGCTAAGTCTTCCCAATACTGCGCCAGTGTTCGAAGGTCTTGCCTAACATTGATTCGAGTTGTCGGGTCTGGGGTTCGAAGTGTTCGATCAGCCGCGCACGAGTATCGGGATTGATCGGCGCATACTGATGTGGTTTGCGGTTCCACCATGACAGCGGTTCAGTCACGTTTTTCTGAATCTTCCAGCGCAATGCTGGCGATGTGACCTGCCGAAACAGACGCTTAACGCGGTTCTCCTTCATCACGATTGCTTGCAACAGCGCAAAGCGTGGCGCGGCAGCTTCGTTTGCCGGACTGTGTTCTATCGATGTGTTGACTGGTTCAACGCCAAACCAATCAGTCACTCGGCGCACGACATTATTGGTACGAGTACTGAGCTCCTGACTGTCAATGACCATGACTTGATCTGGACCAAGGCAATCAAACCAACGATTCAACTGCTCGGCATAGTAACCGTGACTCAAATACGTTAACTCTGTATAGGCTTGGCCGCCCGAGACCGACCGGGTGGATTCCTTCTCGATGGCGCGCTCGAAACTGGGTTCCGTTTCCCAACCGTTTAGACGTGCGAACCAATAGGCAGAATAAGCACGAGAGACGGGATCGCGCAGGCAAGCCAGCACTTTCATCGATCGGTTGTAAGACGTTACTCGCTCTGGTGCCTGCGGTAAAAACATCAAGTGAGCGTATGACCCGCCAATGATTCGCTCATCACCAAGATCTTCGTAGAAAGGGTTTAGGTAAGACGGGCCTAGATTCCAAAATTCATCATGCGACCAAAAGTGAATCTCTTTTGCTGGCGACAGAAAAATATCTGGGTGCTGTCTCAGGGCGTGCCAGAGCGAGGTCGTGCCGGCCTTTTGCGCGCCAATAATCAAAAAGTCTAATGGCCTATCCATAGGTCAGCTTGCCTATTGTGTAAGGTGACGTGAGTGTGGCGAGAGTCATTGCGGTTTCACTAACGACTTGACCGCGAGGCCCAACAAGTCAATTGCTATGCCCCACTTCACGAAAATGTGTAGTAAGTAGACTTGAATAGCGACTGCGGCAACCATCGCAACTGCCAAACCGCTGAGCTCAGCCAGTACCGCCCCGATTGAAAGCAATAGGGCCGAAAGGACAAGCGTGATGACTACCCTGAGAGTGTTTGATTTGGCCCTATCCATCAAAACCAACATGAAGCCCGGCCAAGCCAGCGCGTGCCGCAAGCTCGCGGCAAGTGCGAACCCGGCGAAAATCAATGCCAGATCGACATACCGCGCAGGCATGATCAAGGCCGATAAGCTGTAGTAAACAAAAACTGCTCCCACTAGCAAAATCGGCGCGGTCAAAATCATGACCCTGAAAATTCGGCTCATTTCGCCCAGCAATTCATCGCGTTGCCCATGAGACCATCGGGCGGCGATGATTGGATTGACATTGCTGGAGACGGCAGCCGAGACCAACAACATCACCTGTGAAACCGCAACCAGAAAAGCCACCTCCCCGGTGGCTTCAAGTGACAACCAAAAGGCCGCCACCACAACCGGTAATTGTTTTCCCAGCTCTGCCAGTAGTGTGGTGACACTGATAAAGGCACCCGCTTTGCAGGCCGACCAGGGAAGTGAATGTCTCGCGGGAACGCGCACCAATTCGCGGCGCAAAAGCCTGCCGATGAGGTAGACAAACAAAAGCGCCTCTGCAATGGGATAGGCCACTAATGCTGCCATTACCGACGCATCGCTACTGAGTAAGACAAGACTCGTCACCGCGATCAAGATCAATGCCCGGGCAACGCGGATAGCGGCGAACGAAAAAATCTCTCGCAACCCCATCAAGACGGACGTTATGACCTTATTCAGGCTGAACACTACGGCCGCCGGTACTAGGACGAGGCAGGCCTGAGAAGCTTCCTCTGATCCCACTAAATCTGGCCAGCCCCATACAACGACCAGTAGGCATGCGGCCGCAACACCTGAGGTGGCCGCAACAATCATGAGCGCACCACCGACTTTGTCCGCAAGTTGACGCTTGTGCGCGATTGATGGCGAACCCGATTCGCCTAGAAAGGCTGCTGACCATCGCATCACCATTGCATCGAGACCTATGGCACTACCAGCCGCCACGATGCTGTAGACCCCCACGATAAGCGCGTAAAGCCCTAAGTCCGCAATGCTCAGCAGATTGGCCACCATCGCCTGCAGTGCCAAGCCAGCAGCACCTGCCAGAACGGCGCTCAGCACCAACCAGTGCGCATCTCGCACAAATTTGATGCCAATCAGCCTTCTGATGAGATGGGGTTTCAAGATAGATGAGCGATTCGTTTATGAGTGTTCTTTGGCCGAACGCTTAATCACTCAGCAACACCGGCTAACGCGACTCAGCGTTTTTGAAGAAACACAAACAAAGTCCCGGAGAACCAAATTGGCATGAGACGCTGAACCATCCACAGCCCATGGTAAGCCCATTGCCTGCCGCCGTAGTAGGCAGGATCAGCTCGAGACAAAAACGAGTGGTTTTTCCAACGACTAAAGTTCGCCATCACATCGCTCATGCGATTGAGCTTATAGCAGGTCGGGAACACATCCTCAGCTTTGCGGTCAGGTTGCGCAATCGCCAGCACCTTTGTGTGGCTGGCATTCCTGACCAGGCGCGCGGCGATAGAAATGTAGTGATACTTATGTGGCGTCCGGGCGCATAGGTAGCCGCCTGGCTTGAGCACTCGGCTCACTTCAGCCTTGAATGCAGAAGGGTCGTCAATATGCTCCAAGACATAGTCTGCAATGACTACATCAACCGATTGATCTTCAAGCGGTAGTGACTTGCCGTCGTAGACGATATTTTGAGTTGACGCCCGGTTGTTGCTCACCGCCGGGTCAACATCAGCCGCGATGAGTTCACTGACCAGCGGCTTGAGATGCCTAATCTGATGACGTGTCTTGACTGGATCGTCGTCAAACCAACCAGCCCGGCCAGCTCCAATATCTAACACCACCGAGTCTGGCGTCAGTAACTCGCGCACCCTCAGGTAGAAATCGATGGTCTGATCATTCTCAGAAAAACCACCAAGCTTATGTTCGTGCGGGTTAAGCATGATGTGGGCTCGTTAGCTTTGGCAGGCAATTCAGAGCCGCCTGAGAGAACGGCAAGCTGAAGCACTGATCGGCCAGTGCCTGAGCAACTGGACAGCATTCACCGCAACAAAACTCAGCGTAAGCTGCTTGCTGGTTGAGTGGCTTGGGGTAGTGCAAAGCCGTCGGCACACCGCTTTCAGTAAGCGACTGCACGATTTCGTCACGATTTGGCGCCATCAAGGTGAGCTGGGCGAACGCACTGGTTCTGCCCTTCATCAGGTGGGTGGGTCGCCACAGGCTCAGCGACTTCTGGCTCTGTTCTAGCGCGCACTGATAAACATGCTGACGCTGGGCGATTTCTTCATCAAGCACCGATAGCTTGGCAAGTACGACAGCACATTGAATCGTATCCATGCGACCCCCGACACCGATCCGGCTGTGCACATAGCGCTCACTCTGGCCGTGCACCCGTATTTGTCGGCAGGCAGTGGCAATGGCCTCATCACTGGTAAAGATGGCGCCGCCATCGCCGTAGCAGCCCAATGGCTTGCTCGGAAAGAAGCTTGTGCAGGCGATGGCTGAGAGGTTGCCGCTCTTACGCCCATCAATGGTTGCGCCAAAGCTTTGTGCCGCATCTTCAATCACAACCAGGTTGTGGCGCTCGGCAATCGAATTAATTGCCTTCATGTCGCACGGCTGGCCATACAGGCTAACGGGCATGATGGCGCGGGTTCTATTGGTGATGCTGGCTTCAATCAAGGCGGCGTTCAGGTTGCCGGTGTCTGGTTCAATATCCACAAACACCGGGCGAGCACCAGCCCTCACGATGCTCTCAGCCGTCGCTGCAAACGTGAACGGCGTCGTGATCACCTCATCACCAGGCTGCAGATCAATCGCCATCAGACTGATCAACAGCGCCTCAGTGCCGCTTGCTACGGTGATGCAGTACTTGGCCCCGGTGTAGTCGGCGAGTTTGTCTTCTAACTCATAGACCTCCGGCCCCATGATGTATTGCCCATGATTCAGAACAGCCTGAATGCGAGCGTCAATATCTACTTTGAGGCGTTGGTACTGCCCTTGTAAATCGATAAACGGCATCAGCGGCCGTTGTTCAGGTGCGTTCATGCAAGGCTTCGCTTTGGGAAATTGTTTTGTCTGGTCGGCATTGGTCCGTCACGGTGTAGCGGGCATGGCATTCCGGACATTGCTGTGCGCCCTCAGTTTTTGGTAACTGAGTGCCACACGCGCATACCCAGCCAATGCGGCGCGCTGGCACACCCGCCATCAGCGCGTAGGCAGGCACATCTCGCGTCACGACAGCGCCGGCGCCCACCATGGCGTAAGTGCCCACGGTATGGCCACAAACAACGGTGGCGTTAGCGCCTAAGGTGGCGCCTTGCTCAATCCGGGTTAGGCGGTATTCGTGCTTGCGCACAACATGGCTGCGTGGATTGATGACATTGGTAAACACCACGCTAGGGCCACAGAAAACGTCGTCTTCGAGCGTGACCCCGTCGTAAACAGACACGTTGTTCTGAATCTTGACGTTATCGCCAATCGTGACGTCATTACCAACGAAAACGTTTTGCCCTAGCGAGCACCGCTCACCGATCGAGGCGCCACCGCACACATGAACCCAATGCCATATGCGCGTGCCATCGCCGATCTGTGCGCTGTCATCAATAATGGCGCTAGGATGAACAACAGGCGCCACGGTCAGTAATCCAGCGGCAAAGACACCCGCTTACCGTCTCGTGCTGAGAGATAGGAGGCAACGAGCAATTCAAGCGACTTCAACCCCTCACGACCGTCAGTGGAAGGTTCTGCTTCGCCGCGCAACACACCAATGACGTCTTCGTAGTAGGCTGGATGCCCAAATCCGTAGACCGAGTCCGTTTGGTAGCTCGCATCTTTGATGGCGGCATCCTCGGCCCGCTCATCCGCAAACTCCCAGTGGGTAATTTCATTGACGGCAACGCCGCCCACTTTGACGGTGCCGTTCTCGCCCAAAATGGTGATGCTGCCCTCAAGATTCTTTGGATAGGTGAGCATCGTCGCGTTGACCGAGCCGAGCGCGCCTGAGCGCCACTTAAGGCTGATCACACCACTATCTTCCACTTGAATATTGCGGCCTAGCGTTGCGGTGTAGGCCTGCACGGATTCGACTGGTCCAATCAACCAATCAAGCAGATCTATGTAGTGACTGGCCTGGTTCATGAACGCGCCACCGTCGTACTCCCAGGTGCCGCGCCACTTAGCGCTGTCGTAGTACGCCTGTGGGCGCGTCCAAAAGACATTGACGTTGACCATGTAGATGCGCCCAAAGCGGCCCTGGTCAATGGCTCGTTTAACGGCCTGCAAGGTCGCATTACGCCGGTTTTGCTTAACAACAAACAGGCGTACGCCAGCTTCGTCGCAAGCCGCCACCATGCGTTTGCCATCCGACCAGTTGGTGGCCATGGGCTTTTCGGTCATGACATGCACGCCGGCATTAGCAAGTGCTATGGCCTGTCCGGGGTGCAGCCCCGAAGGCGTTGCCAACACACCAACATCCGGTCGCTCGGCGGCAAGCATGTCTGCCAGGCAACGATAGGCAGGCGCGCCTACCTGCCGGCCTGCCGTTGCACGCGCCTGCTCATCCACATCACAGACCGCCACCACAGATGCATTCTCAGCATGCTTTTGAAGGGCATCGATATGGTTCTTTGCGATACGGCCACAACCGATCATCGCGAAGCGAAGCTTTCTATCTGTAATAGGCGGTGGATACGTATACATAGCGACCCATTTGCAAACAAGGTCTCGGTTATATCGTCCACCCGCAAAATCTTCAGCGACAAACTGCACGCCAACTGCTTAACCAGTCGGGTAAAAAAAAATCAAACGCAAATATGCTGGCCAGGCAGCGAATAGGGCGCTAACCTTGTGACATAAGAGAGGAGTGGCTGGGCACAATCGCTCACTCGCATGGCGAGGCCTGGCTGTTTGAATATTTACCTGCGACACTTGGCATGATCCTGATTGAATTTTTACCAGCGCTGCTAATTGCGCTGGTTGTGGTGTTATTGGCCGTTCCGCCCCTGGCATCACTCGGCGAGAGGTTGGGCTGGGTGTATGAGAACAAGAAGGCCATTCGGCATGTTGTGATGCCGCCCGTGCCGTACATGGGCGGCACAGCAGTGCTATTGGGTCTCGTGGCCGCCGGTACCATTGCGAACTGGCCCTCCGAAGCATGGGGTTTGATCGTGGGCATTCTGGTGGTGTTCGGGCTTGGTGTGGTTGAAGACCGCATGCCAGTACGCCGGCGTTTCTGGATCGCCGGCATGGCCGCCGGTGCGGCTGCCGCAGTGATTGGCGGGCAACACTTCATTACGTCAACCGGACAACTGTTTGGTCCTTTTGCGATTCCGCTGAGTATTCTGGCCATTCCCTTCTCCGTCGCGGTGGTGGGTGTCATTGCGATGGGCTTTAGAACGATTGACCGTGCCGATGGCCTTTGCGATGGTCAGGCATTGATCAGCACAGTTGCGCTGCTGATTGTGGCGCTCATCCTGAGTGCGGGTGGTGCTCAGGGTTGGCCTATGCCAGCGTTTGCCGTGGTGGCCATGTCAATGTTGGGTGCTTTGCTCGGCGTTAGTTTTTACACGCTGCGCCGCCCCGGCAGACGGCTGGCCATGGTGTATCTGGGCAGCGCCGGCGCCATGATGCTCGGCCTGGTGGTTGGCTGGTTATGGCTGCAAGTGCACGCTGGGTTTGGATCGGATGGCATCGGCATTGGCGGGCTCATGTGGATCGTGGCGATTCCGCTTACCGACCTTTGTTTCTATGCCATTCGCAGAGTCATGACCGGACGCGGGTGGAGCGCTAGCGACAAGTTTCGCATTTATCACTGGCTCAAAGAGCAGCAATTCAGTGTTGGACAAGCGGTGGGCATCACGCACGCGGCCGCATGTGTCACTGCCGTGATCGGTATTGCTGGCTGGGCGATTGGGCTGCCAGACTTCTTTTTGTTCTGGGGATTCTGGGCTGCCTTTGCTGTGTATGCCATCGTGGCGTTAGCCTTCTGGACAGACAACGCGAATACAAAGGTCAGAATGAGCGATTGGCGCACGACCGCTAACGCTGGTGCAACAAGCGAGGCCATCGACGTTGAAGCCCACACGGTGCTCGGTGCATTTGATGACACGGATGTTATGCACAACCCTTACCGTAATGGGCCCATCCAAAAGCCACAGAGCGATAAATAGATCATCAAGATCAGTCGGTCAGCTCAGGCGGTCTGCATGCCTGTACCCGGGGCGCGAGAACTTGAGCGTCTACGTCGCCGAGATCGTAGCCGGCGACTGCCCGATCTGAGCGCCCGGGGTTTCTTGCGCCATAGAAACACCGCAAGCAGATAGACAAGCACGACGTGAATAAACAATTCGCCGCTCAGCAGGGTGTCGGTATCGAGTGGGGTCTCGGTAATCCCGCGGATGATAATCAAGCCAAGAATGGCCACCGTGAGGCCATGAGACTGCTCAGCCGTTTTGAACGACAGGAAAGTCAGCACGCTCAGATAAACCAATAGCGACAAGAGACCGACGGTACCGCCAACACTGACGGTTTGCATGAGCTGGTTGTGAGCACTATAGGCATAGCCCTTACCGATCTGTACACGAAACGCGGTGTCCCACGCGGCTGGGCCATAACCAAACCATGGATGGTCTTCCCAGGTTTCCAATGCAATTTGCCAGATCTCAATTCGGCTCAAGAAGGAGTCATCTGGCGAGCCTTGACCAACATCACCGGCCGTCCCCTGACTGAGGCGGCCCACAGTGTCTGTGAACATGTCGTAATCGACCTGGGCCAACTCCCACAGCAGCATGAGCAAACCAATTGACGTTAAGGTCAGCATCCCCAAGAAAAACAGCGGATGTACCCGGGCCTTACGAACGGGTTTTGGGATAAGCCGATAAAAGATGAACAATGGCAGCAGGATAAGCGCCGCGAGCCAGGTCGTTTGAGACTGGGCAAACAGCACCGTCAACCCGCCAACAACCACCGCAAACACAGTCAGCACGACCGATTTAAACGGCTGGTAGATCACAAAAAACACCAGCAGCAACGCGAGTGGGGCAACGTTGTTCGGGTTTGAACCCAGGCCCCAGTACCTGAAGTCAATGAACGGCACACGCAAAGGCACCTGCTCAGTTTGCATCGCCATCTGAGGGGCAAAAACAAACACCAGAAAACCCGCGAGCAAGAAAACCAGCAAGGACCACTTTATCGTTGCAAAGGCGGCCGAAGACGACTGACGCCCGAGCCGGTAAGCAACGATTAGTAAGGCTGGTCCATACAGAATATTTAGATTGATGTTGGTCTCAGCGCCAAGCGAAGCAGGCAAGACGGTGTGGCCCAAAATAAAAAATACGATAGACCACATCAGCAGCTTTGCCCGCCAGCGATTGTGTTTAGGCAGGCTTAGCCCGCGCTGTGGGTAAGCCAGTGCAAGAGCTGCTAGCAAAGCGATGAGCGCAACTGCCACCCGGCCCGCAGACGCTGCATAGGAGTCTGGCCCGACGTCGAGCGTAAAGTCCAATGCGTTGACATCGCGGTCAAACAAGAAAACTGACACGGCCGGCGCGAGCACTAAAACGGCAAGCAAACCTGCCCAGGCTGCGGCACTCGAGACTCTCACGACTGAATTTGCCCGCCGGTTTCTGTTGGGCGCGCGGTTTCTGACTGCACAAACGTGAAGTTTCGTCCTTCAATCCAGAACAACGCGTAACCGCGACGCAATAGGGTTTGATTCAGCGTCTGCAAGCGCGCCCTGACACTGACATCTGGGTCGGTCAAACAGTCATATTCAACGCACAAGACTCTGGGTAACACGCCGTCTGCAAGCATCGTCTCAATCACCGCTAACTCAGCGCCCTCGATATCGAGTTTGAGCAAGGCCAAGTTGCGATGGCTTTGTTCAGCCATCACAGATTTGACGGTTTTGACATCTGCTTCGAAGTATTCGCTCGTGTTTTGTAGATTGGTAATGCTGTGCGAGACATGCGTGTTGTCTTGCGGCGCATAAAATCGAACCGTCTCGTCGCTACTCCAAAGGCCGATCGACAACAGATGGTATTGGTCTTGCCCGGCAGCGGCTTTTTCAACAAACGCGACTGAGCGCGGCGTGGGATCAATGCCGAAGACATCGCAACCAAAAGTCTGAATGAGCGCCAGATCAAAGGTGATGTCTTCGCCGCAACCTGCGCAATAGCAAACCGAATCGGCGTCCAGACTACCGGCTGGCACAACCCAGCCGCCGTATTCAGAACCAAGCCTGAGAACCCGGCTGGCATTAGCCCGGCTCGACAGCCAGGCAGACATGAGACCAGTGGCACGCGCGGCCTTGACCGTCGCCACAACCGTACCGGTATTGGCCGGCAATACCTTTTTGAGAACCTGACGCACTGCACTCACGAGGGACGTCCCAACTTAGGCAGGCCGGTTGCCAGCGTCTGCACCGGGCACAGCCGGACGAGCCTGCTGGGCTGCAGGTGTATTCAAGAGCAAAGCTACCGCATGATCGAAGCCATCATTCGTGACTCGCTTAAAGTCGCTCTTGGCGTAGAGCAGCCACCGCCCCATGACGTAAGACAGGATCAGGCTCGCTCGCGCACCCGGCTCGGTGTCGGCGGGTAAACGTTGCTGGCTCATGGCGTTGCGAACAGACTGCTTCAGGCTGGTCTCAAGGCGCTCAGTGATTTGATTGATCCGACCTTGCAAACGCGGATCTTCATTGATGAGGGCGTCGCCTACCAGCACCCGGGTCATGCCGGGGTTTTTCTCGGCAAACGCGAGCAGCATCTGCATGATGGCGCGTAATTGCCGCAAGCCATCTTGCTCTTGCGTGGTGATCTGGTTGATGAGCGAGAAAATACTGCGCTCAATGAAGTCGATCAGGCCTTCGAACATCTGCGCCTTGCTTGCAAAATGCCGATACAGCGCAGCTTCTGAGACATCCAGGCGTTTCGCCAGTGCCGCGGTGGTGACCCGTTCAGCGCCAGGCTGCTGCAGCATCATGGCCAGTGTTTGCAGGATCTGGACACGACGCTCCCCGGGCTTGGGACGGGTCCGCGTGGGCTTGACTGATCCGGTTGGTTCTTCAGACATGCAGAGCGAGGTGGCGATGGAATGCCCGAAGTGTACCTTGTTGGCGGCCCAAAAGTCAGTAAGGACTAACCCTGGCGCTAGCGCGGCCCCTAACCCTGCAAACGCAGCTTGCCCAACAATGCCGGCAACTGGGCAATGCTGCGAATCCGGTGCACCACCCGGCGACTACTCAGCGCCCGCCCTGCGAGCACGGCATCCGATCCGCGGGCGCCCAGGCCTGCGACATACCCGGTGACCAGGACGCCGCGCATGCCAACCGCCCGGGCATGACGCAGGTTGGGGACGGAATCTTCAACCAGAATGCACTGCGACGCTGGTACCCGCTGCGCCGCCACGATGCGGCGAAACATTGCGCGAGACGGCTTGGGCTGCACTTGACCAATCCAGTGCATGTCTTCGATCGCGATCAAATCGTCGAGAAACGGATGCACACCAAGCAAACGCGTGACTTTGTTCGCATAGGCACGAGGGGCATTGGTCAGCAAGACACGGCGGCCGGGCAGACGCTGCAGACTTTTTCTGAGGCTAGCGTTCAAGCCGATGAGCCCGTGCAGGTCTGACACCGGGTGAACATCATTTAGAAACCTGTGCGGATCAACGCCGTGATGCCTGGTGAGTCCAAGTAGGGTGGCACCGTACTGTCTGCCATAGTCATCTCGGATTTCGCCGGCTCGGTCTGCCGATACGGCCAACTCGCGTGCGATGAAATCACCCATTGAGGCCTTTATCAACGGGAAGGTATGGGTGAAGGCATCGTGCAGCGTGTTGTCGAGGTCTAAAAGCCACACTGGCTGAGCGCCAGACGCGGATGTGTTGGCTTGCACCGACCAACGCCTGGGTAAGCTCATCAATTCTCCCTGCCAAAGTGCTCCGGACGTTAGCATGACCCGACGTTAATCTTTATTCCACTTTCTCTTTCGCTAAGCCCTGGCCTGATTTTTAGCCGTTCATGTCTGTCGCCCCTAAAGAACCCGCGCGCATCAACACCCAAACGGCCCAGCCTGAAGCACTGGGTAAGCGCCCTCGCCTGACGATTCAGCAAACGGCGCTGCCGGCTTATCGCGCGCCCCTGTTTAAGGCGATTGCCGCCCTGCCCGAGACCCAGTTCAAGCTGGTGTTTGGCTCGGAGGCGCCCGCCCTAAAGAACGTGTCACCCGAGGGTTTCGCGGGCGAATTCGCGCCTTTTAAAAGAATCGATTTACCAGGGATAGGCACTCTGATCTGGCACGGCGCGCAGTGGCGTCTGGCCAGCGGGCGTGAATCTGAGTTGCTCGTTCTCAATGCCAATACAAGGGTGATCAGCCTGCTACCCGCCATGCTCCGTGCGCGTGTCAATAAGTTGCCCATTGCCATTTGGGGACATGGCTACTCAAAGTCGCCAGCCGCCTGGCGCAACTGGCTGCGACGACTCCCAGTCGCACTGGCAGATGCCGTGCTGTTATACGACCCCCAAACGAAACACCGTCTTGTCGACGACGGTGTTGACCCAAGCAAGATTTTTGTTGCGGCCAATGGACTTGATCGCCGGGCCATTCTCGCCGCGCAAAAACCGTGGCGCGATGATCCATCGGCACTGGATGCGTTTAAGGCTGAAAACGGCCTCAATAATGGGCCTGTGCTGATTCACCTGAGTCGTTTGCTGGCGGACAACCGGCTCGACATAGCGATTGAGTCACTGCCCCATCTAAGTCGGGCCTTTCCGGGCATCAAGCTCGTGGTCGTCGGCGATGGCGCCGATGAGCGCAGCCGGCTTGAACGCATCGCCACTCAAGCCGGTGTTCAAGAACACATTGTGTGGGTGGGTGCGCTTTATGACGAAGCCTCGCTCGCCCCATGGATGATGAGCGCCGACCTGTTTGTCTACCCAAAAAACGTTGGCCTGAGCTTGATTCATGGCTTTAACTACGGGCTTCCAGCCGCTTTATGCGGCCCTCTTAGCGAGCATAACCCCGAGATCAGCGCGTTTTCGGACGGGGTCAACGGATGCCTGGCGCAACACACCAATGCGGCCAGTTTCGCAGAGACTGTTGCAAGTAAGCTTGGCGCGCCGCATCAGCTTGACGCGATGGCCAAGGCTGCGTTTTTAACCGCGGCCGAGCAATTCAATGTTGAAAAAATGGCCGCGACGTTTGGCGAGTTAGCGCAGTTTCTGCTGACAAAGCGTCTGGCTTCAGCCTCAGGGCAATAGCAAAATCAGCTTGTACGCGTTGCAATGCCTGACCATGCCACTTGCCTTGACCACATGCGAGCCGGGTTTTCAATCAGGCGGTACACGAGGCTCGCTAAAAGCAAGGTAGCAACGATCACAAAACCATAGGCTGCAGCCGCCTCCGCGGCACTCAGAACAGGCACGCTCTGACCGTTAGCCATCACCACCTCAGACCTTCTCAGCACCACGCGGAAAAACTGTGTGACGGTCCAGATCACACTCACGTGACCCATATAGACAGAGTACGAAATGAGCCCAAGCTTAAGCAGCAACTTGTGCCGCAACCATCTGTTGACGAACCCTTCCCGACAAAGCACCACACAAGCCAGCAAGCCTGCCGTCAACGGGAAGATCAAAAGATCGAATCGCCGGTCAGCCGGCTTGATCCACAAAAACACCAAGATACTCACCAGACTTAAAGCGAGCAGGATGGCGGGCCACGGCTTGTGCCCTGCCTGCTCGGCTTGCTTTAGACCTTCGTAGGCAAGGCAGCCGATAAAAAAGCCAGCCAGGCAACGCAGCATTTTGTCGAATGTGCCAATGCCATCGGCCCAAAACACCAGCAGGCCAAGGCATCCCAATATGAGCAGCGCTGATGCGCCAACCCGCTGCCTGGGGATGAGCAAGGCAAGCAAGCCAAAGATCAGATAAGTGTAAAACTCTGTTGAGATTGACCAGGCCGGGAAATTAAAGGTTGTCGCATGATTGCTAAAGCCCAGCGACTGCACCAAAAAAAGCTGCTCTATGAGCGCGCCAACACTGTTTTGGCCAAACGGCTGGGTGTTAGGCGAATCAATTGACGTGTTCGCGGTGAGCCAGAATTTGGCAAATTCAACCGCAAGCCAAAATCCAAGAAACAACAGATGAACCGGATATAGACGGCCAAATCGTAACCATTGGAATCGACCTAGCGCTTGCCATGACGTTAAACGCTCGCCATAGGCTCGACAAATCACAAACCCAGACAGCACAAAAAACAACTCAACCATCACGTGGCTGGAGCGAATGAAGGGGATATTGAATAGGTCGGGCTGCCACATCGGAATGTGGTAGATGCAAACTAGCAACGCGGCAATACCACGTACGCTTTCAATTTCGCTAAGCTGCCGGGCTGAGGTCATTGGTTTTTTCTCGAGCACCGCGCTAGTGTCGCACAATCATCTCCTCGACCGATTCGGACCATCGTGATGCGCCCGCGACAAACCTCAGACCGACAATTTGTTACCTTTGTTCAGCGCTGGCAATGCGGGACAAGCGTCCGCAAAGCTGGCCTGGCTTGTCTGATGAGCTTGTTTGCCTTGCTCGCAAATTCGCCAGCAGCAATTGCTGAGCAAAACAAGAAAACCAACCCTGATCGTACCGATCAGTTTGTCGTTTTCAATGCGATGCTCTATGAAAACATGCCAGCTTTTGGTGACAAGCTGCCCGTCGTTTACGAGCACACCATCTTTAAGCACGGTGTCTTGAAAGACGGCATTCGCCCGTCGGAAAAAAGTGTTGCGCATGCCGCCAATTGGGTGAGCGAGACTGCGGCCGAGGCGAAGCGCCAGAACCGCACGCCACTAGTTGCTCTAGACATTGAGCGCTGGCACCTTTGGCCTTTTGTGCCCATGCCGGAGCACAAAATTGCTCTTGGTCACTATGCCGATTCGGCCAGCCGGTTCAAAGATGCCGTTGAATCGCCGATTTGCCTCTACGGCGTGTTACCGGTTGGCGGCATTATCACGGCGCTAAAGGCGGCCAGAAATCCCGAAACCCAGCAGCAATGGGTGGCGGCGAACAAAGCGGCCGCTGCAGCGATCAGTGGCACGGTCAGTGCGCTATGCCCGGCGCTGTATGCCTACTATCAGTATCCGAACGACCCAAATGATGAGCGAGCACTCAAACAGTGGCTCGCCAATGCCAGGGAAGTGGTTCGCCAGGCCCGGCTGCTCGCTCCTGACAAACCAATCTACCCATTTATCTGGCCGCAGTACCACTCCGGAGGGAATGTCCGCGGATTTGGTTTCTTATCTGAGCAACGTTGGCAGGCCCAACTCGAATTTCTGAAGTCACACACAGACGGGCTCATCCTGTGGGGTGGATACGACCTGGTCGCAAATCACCCACTCGCCTGGGACGACAACGCGAGTTGGTGGCGCACGCTTAAGCGGGTCTTTCCGGAACAAACGCACGTGAGACCCAGCGCACGCAAGTAGAATCAAGACATGAGCGTCCAGCCAAGCCTTTCTGTCGATGCGGCACATGCCGTACCAGGCACTGTAACCCGTCACACCTACCCACTTGAAATTCTCGATCTGAGGCCAGCACTGCGCGAGTCTTTGTCGGTGTCCGGTCAGTGTCTGCTCGATGAAGAGGCCCACACTAATCCTGAAATCATCAAAGCGCTGCAATCCAACCGGGCGGTGGTCAGATCCCGCGTGATGGAAGCCTTGGCAGGCAGCGCGTTTCAAGCACGACTAACAGCACTATCTGCATTCTTGTGTGAGCGTCACTTTGGGCGGGCGGCTTACTTTCAGAAACTACCGTCTCTGAGACTGTTTCTGCCTGGTGACCTTGGCACCAGTTGGCACACAGACAACTGGTATGGCCACGGCCAAGCCAGCCGGACTTTCTGGCTACCTCTGACCCTCGTTGAGCCCGGCGCTGGTGTCTGCTTTATCAATAAGCCGGCCTATCTTGATGAGATTGAGCAAGCCATGTCGGCCGAGCAGATTGCGCTTGAGACGGTGAATGACCGCTGTACGGAGCAAGGGGCCGAATGGCCATGCGCGCCCGGCCAATATCTGAGCTTTGATGCGCGCACTTTGCATGGCAGCGTCGCCAATGATTCCCGGGGATTTCGCATCTCGCTAGATTTCAGGGGCTGCCAGCTTGATCAGTCGCTGGGAAACAAACCGCTGAATAACTATCGAGTCGTTGACGGCAACGAGGCCAGAGAAGCTGCTCCGAGCTACGCGGATGTTCGAGCGGTTAAGTACATCAACGGTGCGAGCGGCGCGAGTGCCAAGTTTCAGCACATCTTGATCGAATCCTATGCAGCCGAGCATCAAGCTGCGTTGGTTCGCAATGAGGCTGAGATTGAATCGCTGCCGGCATGCCCGGTGCTGTTTGCCTACGCGAGCCGAAAAGCGCCGGCGGCCGATCAGTACGATGCGCTGATTCTGTATTCAACGCAATGCCTCCCGAGAGATCATCGCACTCGTCAACGCTTGCTGGAGCTGTGCCGCGCCAATAAGGTGTCTTTGCACTTTGCCCTGGAAGATCTCGCGTTTCCACAGACGATCGATTATGAGCGGTGCATGGCCAATCCGGCGACCGAGCCTTCTGGCGCGTCGCCCGACGACAGGGCCGACCACGAGCCCAGCCCTGAGGCCGGCAACAAGCCGTTGCGAGCTTAATGCAACTGGCGTTCCTGACGCACCAGTTGTCACGATCGGCAGCCGGGTTGCAAACCGCAATGATTGGCCTGGCAAGCGCACTGGCCGAACGACACCATCAGGTGTGCGCAATCGGCCTGGGTGACGCTGCGGCAGCCGAATTGTCTAAAGACTGGGGCGTCACTCAGTGCCAGGCATTTCCACCCAGCGGGCCGCGAGCCCTTGGATACCACGGCGGTATGAAACAAGCCCTCGAACAACAAGCGCCCGAGCTTATTCATCAACACGGTTTGTGGACGTACAGTTCACTGTTGGGCAAGCGCTGGGGCGCGCGACACGGTCAACGGCGCATTGTGTCGCCCCACGGAATGCTCGACGACTGGGCAATGCGCCAGGCAAGCACGCGCAAGCGGGTTGCGATGGCCCTTTATGAACGCGCGAGCCTGGCGCAAGCCGGATGCATCCATGCATTGGTTGATTCAGAAGCCCGCGCGATTCGCGACCTGGGTATAGACGCGCCGATTTGTGTCATTCCCAATGGTTTTGATACCGAACTTGCTAAACGAAACCGCGCACTCGCCCAACAGGATGCGGCCCGTCCAGCGAGCATTCAGGCCGTCGTAGGAGATAAGCCCTACCTGCTCTACCTGGGGCGGATACACGCGAAAAAGAATCTCGACCAACTACTGAACGCGTGGGCCAACGTCCATCAGGCAAAGAGTGAACCATCACCGGACTGGCAATTCGTGATGGCAGGCTGGGGCGAACCTGCCGACGAGGCTCACCTGCGTCAACGGCTTGAAACCGACCATTCGGCTTTGTCGCGCTGTCATTTTGTCGGACCAGCCTATGACGAGCAGAAGCAAGGCTGGTATCAACATGCCAGCGGGTTTGCCCTGCCCTCATTAAGTGAAGGCCTGCCCATGGTCATCCTTGAAGCCTGGTCTTATGGACTGCCCGTACTCATGACCGATGAATGCAATTTAAGTTTGGCGTTTGCAGCCGGCGCCGCTTTGCGCATTGACGCGAAGGCGCCCGGCATTGCCCCGGCTCTTACCCAGCTAATGCAAATGTCTGACGAGCAGCGTCGCGAGATGGGCAACCGCGGGGCTAGCCTGCTTAATGATCGCTATACCTGGCAGGCGGTAGCGGCGCAGTTTGAAGCTGTGTATGAGTGGCTACTGACCAGCCGCGCCGATTCAACGAGGCCAGATTCAGTAGACTGGGCGACGGCATGAATCACTCAAAACCTCCCAAAGAGCATGGCGGACTGCGAGTTCTCATCATTGAGCGGGAACATGCCGGGCATCGGCTCTCAGGTGTGCGCGTACTGCTGGATGCCCTGCATGAAATGGACCCTGCCCGTCAGCATTTGGCAAGCATTACGCTGGCAACGGCGAGCACCTCTTTGGAATCACTTGAATTTGCCGAGCAGTTGGCGCCAGTGAGTGACCGCTTTGAAGTGCTGCCTTTAAAACCCAGCGATGAAACGGTTAAGCCGCTGCGCGTTGCCATCACCAAACTGCAAGATGTTTATCAGCTTGTGCGCAGCGGTCGGTTTGATCATGTTTACCTGCCCTATGGCGATGGCTTGTTACAGATTTTGGGGGCAGTGCATCGGCTGGGGCGCTTGGGTTGGCCGCGCCAGATTCAGATGGAATCGATCATGATGCGAGGCTCATTTGGCTACCCTCAGGCACCGGCGCGTACGCGGGCCGCCGCGCTGAATGCGCTTCGCCATGCACGGCTGGAACGCATTCACCTGATTGATCCAGTCGCCCACGACTACCTTCAGCGCGAGCAACCCGGCCTGTTGGGGAAAGTCACTTTGCTGCCTGATCCAATCTCGGTAACGCCGGTACTCGAGCGCGACACCTGCCGGCGAGCCCTCGGTTTACCCGTATCCGGACGCCTCATCGGCTGCGTGGGGCGGATCGACGCACGCAAAGGCTGTGACTGGCTGATCAAGAGTTTCGCCAAAGCCCAGCTTGGCCCTGACGACCGCTTACTGCTTGCAGGCATTCATGACGTTCGGGTTGAAGAGCAGCTTCGGTTGCTCAATGACGCTCGCATTATTTCAATCAACCGATACCTGACCGAGCAAGAACTTAGCGAAGCCATCGGCGCGGTCGATGTCATGGCAACGCCGTACCCAAATTTCGTTGGTTCGGCGAGCATTGTGATCCGCGCTGCGGCAGCCAACCGAATTTGCGTAGCCTCCCATGACGGCTGGATGGGGCATGTGGTGCCCCGCTTTGATCTTGGCCTCAACTGCGATGTGACAAACGTGCCGGTGTTTGCCGACGCACTCGTCCAGGCGCTGGACAAAAGCGCGGGCTTTAAACTCTCCGAATCAGGTCAAGCGTTTGTGCGCTACGGCGACATTGGTAATGTGCATGGTCACTGGACAGCCTTGCTACGCAATCGACTCGGTCTCGCACCCGCAAACAACCTACAACCCTGGCCAAATCCGGCCGAGCCTTTGACAAGCCAGAGGGCTGAAGCAGAGACTAACGTATGAATCCGCCCGTCCAGATCCGCTCGCACCGCTATCAGCGTGACTCCTTGAGTCGAAAAAACGTCCTGGCACGTGGGCTATGGTCGGTGGTGTGGTTGCTGCTTTTCCGCCCAACGCCTCGACCCATGCACCGGTGGCGCTGCTTCTTGCTCCGCTTGTTCGGCGCCAAGATCAGTCGCGATGTTCGGGTCTACCAGTCTGCCCGTATATGGGCGCCGTGGAATCTTGAAATGCATCCGGGCAGCTGCCTGGGTGACGATGTTGATTGCTACAACGTCGCCCACATCTGTCTGGAAGAAAAGGCTGTTGTTAGCCAGTATTCCTATCTGTGTTCTGCGAGCCGCGACTACCGTATTGCCGAGTTGCCTTTGGTGAGTTCACCGATCACGGTTGCTAAGCAGGCCTGGGTGACGGCTGATGTTTTCGTCGGACCAGGTGTGCGCATTGGCGAAGGGGCCGTGGTGACCGCACGCTCAACAGTCCTGTCCGATATCGAGCCCTGGGTTGTGGCGAGCGGCAACCCGGCAACGACAGTTAAGCGGCGCGAATTCCAGGCGCCGCAAACATCAGATCAGCCTGCAACAACCGGCCGTTCCGACGGATAGGCTGAAAAAAATCTACCAGCTCATATCGATGCGCATCCATGAGCGATAGGTAATCCTGCAGCGGACGCTGACCACGGTAGGTGTCAGCCAAAATAAACTCAAACTGCAATAAGCCAATCGCTTGTTTTGCGAGCAAGCCGCTCGCACCTTCAAGCACCTGGTACTCGGCACCCTGAACATCGATTTTCATAATGTCGATGCGGTCAATCCCTTGGCGCTGACAGAATCCATCGAGTGTTTCGGTCTTGACGGTGATGGGTTGCGCCGCCTTCAAGCGGCCCTCACCCCAGTTCTCATCGGCGCCATCGCTTATGGGCATCAAAGAATTGGTCGACTCAACCGCATTGGCGAACAGGGTTTGTTCAGTGGTTTGATTTGACAACGCCAGGGCGTGAATTTGGACGCCAGGGTCTTGGGCCAGCGCTTGTTCAAGGCGCGCGAGCGATGCCGGAAACGGTTCAAACGAATGAATACTGGCCTGCGGGAATAATCCACGGTAAGCCAGACTGGTTTGCCCAACGTGCGCGCCAATGTCAAACACGATCGCGTCTTCCCGGGTGATCAGATGCCGCTGCAATCGTTGCGGATCAACAAACCGATTACGCCGAATATCAATGCCCTGACTGGCGAGCCAGGCTTTGAACTTCTCTGCCAGCATCATCGTTAACCCGACCGTGGCAGGTTGGTGCCCATACTCGATCCAACGGCAGGGTCCGTGTCAGCCGGAGCGCCCGGCGCTTGGAAGCTATTTGCGGGAGCCTCACTACCCGATGGTGTCATCAATTCTTTCTCAGCCAGGCTGCGGGGCGCCGCCGCCACTTCCTGCATAGCCGCCATATCGCGCGCGCGCCGTGCTCGGCTCGCAAAGAAAACACCGCGCAGCTTGATCTCGGTCACGACAACGGCCACCAGCGTCAGCCAATGTGCGCCGCTGGCGTAGTGCGCGCCTGAGAACTGCGCGCCGATGAAATACATAATGGCGAGCAATGCAATCCATTCGCAGCCATCTTGCCGGTAGATAAGGCGCAGTGCGGCAATTAACATCAGCCCAACACAAATAAGATAGGCCAGGCCACCAAAAACACCCGTCGCCATCAGCGCCTCGAGCACAAGATTGTGGGGGTAACTCTGCGTGACCGGCTCAAAGATAGACGAGCCCAGAATGGGTTCCTTTAAGAACTCATTCCAGGCACCGGAAAACGAAGTCTGTCGAGACTCAGAGCTTGAATCGTAGGCGGTGCCGGCATCCAGGAAACGGGCGAAGACATCGATTTCGAATCGGTTCAACACGAACTGACGCCCGGCAACGACAAACGCCGCGACACCAGCCCCCAGGCCAGCGCCCACCAATAAGCGATCAAACCGGAACGGAACGAGCACGAACACAAGCAAGGTAAGCGCCGTGGCGACAGCGGGGCCACGGGAGGCAGAAATCATCAGCGTAAACAATCCGGCCGCCATCCCAATGGCGAACAAACTTTTTTGGAAAGGCCTGAGATTTCTTTGGGGACGGAAGAATCCGACAGCGCAAAGCGTTAGCAAAGTGCCGCCAACATAGCCCACTGAAATTGGATTTAGCTTCTCGAGTTCAAATCGGATGCGGCTTTCATCAATCATCTGCAACGCAATGTCTCGGCTATCAAGCAACATGAACATCGCCGTGGCACCGGTGATCAACGTAAGCAATACAAACCCCCATCGTGTGCTGTCGGGGTTTAAACCGATAAATAGCGGTATGGTCGGAATGAGGGTAAACAAGCCAATCATGCCGAGAATTTCAATCGGGTTGACCGGCATCTCAACCTGAGCAATGAAAGCCTGGTTGATTACCTGAAAAACATAAAGCGTCCAGAAGAACGCGAACGCAATGAGAAACTCAAGCCGGTAGATTTTGATCGAACGACGATTGGCGATGACCACCCAAAGCGCTAGCAATGCAACCCCAAAACGCAACGCGATAGACGGTAGACGCGTGTCACCGGCGCCAATGAGCGTCATGATTGACGCGACGAAGGGATACCCACCAATCGCCGTGGCAATTAAGAGACCCATCAGGAAGGTTCGCGACATCATGGCTTCAGGAGTAACCGTTCAGTGAGGTTTTGACGCAATGGGTCTTGCCAGACGACAAACCCAAGGCCGATTGCAAGAGCAAGATAGCTCACCACCGCGATGATACTGGGTGGACCGCTCCCCTGCCAGGCCAGGGCATAGATGGCAGAGCCAACTACGACAGATAACCCCATAAAGATCAGCCAACCCATGCCATTGGGAAATGACTGAGCGAGCTTAACGTCGTACTCGCGATGAAACTGGGTGATCACCACCAATGAGCCAATCGCGAGCGCAGACATCGCGCCAATCACAACGCCCGGTCCGCCAAACCAGGCGCCACCCAAGCCCGCGAACACAACATTGAGCACGCCAATCGTGAGTTGATTGGCCACGACCCAGCGTAAGCGGCCAATCGACAAATACAGCATAAAGGCAGGCACAGCCAGGGTGTTCACGAACCAGCCGGTCAGGCATAGCACCCCGATCCAGACAAACTCTGGGGCGTATTCGCCTGCCCAGAAGGTTAGGCCAAACGGCAACATGCCACCGATCAGGGCAAAGTACGGCAAGATCACAATGAGTAGCAGATGTAAGGCTTCACGATAGAACGGCGCCGACTGTTTTGCCTGATCGTTGCTCGCGCCAAAGCGGTTTGCAATAAAAGGCACGAGCATTTGGTAGGCGGCTGTAATCACTTGGCGAAACTGTGCAATCGCTCGATTGGCCAACTCGTAATAGCCAATCAGCGTGAGACTGGCGAATGCCCCCAATAGCCAACGGACCGTCGGCTCGAACAGAATCTGGCCAATGGCGTTGAGCTGGTAGCCACCGCCATAGCGAAGCAGGTTCTTGAGCTGATCTGTTCGCCACCTTGGGGCCGGACACTGCTCGCGCCGCAAGATCCAGATCAGGGCCAGCAAAAGCAATACGGCCTGAAACGCAACAAACGCGAACTGAATGGGCGCCATCGCAAACAAGCCCTGTGTGGGGACATAAGCGTATACAAGGAGTAGCTGAACTACGCTGCCACAAACCATCATGATGGCTCTCATGTCGGTGCGTTGAGCGCCATCAATCGCACCGGCCAGGGTCGTCACGACGCTTGCCATCCAGGTTGCAGCCAACACCCAGGGCAACATTTGCTGAGTCAATTCAAGCAGCGCCTGGTTGGCAACACTATGGACTAGCAACCAGTTGACGACCGGCCACAAAATAAAACACGCGATGCCAACCCCAAAGGCCACGATGATGATGCTCATCATTGCCGTATTGGCAGCAGCCGACTTGTTTTTGGCACCCAACTCACTCGCCACGAACTTAACGACGCTTCCGACGAGTCCGAACTCACCCAACCTGACCAAACTCGCGCACGCAACCAATAGTGACCAGGCGCCGATTTGTTCTATGCCAATGGTGCGGGCGAGAAACCGGTAGAGCTCAAACAGCAGCACAGCCGCCACGATGATCGTGCCAGAAGAAGCAACCGCATTAATAGAAAGTCTGCGAAGGCTCACGACTGGCGGCTTGGCGAGAGTGCTTGCATTAGGGAAGCGCAAAAGCGGGCAACGTCAAGCCGGGCAGCGTTAACGAGCGACGTACTAACGCGGGACACAGAGGATGTCTCCAAACTCGCGAGTTCCCGGCTTAATGGCGGGTCTCAGCGGATCAGTCACCTCATAGTCATAAGCGGCGATCATGTCGACCACGGCGGCGGCCGAAGAGCCATTTGCCCGCAACAATGGATCTGACAACTCAGCCATGATGGCCGGGCGGTGCTTTGCCAACACCTGGTCTGCTCCCCGAATCACCGCGTGCTCGAATCCTTCAACGTCAACTTTCAAGAAGCCCGGGTTGAGTTCGTGCTCGGCAACCAGGCTGTCCAGCGTTTGGGCTCGAACGTTCTCAATCTGAACCGCTTCACCTTGGGCGGCTGGATGGTGAATTTGCCCCATGCTGGAGAATTCTTCTTTGCCCAGAATCGTCTTGATCTCTATTTGACTGTCCTGATCTGATACAGCGCCGTGCTGGACGAGCACGCGATCTGACACACCATTGGCCTGCAGGTTGCGCTTTAGACGCGCCAGCGCACGAGAGGTTGGCTCAACCGCTAGTACCTTGCGATCTGTCAGCAAGTTTGCAAAGAACACAGCATGAAAGCCGACATTTGCGCCCACATCCAACACATCGCGCCCTCGATCTACATACTGCTCGCATAAGCGGGTTAACTGCGGCTCATAGCTCCCATCGACCACGATGCGGCGTAAAACCGCTGAGCGCGGATCCAGATAAAAGTGACCACCAAACTCCTCGACCCTGATGCAAACGTCTTCGACAAGCAATCCAGACAGGGTCGTAAACAAGTCAGCAATGAGCTGTTGCTCGCGACGATGGCTATGGTGATAAAGCGCGAGTAACGGACGGCGAATGGGCTTGACGATCGATGGGTTAGCTCGCGCAAACTCTATGAGCTTATCGCCCAGAACACCCATCATTGATGTGCATCGCGGTTAACGTGCTCGGGATCTTGTTCAGGCCGAGTTGCAGTGATTCGAACCTGAAACCATGAGCGCTCCAGGTGACCGTATACGCGGCATGCAAGATTGAACGCGGGCTTACCGAGCTTGGCGATGTGTTGATATAGCGGTGGCCACTTATGGATATACGGCTTTACTGTGTGAACCTCAAAACCTGCTTCCGTGAACAGATTGCCGCAGTTTTGCGGACTCCAGCTGAACAGGTGATAGTGAATGTCTTTGGGGTTGTAGCGATAGCGCAGTGAATCGCATGGCACGATAAAAACAACTCGCCCACCTGGCTTGAGCAGGCGACGTAGATCCTTAATCTCTTGCAGGGGGTTTAGTGTGTGTTCGAGCGCATTGTTGGAAATGATGATGTCGGCAACGCCCTCACCCAAGCCATCGCAAGCCGCGCGCGGGTCTGAAAAGCGCTCTACCCCATTGGCAGCGAGGCGGGCCGCTGCACTGTCATTGGGTTCAATGCCGATGCGCCGGGCACAGTTGAGCTCAGCCAACAAAAAGCCGCCGCCACACCCGAAATCAATAACGGTATCGGTCGGTTTGACCGCATCAGAGAACTTGTCGGCATTTGCCCAGCCGCCGAACCGTCCGACCGACTCCTGCCACTTGAAGTAGTCGGCATCGTAGTAATCGCTTGCATTGGTGCTGCCCGATCCGTCGGACCGCTCTACCTGGCTTGTCATGAGAATGCTGCTCTTGCATTGTTATTCAATCCAGCATTCTAAGTCCGACAACACGCTAAATACGGCAATAGTTGGCAAAACAGGGGCGTTGTAACAAGACGGCATCAGCGTAAATCGGCCGGAATTACCTCCTGGTAGATCCGCCACCAACTGGCATTCGCGTTAAATGCCTGTTGCCGGTTGGTGTTGAAGTTCCACCCGCCCCAAAGGATGACGCCGTCGGCAAGCTCCTTGACCAGCTCGAGCTGGGCACGCCAGTAGTCATCCTCCAGGTAGCGAAAGTCGTCATAAATGCCGCCGGAGTGATACTGCGGCCACAAAAACACGTACACCGGTTTATCTGCGTCCATGCGCCTTGCCTCAGCAATGGTCTCTCGGGCATACACCTGCCACTGTGCGATGGCCTGAGCTAAAGCCTGGGGTGTGTCACCGCCGTAGTAGGTGTAAAGAGCCGGGCAGAACGCATCGATGTTTGAGAGTAAAACCTCACTCGTGATGTCGCTATGCGTTGTCCAGTCTGACCGAATCTGGGGATCTGTCACCGACCAGTTCGCGTGAAGAATGCCGGCATTGGGTGCAATAGAGTACAAACAGGCGGGCTGGCCCAGGGCTAGGCGCGTTTGCTCCATCACATAGTTGTACTTTTCAACGTTCTCGCGATGCGCCTGGCCACTAACCCAAGGCCAAACGTGCCAGCGCTCAACATCAACAATCACGAGTTCATCGGTCGCAGGGATAACCGGATGATGGTATTGATCGCGAGCAACCTGCGCGCCGTACTGGATGCCAAATGCTGTCGGACGGCCATCTGTTTGTTGTTGGCCGCCAGGATAGTAGGCGTGCTCATAAACCACTGCCGGGCGATCGCCAGTGGCGGGCATGTTTGAGTACAGCATGGCGTTAAAGACGCGGAACGGGGTTTCGTCTTCCGTGGCCTCGTCGTCCGTGGCGGCAGCGTTATCTGCTGCTGGCGACGCGGCGGGTGCGGGTGCGGGCGTGGGCTCAGGCACCGGCTCCGGTGCTGGCTCAGGCGCGGGTGCCGCTTCTGGCTCCGGCGCTGGCTCAAGGTCGGGCGTCGACTCTGGTTTCGGCTCGGGGCTTTGTTCAGCGGGAGGCCTGGTCGCTGCCGCCGGAGTCGGTTCTGTTTCTGACTCGGCAGTGTTGTCCAGCGCAGCGCCAGAAGGCGTTGAAGGTGAGGCCAAAGGCAAACCGTCTTGCGATCCAGCGGCATTTTGGCCCGCATTCGTGCCAGAGTCGGTCATTGCCAGGGGTGCTGAATTCTCAGTCGCCAGCGCTTCTGTGGCTGCAGCCGATTCGGCTTCGGGGCTGGTGTCTTGTCCCCCACCGCCACAGGCAGCAAGCACGAGAGCAAGAGAACACGCGAGCACGCTGCTCCACTTTGAAGTAAGCATAGGTCAACCACAAATTCAGCCAGAGAGCGTGAACTATTGCTTACATTTGTCGTATTTCTTCCGGCCGGTTGGCCAGTGGTTGATGCTGCTCGATCAACGGTAGGGTGCCCCACAAAACGGCGAAAATGGCCGCCACCTGCAAACCGAATTTTCAGCGCCGAGAACCCGGTTTGATGCCCGTTCAATGACTCCGAATCATCGTTCCAACGCCTTCCTCAGTCATGATTTCGAGCAAGAGACTGTGATCGACCCGGCCGTCAATAATGTGCACCGCTGCCACCCCACCCTTAGCTGCATCCAGCGCTGACGCGATCTTGGGCAGCATACCGCCCGAAATGGTGCCGTCTTCAAACAACTCATCAATGCGCCGTGAGGTCAGGCCGGTGATGAGTTCCCCATCTTTGTCGAGCACGCCCGGGGTATTGGTGAGCAAGACAAGTTTCTCTGCTTTTAGGATTTCGGCGATTTTGCCTGCCACGACATCGGCATTGATGTTGTAGGTCTCACCATGCTCGCCCGAACCGATTGGGGCTATGACTGGAATGAACCCGTTTTGCGTCAAGGTGTAGATAACTGACGGGTCAATCGATTGAATCTGGCCAACCTGGCCAATATCAATATCTTCCTCTGGCTTGTCCTTGTTACGAATTGTAAGCTTACGGGCATTGATGAGACTACCGTCCTGACCAGTGAGGCCAACCGCCCGGCCACCCGCATGGTTGATGTTCTCGACGATTTCCTTGTTGACCTGGCCGGCGAGCACCATCTCGACGATGTCCATCGTTTCGTCATCAGTGACCCGCATGCCCTGTATGAATTCACCCTTTTTGCCCACCCGGGACAGCAGTTGCTCAATTTGAGGTCCACCGCCATGAACCACGACTGGATTCAACCCGACCAACTTGAGCAATACGACGTCATGCGCAAAGCTGCGTTTGAGCGACTCGTCTGTCATGGCGTTGCCGCCGTATTTCACGACAATCAGTTTGCCGTGAAAGCGCCGAATGTAGGGCAAGGCCTCCGCCAGAGTGGCGGCCTTCTGAGCAGGTGTGATGGGCTCTGGGGTTAGGTTTGTGGCGCTCTGCGGGGCATCCGAAGCGCTTGTTGGGTCAGCCTTGTCGTCTTTATTGGGCATTGTTGGATGTTGTTTAAGCCTGCGAGAATTTTGCTGGGAAATGCCGTGACAGTGAATGACACGGCAATAGAGCCAGGCGCGCCGATCATACAAAGGTAAAGGCGCTGCCTTGAACACCGAATCATAAGCGCTAGCTAATTAGAGCTAGTAAGTGCAACGAGAAACGCTTTAGAGGGTCTATCTGTCAGTTGGTCCGGCGGCAAGAACATTTGCAGTTACCGTGGTCCGAGGGCAACTATGAACACCTGGTTGCGAATTATTTCCTCAAAACCCAACACGAGTCAGGGCCAAGCAAGACTGCATCGCGCATACTTTCATCTCGGTCAGGAGGACCGTCAGAAAACCATGGAAATTCCCCACGTGGCTCAAAACGTTCAATTTGGCGCGAGACAGGTTGTCGACGTCATCAAGTTTGCAACCGACCCTTTGCTGGTCGTCGTGACCTTGATTGCGGCTACGCTGCTGCATGGCGAGCCCATTCGTGGCGCCGAGGTGATTCTGGCATTGCTCGCGTTTTCGCTGTGTTACCCGGGAACCATTGAGTTTCGCCACCGCCAGCTCAATCTGTTGCGCGCGTTGGCCGGTAACTGGGCGGTTGTCGCTGCACTATT
>JBGCFG010000101.1:0-27838 GCA_045106815.1 Burkholderiaceae bacterium | reverse complement strand
AGTAGGGGCCGGTGTAGTTGTTGAGTGGGCTGACGCGACGCAGTATCCGACTCGTACCCGTTTGCCCGTTAGAGCAGTTTCGAGGTCCATTGAAGCGCTGCCCGGGGTCATAGCAATTCTCAACCCATAACTGGATAAGATCTTTCTGCCATCCAGCCATAAAGTCACCGTGAAGCGAGCCACCAGGCTCCCCTGTGTCGGACGACAAGCGCCAGGTACTCACACCAGCACCTCGGCCATCAGATCCGTTTGGCCAGTACATTTTGAAGCTGATTTGTGGGATGCGATACGGATGACTTGCCGGACAAGCGCTGCTGTTATCGATGAGCAGTGCATGAGAGACGAAATTGCGAGAGCTCAGTCTGGGTCTGCCCTGACGGTCAACACGCAAGCATTGTGGAAACTTGATGGTTGCATTGATAGGGTCGCCCGCCCGGCAGTTGGTGGGGATTCTGTCTTGCTCGTTGTACATCGCGCCATTTGAGCCGCACGACCAGAACAGCCGGTTGGTCTGAGCAAATGATGCGCGCGGCATGCCACCCGGCGATACATTGCCAGCAAGTAACTTCAAACCCGGCGGAATAACATTCACTTCGGTTGGTCGGTAAGTCTTGTAATACATGATGATGTTGCTAGGTAGTGCCACAGTTTTTTGAGCGCCAGTACCCCCAACGATGGCCGGCATCCAATAGGCGGAGCGGTTGAGTTCAAAGCCCTGACATGTTGAGCCGCCGCGCTCTAGAATGTCGCGCCGGCCAGCAGGGCGCTTTCGGTTATAACGCGTAAATGCATTGGTGCCTGTATTGCCCCAGAACATATGCAAGTGCGCTGCTCCGGCTTGCCTTGCTTTCGTGATCGGGTCGTCATAAGCAAAGTGAGACCACTGGCACGCAATTCGAAACTGTCCCTGACCGGGTTGCGGGCCGTTGTCAGGCCGGCCTGCTGGTTCTGTGAATCGCTCATTGTTCACCCCCAGTTGCTTGAGCGAGGCGGCGTTTGATCGCTCATAAACTCGGTAGAGCGGATTCCAGTTCGTGAGGCTGCCTAGGTCGGCGTTAGGGTTGAAGCCTGCGTTGTCCATATTCGCTTTGGTATTGACCGTAGATGCTGACTGGTCTGGGCGCTCAGTGGACGTTGAGTTCGTGTTTTCGGCCGTCGCCTGGATGGCGGCATCCCCGCAGGCCGTTATGATCGGAAGCGCCAAAGCGGCGACAAGTAAACGCATGATCAGAGTCCCTCAATTGTTGGATGTCATCAATCGGTCACATCAGATTTCAGATGCTCAAGACCGGGAAAGCGCAGCTACAGTTGCATTGCCGATCGTCTGAAACAACTCGAGGGTGCTACCGGGGGTAACTGGGCGGGATGCATGTCTGCGCTTTGCTAACGTTGCCCGGTCAAGAGTGCAAGCGGTTATGTACGCAATTGCTGCAAACGCACTAACGCAAAACCGTTTTGTTGGTTTTGTAATCCAAGTAGCAAACGCTTACGGGTGATCTGGACAGACAGTAAAGCCGTTAACCTTAACGCTTGCCGTTTTGCTTGCGTTGCGTTTTGCTTTCGTCGATCGAGGTCGAAAAAAAACCGGTGTTAAAGAACACCGGCTTTTTTACTGGCGACTGCCAGCACCTGTTGGGTGGCGCTTAACCCATCAATCTGAACTGTACGCGGCGGTTCTCACCGTCGGTTGGTGCCGTGCCAGGCATAGGCTCGGTTGGGCCTTTGCCCGCTGGCTGCAAGCGAGCCGGATCAATCCCGTACTGCTCAACCAGCACACGGTACACGCCCATAGCCCGTTCCCATGACAACACCATGTTGCGTTGGTAGCTGCCAACCGAGTCAGTATGACCCTCGATCATGATGCGAAGGCTTGGGTCACTATTTAGCATTTCGGCGACTGTGCGCAGAAAACCAGATGAACTCGGGTTGATCCGACTGCTGCCGCTGGCGAACGAGATTGGCATGCCGGCGGCGGGGCCAGCAGCCTGAGTTGCCTGCTGTGCCTGATATGAATTAGCCTGCTGCGCAGGGTTTGAGTAAACCGGTGCCTGAACGGGGGCAGCAGCACTTTGCTGCGCCGGCGCTGCCGGTGCTTGTTGTACTGGCGAGTTACCACCGCCGCTCCAGACAATGCCACGGGTGCGAACACCATCGGGACGCGCCTGCGGCGTGACCGGTGCAGCTGCGGCGGGCTGAATGTTTTGCGCGGCCGGTTGTGCGGCCCCGCCACCCATCAAAGCTTTGCGTAATTCTGCCGCTGACGGTGGCTTCTTAAAGTAAGTGACCTGCTGCGCCTGAGCCATCGACATGCCGGCCAAGGCCAGTGCGACGCAGATGAGTGCGGGGCGAACCAGACCAGTGGCCGCCGAGCCGGCCTTGGCCTGCGCCGGAATTGCTGGGGTGATTGCTGCTTTCATCTTCCTACTCCAAAAATTGTTTACAAAAGTGATATTGCTGGACTTAATTACCAATACGAATCTTGTCGTTGCCAAAGACACCTGGCTGCAACTGGATAACCGCACCGACCGATACGGACCCGCCACCATTGCCAATTTCAACCTCGCCATTGTTGAAGGCGCCGCCCTGAACCTGGGTTACGGCGCCAACGTTGACGTTGGTGCTGGAACCGCGAGCGTTACCAATCTTGAGGCGCTGATTGTTAAATGCACCTGCC
The DNA here is from genome assembly GCA_045106815.1 of Burkholderiaceae bacterium. GTDB lineage: Bacteria > Pseudomonadota > Gammaproteobacteria > Burkholderiales > Burkholderiaceae_E > JAUIAI01. The sequence goes on along the minus strand of JBGCFG010000101.1, from coordinate 25,164 downwards.
TGAACCTGAGTTGCAGCGCCAACATTCACTCTGGAAGAGCCGCCACCTTTGGCATTACCAATTTCCATTTGCTGGTTGTTTAAAACGCCAGCCTGTCCCTGTGTCGCCAGTCCGACATTGACATTGGTTCGGCCGCCTTTGGCGTTACCAATTTCCATCGTCTGATTGTTCAGTGCACCAGCCTGAACCTGCGTAGCTGCACCGACATTGACGTTGGCCTTTCCACCGTTGGAGGCATTGCCGATCTCGACAGATTGATTGTTGAGTGCGCCCGCCTGAATCTGATTTAGCGCACCCAGATTGACTTTGCTGGAACCGCCGTCAGCGGCGTTGCCCACCTTGCTGACCTGACGGTTCAGGGCGCCCGCCTGAATCTGATTGTTGACACCGATATTCACATCCGAGCGGCCGCTGTTCGTGGCCACACCGATTTCATTGGTTTGCTTGTTCAGAGCACCTGCCTGAATCTGGTTGATGGCTCCGGTTCTCACGTTTGAGCTGGCACTGCCTCCCTCGGCATTACCGATTTTCAGACTCTGCGACTGCAATGCGCCTGCCTGAATTTGATTGATCGCGCCTGGCGTAACGGTGGAGCGTCCCGCACCGCTGGTATTACCTACATCCAGTCGCTGCTTGTTAAGAGCGCCAGCCTGGGTTTGCTTGACCTTACCCAGATTGACTGTAGATGACTGCGCATGCACGGCACCACATGCCAGCAATGCCGCGGCGACCAGGCTTAACTTAATTGCTTTGCCTGAAACAGTAATAGATGGCTTGCGAGTGAACATACTTGCCTCCCGGCGAAAATGACTTGATCCTGTTGGATAACTCTGGCCTGCCAGGCTCGGTCGCGCTTGCGCGGGCCGGCACCTATTGGGCCTCTAAAGTTCCTGCAAATGAAACAGACTGCTCAATACTGGGTGATCCCGAGTAATAAACACTGCCTGTCTCGGTAATCTTGACTGAGAGCGTGCTCGAAGCGAAAACACTTGCTTCGCTCGCGCCGCTAACGGCCATCCGAGCATCTTTCAGTTTTAGCGATGAACCGTCAAAGCTGCTGGCATCCACTGCCGTAAGCTGCAATTTACCTGACTGTCCGTTGGCGGTAATTTCCGCGCTCCCACTTAGGTCGGCGTCAAGTGCCTTGAGGTTCATTTTATTCAATGAAACCGACGAGGCATCCTCAACTTTCAGAGTCAATACCGAGCCAAGGGGCCCTGAAACCGCCACGTCGCCAGCCTCAGAAACGTCCAGGGCGCGCAGATTCGGGGTAGAGACTGAGACGCTTACTTCGTCCTGGGTCTGGAAAGATCCTGTGGTCGTGATGCGTACTTGCCCGTCGCTTTGTGTGACGCTAATGACATCCAGCACCTTAGGCTCAGCCGTCACAGTGATTGACGCGGATTTTCCTGGTAGAACCTTGACGTCAGCCGGCAAGGCAACAACCAGATGATCGAAGTCGTTTACTTGAAAATCACGGGTCTGGGCAATGCCTGCCGCAGCTTGCGAAAAAGACAGTGGCATGGATGCCAGTAGCGCTGCGGCCCAGGGCCAAAGCAGAGCCAGCCGACGACTCATATCTGTCGGCTGGTCTGTCGAGTTCGCTTTATCGACCATTGGATTACTTCTTGCTACGGCGATTAGCGCGTTCGAAAATGCACAAGCCATTCTTGAAGTCCATCAGTTCGATAGACTTGCTTGCGCCGGCCATCAGTAAACTGGGCTTATCACCCTCAGCGATTGCCGTAGTCTTCATGCCTTTTGCCTGGAAAATCAGGCGGCCGTCCTGCCAACACGAAAACTTGTTCTCAGAACTCATGTCTTTAGGAATACGAGCCATCGTTTCGATTTTAGTTGGCTCTGTCTTCTTTGCCAGATCGGTAATGCCGGTATGCCCGGCTGGCGCTGCGACGAGAAGCACCAGTGCTGGCGCCAGCTTATTGAGGAACGACATCATAAACTCCTATACCGACGGTGGTGCCGGAGATTCTTGAAAACTCACCGGTCAGGGCATTCGCATCGGGTACCCGTTGCAGACCTTTAAGCGGTTCGGTGCCCAGGGCAACGGGTGAGCCGTAGCAGGCAACGGTCTCGACAATGCCTCTGCGACTTGCGACCAGCTGGAACGGAAATTTGCCTGGAAACTGCATTCTTTCTCCCGCCTTTACCAGCGGCTGGGGCTGAAGTGCATTGGGGAAAAACTGATTCGGTACGTTGTTGTCGTCAAGCAGGTAGCAATAGAGATAAGTATCTTTATCAACTGCAACATCCACTGAAAAGGGCTGGCCTGAGCGGTGGACTGTATTTGGGCCTTGCGAGCCGCCGATGAAGATAAACACTGGTTCCTCGCCGGCCCCTGCGACTGCCGCGCCCCCGGCGCCTGCTTTACCCGCCCCTACCGCTGCAACTACCGCGGCAGTATTTTCTTCACCGGTCGTTGCGACATCAGGTGCAGGACCAGGATTCCCTGCTTTCAGGTCTGCCGCTACTTTTTGAGTCGCCGTGTGATCGGTTGCCAGGTAGGCCTTGAAGAAGTCAAGGTTAAGCGACTCATCGGCCGTCTGCCCCATCGCCTGCTTGTAAAGCACGATAGAGTGAATCAGGGCATCGTCAATGAGTCCGTTAATTGAACCTTCATATACGCCTCGGGCGATCATCTGCTGTTGGAAGTAGGCCACCAGCGACTCGGTGTCTCCTGCAAGCGTTTCCCACCAATCGGAAATTTCAAACTTAACTTCATCTGATTCAACCGGTGCGCCAATGCAAGTCCAGTACGGAATGCGGGTGAGCTTGCCAATCAATTCGATTGTGGCCAATTCGATCAGTGTGCGTAGTGCTTGGGAACGGCCCTCGCTCTGCGCCAACACGAAATTGAAATTAAGGCCCAGCTTGCGGGTGTTAACCTCGCCATCGCCACCGCCGCCCTTATTGATGATTTGCATTGAGTTGGTCGAGGTGGCCCCGGGTACCAACAGCAGCGAAGCGGTTTCAATCACGCTCAGATCAAGGCCTAGGATGTCGGCCGATCCCTGAGCTGCGCCACCGATGGTGACGGCACCAATATTCAGGCCAGCTTCCCCCTGCTTCTTGACGATTGAGTCGTCAAACTGTGATACCGACCCGCGAATCGTAAAGTCGGGCGCTTGCTCAATTAGGCGATCACGAGTGCCCAGGCCAATAATGGCACCGAGCGTTTGATCATTAATACTGTAGGCGACCAGATCAATAGCGCGGCTTCGGCGAGACATTTGTGACACAGCAGAGATCACCATGTCTTTGGCTGCGGCGCTCACTTTTCGGGTCGAATCGGGAATGTCTTCAACCAATATCGACAAGTTTTTTACGCCGTAGGTAATCATCAGGTAGTCCATGCACCTAAGCGCGGTCTTGAATCCGGTTGAATTCAAGGCCGGCTTATCTTTTGGATTTTTAATGACCTTAGCTTTTGCGCGTACGGTTTCGTCGTAGTCAGTTAACTCGTTTGCCGTGGCACACCCGCCAAGAATGGCGATGCACGATACGGCAACCAGGGCACCCCTTAGGCCCAGACGCGGACTACTCGTTGAGTTCGATGTTTTTTGCATGACGTACATGAGAAGCTACCTGCTGAAACTTCGTTGAAGTGAGAAATAGTGTTTATCTGCAGCGTGCCGCGTTGATAACCGGCCCCGTCACAATCACGGTGCGATTGCGCTCTCTAAACCGCTCGGCGGCAGTCTGACGCTGTCCGCTGCTGTTGCTGTTACCGATATCGACTTGGCCGCAACCGTCTGAACCGCCTCCCGCGTTACTCCCTGAGTTTCGACTGCCATAGTGGGCACTGCGGCGGCGAGGCCCGCGCTGCTTTACTTTTTCTTTTGCCAGTTTGGCAGCCAGGCCTGGATCCAGATCGTATGGCATTGACTGAGCGGCAGTGGCGGGTAAGGGCACACTGAGTGATGCAATCAGACCCGCGCCGGCGATCACTGCCAGCATTAAGGAACTGATTCCGGTGGTTCGAGTTGTCATGTCGTGAATCCTCAATGTAGAAGAGGCCGCTTCGGCGGGGATCCCGTCGGTGCGGCCTCAGGTGACTACCGGTGAAGCTGGATTACTTCTTAGCGTTACCGACGTTCATTTCCTGCTTGTTCAACGCACCAGCTTGGGTCTGGCTAACGTTACGAGCAACAACCTTGCTCTTTGCGCCCTTGCCTGAAGCGTTACCGATAGCGAGCTTCTGCTGGTTCAGTGCACCAGCCTGAGTCTGGCGGATGTTCTTGGCACGAACGTTGCTCTTACCACCTTTTGCTGCGTTACCGATGGCCAGTTCCTGCTTGTTCAGAGCACCTGCCTGAGTCTGGCGGATGTTGCTAGCACGAACCTTCGACTTGGAACCCTTACCGGTTGCGTTACCGATGTCAGCTTTCTGCTGGTTCAGAGCGCCGGCTTGAACTTGCTTGGCGTTCTTGAGGTTAACGTTTGACTGCTGTGCGAAAGCGGTTGAAGCGAAAACGGCGGAAACGGCTGCGGCGATAACGAGGGTAGAAACTTTCATTTGATGCTCCTTCTGTCTGAGTAAGTAGTGTGGTGAAACAAAAAAATAAAACTTAAGTTACGAACGATGTGCTTTGAAGCAGAGTGTTCGGTGTTGCCGGTGCGGCTTGTCGATCGCTCTTGTTCCTTTGTCGGTTCTGTTCAGAGGTTGGTTCAACGAGTCTGAAAAAAAATTTCGAAAAGTTGAGTTGTGCCTTCCCTTGAGCCTTTCCCTTATGGGAACCCCCTTGCTGCTACAGCAGGTCAGGAGCTTCTTTGTTGCTTGTTTGTGTGTCTTCGTTCACTGCAGGACGAACGTTAAGCGCCGACTTAACAATTGGCAATAACTGCAAATTGGGCTTAGCCTGATGGGCTAGTTACCTAGCTACTCAGTCAAAAATAATGTCTCCGCGTCGGTGATCTTAGTTCGAGTGGGTGAGGTTAGGCCGCCAAATCGGCTTACGAAATACCCAATTGCCGGTACCTTGCCTACAAACTGGCTATATTTGCATGATGTGAAATTTATTTTGGGTTAGAGATCTTTCGAGAATAATTTTACATTTAACATTTGTTGACACGAATTAAGCCGGATAGACCGGAAAAAATTAAATTTTGCCTGGCCAGTGAGCGTCGAGCGAGGGAACATCGGCCGAAAATTTCTGCCTGAAACAGGGTATAGGCGAGAAATGGCGAATCGCAGACACTGCCGATCCCAGAATATTTAGACCTGCTCGTCCCGAGCAGGTCAGGCCAGACATGGAGTTCCCACCAGTGAAGCAATCCTTTCAACCTGCACCGCGGTCCTATCTAATCATGATCGGCCTGGCCACCCTTGTCGCTTGCGGTGGCGGAGGCGGCGATGGTGGTGGCTCTGGCCCAGGTCCTATCGTGTCGCCTGATCCAAACTGCCGAATCGAAGTGAAATCCGGCTTTACGGGTGTTGCGCCTCAGGACGGCAACGGGCTTGGCCTAAATGAGGGCCAGGGTGATGGTTTTGGCGGTGACGGAGATGGTGACGGTGCCGGTGAGGGCATTGGCGCCGGCGGCAGTCTGGGACAGTTCCGTAATACGCGGGTTGTGGTGAAGAATCTGGCCAATCCAGAGCAAACTGGCGAAGGTGTCACGGATGATGTCAAAGGCATGGTGTCGCTGAAGCTGTGCGACATTGACCAGGCGCATGAGGTTGCGTTCATAGGCGGCGAAGGGGCCACCTACTTTGACGAAGCGCGTAAGCAGTTTGTGCCATTCGCGGAGGGCAAGCAGCTTCGCACGCAGGTTGTCGTGGCTAGAACGCGTGGCTTTATCGGTGTAACGCCCTATACGGAGGCTGCTACCCAGCGCAATCAGAACGAAGAAGGGCAGGCCTTCAGCAACCCGGGCGCTGCCGGCTTAAAGTCAGCCACTAAGGCAATTGACGAATCAAACCGAGCCGTAGCGGCGATTCTTGCTGATCAGTTGCCTGGTGTGTACCGCGCCAATGATGGCGGCGGGTTGTTCGACATTACCGGATTGCCGGTTGTGCTTAACGACGAGAACGTCGACCAGCCGGGCACACTCACCGACAACAATCGGGGTCGCTACGGCGCTGCCAACGCGGGTCTTGCCGTACTGGCCGGCACTTTCCTTTCGAATGACCCAACCCCTGCGCTAACAATTTCTGAGCAACTGGGCCGTGATCTGACTGATGGCCGGCTCGATATGGTTGACAGCTCAGGTTGCTCAATTGTGGGCGGAGAGGCTGCCAATGGCGGGTGTGCGCCAGATGATGGCGACATCGGATATACCTACGAAACACTTTGGCGCGGCAAAACCGTTGCGACCGGACAGACTTCGAGCCAGGCAGGTGATGCCTCTCTGAGGGACAAGCGAGCTTTCGTCGCTGTCTATCGAGTAGCGGCCCGGCGTGCGTATCAGTCTTGTGCATTCCCGCGCGGAACTTGCGAACCTTTGCTTCGTGCAACGGTGGCTAATCAAACTGTCAGTCTGGACTCAAACGGACAGTTAACGATCAGGCGCGGCTTAAGCGCCCCGTTTGGCGATCAGTTGCGATTTATTACGCGTGAGAGCGGTGACCGTGCCATTGCCGGCACCTATGTGGAAGTCAAAGTGGGCTCGCGCGGTGAAGTCATTGCGCTGACCAGCGACCGTAGTGCATTTGTCTTTATTGATCCACTCGAGGTTTATGCAGTGACTGGCCAGGAGCCGCTGACGCCAGACGGCTTCGATTTGCCTGCCAACAATGATCCCTTGCAAGCTGCAATAGATAACGTCCAAACCGTCAGGATCGACATCGCGGCGGCTGGCGTTAGCAATCCTCGCGCTGCGAGCTTCACACCGAGTCCCGGAGCGAGGGTATTCCAAGATGGGGCCAATGGCGTCGCGCCGGCTTTCCTGTATCTGTTGCCCAACGGGCAGTTGCGTGCCGTTCGTCCTTCGGCGCAGACGGGGTCATTCAACGCTCGCTGGGGCAATCCGGAACAATTTGATCTGCCCCAGCCTGACAAGCTCACAGCGATTGTGTACGACAAGTATGCGGTGCCGGGTTTGGTAGATGCGTACGGTCCAGCGCCGAGCCAGGCGGTTGTGCAACCCTATCGCGGCCCGCGTCGCCTATACGGACTGACCCGCACGGGCACCGTCAGAACCTGGCTTGAGGGTGCCGCGGCACCAGGTGTTGAGCTCGCGGTTCCGGGACGTGTCGTGCAAATTGTCGGAGAAGCGGCGGCAGGTGTTTACGCCCTGAACAGTCTGGGTCAGGTTTTTTGGCTCAATCCTGATCAAGCGTTTAATACGTCCGACGGGATCAATGGGCGCGGTGGAAGTTCGCTGCCCAATCGCGTTGCTCCACTGAACTCGGTGCAACAACTCACTATTCCTGAGCAAATCTGCTGGATTACGCGCACTGAGGCAGTGGCTTGTAATTCGGGTCAGATTTACCGCTGGAATGAGCGACTCGTGAATTTCGTTTTCGAGCCAACCCGATTCAACGCCTGCGGAATTGGTTCAGCCGGGGCCATCAGGCCCGGCACCGATGACATTGCAAGGGTGGGCACTGGCATCAGTGACGTCAATGCAGTCAGTCTGGCAGCTGATATTGGTCCGATCTGGCGTTTGAACGCGGCCGATGAGTTTTCGTATGCGCGCAATGGAACGTTTCGCGAAACCTGTCAGGTTGATGGCGTGCGCTTTCTCGGTGTGAATGGCACTGAAACGGATGAGGCGGGCGCGCGAGGCCTAAGGTCGATTGCGGGTACCCGCTCGACATTTACTCGCAACGGCCAGACGCTTGAGTTGCCCTACATCACCGGGCAGCAGCTTAGGGTGGCACTGGAGACAGCCAGCGCGGCGTTTGCTGCTAACGGCCCCGGTGTGCGCGACAGTACCGGCCCAGTGGGTTTCCGCGCCACGATTGATATGAATGCGAGCGCTGGGCAGGGGTCGTTTTCCCATAGCACGAAGATCTTCAGCCAACAGGGGACTGACCGTACGCGTCCTGACCTTCGTATTGAAGGTGGCTACAGTTCAAGCGGAGGCAATTCCACTGTCGATATCACTCGCATGATTGATGAGACCGGGAATCGCGCCCTCGCCGTGAATGGCTCTGCCAGAAGCTGGTCAGACAATGATTTAGTTGCTTTGAACGGGATTCCGTTCGGTGAATGGGAAGTTTCTGACCCGAACCCGAATTGCGCGAATTGTGAAGACGAACGACGTCAGAGTCAGCGCTGGCAAACCATGATTTTGCCGACCACTGACGCTGAAGATCAGTACGGCTTCCGGGTTTGTTTACGCATTCGGGTTGAGGGCGTGTCTACCAGCACGGCTGATATCCGGTTTGCCTGCACGCAACATGACAACGACGGTCGCTTCCGCCGCACTGTCACCATGACCGACCGCGTCCTAAGCGCTGACGGCAGCCTCGACTTGATCGACTTCAGACACCTGTAAGTTGCTTGGAATTGGGGCGGCTGAGCGTTGGGGGCTTGAGGCCGGGTGACAGGGGCGGTCCGGCTATGCCGGACTCCCCGCAGGCGATGCCGTTGCCGGGGGTCTGGCAGAACTCGCTTCGCTCAGACATGCTGCCAGCCTAATCCCCGGCAACGGCATCGCCTGCGGCTTGCCTTAAGTCACCCGGCCCCAAGCCCCCAACGCTCAGCCGCCCCAAATCTGTTACGGCGTTTGACTGCGGGTGGCTGAAATCTGATCGCTTGGAAATGGGAACACCCTTTCGCGAAGTTTTGCTGGTTTTGGGTTTTCTGGTGCCTGATTGCTCCAAATATGCACGGGCCCTTTCTGTTGTCTAACTGCCATTTGCATGGACTGTGGTGGTGGGGTGTGTTCAGTTGCGCGGGAATTAAGGCAAGCCGTTGTTGGTGGGCTGATCGGGGATCAGGCTGGCAGCATGTCTGAGCGAAGCGAGTTCTGCCAGACCCCCGATCAGCCCACCAACAACGGGGAGTCCGGCATAGCCGGACCGCCGCCTTTCCCGCGCAACTGAACACACCCCACCGCCACAGTCAGCTCCCCTACAACAACAAGCTGTAAAAGCGATCACACAGCCCGGGTATGTTTCAATCTACCTTTTTGGGGAGAGGGATGAGAATCAATCGAGTGAACGACAGCCTCAGCGTCAGCCCTCAGCTGTTGCCTGGCGAAATGGCCGCCGTTGCTGAGGCGGGGTTCAAGACTGTGATCAACAACCGGCCTGAGGGCGAAGAGCCAGGTCAGCCGGCAACTGCCGAGGTGCGAGCTGCGGCCGAGGCTGCAGGCATGACATTTGTGGATATTCCATTCACGGCAGGCATGCAGACGGCTGAAGACGTACACGCGTTTGCTCAGGCACTGGCAGGTAACGATGGACCCATCCTGGCCTATTGCCGATCAGGTACGCGATCCACAACCGTTTGGGCAATGAGTCAGGCCGGCAAGCTCAGCGCAGACGAAATCATCGCTTCGGCCGCAGGCGCTGGTTATGATTTGTCGCCGATGAGGCCAATGCTCAGCAAAGGCTAAGCGAAGCACCGCCCTGAATTTTTTTGAAGGGCCGTGTGTTTGCGGCGTTGATCAGGTATTGCTGATACGGGCAATTGCGAAGTCAGGGACGCCGATCGGCGCGATGGTGACGGGTGTTTGCCTGCCTTCAGTGAGCTTGGTCACTTCTTCCGAGATGAAGAAGTCCAGCCCTTTGTAGGTAATCCGGCCGCTGCGCGTAAGGTCGGCGCCACCGCCGAGGCCTTCAATCAATGCCTTGGTGAACGCACCGTTGCCCCATTTGTCATTTTCTTCTGAGAGTTGCCGCCCAGAACTCGATGCAAAGACAACAACGCCGTTTTCAGCAGCGGCCAAATTGTTTGCCATCCGGGCCAGCTCGCGGCTAGCCGTCTGAAAGTTACCCAGCGCGTTGCCGGCGTAGCAGGTGTCCACAAAGAACAATGCCTTGCCACGCATGCTGCCCAGCGTATTGCGGATAGTTGCCTCGGGCACGCCGGTTCGCACCAGATCCAGGTGATAAGCCTCATGGGGCATGAAGTAATACTGGCCGTCAGGTGCATTCACGCCATGACCGGCCATAAACAACATGCCGACATCATTGGGGCCAACGCTGTCGCTTAGCCATTGCAGCGAATCCAGAATGGTCTGCCGTGTAGCCTGGGCATTGGTGACCGATCGAGCCTCGACCGCAGAGTAATACTGACCTTCCTGGCCTTTCACAGCTGCTACAAAATCACGTGAGTCTTTGGCAGCGAGGCCGAGTTGATACTCGGGCCGCTGGTAGTCGCTAATCCCGATCGACAAGACAAAAAGCTTCGGGCTGACAGAGACTGGCGGGGCAGGGGGCGCTGCCGCGACAGGCGCCGGCGCCACAGCGCGACCGGCATCAGCTGAGGCCGCCGCGACAGGCGCGACAGGCGCGGGAGCGGCCACTGACGGTACCGATTGCAAGGCCGCCGTGTTGACGACATTGGGCGTCGCAGCCAGCTGAAAACCAAGCGGCTCTGAAATGCCAAATTCGTCTCGGGCGAGCAGTTGGATTACCGAGCCCGGTGGCGGCGTTAACACCGTGGCCAGCGCCTCGCTGGTGCCATCAAAGCGCTCAGGTAGCTGCACTGCCCCGGCCTGCGCCGGCCGGCCATTAATTCGAATCTCAACCGTTGCCTGACCTGCTGCGCGGATCGTAAAGGGGATTTGAATCGTCTCGCCTGATGGCTCCAGCGTGGTGACGCCAATGGCGCTCAGGACTGGGGGGAATTTGATGGCTTCAATGCTATCTGGCTTGGCCGGCAAGACAGGCGTGGCCACGGCTGGCGGTGGCGGTGGTGCGGGCGCTGGTACTGCAACCGGTGGCGGGCTTTGAACCGACGGGGGCGCAGCGGCGCGCTGCTTGATCTGGGAGCCGAGGATTTTGTCGATTGTTTCGGGGTCACTGAACTGATCGCGGAACCGATTCAGTGAGAAGTAGTCGGCAACCGGCGCATCCGCACGATTCACGCTCCAGCCGACGTTACGGTCAGCGCCAGCGCTCGCATCAAACTGACCGGTCGGCGTCCAGACCACCCATTGACCATTGCGTTGCGGCATCAGCGCCATCAGGGCTTTGCCGTCAGTGCTGCGCCACCAACGAATCGTGCCGTCCGACATTGCAGTGACCACAATACTGTCGTCGTTCGTGATGTTGACAGCGCGAGCTTCTGCGGCCAGCGGCACACGCCAGGTCACATCGCCGTTTGCACCGATACGATAGAGCGCCTTGCTGGTCCCGAAAATCGCATCATCCAATTCATGAAATGAGGCGAGTGAGCGGCCCACTTCATCCCGGGGAATTGGAATCTTGGCGCCATTAATCTCGGGTTTAGAGGTGTTCTGCCAAGTGGGTTTGCTAAAGAAACCGGTTTTGATTTTGGGGGGTTTGAGCAAATCGGGTGCTCGACCCACGGTGAGCACGCGCTTTTCGAAGTCAAACCAAGCGGGTGTCTGATCAAAGTCGAAGTTAAAGCCGACCAGCCGGGAGGCACTACTGATGAGTAGATTGGACGGTCCCCTCAGATCAGCAAGGCCGCCACCCGTGGCGCGGACACCGCCACGAGCCGTATCGATCGTGCCCCATGAGCCGTCATAGCTCGCATAGCCGACAAGGCTGCCATCGATTGGCACGAGATCGTTGACGCTATTACTGCCCAGTAACTGGGTGCGCAACAAGTTGCCAGACTGCGCGTCAAACTCAAACGCCAGAAACTCACGGGTGCCCTGATACGCGGTGCCGCCTGCAACGATGCGCTGGCCATCGGGCGAAAACGCGACCGTCATCAGGTTGCCTTCTTTGCGGCTTGGCAAATCGATCTGGAGAACTGAGCGACCCGATTCAACATCGAAGATCTCAGGCTTGCCATTGCTGCTGCTGGCATCGAAGTAGCCCACTACCAGTCGATCACCTTGCGGCGAGAACCCTACGCCGACTGGCAGGCGCCCATTGGTTTTGATCGTACGCACCGGAGACAAAGACTCAGCTCGAATACGAAATAGGTGAATCTTGCCGTCCATGGAGCTGGCGGCAACCAGGCCGCCTGCTGACACATCCATGCCATAACTACGCGCTTTGAAGGTCTGCTCAAACACCATCTCGCCACGTGAGTTGAAGGCGCGCAAGCCGTTGTCACCGGTGTAAGTCGCGATGATCAGCTTGCCGTCAGGCGAGTACGCAAGCTTTTTGATATCGCCGCCGCGAGCGTCAATGACATCAATTAGTTGCCCGGTAATGACTGAGAACAGCAGAATTTTGTGTCCGCCGGACTGGGTGCCCGTGGTGCCGGCAATGGCCACAATGTTCGAGGTGGGGTGAATCGCAGCGCCGTACATGCGGCCGATTTCGCCTTCCCCGATCGAGGGGCGCAGAATCTGCTTTAGTTCTCCAGTCGCGAGATCCCAGATACGAGCCGTTTTATCGTCTGAGGCGGTGAGTGCAATCCCTTTGCGCACCGAAACGGCAAGCCGCCTGACCGGGCCAGCATGTGCGCCCAATTCGATCTGAATCTCGGGCCGCCCAGCGCTTTGCGCTGTTGCTGTCGGGCTACCGAACAGCCCGCTGGCAAAGCCAAGCAGTCCGGCCAACAGGCAAATTCTTGAGAAGAGTCGATGCATCGGGGGCAGGGGCAGGGCGAGAGTCAATCGGGCGAGAGTTAGTCAGCAGGGAACCAATAGTACAAACAACACAATACAGTCTACTGTGTGTCTTACCAAGTTGCCTTGGTTCAATGCCGACAGCTCGACCCCCGCCTATAGGCGCTTTCGCCGCGTTATTGCTCGCTCACTTCCAAACCGCGCGGCACATACTCTCGCCGCAGCAAGTTCAAGAAGTTCTCAGCTGGTATCGGCTGGCTGCACAGGAAGCCTTGATAGACATCGCAATCGAACTGGCGGAGAAACTCAAGCTGTTCTTCTTGCTCCACACCCTCAGCGACGACTTCAAAACCAAGGCTGCGTGACATTGCGAGCACAGCTCGGACGATAGCCGAGCTATCAGTATCGTCAGGAATCCCGGCAATGAACGAGCGATCAATCTTTAATTCATTCAGCCGCATACGCTTTAAATAAGACAGCGATGAAAATCCGGTGCCGAAATCATCGAGAGCGGTGCGGATACCAAGGGTACGTAGTCGTTCCAGAGAAGTCAGGGTCTCTTCCGTGTCAATCATCATCATTGATTCGGTGAGTTCGATCGTAAGCATGCCTGGTGGCAATCCCGTGCTTTCAAGTGTCCGCTGGACATCGTCAAGTAAGCGTGAATCTGCAAAGTGCGGCGCTGCGATATTCACCGCAACCGTACAGTCAGAGATCCCTTCATTTGCCCATCGCACCGCTTCAGCGCAAGCTTGCTCGAGTACCCAGGTGCCTATTTCAGTGATCAAACCAAGCTCTTCTGCCATCGGTACAAACTGATCCGGGCTTATCTCACCGTGCTCCGGATGATTCCATCGAAGCAGTGCCTCAGCGCCGCAGATGCGGTTCTCGGAAACGCTGACCTTGGGCTGGTAGTGCACTTCGAACTCGTTCTTTTGAAGTGCTTTGCGCAAATCATGTTCAAGCTGAAGGCGCTGAAAAGCTTGTTCGTTCAGATCAGCAGAGAAAAAGCCGTAGCGGTTCTTGCCTTGTCGACGCGCATTGGCAAGCGCTGCCTGACTGCTTTGTAGGAGTTGGTCTACCTCGGCAGCGTCCATCGGACAGCTTGCGATCCCAATGGTTGAAGTCAGAAAGAACTCAAGTCCATCGTGCGGAATGCCGGGTGTCACCGTACGAAGGATCAGTCGGGCTGCCTCTTCTACTTCCGCAACACTTTCCATTTGATTGATGAGCAACGAAAACTCATCACCACCGGTTCTGGCGAGAATACTGCCACCCTGTACCAGTCGTTTTGCATCAAATGCTTCGATGCAGGCAAGTAATCGCTTGGCCACGATTTGCACTACCTGATCGCCTACGCGCCTGCCGACGGTTTCATTGATCCGCTTGACGCCACTGATATCGATCTGGACAAGTGCGCACGACTGCCTTTTTCGGCGTGATCTACGAACGGCTGATTCGAGTTGATTGGAAAACAGGCGTCGGTTGGGCAGGTTTGTAAGAGCATCGAAGAAGTTCAGGCGATCCCGGTGCGCTTTGAACGCCATCGTATTGCGCAGGCGCAGAATCAACTCACTGGGGTCAACCGGTTTTTCCAGAAAATCGGTTGCCCCCATTTCAAGAACTTTAAGCTTGGTGTCTGCATCGCTGGCGGATGTCATGACAATCACGGGCATCATTCTGGTTTCTGGCGAGGCTTTAACCTGCTCCAGAATCTCAAAACCATTGACCTCCGGCATCATCAAGTCAAGCAGTAGCACATCAGGCTTTTGTTCCTGTATGGCTTTAATAGCGACCGTGGGATCTTCAATGCCGGTAAAGTCTGTATAACGGGCTTCATCCAAAAACGCGCGCACCAGTTCGATCAGAATCGGCTCATCGTCAACCATCATCACGCGAGCACCTGAGGCGAGCGTTTGCTCAAGCGAATCGCTTTCCGTGAGTTGTGGATTGTCTGGTGATTCAGATGTCATGTCACAGCCTCTGCTGTTTGGGTTTGCGCTGATGGTGCGGAGCGTTTGTCTTCCGGCCCGACCACCCGCTGAGCCAGGCTGACAATGGCAGCCATGGCCACCTGTGCGGCTGCCAGATCATCTGCCTTTGCAGATTCTTCAAGTGTTCTGGCAGGTTCGGTGAAGTCGTCGAAACCAACTGAACCGGCGGATCCTTTCAACCAATGTGCAGACGCGGCAAGATCCTCAAGCCTTTCATCGAGTAGTTCAGTTTGCATCTGTGTGATTCGTTTGGGTAGGTTGACCACAAAACTCGTGACAATCTTATGTAGGCGCGGCTGACTCGCGAGTCTTGAGGTAATGGGCGCTTCCCCGGTGGGCGCTCCTTCATCAGACGCTTGCCTTGCATCAACCACTGTATCGGTCGCTTGCGCGTCCTGAGGTGCGAAATGCTCGCCCGAGCTCATGCCTGTCTGAACATTGACGCGGCTCGCGCCTATTTCTTCGGCAAGCCGATCAAGCATGGCATCGATATCAATTGGCTTGGTGAGATAGCCGTTGCAACCGACCGCGTCGATCTCGGCATCAAAGCCACTCAGAGCATGCGCTGTAAATGCGATGATGGTTGTTTCAACACCTCGATCTCTAAGCAGGCGAGTGGCTGTGTAGCCATCCATGACAGGCATTTGCATGTCCATCAGCACAACATCAAAAGATTGCGCCTCAATGAGGTCAACTGCTTCTTGCCCGTTCTCTGCCTCAGTGACGTTCAGGCCAACATCTGACAGAACGACTTTCACTAGCTGACGGTTCTCTGGTGAATCATCGACCACAAGAATCCTGCCTTTCTCGAACCGCCAGCTCGTGCTCGCGTCGGATGTCGCAGAAATTTCATACCGCAGAGCCTCCTCTGGCGTGATCATGGGCTTGCGATAGCGATCATTAACCGCCATCAGGGCAGGCAGCGTAATCAGGAACTCACTGCCGGAGCCGAAGACGCTGTTAGCACTGACGTCTCCGCCCATGGCGAGTGCGAACTTGCGACTGATGGTCAGACCAAGTCCGGTGCCACCAAAGCGCCGAGTAGTTGAGCTTTCAGCTTGTGTAAACGGATCAAAAATAGTCTTGAGCTTGTCTTCCGGAATGCCAACCCCAGAGTCTTTAACCGATATGCTCAATACAGGGCCATCAGGTGTAGAGTCGAACCGCTGAGTGACAACAACTTCGCCTGACTCAGTGAATTTGATGGCGTTACCAATCAGGTTCGTGAGAATCTGTCGCAGGCGAGCAGGGTCGGTTTCGATACAGGCCGGTACATCGGAGCCCACCTCAAAGCGTAGTCCTATACCTTTGTCCTTCGCACGCACAGACAGTATTTCAATGACCTCGTGGATCACGATATGAGCTTCCGTCGCAATCGATTCAACTTCAAACTGGCCTGCCTCAACTTTTGACAGATCCAGGATGTCGTTAATCAAACCGAGCAGATGCTTACCGTTTCGGTGAATCGTTTCAAGGTACTTGTTGGCTTCAAGCGCGCTACTCACCTGACCTCTGCGCATCAACTCGGTAAAGCCCAGCACAGCATTCATAGGCGTGCGAATTTCATGACTCATGTTGGCAAGAAAGTCGCTTTTGGCCTGATTGGCTTGTTCGGCATGCCGGGTGGCAGCAATAAGCTCAACTTCTTTTTCTTCAAGCTCGGTGATGTCGTCAAGGCTCACCAATGCGCCATTGACTGTTTTTTCGTCACCCATGATGGGAGCACTGTTTGCCTGAAAGGTGCGGGTTTCGCCGTGCTGGTTCTGAACGGCGATGGGCGCGTTAAGGGCTGAATCGCCTGTGGCGAGTGTTTTAGTCCACGGCAACTCAGCTGCTGGCATTGGTTCGGCCTGCTTGTTCAGCCATTCAAAACGGCTTGCCTTGGAGCCAATGAGCGACGTGGGGCTCAGACCAACCAGGTCAGAGAATGCCTTGTTGGCGAGAACGATTTGTCCTTGCGCGTCTATCAGGAGCAAGCTCTCAGTTAAGGTATCAAGCGCGTTCCGAACACGATCAGGAACCGCCTTGGAGGGGTCTAGATGCTTGAGCATCCTGCCAAGATAGAAGTAGAACGCGACGAAGCAGAGCAAACTCAAAACGATGGCAGCAAGCAATCGATCGTCAAGTAGAAATGCCATGACGCCTGTTCCATAAACCGGCGTGAATTTCATCTCTGCTGAACCCCAGCGCTCACCGGCGCTAAAGAGCGGCACGACGATTTGGGTTTCCGTTGATCGGTCACCTTCAACAGGCTGCCAAAAGGTGGCGTGGTCACCCGACTGCACAACGATACTGCCGTTGCTTTCGCGTACGGCAGTGGAGATCAATCCGGCATCGCGCTCTCGCGCGAACGCCATTAGGCGCGTAATGCTTTCGTAGTCTTCGGCGGCCAGGGCAGACATCGAGCTGGCGGCAAGCAACTCTGCAGTGGTAAGACGGTTTTCCCGCTCCATGGCGAGCCGGTCAGGCAAGATGCCCATAAAGAAGACGAGCAGTAATGCGCTTGAGACCAGCGAGACCAAGCCCATCGTCAGGAGAACCCGAGTGGTTACTCTTTTTTTCATGGGCAGATCCACGTGCAGGGTGGTTGATCGGTCTGATCATCTCTGACCCAATCAATGGCACGTCGTCCTGGTTGGTATTGCTGGTACAAGTGTTTTACCCCGGTGATAGTCTTTGCTCGTATCCTGTTCTTGGCGGAAAGAGAGCCAGAGGATTTGGCGTAGACGGCTCTTTGATTAAAGAGCCTGCGCGGTAAGCTGTCGATTCTTATCGGATCACCGGTTTGTCAGGCGTCGTCGTCGGTCGGTTGTTGGAGCTTGCCGGAACGCCTGCCGCTTGCACTGCGTTTGTCCGTTTGATCTCTCGGAAGAACCGTCTATCGAGAACTGCCTGAGCTTGAATTCAACCTTTGTCCGCGTCAGCGCTGCCGGTTTCAAAGGTGATTTCGCAACGTGCACCGGCCGGCACGGCAAGCGCCTGGTTGTCCAGCAACATCCGGGCACGAAAGGTACCGCTGGCCGGATCGATAAAGCTATCCACCTGATCCACGATGGCAGTGAACTTAATGGGTTTCTCTGTCTGCGTTCGAATCTGTCCGAACATGCCTGGTTTGATTAACCCGTAGCGTTTGGCGGGGGCGATCACTTCAACTCGCAACTGATCCAGTCGAATAACCCGGGCAATGGGACGACCGTCGGCCCGCTCCCCCGGATTAAGCAAGCGGTCTGCAACAACACCGTCAATAGGACTGCGAACATAGCGCTGCTCCAGTTGGCTCGATGCCACCCGGTGTTCTCGCTTGGCGATCTTATGGCGCTCCCTGGCCTGCTCAATTCGGTACTTGGATACCTCTAGTTCGCCCTGGGCAAGCTCCATTTCAAGTCTGGCGCTGTAGCTCAACTTGTTGAGCGCCCGCATGCGCTCAAGTTTCTTGGTCGCGATCTGATGAGTAGCGCGCGCTGCGGCCACCTCGGCGCGCGCGGAGGCGCGTTCTTTCGCGGCTGCGAGCAATGCTTGCTCGACACCCGTATCAAGGACCGCGAGAATTTGCCCGCGGCGCACTTCGTCCCCTCTATCAACCCTGACTTCCGCCAACACCCCTGGCGCAGAAGCAGCGACCTCTGCTGAAGAGTAGGGTTGAATTAGGCACCCGAAGTCTTTGGAGGCTTGACGGGCCGTTTTTGCTCTGACCGGCGCGGTCTGACTCACTTTACGGGCAGGTATTTCAAGTCCGCGAGGTGTGGCCTGGCTCTGCGCTGTCGTCATAGCCGGTATGCCAACACCAAGGCCAACGGCGAGTGCGCTTGTGATGCTCAAGAGCATTTTTGACGGTTTCATAGGTAAGTCACCGATTAGAGATGCTTCATGCTAGAGACCTGCAATGACTGAGCTGAGAGGACATCTGCCCGGAGGCGGGCGTAACGCTGTGAACGGTCCTGCCACTGCCAAAGGTGTTGCATTCCTTTCACAAGCGGTCGGACAACGCCGAGCTTCGCAAAGAGTCGCGGCATAAAGTGCGCCGGACGAGCAAGCCCAGTTTTGGCCATAGGCTCGATTGCTGATCCACGCAGACAAACCCAATGTTCCCAGCTACCCGGTTCTCCCTGACGCGCAGCCCGTCCGGCCATTTGCCGATCGATTCGCCCCGAGCGATTATGTTGGAGGCAAATGACATGCAGGCCTCCCGCTGTACGGGTGGTTGGTTCTGTCGTGATATCCGTGCCACGCCCGGCAATCTGGGTCGAGATCGTGATCTGTCCAGATTTCCCAGCTTCGCTAATACGGCGAGCTTCTTGTGCCTCATTGGCCGCATCGAGCAGGGCGGCCTTAACACCGGCTCGCTTGAACCCGGTCGCGAGTTTGCGAGCATCCCGAACACTGTCCGTGCCGATCAGAACGGCTCGGCCTGCACGCGAAAGCGTGACTGCCCGATGCAAGGCGGCGGTGAACTGCGCCTGCTGACTGTCAAACGCCCGATCAGGATACCGGTGCAATCGGCTCTTTTGATGTGAATGAATACGGGTGAGTTTCAGGCCATAGGATTTCTTCAATTCGCCACTGGCTTCACTGAGTGTGCCAGACAAGCCACACAGATGGTGGTAACGCGCGAAGAAGCGCGGATAGGTGAGCCCGGTTTGGTTGCGCGAGCTTGCCGGTGGAGGCACGTGCTCAAGGGTGCAAATGAAAGCATGCAGGTTACCTGGCAGGACACGATCCGGTGCCGCACGGCCGGTGTTTGCATCGATCAGCACAACCTCTTGCCCGTTCACGAGGTAGTCACGCCCCTTCTTGTAGATATGTAGGGCTGACAATGCCTGCTCAAGGTTGACCTGCCGATGAATTTCGTTGAGGCCAATGTTGGTATTCGGCGGTGCTGCAAATCGGGTGATGGCAGTAGGGCCCAGCTTTGCTTGTCGGGTTGATGGATCGATTTCAAAGTCTGTGCCTGCAACAAGTTGTCCCGCCTGCCGAAGACATGCGGCCAGATCAATCTCGAACGTGTCATCCTGGTTGGCTTCAGATAGCACGAGAGGCATGGAGGCTTCATCAATTAGTAGACTGTCTGCCTCATCAACAATCGCAAAACAAAGGCCGCGTAAGACTGGCTTGACGCTGGCAGTAGATTGATCGCGCAGAAAATCGAAAGCCAGGGTTCGAGCCGTTGTATAACAAACATCACACCGATAGGCGTCACGTTTGTCTGCGAAAGCGGAGTTCTCCCGGGCGGTTGCTACTGTCAGCCTCAGCTCGGCAAAGAAGGCCTGATGGGTCTGCGTATCCCGTTGTGCGAGGTAGTCATTCGCCGTCAAAACATGAACCGCACTGCCAGCGAGGGCGGCGACCGCAGCAGCCAACGCTGCCGCCAGTGACTTACCCTGTCCGGTCGCGAGTTCAGTCAGTTTCTGATTGAGCAGTTCGGCAGCCGTGAGCAATTGGTTGGGCCGCGGCTTGAGGCCGAGTGATTTCTCATAGGCCTGAGCCACGCACGCAAGCGCCACCGCTGTGGACTGGGCGTTTAATCCGCCGCAGGCAAGTGCCCATCGCGCCTGGTCCACCGGGATCGCAGGGCCAAGGAACAACTCATTTGCTTTTTGCGCAACCTGACTGCCCGAGTGAAAGGCGTTGCGGCGTTGGGCAATGGGGAGCGTTGCCGGGCTTGCCAATGGATAGCTACCCCATACGTGACCGGGGACTGCGAGCCGGTATTGACGCTTGGCTGGCATACCGGCCGTGGCGCTATGACGTTCCGTTTCCGCCACGGCGCGTGCCATGATGCCTCCCGCAAGAAGAGTGTTTTTGCTCATGACCAGCCTGGCGCCATGCGAGCACTAAAGGCCTGACCGGTAGCCTCCAGCAGTTGGCCTAGGAGCGGCCGCCATCCGAGATCAAGCCGCACCCAAACGCGTTGGCCAGGGACCAGGGTGGTTGAGTCGAGTGCGTGCTTGTCCAGTTCGAGATCGAGTTGGTAGGTAGGCCGCAAGGGAACTTTTCCGACGCGTGGTTCGTTCGCATCAGCGGCAGTCATTTTCGTCAAAATCTGGCCGTTGGCATCGGCTGCCAGCGCATCCGATGGGAGCGTATCAATGGCATCAGGCGACAGTGACAGCACGGTCGCCCGAAACGACGGACCTGCTCCGTTAGCGGAGCGCGCTCGAGCGACTAAGTGTTTTGTTTCGTGACGTCGTAACTGGTTTGCCTGGTTCTCTGTCAAAACTGCGCGCAGTTCAAGGGGTTGATTGGTTTGCACATAAGCCAGCAACTCTCCCTTGGTGACAAATCGTCCGGGTAGATCCTCTGCGGGTCTGGCCAGTCTGATTCGTCCGGCTTGCTCGGTGTTAACTGCCAGGCGGGCCTGGTTTTGCTGGAGATGAATGAGGCGCCGATGTGCCTGGGTAAGCAATTCCCGGCGGCCAGTCATTTGCGCCGTAGCCTGAGAAAGCTCGTCGTGCCATTCGTTTTCCAGACCGGCGATGTGAGCGACCTGCGCACGGATTTGCGCTTCGAGTTGTGGGTCTTGCAGTTGCAGTAGGGTTTGCCCTGACGACACTAATTCACCATCACGCGCGCGAACTGATTCGATAACGCCGGGCTGGTTGACGCGAATTCGCGTCCCCTCGGGCGCCCATGCGACAGCTTGTACCAGGGTCCGGTCGGGCAGTGGCGTCAGGCCCGCGACTAGCAAGCCGGCCAACGCAAGGGCAAGCCGTGTATGCGCGATGCCAATGCGGGTCAAAGGCAGCCCGGCTCGCACGGGTGCCAGAGTCAGTCGTACCAGAGGAATCACAATCAGCGCAATCAACGCAAGCATGATGATGCTTAGCCCCGCCACCCGGGAGTAATGACCCAGCCAGCTCGCCAACCAAAGCATGATCAGCAGGCGGTACATCCAGGACGCAGGAGCGTAAACGGCAAGCCAGGGCCGCTCGCCGTGGGCAGCGACGATTTCTCGACTTGGCATACCCAAGACGCTTCGTTGCAAGGCAGCGCGCCAAAACAGCTTGCTTCGCTCGGCGAGGTTTGTCAGGCCGAACAAGTCGGTCAGGGCGTAGTAACCATCAAACCGGATCAGCGGATTGGCGTTGAACATGATCGTTGAAACCGATCCAATCAGCGCTACCGCCAGTAAAACGTCTTTCATCAAACCGGGGCTCAGCCAGGCCCAAATCATGATGGCGCCTGCTGCCAGGATGACTTCAGAGACGATGCCCGCCATGCTGACCAGTGCGCGCTCGCGGCCGCTGCTAAGCTCGTCAGCTTCGCTTGCGTCGACATACGGCGCAGGAATAAACATCAGCAGGGAGAGACCAAAAACGTTGGTCTTACCGCCGTAGTGGTGCAGCACGACGCCGTGCGCCAGTTCATGCACCGCCTTAATGAGCGGATACACACACCAGGTGATCATCCAGAATTGCGCCGACAAGACCGCTGAGCCAACATCGCTTGCAAGCGTCGTCCAGTGCTGCCAAACCGTCATCAGCGCTAGCGCAAGGAGCATCATAACCGCCAGCCCGCCAACCGGCGACAGAGCTGCCCTGCCAATCGGTGCCAATAAGGTAATGATTCGCGATGGATCGCCCAGCGGCAGGCGGGGAGCGAGCGGATTGAGTCTTTGCCAGGTTTGCTGGCGCTCTGCATCACGATCGTCCTGATCTCGCTGATCAAGATCCGGCCAGTCGTCACAAATCAGGAGTCTGTGTTTGATCAGGTTGGCAAGGATGGGTAGCAGATCTGGTTGTGGTGGAGTTTGGTCTGGCTTGTTTTGGGCGAGCCATTGCCAGATAGCAGTGAGCGTAAAGTCGCCATTGCAGCGGCCAATAAGTGACCAGGCGGCCTCATTTAGACGAATCTGCCCGGTGTGGTCTTCTCTTGAAAGGACGATCCAATGACAGCCGCGGACTTGTTGCCGTTGAACACTGACGCCTGGCGCCAACCTGGGCTGCAGTGTGGCAACTCGATACCATTGCATGCTCAGCAGATCGGGATGAGCCTGTGCCTTGGTCACCATGGGCGCCAGCGCCACCATAGCCGTGCCGCCGAATCTGTCAGCCTGGTGCTCCAGCGTCCTAACAGTGACCCTCGCACGGACTGCAAATGCACGGCTCCGCGCAGGCCAGGCTTTAGTTGACCTGGCTTTGAGCTACCGGCCTGCTCGATCAATTGAGCGCGAACTTCAACGACATTGCGGTTCTCGATAAGCGTGGCCGTCGGCGCAATCCGATCGACTTTGAGTTTGAACCTTTGCCACGGCATAGCGCTCAGCGCGAGTTCTCCGGCTTGCGCCGATTTGACAGCATCAATGTCATGCTCAGCAACTTCGATAATGACGCGTAGTTCGTCGTCAGGTGCGATGGTAAAGAGGGTCTGGCCGCGTTCAATCGGAGTGTCCAGTTTGTCTGCCAGATCACCTTTTAGAACGGTGCCAGCAATTGGTGCCTGGATGCTCGCTTGTTGAATCTGTAAGCTAAGCAGATCAGCTTGCGCACGTATTTGTTGCATTCGCGCCTGCGCGGCTGCCATACCGGTTCTGTCGCCCGTTGCAATGGCGGCATTCATGAGACCAAGCTGTTCTTCGAACTCGGCTTCGCTACGGTTTCGCTCCAGCATCAACTCGCGCGTGGACAATACGGCGAGTGTCTGACCTTTTTCAACCTTATCGCCCGGTCTCACAAGAACGGATTCGATAGTGCCCGCGGTGACAGCGGCCACCTCTCGCTCTACCGCACCTTCCAGGCGGGCTTCGCTCGTGACGGGCTGTTCGAAGGGAATCAAAAGTGCGATGGCAAAGACTGCCCCTCCGATTTGCCAAAGCCGTCGCCTTCGACGGGTTTTTGGGTCACGGTTTTCTCGTTGCCTGCGCGCCCGAACAAGGTGCCACCACGGCGCATCAGCTTGCGAGGCCATCGCCAACAGCCGTGTGCAGGCAGACAAGACTTGTTCGACGAAGCGAATCAAGCCGACCAGTCTGGCTGCGGTACCTATGCTACTGGCAGGCAACGCCTCCGCCCGCATTTCAATACAAACGGCACCCACGCACACCTGGTCGATTGCAAGCGGGACTGTGATAACTGTCCGCCCATTCAAGGCGGCTAGAGCACGCTGAGCAGCATCAATGCGTCTGGGTGATCGCTGTCCAAGACTGCTCATGGAGCACTGTTGCAGACAGGCCTCATCCATCGCAGCAATCAGGTTTCGCTCGACTCGACGGGATAGGGTGTTCGGATCGCCGTTAGAGGTTGCCACCACGACAGGGGGCTGTTCCGGGTCTGCACCATGACGTTGCCATCCCAGACTGACACGCTCGGCTTTAAGGCCTGTCTGAAGCGCCGCACACAGTGCGGCGGCCATGCGTCTGAAGTCCGCTTGCTGGCTAACACGCTGTTGAATCTCAAGAATGAGATTCGCCGGGTTGCCAATTTCAGGCGCGTCAGCCTTTCGTTCAATCCTGACGCGGCGTGATGACTCAGGTGCCTGCGACCGTGCGCGCACGGTTCTGACTTGCGGACCCGTTTGGGCGGCATCATCTACGTGGTCATGACTGACTGCTGGAGCGGCTTGGGCCAAGGCTGGCTGGACTCATAGGGACTTAGCACCTTAGTTTGAGTCGTCTGCTTGCATAGCGCGGGGTTGCTGGCTTGCCAGCCCGATGGATGGACCGTTCTGGGGGACTGGAGGCCGGCAGTGCACCACCGTTGCAACTACTCGCAAGCAGCCGCCGTACTGACGCGGAGGGACGTAGTGCGATGCATTGAACCGGCCTAAACGGCCGAGACCGTCCAAAGCGGTATCCTCTGAGGCATGACAAACTATTCCAGCAGTTTTGGAGGAGATAGCGAATGAAACTATTTGATATGACAGGCCAGACGGCCGTAGTAACAGGTTCAAGCCGGGGAATTGGCCTGGCGATAGCGCATGCTCTCGCTGATGCGGGCGCCAATGTCGTCGTTTCGAGCCGGAAGGCCGAGGCTTGCGAGGCGGCCGTGTCTGAGATAACCGCGGCGGGTGGCAAGGCGGTGGCTGTGCCAGCCAATATTTCACGACGGGAAGATCTGGAGAACCTGATCGAGCAAACGCACAAGCATTTCGGGCCGGTTAACGCGATGATCTGCAATGCGGCTTCGAATCCCTACTTCGGACCCAGCAGTGGCATGAGCGATGAAGTGTTTGCCAAAGTCATGCAAAACAATGTGTTGAGCAATCACTGGCTTTCGCAACTGGTTTATCCGGATATGAAGGCGGCAGGGGGCGGTGCCATTGTGATTGTCTCTTCCATTGGTGGCCTGAAAGGCTCCAAAGAGATTGGCCTTTATTGCATTTCAAAGGCGGCCGATATGCAGCTTGCGCGGAACCTCGCTGTTGAGTGGGGGCCTGACAATATTCGCGTTAACTGCATAGCACCGGGTTTGGTAAAGACCGATTTTGCCCGGGCACTTTATGAAGATCCCAAGCGCAAGGCTGCCGCCGAAGCTGCTTATCCGCTCAGGCGTCTGGGCGAGCCGGATGACATTGCCGGTGCGGCTGTGTTGCTCTCGAGTCGAGCCGG
>JBGCFG010000100.1:0-27144 GCA_045106815.1 Burkholderiaceae bacterium | reverse complement strand
TTTAATCACCGTGAACCAGGTAGCTGAAGCGGCTAAAAGAGCGCCCAGGCCAAGCAGCGACAGTCCTAAGGCGGTCGAGTCACCTAGGGCGACGGCGGTGATCAGTGGCAAATTCGCGCGACGACCATGGGCAACTGAATAACTGATCACCGTCAGGATGGTTGGGCCGGGTAGCAGCAACATCAAGGTTGAAGCCATGACAAAAGCAAACCATATTTCAAATGACATATCGCTGCCTCAGAAGAGGGGTGAGTCAAACGCGTTGACTGGCATCAGGCATGCAGTGTAACGACAAAGCCCGGTTACACTGACGGTTTCGATCCTGGCCCATATCCCATGTCCCGCATTCCTGGTCACCGCTTTCTCCATTCGCCCGGCCCAACGCATATTCCAGATGCGGTGCTCGATGCCATGCATCGCCAACCAATGGACCTGGCCGATGGCAGGCTTGATGAGATTATTGCCGAGGGCGAGTCAGGGTTGAAGGCGGTGTTGAAGACGACTCAGGCAACCGTTTCGATGTTTGGTTCCAATGCGCATGGCGGCTGGGAAGCTTGCATTGAGAACCTGCTTCTCCCAGGCCAATCAGTTCTCGTGCCAGGCACGGGGCACTTCTCTCAACAGTGGGCTATCCAGACCGAGAAACTCGGTCGCCCTGTCGTGCCTATCGAGTGGCGCGAGGGTTACCCCATCGACCCGGATGAAATCGAACAGGCCCTGCGAGCGGACACCGAGCGCCGGATTGGGGCTGTGTTTGTTGTACACACTGACACCAGTAGCAGCGTGACCAATGATCTGGCCGCGATCAGGCGGGCGATCGATGCGAGTGGCCATCATGCGCTCATGGTGGTGGATGTCGTGGCGTCACTCGCGGCCGCACCGTTTGATTTTGATTCGCTGGGCATTGATGTGGCGATTGGCGGTTCTCAGAAGGGTCTGATGTTGCCACCCGGCCTTGCGTTCGTGGCGGTCAACGATAAAGCGCTTGAGCGCATCAGAGCTAACCCGGCAGAGCGCTTTTACTGGGACTTTGAGCGGCGCCAGGCAAGTTTGAGTTACCTGAAGTTTTGCGGGACGCCACCGGAGCACATGCTTATGGGGCTGCAGGCGTCAATGCGTCTACTGTTGCAAGAAGGGATAGATCAAGTGGTCGCGCGCCACCAACTCATTTCGGGGGCTGTGCATGCGGCCGTGCAAGGCTGGTCCGAGGCCGGCGCTTTGTCCTTTTTTGCTCAGATACCCGCTACCCGCTCGGTTTCCGTCACGACTGTCAGCGTGACAGATGGCATCGACCCGGAAGCGCTGCGCACCGTGGCACGAGAGCAGTTTCAGGTTGCCATGGCAGGCGGTAACGGGCCTACGATTGGCCGGGTGTTTCGGATTGGGCACCTGGGTGATATGAACCCAGCCATGATCCTGGGTTGTCTGGGCGGCTTGCAGGCGGCTATGCAGGTTCAAAAAATTCCGTTTGGCTCAAACGGCCTGAACGCGGCGGCTTCCTTCTTAGCCGAGCAGTCCGACACAGCCTAGACGATACCTGCGGCGCGCATTTCGCTAATTTGCTCGAGTGAGAAATCCAACTCGGTAAGGATTGCGTCGGTGTCGGCGCCCAACGCGGGCGCAGGCTTCATTGCAATGACATCAGTCTCCGAGAGCCTGGCTGGCGACCGGGCAATCGGCATGGCTTTATCGAGGCCAGCCGTAGGCATCGATTGAAAAAGATCCAGTGCGTGAGCAGCCGGATGGTCAAGTGTTTGCTGTGGCTGCAGAACCGGACCGCACGGAATATGCTGCTCGCCCAGAATGCTCAGGACCTGTTCGGTGGATTTGTCGTCGCACCAATGCTGCATGCGTTCGCTGATTTCAAGCGCATGGATGCCGCGCGCTTCATCGGTTGCGAATCGCGCTTCGGTTAACCAGTGATCTTCACCCATCAGTTTGGCCCAGCGCTCATATAGAGGCTGACCTACCACCTGGCAAAGCACCCATCCGTCAGTGGTGCGGTAGATATCTACGGGGGCGGCGGTCTGCCCGCGGTTGCCGGTCGGCTGCCGGTTGATATTCAAGGCTGCCTGTTCGATCAACATCGAATTGGTGAACGTGAGTGCCGTGCCGAGTAAGGTGCCAGTGACGACCTGACCACGGCCGGTTTTGTCGCGTGCCATCAAGGCCAGCACAGTTGAATAGGCGCAATGCAGCGCTGTGCCGTAGTCCACCCAGTTAACCGATGCCCGATACGGTTGCTCAGGTTCACCCGTCATGTGGATGGCGCCAGACATGGCCTGACCGACGCCATCGAAACCCACCCGCTCAGCCCACGGACCCTTGTCGCCATAGGCAGAGGCGGTCACGAGAATGATGCGAGGGTTGATCGCCGACAAGCTGTCGTAGTCGAGCTTCATGGCCTTAAGCGTGCGAGCAGGCAGGTTGGCGACAACCACATCTGCTTGCTTGATAAGCCGACTCATGAGCTCGCCGGCTTCCGGATGGCGGGGATTGAGCGTCAGGGAGCGTTTGTTCCGATTGACCTGCAGGTAAAGTGCCCCGACCCCGTCATCAGTGACCGGTGCGGTGAATCGATCCTCGCTACCGCCCCGTTTATCAATGCGAATGACTTCTGCACCATGGTCTGCGAGCAAGGCTGCGCAGTATGGGCCCGCAATATAGCGGCCAAAGTCGAGCACTTTGATCCCGCTCAGGATGCCATCGGGCAAGGGGCTAGAAGGCTTGGGCGTTGTCATAATATGGTATCTCGCAGTGCAATAGGCGGATTGTCAGGCAGCATCAGACGCTCGGAGGCGTGCTGACGCGGAAATGTTGTCGGATCGAATAGAATCGAGGGCTTCCTTTGGCGCCGGGCTGCTCACGCGGGTAGCCCCCAGCACTGAAAAGTGCTCAATGTCTGCCCCGGACCGAAGACAACCGATCAACTCATTATTGACTATTCGGCCGGGACGCGACTGGGCGGGCCAGTGCGATATCCAAATCCTAGTTCCGTTATGCCGAATTTGTTCTGAGGTTCATGTTATGCCCATCTATGGCTATCGATGTGCCACCTGCGGCCATCAAAAAGATGTTTTGCAGAAAATATCCGATGCTCCCCTGACCGAGTGCCCGGCCTGTGGTGAAGCCACCTTCACCAAAGAAGTCAGTGCGCCTGCTTTTCAGTTGAAAGGCACTGGCTGGTACGTAACGGATTTTCGTGACGGCAACAATGGTGGCAAGAAACCTGACGCTGAGAAAAGCGGCGAGTCAGATTCGTCTGCCTCAAGTGAGGGTGGTAAGGACTCATCCTCGTCGGGTGATTCAAAAGCCGCCGACAGCAAGTCAGACACTAAGTCTGCTGATAAGCCAGCCGCTGCTGAGAAGAAAGCCAGCCCGGCACCGGCCCCCAAAGATTCCGCTTAAGTAGAGACTTAGTCTTGAAGTCGACTTTCATCACCGGCCTGCTTATCTGGGTGCCGCTGGCCATCACGGTCTGGGTTCTGAATCTGTTGATCGGCACCCTGGACCAAACGCTGACGTGGTTGCCGGAGGCGTGGCTGCCGCGCCAGTTCATTGGCCTTGATGTACCAGGCTTTGGCGTTGTGCTGACCGTGCTGATCATCTTCTTGACCGGATTGCTTGCGCGCAACTTTATTGGTGAGCGCTTGGTTCGCGGGTGGGAAAGTCTGCTATCACGTATTCCGATCGTGCGCGGTATTTACTCAAGTGTGAAGCAAGTCAGTGACACGATTCTGTCTCCCAATGGCAATGCGTTTCGCCAGGCTTTGCTGGTTCAATACCCGCGTGAGGGTGTTTGGACGATTGCCTTTCAGACGGGCTCGCCAGCGCAAGAAGTGATTCAGCATGTCCCAAAAGACATGATTTCTGTGTATGTCCCCACCACACCGAATCCAACGTCTGGGTTCTTCCTGATGATGCAGCGCGATCAGGTTCAGGAGTTGAGTATGTCGGTGGATGAGGCACTTAAATATGTGGTGTCGATGGGCGTCGTGACGCCTGAACACCTTCCCGAATCTGATCAAATGGCGCGACCCGTCGTGTCGAGCCATTAAGACCTTTGGAGGCATTGATGCGTACCTGCTACACCGGCCTGGTTTCCGCCGAACACCTTGACCGCGAGGTCAAACTGGTTGGCTGGGTTCATCGCCGACGGGACCATGGTGGCGTGATTTTTATCGATTTGCGCGACCGTGAAGGTATCGCTCAGATTGTCTGCGATCCGGATCGACCTGAGATGTTTGCTCGCGCTGAGAATGTGCGCAATGAGTTTTGTCTGCAGATTACCGGCAAAGTTCGTCGTCGCCCGCAAGGCACTGAGAATGAAACGCTCAAGAGCGGCGAGATCGAGGTGTTGTGTCATGAACTGGCCGTGCTGAACGAATCCGTGACGCCGCCTTTTCAACTCGACGACGAGAATCTGAGCGAGACGACCCGTCTGACCCATCGCGTGTTGGATTTGCGCCGCCCGCAAATGCAGAACAATCTGATGCTGCGCAATAAAGTCTCGCTCGAGGTCCGCAAGTACCTCGACAGTCATGGCTTCATTGATATTGAAACACCAATGCTGACCCGCTCAACCCCGGAAGGCGCGCGTGACTATCTGGTGCCTTCTCGCGTGCATGCAGGCCAGTTTTTTGCACTGCCTCAGTCACCGCAGCTCTTTAAGCAGATGCTGATGGTCGGCGGGTTTGACCGTTACTACCAAATCGTTAAGTGTTTCCGCGACGAGGATTTACGTGCAGACCGGCAACCGGAATTCACGCAGATCGACTGCGAGGTTTCATTCATGGACGAGTTTGAAATTCGGGCCATGTTTGAAGAGATGGTGCGCACCATTTTCAGAAACGCCATTAGTGTCAACCTGCCGGGTGAGTTCCCGGTCATGGCGCATGCGGAGGCTATCCGGCTGTATGGCTCCGACAAGCCCGACCTCCGTATCAAGATGCAGTTCACAGATCTGACTCAGACCATGAAGGACGTTGATTTCAAGGTCTTCTCCGGGCCCGCCAATATGGAGAATGGGCGCGTCGCTGCGCTGCGAGTTCCCGGTGGTGCGTCACTATCGCGCAGTGAAATTGATGCCTACACCGAATTCGTGGCGATTTACGGCGCGCGTGGCCTGGCGTGGATCAAGGTCAATGATGCTGGTAAGGGGCGCGAGGGTCTGCAATCGCCAATTGTCAAGAATCTGCACGACGCAGCCATAGATGCGATGATGGCTAAAACGGGCGCCGTCAATGGTGACCTGATTTTGTTCGGGGCTGACAAGGCACGTGTGGTCAATGATGCCTTGGGCGCGCTGCGTAACAAAATTGGTTTGTCGGAGTTTGGCCGGAACAATGATTTGTTTGAGGCTGGCTGGCGGCCGCTTTGGGTGATCGACTTTCCGATGTTCGAGCGCGACGAGGAGGGTGGCCGCTGGAATGCCGTGCATCACCCGTTCACTTCTCCCCAGGATGGTCATGAAGACATGATGGCGTCTGACCCGGGTAGTTGCTTGTCCAAGGCTTACGACCTCGTGCTAAACGGCTGGGAGATGGGTGGCGGTTCAATCCGTATTCATCGGGCCGATGTGCAAACCAAAGCGTTTCAGGCACTCAATATCGGGCCTGAAGAGGCACGTGCGAAATTTGGTTTCCTGTTGGATGCGCTGCAATATGGCGCGCCGCCCCACGGGGGAATTGCGTTTGGGCTTGATCGTCTGGTTACTTTGATGGCCGGTGCCGATTCGATACGCGACGTGATTGCGTTTCCAAAGACGCAGCGCGCGCAGGATTTGCTGGTCCAGGCGCCATCAGGTGTTGACGAAAACCAGCTACGTGACCTTCACATTCGTCTGCGCAAGATTGAGACGGCTGACAACTCTGCTGGGGCAGCCGGATCCCCCGCAGCCGAAGGTGGCGCCGCTTAGTGCGAGCCGTCAGGAGCAACAGGACCATTCGGCTCAATAAAACAATCAGGGTCAATCCGTACCTGGGCCGGCCGTCGGGGGCATCATGGCGATGCCGATGAAAATTCCTGTTTCAGTGTTGGTCGTTATCCATACCCGTAATGGTCAGGTGCTGCTTTTAGAACGCGCTGATCATCCCGGGTTCTGGCAGTCCGTAACGGGCTCCAAAGATACAGAGGACGAAGCCCTGTCGGTCACCTGTAAGCGCGAAGTGCTTGAGGAAACCGGCATTGATCAGCCAGTCGAGGCGTTTTGCGACTGGCAACAGACAAATCAGTACGAGATTCTGGCGCATTGGCGTAAACGTTATGCCCCCGGGGTGACCCACAACACGGAACACTTGTTTTCTTTGCAACTGCCTGAGCCTGTGGCGGTGTGTCTTGCGCCAAAAGAGCACGTGAACTACCAATGGCTACCCTGGCGTGATGCAGCCGATCGTTGCTTTTCATGGACCAACCTGAAGGCCATTCGTGCGCTGCCTGAACGCGGTCTAGTGTCAGCTGAACCACACGCATGACAGAGCCAGGTAAGCTGCGTATTGCAACCTACAACATCCACAAAGGGGTGTTGAGTGATTACTTTGGCCTCAAGCGTATGCCAGTTATTCATGAACTGCGCGAGCGCCTGCATGATCTAAGCGCTGATCTTGTTTTGTTGCAAGAGGTACAGGGCCGTAACGAACGCAATGCGCGTCGCTTCAAGCAATGGCCTGACGAGCCTCAGGATGAATTTTTGGCCAGTTCGCCGCACCGACGTAGCGTGTTTGAAAGTGCGTACGGCAACAACGCAAACTACCTGCATGGGCACCACGGCAATGCGCTGCTGTCGCGCTTTCCGATACTTCATCAGGAAAACCGCGATGTTTCAGACCATGCGCTTGAGAAACGCGGCATTTTGCATTGTGTGGTTCTGATCGATTCGCAGCCGGTGCACTGTTTCGTGGTGCATTTCGGTTTGTTTGCCCGTTCAAGGCAGCGCCAGGTAGATGCCCTGATTCACTGGGTGCAAACAACTGTGCCGCCAGAAGCCCCGCTGCTCATTGGCGGCGACTTTAACGACTGGCAAAACAGGTTATCAAATCGTTTATGTGAGTCACTTAATGTGAGCGAGGCATTTGATCGCCATAAACCGCCCTATCGGCGCGTTCGCTCGGCAGTTCATTTCGTCAAAGATCAACTCGCTACCGTTGGGGTCGAGCTAGAGACGCCGTCATGGGCGACGCCGCGCCGCGTCAAGAGCGCGCGCACTTATCCGTCGCTGGCGCCGTGGTTACGGATGGACCGCATTTATCTGCGTCACTTTGAGGTTTCCGATGCCCGCGTTCTGCGTGGCCCGGCCTGGGCAAGAATGTCTGATCACAGCCCACTTGTGGTTGACGTCAGCCTGTCTGACAAGGCACGCTCTGGCCTGTGAGTACCGTCGAGAGCGAACCCGTCAGCACGGACCAGGACGTGAGCCTGGCCTGGTATCGGAGCTTGACACCAGAGCTGCGAAACGGGCACGACATCAAGCTACTGTGTAACGGACAGGAGTACTTTCCCGCGCTTGCGGCAGAAATTGAATCGGCCCAGGAGACCGTTTCAATAGAGACTTACATGTTCAACGATGATGTGTCAGGCCAGATGATTGCCCAGGCCCTGGTAGATGCCGCTGAACGTGGCGTAATGGTGCAATGTGTCGTTGACGGTTTCGGGACGCCAAAACTGAAGGGGCAGGTGGCACGCCTGATGGCCCATCCGGACATTCAGTTTGAAACCTTTCGCCCTGAGCGCTTTCGTTTTTCGCTTGATCGACAGCGGTTGCGACGTCTGCATCGTAAGCTTGCCGTGATTGATGCCCGGGTGGCATACGTTGGTGGCATTAATCTCGTTGACGACTGGTATGACCCGAATCACGGCAAGCTGGAAGCGCCCCGGCTCGATTTTGCAATCAGGGTGTTGGGGCCACTGGTCGCAAATGCCAATCTGGCGGTACAAAGACTCTGGTGGGAGTTATCTATCGTCAATCGGTCATTGCTTAAGCCTCGTCCGGGAGGTTCTCAGCGTCCGATGCATGATCCGTTCGTGGCGCCTCGCAATACGACCAGCACGATTACAGCGGTGGGTCAGATGCGCGCCATGTTGGTCGTGCGCGATAACCTGCGACATCGCCGCACTATTGAGCGCTGGTATCTGCGCTCAATTGAGAATGCCCAGCGAGAGATCATTATCGCCAATGCTTACTTCCTACCGGGCGTTCGTTTTCGTCGGGCGCTCAAGGATGCCTGCCAGCGCGGTGTCCGGGTTCGTTTGCTGTTGCAGGGTAAGGTCGAGTACCAGCTACAGCATCTGGCAACCCAGGCGCTCTATGACGAGCTGCTGGCCGTTGGTATCGAGGTCTACGAGTACCTACCAAGCTTTTTACATGCCAAAGTCGCTGTAATCGATGATCAGGCTACGGTTGGCTCATCCAATATCGATCCATTCTCGCTGCTACTGGCGCGCGAGGCCAATGTCATGATTGATGACCCTGGCTTTGCCACGAGGCTACGGGATCATCTTGAAACGGCCATGGTTGAAGGCTCTAATCGCTTTGAGCTGCAAAGCCACCGACAACGCCCGTGGTGGCACCGGGTGCAAAACTGGTTTTCGTTTGTGCTGCTTCGTCTGGCAGTGTCAGTCACAGGCCAGGGTGCCGACTACTAGGGCCTGTTAGCACAGGCCCTAGGTTCACCAATGGCAAAAGACCTCATCACGTTACGACCGCAAGGTTTGTATTGCGAGGCTGGCGACTTCTACATTGATCCCTGGCGCCCGGTAGACCGTGCTGTCATCACCCATGCTCATGCCGATCATGCGCGTAGTGGCAGCCAGCACTACCTTGCGAGTGCGCGCGGCGAGCATGTATTGAGAAGTCGGTTGGGCAAGATCAGTCTTGAGTGTCTTGACTGGGGTGAGAAGCGTCAGATTAATGGTGTTTCTGTCTCTTTGCATTCAGCCGGTCATGTCCTGGGCTCAGCTCAGGTGCGGGTTGAACACCGCGGCCAGATTTGGGTTGCATCGGGCGACTACAAAACTGAGCCGGACAGTACCTGCGATGCGTTTGAGCCAGTGGAGTGTGACACCTTCATCACCGAATCGACTTTTGGCTTGCCGGTTTATCGGTGGCAGCCGCCGGCACAAGTGTTTGCCGACATGAGTGAGTGGTGGTCAGGCAATGCCGCCAATGGGCAATGCAGCGTTTTGTATGCCTATTCGTTCGGCAAGGCCCAACGCATTTTGTCCGGCGTGGACGCTTCTATCGGCCCCATCGTCTGCCATGGCGCGGTGGCCCCCCTTAATGAGGCCTACCGGAGCAGCGGTGTTACGCTGCCAGACACCTTTGCAGTAGGCGATGTCAAAGACAGAGCGGATCTGTCCCGCGCGCTCGTTGTTGCGCCACCGTCAGCC
Organism: Burkholderiaceae bacterium; assembly: GCA_045106815.1. Classification (GTDB taxonomy): domain Bacteria; phylum Pseudomonadota; class Gammaproteobacteria; order Burkholderiales; family Burkholderiaceae_E; genus JAUIAI01. The sequence continues at coordinate 17,760 of JBGCFG010000100.1, read as the reverse complement.
GCAGGGTCGAGTTGGTTACGTCGCTTTGGCAAGCATTCTGATGCGTTTGCGTCCGGCTGGATGCGTTTGCGTGGCGCCCGTCGGCGGCGCGCGCTGGATCGCGGATTCGTCCTATCTGATCATGCGGATTGGCCTGGCTTACAGACGGCAATCAGTGCTACCGGCGCGAGCCGGGTCATCGTGACGCATGGTTATGAAGCCGTCATGGTTCGCTGGCTACAGGACCAGGGATTGCAGGCGCAGTCGTTTCAAACAGAGTTTGCTGGCGAGGCTGGCAGTGACGAAACCACTGCAAGCGACCTGGCGTCATGAAGGATTTTGCTCAGCTCTACGCAACACTGGATGCCAGTACCTCCACTCGTCGGAAAACGCAGGCCATGGTGGCCTACTTCGGCCGCGCAGCGCCTGCTGATGCTGCATGGGCGGTTTATTTTCTCGCAGGTGGACGGCCCGGGCGGCCGATACCAAGCACTGAGCTACGAGTCGCGCTGCTGGAGGCTACTGGCCTGCCTGAATGGCTGTTTGAAGAGAGCTATCAAGCGGTTGGCGATCTGGCGGAGACGATCGCTCATCTACTCGAGCCAAGCGGGCAGGAAAATAACCTTGGCCTTGCGCAATGGATCACCGAGCGAATACTGCCCATTCGCGGACAGCCGCCAGAAACCCAGCGGCAAGCTGTTCGCGATTGGTGGCAGCAAACTGATGAGACCAGCCGATTTGTGTTGAACAAATTGCTCACCGGTGGCATGCGGGTGGGCGTTTCCAAGCTGTTGGTTGTCAGAGCGTTAGCGGAAGCATTCGAGCTGGATGCCAAGCGGGTGTCACAACGCATCATGGGCTATACCGACAAGAAGTTTCAGCCTGATAGCGCCGCGTTTAAGCGGCTTGTGGCGCCGGCGGCATCCGGGCCTGCCGCACAGGATCCGGAGCTGGCCTCGCAACCCTACCCATTTTTTCTGGCGCATCCGATCAAGGCTGACGTTGAATCGCTCGGTGACAGCACGCAGTGGCAGGCGGAATGGAAGTGGGACGGGATACGCGGGCAACTGATTCAGCGTATGGGTCAAACCTGGATCTGGTCGCGCGGCGAAGAGCTCATGAACGAGCGCTTTCCTGAGCTGATGTCACTCAATCCATCGTTGCCCGATGGCACAGTTCTGGATGGCGAATTGCTCTGCTGGGATCACAATCAAGATCATGTGTTGCCGTTTTCCATATTGCAACAGCGTATTGGGCGTAAGAATCTCACGGCCAAGATTCTGAATCAGGCGCCGGTTATTTTTATGGCGTACGACGTTTTGGAGCGTAACGGCGTCGATGTTCGCGAGCACCCGCAGCGGCAGCGTCGACAATGGCTTGAAGTACTGTGCCAGGCGTGCGCTCAACCAGCACTCAAGACCTCGCCTTTACTCTCTGCGAATGATCCTGCCGGTGGTTGGGATGAATTGGCTGCTCAGCGGGAGCGGGCACGAGAACTCGGGGTCGAGGGCTTGATGCTCAAACAACTGGATGCGCTCTATGGCGTAGGCAGAACCCGCAATGATTCAGGTGGTCAGTGGTGGAAGTGGAAACTTGACCCCATGACCGTTGATTGCGTGCTTATCTACGCACAGCGTGGGCATGGCCGCAGAGCGAGTCTGTACACCGACTACACCTTCGCGGTTTGGGATAAGCCAGCAGGCGAACCTGATCGTCAGTTAGTTCCGTTCGCGAAGGCCTATTCGGGACTCACAGATAAAGAAATTGCGCAGGTCGATGCGGTGATTCGCAAAACGACACGAGAAAAATTCGGACCGGTTCGTAGTGTTGAGCCCACGCTCGTATTTGAGCTTGGGTTCGAGGGGATTGCCGCGTCTAGTCGACATAAGTCAGGGATTGCCGTGCGCTTCCCGCGCATGCTTCGAGAGCGCCCGGACAAGACCGTTGAGCAGGCTGACACGCTTGCCGTGCTGCGGTCGCTGCTGCCAGCTTGATTTCCCCGTGTCATGCTCGGGTCTGCAAGTGCGTTTGCTCGGGCGCTGCTAAGCTGGCTGGGTTAGATTAAGCCACTGGGAGTCAGCATGAGTCGACAACAAATGGAGCAGGAACACAGAGGTCGTGAGAATCCTCCGCGTCTGAGCCTGATGACGAGTTGCCTATTGGCGTTGGCGATCATAGCTGTCCCTGCGATCGTAAATGCCTCTGAGCCTACTGCCACCGGTAAGTCTGGGGACGAGGCGAGCAGCAACGCCACGCCAGCAGAAATCGCCAGGCAGGAGTTGCTCGACAATCTGCATAGTGCGCTTGCCAAGTCAGCGTCAGAGCAGGAGGCGCGGCGCTACTCTCAGCAAATTTGGGCGGTGTGGCTGAGCCACCCCAAACCAACAATCAACAAACTCATGCAAGATGCTTTGGCTGCTCGCCAGCGCTCAAACTTTGATTTTGCGATCAGTCTGCTTGACACCATTATTGAACGCGAACCTGCTTATGCCGAGGCTTGGAATCAACGCGCCACTATCTACTTCATGGTCGGCAAATACGAAGATTCGCTTAAAGATGTGGCCGAAACGCTCAAACGCGAACCGCGTCACTTTGGCGCGCTGTCAGGTCGCGGCATGATTCGCCTTCGCCAGGGCCAGGACGCTCTAGCCTGGCAGAACTTTGAAGAGGCCCGCAAAATTCACCCCTACATCGGCGGGCGTCACCTGATTCCAAAGTCAGTGCGCGAAACTGATACCTGACTTAGGCTTATTGCGCTTGCGCGAGCAGTGCCTCGATTTGAGCCGGGTCAGAAATCGGTTCAGGGTTAGTCTTAACCCAAAGGTTCTCCATCGCGCCTTCGGCAACCTTTCTGTGCTCACTCGCTTTCACATTCTGGCTTGAAAGGGTTTGTGGCATTTCCAATGCTGCAATGAGTTTGCTGACCTGATCGGCAGCACTGCCTTGGCCGCCCAGCGCCTGCGCGATCGCCGCTTGCGCGTGAGTTGTTTTGGCCTCGTTAAACCGCATGACATGGGGCAACATCACGCACGAGGTATACCCGTGGCTCATCCCGGTGACGGCGCCCAGACCATGACCGATGCCGTGACTGGCGCCATAAGCCGCTCGCAATATGCCCAGGCCGGCAAGCCACGCGGCTTGCTGGCAGGCCAGGCGCGCTGCCAGATCGTTTGGGTCTTGTTTGGTGCGGGGCAGCGCATCGGCAAACAGGCGTAGCGCGTGCAGACAGGTCGCCTGAATCAGCGGATTGTGTTGAATCGAGCAGATGCCCTCCACGGCATGATCAATGCCGCGAACCCCAGTGGACAGCCATAGCCATGATGGCGTGTGCACTGTGATGGCAGGGTCCAGAATAACCGTTGCCGCCCCAATTGTTTTGCCCAGGTAGCCGTCTTTAACGCCACGCGCCGGGTCGGTACAGCCCCCAAAGTCAGAGAACTCTGCCGCGCCCAGGGTGGTGGGCACGACCACCTGCCGAAACGGGGCTGGATCAATTTGGGGCTTGATCGGGGCACCATCCGGACCGGCTTTGACGCGATAGTCTTCCAGTTGGTCCGGCGTGGTGAGCTTATGGGCTACCGCAATCTGCATGACCTTGGCGGTGTCAATGGCAGTGCCGCCACCGATGGTGAGCACAAGATCAGGACTCGCCTCTCGCGCAGCATCTGCGGCTGCAATGACGCTTGCTCGCGGCGTGTGCTCCACACAGTCATCAAATGTCAGCACGTGACGCTCCCCCAGTGCATCTCGAACACTTTGAATCGCATCGGTCTGCCGATTAAGCGTTTTGCTCGAAATGATCATGACCCGTTTTGCCTGTCGGCGCTCACACTCTTGGATAACGGCCTGCGCTGTGGGCACACCCCAGATCACTCGATCCTGGGCAAGGTATTCATGAATGCCTTCTTCGAGGCGCTCGGACGACGACAGTTTGTCAGAGGTGCTCATGGGTTTGTCTTCTCCGTTTGGCCAGTGCACTGCTCTGGCCGGGGTGGGGGTTTTTTGAGGTCATAGAAATGGCAGCACAGTTAGCATGCAGGCATGACCGACCGTTTCATCAAGACCAAAAGCATATCGCGTCCCGAGGGAGATCGAGATTCAGGCGTTCCAGCTGTTGAGCTCGCGACCCTGCATCAGATGTTCATGGACAAAGTGGCAGGGGAAACCCTTGCGGTGCATGGCGTTGATTTCAGTTCCGCGCCTCGCCGAGCCAAGCCTATTGTTGTGGCGAGCGGGCAGATGCATCTTGACAAGCGGCAGTTGCGGCTGACTGAACTCATTCGGCTTGAAAGTCTGGAGGCTTTTGAGCACTGGCTGGCGCTACCCGCGCCAAGTGTGATGGGTTTTGATTTACCGTTTGGACTTCCACGAGAATTGGTTTGCGAACTTGGCTGGCCCGAAACTTACGAAGCCTGTATCAAGACCTTTGCGTCATACTCCCGCGATGATCTAAGGGTGACGTTCAAAGCATTCTGCGACGCGCGCCCGGTTGGCGGAAAGTTTGCACACCGCGGGACCGACAGGCCTGCAGGTTCCAGCCCATCGATGAAGTGGGTCAACCCGCCGGTCGCTTGGATGCTGCACGCGGGTGTGCCCAGAATGCTCGCCTGCGGCCTGACACTCCCCGGGCAGTCCGCCGGTGATCCGGGTCGGCTGGCTTTGGAAGCTTATCCAGGCCTTCTGGCTCGGTCAGTTTCTTCGGCCTCATACAAGAGCGATACGAAAGCGAAACAAACTGTTGAGCGACTGCAGGTTCGTAAGCAAATCGTTGATGCGGCGATACAGGGGCTGACCAGACCTGGCATGCCGATACAGATGTCAGACGCGCAGAAGACAACGCTCATTGAAGATGCCAGCGGTGATTCGCTTGATGCAGTTTTATGTTTGTTACAGGCTGCCTGGGGAGTCAGCAGGCCCGAAGCAGATTTTGGATTGACGCCGGGCTTTGATCGTCTTGAGGGTTGGATTGTGGGAGCAGGTGTTACATGACTGCTAAGCGTCGCCTGTCACCGTCACGGTTCGCAGCGGCCTGGATGTCAGGCCGTAACTGGCGGCCATTCGCGTTTCAGCGTGACGTGTGGCGGGCTTTCGCGGTCGGTAGCAGTGGCTTGCTGCATGCGAGTACCGGCTCGGGCAAGACATTCGCAGTGTGGTTGGGCGCGTTGCAGAAAGTGCTGGGCCAGACCTCAGCGCCCGAGGGGCTGACCGTGTTGTGGCTAACCCCGATGCGTGCGCTGGCTGCTGATACGGCGCGCGCCTTGGCAGAACCGCTTGAGTCGCTTAATGAAGGGCGTCGGCGGAAACTCTCGGTTGGTATTCGTACCGGCGACACGGGTTCTGCCGAGCGACAGCGCCAGCAACGTAAGCCGCCGTTTGCTTTAGTTACCACCCCCGAAAGCCTGTCACTCATGTTGTCCCAGCCAGATTCACCGCAGCGGCTCGGGGGAGTTCAAGTCGTGATTGTCGACGAGTGGCACGAACTAATGGGCAACAAGCGCGGCGTACAAACCCAATTGGCCATTGCTCGGCTACTCCGTTTTAACCCTGCGTTGATTGTGTGGGGCGTCTCGGCGACCCTGGGTAACCTTGAGCAGGCAATGGCGATTTTGTGTCCACCGAATCGACCGCAGGTATTGGTGCAGGGCAAAGTACGCAAGAAACTGGTTATAGACACCCTGTTACCTGATGAGACCGAGCGATTTCCGTGGGGCGGTCATCTTGGTATCCGCATGCTTGCACCAGTTGTTGCGGAAATAGATCAAAGCAATAGCTGTCTGGTGTTTTGCAATACCCGCTCGCAGGCTGAGATTTGGTATCAATCCATCCTGGAGAAGCGGCCCGACTGGGCAGGGCTGATTGCCCTGCATCATGGTTCTCTTGCCACCAAGGTTCGCAATTGGGTCGAGGCCGGATTGAAGGACGGCCTGCTTAAGGCTGTCGTTTGTACCTCCAGTCTTGATCTGGGCGTTGACTTCTCGCCAGTAGAGCGTGTGTTGCAGGTCGGTAGCGCGAAGGGCGTGGCCCGACTGCTGCAACGGGCGGGTCGGTCTGGACATTCACCAGGTCGTCCGTCGCGAATCACGCTGGTGCCCACGAATGCACTTGAACTGATCGAATCGGCTGCCGCTCAGGATGCCGTGGCAAGTGGCAATATTGAGTCACGGGACAGCCCCGTCAAGCCGTTTGATGTGCTGGTTCAGCATCTTGTGACGATAGCGCTGGGTACTGGGTTCACAACGGAAGGTCTGTATGACGAAGTGCGGCAGACCTGGGCGTACCGGGATCTGACAGAACAAGAGTTTGAGTGGGCACAGGACTTTGTGAGCCGAGGAGGACCGTCGCTAACGGCTTATCCAGAGTACCGCCGGGTTGAGCTCAATGAGCAAAATGTGTTCGCCGTGCCTGATCGTCAAATTGCCAGACGGCATCGTATGTCGATTGGCACGATCGTGTCTGATGCCTCAATCAAGGTGAAATACCTGAGTGGCGGCAGCATTGGCACAGTAGAGGAGTCATTCGTGTCGAGGCTCAAGCGCGGGGATGTCTTTCTGTTTGCAGGCCGCTTGCTTGAGCTGATTCGCATTCATGAGATGACGGCCTATGTAAAACGGTCTTCGGGCAAAAAAGTCGCGATTCCCCGGTGGGGCGGCGGGCGGATGCCGTTGTCTAGTGAGTTGGCTGATGCCGTTCTAGAGCGTCTGGCCCGAGCAGCCGATGGTGAATTCAAAGGGCCGGAAATGCGTCTGATCAAGCCGCTGTTGCGGCTGCAGCTTGATTGGTCCGGTTTGCCGGGACCACAAACGCTTCTGATTGAGAGTTGGCGGTCACGCGAAGGGCATCACTTATTCGTTTATCCGTTTGCGGGCCGTCAAGTACATATTGGGTTGGCCTCGCTCATTGCCTGGCGAGTCAGCCGGGAGCAGCCGGCGACGTTTTCTATTTCTGTTAACGACTATGGTTTCGAACTGTTGTCGGCGCAGGCGCCTGATTGGGCGAAGCTCAAAGATGGTTCTTTGTTATCTGCCGACCATTTGTTTGAGGATGTGATCGAGAGTCTGAATTCCAGCGAACTCGCGCAGCGCCGATTTCGCGAAATCGCCCGGATCTCGGGTCTGGTGTTCATGGGTTTTCCGGGGGCGCCAAGATCAACTCGTCAGTTGCAAGCCTCGTCGAGTCTGTTCTTTGAAGTATTCAAAGAACACGACCACGGAAATTTGCTGCTGACCCAAGCCGAGCGTGAAGTCCTTGAGCAGGAGTTGGAACTCAAGAGACTGACTGAAACGCTTGAGCGCTTGCGGGCACGCGAACGCCGTTGGGTTGATCTTTCGCGACCCACGCCGTTGGCTTTTCCGTTGCTCATCGAGAGACTCCGGGAGAAATTTTCAACTGAAAAACTATCAGATCGCATCGCGCGGATGCTCAAGGAATTAGAAGCGCAGGCCGAGCCGTAGCCCCTGTAACGCCTCAGCTACCATACGATTCATGACGGACACTCCCGCTGAACTTCGAGACCTTTCCTCATCTGTACCGGAGGTCGCGGCCACGGTGCCAACGGGCGCCTACCGCTTGCCGACCCACAGCGGTGATCTGGACCTCATGTCTGATGGGTCCGTGTTCGACCCGCTCAGCCGCACCTTGTTGATGGCGGATGTTCATGTCGGCAAGGCTGAAGTGTTTCGGCGTGGTGGTCTGCCGGTGCCGGCTTCGACTTCAGGCCAGACGCTCAAGCGCCTAACAGCGAGCATTGCAGCTTGTCAGCCAAAACACCTGCTCGTACTTGGCGACCTGGTTCACGGTCGCCTGCCTTCGACTCATTCTGTCTTTGATGAACTTGCCGACTGGCGAGCGCAGCATCAATCAGTCACGGTGCATCTGCTGCGCGGTAATCACGATCACCATGCGGGCGATCCACCATCCCGGTGCAACATTGAAATCTGGCCGGATGGCAAAAAGCTGGGCGCCTGGCAACTCTGTCACGAACCCGAAGACGCCAAGCCGGAAGCCGGCATAGCGTTATGCGGTCACGTGCATCCGGTGGTCCGTTTGCGCCAGGGTCCAGATGCCGTGCGCGTACGCTGTTTTTGGTGGCAGTCGCAGCAGTTGCTGGTGTTGCCGGCTTTTGGCGCGTTCACTGGCGGATATGCCATCTCACCGAGCGAGAAAGATCATGTGTTTCTGCTCGATGGTCAGGCTGTGCGGGCTTTGCCGGGTGGTTTGGTCACCCGATCGCGCTATAAGCGCCACCCAAAGCGTCATCCCAAGCGCTAGCGGCTCAGCCGGGATTTCAGACGCGAATGAGCGGCTGAATTGAACGATATTTCACTAATTTGCGACCACCGAGGGTGAGAGTTGGCTCCGTTGGTCGTTGCGGTAAACATTTGTGAACTCGATCACGGTAAATCTGTCACTGCGACTTACAGTGCAAGGCTGTGGGAAACAGAACGCGTCAGAATGATCTGACCGGGAATGAGAGATGGGAGCATTCATGCAAATGAAGTGCTTGGGACTAAATGCAGTAACAGCCGCCACATTGGCGCTCGGTGTGTGTTACGCCGGCGCTGCAGCGGCGGCCTCTCCCTGGCAATTTTCACTTGTCCCTGATCGCAATTCAGCCAGTTCTGTCGTGCCTGTCTCCGCGACCCCGTATGACCCCACTTCTTTACCGCAGGAAACCTTCTTTGGGCGCGATCGCTACTCTTCGCGGGCCGTTGCATTTGAGATCATTCTCAATGCGATTGATGCCCGTCAGCCCGATTCGCTGGTCTACCGACGCAATCTAAATGACGGCTATCGCGTCACCACGAGATGGCGGTTGCGTGCATCGGGCCGGCGGGTCACGCTGCGCTACGAAATCCGCTTTTAGAGGGCTAACCAGTCGGTTGCGCGAAAGCTCGTAGTGGCCTGCGTGTCTCGCTTCTGTCGGTCCTTACCATCCGCTGAGCCCATAGGTGGGAGCGTTTGACCGCCTTTGTCCGTACAGTTAGTGCTTATCATGAGCCTACTGTCGATGCTTTCTTCTCTCAAGAAAAAACTATTCGCTGGACCCCCGCCTGAACGACTTGAAGAGTCGCCGCAGGCGCAGAGCGATGTGGAAGAAGGTGATGCGATCGCACTGGCAACCCGAGCAACCGAGATTGCACCAGCTGGCAATGAATCAGATCTGGATAACCTGGACTCAGGGATTGCTGGTATAGCGGCGTCCCGATTTGGTTTGAGCTCACGGCTAGCCATCAAGCTGGTGTTGCTCGGAGCAGCAGGTAATAGCCTGGTGCTCTATTGGATCAACAAGTGGCCCCCGCAGCTGGACAATGCAGGTGATCTCCAGAGTCTGCTGACGTGGATTTTTGTGTTGAACGGTGTTCTTCTGGCGGCAGCCAGCTATTTCTTCGGCCGGCAGATTGCGGCGCGCGCCAAAAGTGTGGCGGAATCGCTTGAGCGAACGCAGGCTGGTGACTACCGTTTAAGACTGAAACCAGGCGCCAACGATGAGTTGGGCATGCTGAGCCGCCGGGCAAACCTGCTGAGTTCATCAGCAGAGGTTCGCGAAAAACGGATTACCGATTCTGCTCTTACCGATTCACTAACGGGCTTGCCCAATCGTGCCTTGCTGACCAATCGTCTTGAGCAGGCTATCAAGATTGCTGAGCGCGGCCGTCATAATTTTGCTGTTGCGCTCATTGATCTGGATCGATTCAAATGGGTAAACGACACGCTCGGACATGACGCGGGCGATGTATTGTTAATTGAAGTTGCTCGCCGGCTCAAGGCTGCCGTGAGAACCAGTGACACTGTTGCAAGGCTTGGTGGTGATGAGTTTGTCTTGCTCATGAGCGGTGGCCAGGATGCCGCCAATGCGGTGGCCAGGCATGTACTGGAGGCTATGAAGACACCTGCTCGTTTGCAGAGTCAGATGGTCGATATCGGCATGAGTATTGGTATTGCGGTTTATCCCCAGCACGGCAGCGATACGCTCGCGCTGATGCGACACGCAGATGCCGCCATGTACAGCGCAAAGCGCCAGCAAGCTGGCAGGTCTGTGTACGAAGGAAGTACCCGTACCGACAGGCCGTCGCCCAATGCTTTGTCTATGCTCGGTGAAATGCGCGCCGCACTCGAGAAAAAGCAGTTCTTTCTCGAATATCAACCCAAACTTGATCTCAATACCGGACTCATCAAGAGTCTTGAAGGTCTGGTGCGCTGGCAACATCCAAAGAAGGGTCGCATCCCACCCAATGAATTTATTCCTTTGGCTGAGCAGACCGGGTTCATGCGTGAGCTAACAGCATGGGTCGTCGCGGATGGTGGCCGATTTGCAGCGCGTTTGTCCCGCGAACAACTTGATACCCGCGTGTCGGTGAATGTCTCGGCGCAGGATATCGAAAGCCCTCAGTTCGCTGAGTCAATTCGTAAGATTCTGGCGAAGGAGCGCCTCGACCCAAAACGCCTCTGCCTGGAAATTACTGAAAGCGGTGTGCTCAGCGAAACCGAGAATGCAATGAACAACCTGAAGGCTATTGCCTTACTGGGCGTTACCTTGTCGGTTGATGACTTTGGGACGGGTTACGCTTCATTGAGTCAGCTTCAAAGCCTGCCGGTCACCGAGCTCAAAATTGACCGCTCCTTTGTATCCGGCATGCACATGAATCAGGGCAACGCGACCATCGTGCGCTCCACCATTGATATGGGCCGTCAGCTGGGCTTGAGTGTGGTGGCTGAGGGTGTTGAGTCGGTGGAAGAATTGCGTGCGCTTGCCAAGATGGGTTGTGACGAGGCGCAGGGCTATTACCTGTCAAAGCCGCTCGCAGCTGCCGATGTCATCGACTGGATAAAGATGCGTCACGCTCTCCACGACAACTCTCGGGACGAGTATTTCAGGATGCTAATTTCGCCCTGACGCGTTTCGCATCAGGGCGAAGCTAGTGTGTGTAACCTGATTAAGCCTTTCGGATGGCTTCAACACCGGCCGACGCGCCGGCTTTGATGAGCATTGAATCGACGCCGTAGTTTAGAAAGTCAAAGCCCAGCGCTTTCATGTCTGTGGCCATCTCAACACTGATACAAAAGACACCGGCCATCTTGCCAGCGTTGTGGGCAGCATCCCTGATGCGTTCAATCGCAGATTTGAGCGGATCTTGTTTCCAGTTTGGCTTTGGCGAAACACCCAAAGCCAGGCTGAGGTCGGCGGGGCCAATAAACAAGCCGTCGAGTCCCTCAACCGCCGCAATCTTGTCAACCGCCGCTACACCAGCAGGCGTTTCGATCATGCCGTAGGTAACGATCGTGTCGTTCGCATGCTCAAAATAGTCATCGCCGCCATAAAGAAAGCCGCGCGTAGGCCCGTATGAACGCGTGCCTGAAGGTGGGTATCGGCATGCGGAGACAAAACGCTCTGCATCCTCAACCGAATCAATCATCGGGCAGATCAACGCGTAGGCGCCGGCATCCAGCAGCTTGTTGATCTCAAAAAAGTTGTTACCGGACACTCGGGCCATTGGCATGGCCGGTGTTGCCGATATGGCGGTGAGCGATGCCAGGGCAGCATCCAGATAATGTGGCCCGTGTTGGAGGTCGACCGTCACTGCATCGTAGCCAGCATGCCCCATCATTTCAGCAGAATAGGGGTGGCCTATTGCAACCCAGCCCGTAATTGCAACTTCCTTTTTCTTGAATGCTTCTCTTAGTTGGTTCGGTTTCATGTATGGCTCTCCTCCAGGCTGATTTGGCCAATCCATTGGGATCGGATGGTGATCCAGATAATAGCTTTCGCGCTGATTGATAATTTTTCGGCACGGTTGGCATGGTGATTGACAATTCTCGCAATCTCGTTAATAGTACGACCGTTCTATTTTTTAATTCCGACCGGACGATCTAGGTGCGCAAAGGTGAACAAACTCGGCAGGCAATTTTGGATTGCGCCATTGAACTGGCTTCCAGCCATGGCCTCGAGGGCCTGACGATCGGGGCGCTAGCGGAGCGCATGCAAATGTCCAAGAGTGGTGTGTTTGCTCACTGTGGTTCACGTGAAGAATTACAAATCGCTGTGCTGCGCGAATACGAACGCCGGTTTATCGATGAGATTCTCAAACCTGTTGTTAACGAAGCGCGGGGTTTGACCCGATTGCGAGCGATCATGGATCGCTGGATCAATCGGATGGCCGCTGAAGCGCTAAGTGGCTGCATCATGATTTCTGGCGCGGTTGAATACGATGACCGGCCAGGTCCGGTGAGAGACGAACTCGTTCGCATGGTGTTGTCGTGGCGTGGCGAACTCACCAAGTGCATCGCGCAATGCAAGCAAACTGGCGAGATGGCCGCACAGCTGGACGAAGCAACCGTGGTTTTTGAGTTGAGCGGATTGATGCTGTCGCTTCACCACGATGCCCGCCTGCTTCAAAACTCGCGCGCCATCGACACGACGCGAGACTCTTTAAACCGTCTGTTTGCGAGTTACGCGGGTCAAAAAACTGCCCCCAGGACAACAACACAAGACAGTCCTGGTGGCGAAGATTTCCACAATCCCCGAATCAAAAGAACTGCCGGCCAAACCCGGTAGGTCAATATTTCTCAGGAGTTTTCTATGCCTCAGTTCATCCCCCCAAGCCGTGATCAGCAGTTTGTGCTGCATGAGTTACTGAAAGTTGAAGAGGCCTTCAAAGACATGCCAGCGCATGCCGAAGTCGGTCGCGACCTGATCGATCAGGTGCTTGAAGAGGGCGGCAAATTTGCGTCTGAGGTTCTGTTCCCCTTGAACCGTGACGCGGACGAAGAAGGCTGTACTTATGAGGGTGATGGCAATGTCCGCACACCCAAGGGCTTTAAAGAAGCCTATGAGCAATATGTTGAAGCTGGCTGGCCAACACTGACCTGCACGACCGAGTACGGCGGGCAGGGCTTGCCGCAGGTGGTGGGCACCGCACTGTTGGAGAATCTAAATTCAGCAAGCCAGGCATGGACCATGTATCCGGGGTTGTCCCACGGCGCCTATGAGTGTCTGAACGAGCACGGCAGCAATGAGCAAAAAGCCGCCTACTTGCCCAAACTCATTTCCGGCCAATGGACTGGCACGATGTGTCTGACCGAACCGCACTGCGGCACGGACCTTGGCATGTTGCGCAGTAAAGCTGAGCCTCAGGCCGATGGCAGCTACAAGATTTCGGGCACGAAGATCTTCATTTCATCGGGCGAGCATGACATGGCCGAGAACATCATCCATCTCGTGCTGGCGCGCTTGCCTGATGCCCCGGAAGGGACCAAAGGCATCTCGCTTTTCATTGTGCCCAAGTTCAATCTGAATGCAGACGGGGGTGTTGGAGAGCGCAATGGCATCAAGTGCGCACGCATTGAAGAGAAGATGGGTATCCACGCCAATTCAACTTGCGTGATGGATCTCGACGGGGCCAGTGGCTGGCTGGTTGGCGATGAAAATCGCGGCTTGAACGCGATGTTCGTGATGATGAATGCCGCGCGCATTGGCGTCGGTATGCAGTCGCTGGGTTTGATGGAAGTTGCTTATCAAAACGCCGCCGCCTATGCCAAAGAGCGTTTGCAGATGCGCTCACTGTCAGGACCCAAAGCGCCCGACAAGGCCGCTGACCCCATCATCGTGCACCCAGATGTGCGACGGATGCTGCTCACACAACGCGCCTGGATTGAGGGCTCACGCGCGTTTGCCATCTGGCTGTCATTGCAATCAGACATTGCGGCCCATCATCCGGACGAGGACAAACGCGCCGAAGCAGAAGGCATGTTGGCGCTGCTCACACCTATCGTGAAGGCATTTCTGACTGACAATGGCTTTGACGCGACCAATATGGCGCTGCAGATCTTCGGTGGCCATGGTTATGTGCGTGAATGGGGCATGGAGCAATATGTTCGGGATGCCCGCATCAACCTAATCTATGAAGGCACCAACGGCATTCAGGCGCTCGATCTGATTGGTCGAAAGGTGTTGCAGGACGGCGGTAAGAACCTCAAGATCTTTGGCGGCCTGGTTCGTCAGTTGATTGAAGTTGAGGGCACCAATGAAGAGATGGCTGAATTCATCAACCCGCTGGCTGATCTTGCTGGCAAGGTTGAGAAATTTACGATGGAAATCGGCATGAAGGCCATGCAGAACCAGGACGAAGCAGGCGCCGCCTCAGTTGACTATCTGCGCGTCATTGGTCATCTCGTACTGGGATACTTCTGGGCTCAGATGGCCAAGGTCGCTTTGGAGAAGGCCGACAGCGGTGATGATTTCTATAAGGCCAAGTTGGCAGTGGCGCGTTTTTACTTTGCCAAGCTGATGCCTGAAACGGCTGGACGGATCCGCTCTGCTCGTGCGGGTGCCGCCACGCTGATGGATCTGGAAGCTGAGTTGTTCTAATGGGGACTTTCTTCACTCACCGGATGCCGGCGATCCTGGTTGCCGCACTGATTGCTTTGTCTGTCAGTGCGGCGCAGGCCTCACCAGCCGGCCTCTGGAAAACGATTGATGACGAGACGGGTGAGGCACGTTCGCTAGTACGCGTAACGGTCGATGATGGGGTGTTGAGCGGCTCAGTCGAGAAGATTCTAGACGCCAGCAAAGCTGATGCGGTGTGCGATGCCTGCGAAGGCGAGTTGAAGAATCAACCCATTGTGGGTATGACGATCATTCGCGATATGCGCTTCGTAGAAGACCAATTCGAGGGTGGGACCATCCTTGACCCCAACAATGGCAAAACCTACAAAGCCATTATCTGGCTTGACCAGGATGCGCAAAAGCTTAATGTTCGCGGCTACATCGGTTTGCCGCTGCTGGGCCGCTCGCAGATTTGGCAGCGCGCTGAATAACGGCCCGGTCTCTGGGCACCGACAAAATTAACGGGTCGTAAGCCCGCTCAACCGGGCCAACCTTGGAGAAGAGTGTGTCAAATTTTATCGTCAGAAAAGTCGCGGTACTGGGTGCTGGCGTCATGGGAGCGCAAATTGCGGCGCACCTGGTTAACGCCGGTGTCGAGGTCGTGTTGTTCGATCTCGCTGCGAAGGAAGGGCCAAAGAGCGGGATTGCTGAAAAAGCCATTGCGGGGCTCAAGAAGCTGAACCCGGCACCGCTGGGTCGTCCGGAGTTGGCTGCGTTTATCGCGCCGGCCAACTACGATGAGCACCTGGATTTACTTGGTGGGTGCGACCTCATCATTGAAGCGATTGCTGAGCGGATGGACTGGAAGCATGATCTCTATGCCAAGATCACGCCGCACATTGCGCCGCACACCATCATGGCATCCAATACATCAGGGCTGTCAATCACAGCGCTGTCTGAGGGTTTCGGAGACGACCTTAAGCAACGCTTTTGCGGTGTGCATTTCTTCAATCCGCCACGCTATATGCATCTGGTCGAGCTGATTCCGACGCCGGCCACTCAACAAGATGTCTTGACGCGGCTTGAAACCTTTTTGGTCAGCACACTGGGCAAGGGCGTTGTGCATGCCAAAGATACGCCAAACTTCATCGCCAACCGCGTAGGCATTTACGGCATGCTCGCCACTATAAAAGAGGCCGAAACATTTGGTTTGGGCTACGACGTTGTCGATGATCTGACTGGCGCAAAACTGGGTCGAGCAAAATCGGGCACCTTCCGCACGGCCGATGTGGTGGGCCTCGATACGATGGGCCACGTCATTAAGACGATGCAGGACAATCTCAAAGATGATCCTTTTGCACCGCTCTATCAAACACCGGCTGTATTGGCCGGGCTGATCGAAAAAGGTGCGCTGGGTCAGAAAGCTGGCGCTGGTTTCTATAAGAAAGAAGGTAAGAAAATCCTCAAGCTGGATGCAGCCAAAGGGGAGTATGTGCCCGCAGGTGAGAAGGCTGCCGAGACGGTTGCCCGCATCCTTAAAAAGAAAACCTGGCCAGAACGACTCAAATTGCTCCGGGAGTCTGACAATCCGCAGGCGCAGTTTCTGTGGGCCGTCATGCGTGACGGTATGCAATACGCTGCGATCAAGCTGGCTGAGATTGCCGATAACGCGCGCGACCTCGATATGGCATTGCGCTTTGGCTTCGGCTGGAACGAAGGTCCATTTGAGATTTGGCAGCAAGCCGGCTGGGGTGAGGTAGCTGGCTGGATCAAGCAAGACATTGATGATGGCAAAGCCATCCTAGGCGAGTCGCTACCCGACTGGGTATTCAGCGGACCGGTTGCCGAGGCCGGCGGTGTTCATCAGGCAACAGGTTCCTGGTCGCCGACCAGCCAGACCTTCGTGCCGCGCTCCGATCTGCCGGTGTATCAGCGACAGATTTTCCGCGCGCCGTTAGCAGGTGAACAAAGCGCCGGTGGTCATGACGGCGGCGTGACGGTCTTTGAAGATGACAGCATTCGTCTGTGGACGCTTGAAGGGCGCGGTGTCAGCGATGTGCTTATCGCCTCGATTAAAACCAAGATGCATGCCATTGGCCCCGGTGTGAGCGCTGGGCTCGTGAAAGGGGTCGAGATGGCTGAGGAGCAGTATCACGGGCTTGTCGTATGGTCGCCTGATGATCCTTTCTCAGTGGGCGCGGATCTCGCCGCCATGTTGCCGGTATTTATGTCTGGCGGCGCGAAGGCTATCGGACCCGAAGAGAAGAAATTGCAGGATGCCATGCTGACCTTGCGCTATGCACAGGTGCCCACCGTGGCAGCCGTGTCCGGCATGGCGCTTGGTGGTGGCTGTGAGCTTGCCGTGTATTGCGCCAAGCGTGTGGTCAACATTGAAACCTATATGGGCCTCGTTGAAGTGGGCGTTGGGCTTATCCCAGGAGCTGGCGGACTAACCTATGGCAGTCGCCGCGCCTCGGAAGAAAACCGCCAGGCGCCTGATGCGCCATTGCTGCACTTTTTATCCAAGTACGTCATGGCGGCGGGAACGGCACAGGTCTCCAAGTCAGCCCTCGAAGCGCAGAAGATGGGCTATGTGTTGTCTTCAGACCGTATCAACTTCAATCGCTACGAATTGCTATATGACGCCGTGCGTGAAGCCAAGGCCATGCGCGACGCCGGCTATCGACCGCCGCGGCGTGAACTTATCAAGGTGGCGGGTCGCAGTGGCGCAGCGACAATAAACGCGCAGTTGGTCAACATGCGCGACGGCGGCTTCATTTCAGCGCACGACTATCACTTGGGCAGCACCATAGCTCACGTGATGACTGGCGGTGACGTGGATGCTGGCTCACTGGTCGATGAGCATTGGCTGCTAAGCCTTGAGCGTGAAGCCTTCACCGGCTTGCTGGGCCATCCCAAGACCCAGGAACGGGTGATGGGCATGATGCAAAACAACAAGCCAGTGCGTAACTGATAAAGGAAGCGAAGATGAGTCAACAAATTCAAGACGCCTACATTGTTGCGGCCCGGCGTACCCCCATTGGTAAAGCGCCCAAAGGCGTCTTTCGTCATCAACGACCAGACGACATGCTCGGTCACGCAATACGCGCGGTCATGGCAGATGTCCCGTCACTCGATCCGGCCGCCATCGAAGATGCGATCATCGGCTGCGCGATTCCCGAAGCCGAGCAAGGTTTGAATGTTGCCCGAATGGCTGCGCTGCTTGCGGGCCTGCCGGATACTGTCGGTGGTGTGACCGTGAACCGGTTTTGCGCATCGGGTGTCACAGCTTTGGCAATGGCTGCTGACCGCATTCGTGTGGGTCAGGCTGAGGTGATGCTTGCCGGTGGTGCTGAGTCCATGAGCATGGTGCCGATGATGGGTAAATCCCCGTCGATCAATCCTGCTGTGTTTGATGGGGATGACAATATCGGTATCGCCTATGGCATGGGCATGAC
>JBGCFG010000010.1:0-174019 GCA_045106815.1 Burkholderiaceae bacterium | reverse complement strand
ATGTTTCCGCAGCGCATCTTCGGCGGGATCAATCAGTTTCCGTTGCTGGCCATTCCGATGTTCATTCTCGCTGGCGAGATCATGAACCGGGGCGGCATTACGATGCGCCTGGTGGATTTTGCCAAGACGTTGGTGGGCCACTTTCGCGGTGGCCTTGCCCATGTGAATATTCTGTCCAGCCTGCTGTTTGCTGGCTTGTCTGGCT
This sequence comes from Burkholderiaceae bacterium, assembly GCA_045106815.1. GTDB lineage: Bacteria > Pseudomonadota > Gammaproteobacteria > Burkholderiales > Burkholderiaceae_E > JAUIAI01. Next base: position 173,814 of record JBGCFG010000010.1, on the reverse strand, counting down.
CGGCTGTGGCAGACACGTCGGCACTTGGCTCAATGCTCATTCCAGCAATGGAGAAGGATGGTTATAGCCGTCGCTTTGCGGCGGCGGTTACCGCCGCTTCGTCGGTGATTGGCCCGATTATTCCGCCCTCGATCATCATGGTGGTGTATGCCTACATCATGGGGGTTTCGGTGGGTGGGTTGTTTGCGGCTGGCTTTGTTCCTGGCGCGATGATGGCCATTGGACTGATGAGCATGAACGCGTTTATCTCGCATAAGCGCAAGTACCCAAGGGCGAGTCAGCGGGCGCCGGCGCGTGAAGTCGGTGCCAGTTTTGTGAGTGCCTTTTTGCCGTTGATGACACCCGTGATTATTCTGGGTGGCATTCTCTCTGGCGTCTTTACTCCTACCGAAGCGGCTGCGGCGGCGGTCGCTTATGCACTGGTGATCAGCATGGTGGTTACGCGCACCTTGCCGCTGCGCGAGATTCCGGAGATGCTGTACCGCGCCGGTCTAACGTCTGCGTCTATCTTGTTGGTCATCGGTGCGGCAACGGTATTTGGCTGGGTTACGTCGCTCTCTGGTGCGCCTGCGGTGGTCACGGGCGTTTTAACCAGCATTTCAGAAAACCCGTACGTACTGCTCTTGCTGGTGAACCTGTTGCTGTTCATCGTTGGCATGTTCTTTGATGCAGGCCCCGCGATTTTGATTTTAGGTCCGTTGCTGGCACCAACGATGCAGGCACTTGGCGTTGAGCCTTTGCACTTTGCCATTGTGATGTGTGTGAACCTCACGGTAGGGCTGGCGACGCCGCCAATGGGGTTGGTGCTGTTCGTGGCGTCATCGATTGGCCGGGTATCAGTGGTGGATATCACGCGTGAGCTTTGGCCGTTTTTGCTGGTTCACACCATTGTGATCTTGCTCATCACCTACGTGCCGGCCCTGACATTGACGGTGCCACGCTTGCTTGGTTTGGCAGGCTAGCCTGAGTATTGACGAGTATTGGTTGACGCCGGTGCTATGAGTTTGGCAGTATGAGTTAGCAGTACCCACTAAAAAATAATTGGAGACTTGGATGTTTGCTCGATTAGTAAGTTCACTGGCGGTCATATCAACTCTGGCACTGGGCTCGCTTGCCGCACCTGGCACGGCACAAGCCGCAGATTTCGTCATCAAGTACGGCCACCCCGGACCGGTAGGCCCAGATTCAGATGATGATGTGGCGGGGCAGTTCCTGAAGTACTTTCTTGAGGCTCGCTCGAACGGGCGTATTGAGGTGCAGATTTTTCCGGGGTCTCAGCTTGGCAACTTCCGCGAAATGGTGGAGCAGGTCAATGCGAATGCGCTTGAAATTGCGCACACCGCGCTGGGCGGCCTGGTAGGCTTTATGCCTGAATTGCAGGTCATTGAGTTGCCCTATGTGGTGCGCGACGATGCAGTGGCTGAATGCATGATTGCCGGCCCGTTCTTTGAAGACGCTCGCAAGGAGTTTCTGAAGAAGTCTGGCAACGTCAATTTGATTGGAGTTGGCAATACCGGCCGCTTTCGCAATTTCTTCTCTAAAGATGCGCAGGTTAAGAATGCCGGTGACCTGAAGGGCGTGAAGATGCGGGTGATCAACTCGCAACTGCCAGTGGAGATGATGAAATTCTTCGGTGCCAACCCCACTCCGGTTGCCTGGGGTGAGCTCTACACGTCGCTTGCCACAGGAGTGGTCGAAGGCACCAAGAACGCCGTCACCGACATCATCCCGAACAAGATGCACGAGGTGGTTAAGTTCGCGACGGTGGATGAGCACGCGTACTTGTATGGCTTCATGGCTGTGAGTCAGCAGTTTCTCGACAGCCTGCCGCCCGACCTCAAGGCTTTGACCATCAGCGGCATCAGGCAGATGGCTGATGTGCAACTACAATTCAACAAAGGTGCCGAGGCACGGCAGAGTGCTGTTTTCCTGGAGTCTGGCGGTAAGATTTATGTGCCTACCGAAGCCGATATGGAAAGCTTCCGCAAGGTCAAGGAGCCAATGAAGAAGTGGTATGTCGATCAGTTTGGTGCGCAGTGGTATGACAAATACGCCGGCGCTGCGACTGACTGTGAGAAGTCGGTTGATGCCAAACTTAGTGCAATGGGTGGTGGCTGAGCTTAGGCCATGAGTGCGTTCACCTTTGCAGCCGGGCACCGAGTGTTGGTGGTGGGCGGCGCTGGCGGCATCGGCGCTGCTATTTCGCTCGCCTTCCTCGAGGCTGGTTGCCAGGTGATCGCCACGGGTCTTGACGAGGCGGCGCTGCAAGACTCGCGTCTCGCAGCGTCTTCAGACCCAAACCTGACTCTCGACACGCTTGATGTCACTGATGATGGGCTGGTTGCGGAGTTTGCAGCGAAGCTTGAGCCTGATGGGCTGGGCACGTTAGTAAACTGCGCAGGCATCTTGCATCGCTTCAAAGAGTTTGAGATTGAAACCTTCCAGCGAGTGCTTGACGTCAATTTGACGGGCACGTTTCGGCTCTGCGGTGCTTGTAAGCCTTTGCTTGCAGCGCATGAAGGCGGCGGCTCGATCATCAACATTGCGTCAATGAATGCGTACGCCGCATTACCGTGGATTCCGGCTTACTGCGCGAGCAAAGGCGGCGTGGCGATGCTCACCAAGTCCCTGTCATTGGCCTGGGCGGATGACGGTATTCGCGTCAATGCGATTGCGCCGGGTTATGTTGAAACGCCCATTAATGCTGATGGGCGTAGCGACAAGGAGCACTACGAACGCATTCGTGCGCGTATTCCACAAGGGCGATGGGCGCAGCCTGATGACATTGCAGGCTCGGCGGTGTTTCTTGCCACGCCGGCGTCTGCTTACATCACCGGGACGGTTTTAGCCGTTGACGGTGGGTTCTTAGCCGGATGAGTCCTGACGCCATTCTACGGCTGCTTGCTGAGCTAAGGGTGCACTTCTGATGCGTGCTGCAGTTTTTCATGGTGACCGTGAGGTCAGCATTGCCGATCTTGAAAGGCCCGTTGCGAATGCTGGCGAGGTCCTTCTCAAAGTTCGACGAACCGCCTTGTGTGGTTCTGATACAAGGCTTTGGGTGAGGGGGGCGCAGTTCACGCCAGGTCATGAGATCTTTGGGGTGGTCGAGCAGCCCGGGCATGCATTGGACGGGCGGCGCTGCCTCGTGTACATCCCCGTTCACTGTGGCCATTGCGCAAGCTGTGAGGCTGGCGATACCCAGATGTGCTTGAATGAATCGGTACTGGTGGGCTGGAACCGACCCGGCGGCTATGCCGAATACCTGACGGTGCCCGAACAGTGTCTGCTTGAGGTACCCGACGATATTGAGGATGACATTGCGCCGCTGCTGCTCGACACAATAGGCACGGCCGCTCATGGCATTCGCTTTGTTCAGCCGCTGGTACCGCCGGAGACCACGTCACCCGTGTTGGTGACAGGTGCGGGGCCAGTTGGTATTGGCGCGTTGCTGGCGCTGCGAGATATGGGTTACCAGGACATTCATGTGGCCGACCTGAAGCCTGAGCGGTTGCAGCTGGCTGAGTCGTTTGGCGCGACGCCTCATCCAGTTGGCGATGCGAGTAAGCGCTTTAAGCTGATTGTTGAGTGCAGCGGCGCCCACGCGGCACGCTCACTAGGTATGGAAACAATCTTGCCGCGTGGCGTACTCATTCTGATTGGTGAGAATGACAAGGATTGGCCGGTCAAAGAAGGTCCGAGCACCCGGCGTAAAGATTTCTATATGGTGCGGACTTTCTATTTCCCTAAAGCAGACTTTCCGCTGAATGTCGAGCTGCTGCGGCGTAACCGAGAAAGCTATCGGCAGCTAGTTGATGCGCAATTCGGGCTCGATGAATTGCCGCAGATGTTTGGCCGCTTCGTGGCGGGTGATCTTGTGAAGCCGCTACTCTCGTTTGGCTGATCGGCTCACTCCAGCGGTCAGCTCGGAGGCGCTCGCGCTACTCGCCGCGATGTTGCCTGCAGGGCAGGGGGTCGACTCGGCCCATTCGATTCGCTTGATCTGCCTGGGCTTGTCCGCTTACGACATGGTTTGGAATGTCGACAGCTTACCGGCTGGCGGTGGCAAGATTCGCGCACAAGCGTTTAGCGAAGGTGGCGGCGGTATGGCCGCTAATGCATCAGTAGTGGCAGCGCGCCTGGGAGCAGAGGTTCACTTCTGGGGACGGGCCGGCAATGACAGATCTGGTGGGGCGATGCGTGATGCGCTTGCCGCCGAAGGCGTCGAGGTGGGTAATTTCCGCTGCTTTGATGGGGCTGCATCGTCTATTTCCGGTGTCGTTGTTGATGCGAATGGTGAGCGTTCCATTGTCAATTTCCGCGGGGCTGAACTACCAACTGACCCGGCCTGGTTGCCGCTGGACGAAGTGTGTAGTGCGGGTGCTGTGCTGGCCGACCCTCGGTGGCCGGAGGGTGCTGCTGCACTCTTCGATGCAGCGCGGGAGGCGGGTGTGCCAACCGTGCTGGACGGTGATGTTGCTGACGATGCGGTGTTTGATTTGCTGCTTCCCAAGGTGGACTACGCGATTTTCTCGGCGCCTGGTCTGGCTGGGTATGCTGGGGGTGCGGATGCACCTCAGACGACCGATGATGATGCGATACCGGAACTGTCCCAATACCGTCCGCAACTTGAATTTGCCCGTGCGCGTGGCTGTAGTCTTGCAGCCGTGACGCTGGGAGCGCGTGGCGTGGTGTGGCTATCCGATAGTGGTTTTAAGCATCTGCCGGCCATCAAGGTTGACGTTGTTGATACCACCGGTGCAGGTGATGCATTCCATGGCGCTGTCACGTATGCAATTGGCGCCGGCCTCACTATCCACGATGCGTTTGCTTTCGCCGGCGCGGTGGCGGCAATCAAATGCACTCACGCTGGTGGGCGCGCCGGCGCACCAAACTTACAGACAACACTACAAACCTTCCAACAAATAGAGCAGACACCGTGAACGACACACTAAGCCTTGGCAAGACCTGGGGCCTGCGCCGGATGGCCACGGCCGATGGATACTTCACCATGGTGGCGCTTGATCAGCGCCCGCCCATTGCCAACCTCATTTCATCGCGTCGCGGTATTGCCGTGGGCGAGGTAACGTTTGACGATATGGTCGCGGTTAAGCGCGTGATCGCTGAAGGCGTTGCAGACCAGGCAAGCGCCGTGCTGCTGGATCCAAACTATGCGATTCCTGCGAGTCTGGCCCGCCTTTCACCAAGTACCGGGTTAGTGCTGACGCTGGAAGATCATCGCTTCGAAGAGTCGCCCGGCGGCCGCTTGTCTAAACCCATCGCCGATTGGAGCGTCGCCAAGATCAAGCGGTCAGGCGGGGACGGCGTCAAGGTGCTGGCCTGGTATCGACCCGATGCCGACAAGAAGGTTTTGGCGCATCAGAAGGCATTCATTGAATCGGTCGGTGAACAGTGCCGCGAACATGACATTGCGTATGTGTTGGAGTTGCTGGTGTATCCGTTTGCTGGCAGCAATCAATCACTGCCTGACTATGTCGAAGCGCCGGAGAAGCAACCCGAGCTGGTACTGGAAAGCGTGCGGGAGTTTGCACAACCGCGCTATGGCGTCGATTTGTTCAAACTCGAAAGTCCACTGCCTGGCGCCGCCTTGCCAGCCCGCGACGGCAGCGCAGCGCATCAAGACGCACAGGCACACTTTGACCAACTGAGTGCCATCTGTCGCGATGCCGGGCTGCCCTGGGTGATGCTCAGCGCCGGCGTGACTTCCGATCAATTCAAGCGGGTGATGGAGTATGCCTACAGCGCAGGCGCGAACGGGTTTCTTGCGGGGCGTGCAATCTGGTGGCAAGCCATGCAAGCCTTCCCTGATCTGGCTGCGTGTGAGGCGGCACTGCGTCGCGAGGGCGGTCAGACACTTAATGAACTGATTGCGCTGACCAAACGTGAAGGCAAGGTGTGGGAACCCAACTATGATCCCTTGGCGCAAGTGAAGACTGAAGGTGAGTTAGCTTCGATGGTTCGATAGCGACAATGGCCGCTCTCTGACCGCGTCAGTAGGTAACCCGGTATTGCTCTAACGCAGCAAGATCGGGCTCAATGCCAATACCCGGTTTCTCTTCAAGTTGTGCGCGGCCTTCACTTATTGATAGCAATGGCCCCTGCAGCGTTTCGCGCAGCGGGTTGTCATTTGAATCGATTTCCATCAGACCATCACCGCCAGCGGCTGCAAGTAAATGAGCAGAGGCTAGCAAGCCAACGCCACCGCCAAGATAATGAGGGCAAAAGCGCAGCCCCGCCGCCTGAATGCGCTTGGCAACCGACAGCCCTCGGGACAAACCGCCCCACTTGGCAATGTCTGGCTGCACTACTGACAATGTTCCAGCGCTGAGTGCTTTATCGAACTCGCTGTCGCCAGAAACGTTTTCTCCTGCGGCCAGTGGCATGTTCGTTTCCTGCTTCAGGTGTTGCCACGTCGCCCAGGGCTGATCGGCCCGTAGTGGTTCTTCAACCCAGACCAGATCAAACGCCTGCATCTGGCGCATGTTGTCGATAGCCTCGTCGAGCGACCATGCCTGGTTGGCATCCACCATCAGATCGATGTTGTCTGGCAGTTTGTCTGCAACCGCGCGCATGGCGCGTAAGTTCTCAACATCCCGCGCCGTGCCAAAGCCCACTTTGAGTTTGAAGTCGCGATATCCTTCCTGCGCCCTGCGTTTGACAACAGCCTCGGGAGAGCTTGGGTTGAGCCCACTGGCGTAGACCCGAATGCTGGGGTCATTGCCGCCTAGATAGCGGAACAAGGGTTGGTTTGCGCGGCGGGCAAGTAAGTCCCATACGGCCAAATCAACGCCGGCCAGCACATGGTTGAATGGTCCGGGTTCACCACATTGCAAGGTCAGCACATGAAGTGCTTCAGTGAGCTGGTCGAACATAGCCTGAACTGATTCAAACTCAACGCCTTCAATCAGTGGCGCAACGACCTGCTCAAGCAAGCGCGCGCGATACTCTGCCCCAACCGATGGAAAGTTGCACCAGATCTCTCCCCATCCCTCGCAACCGGAGTCGTCAGTCAGCTTGACCAACACCATCGGCCGCGAGTGCATGATGCCGAAAGACGTCTGCACCGGCACTGCGAGTGGTGCGCGGAAAACGAGAGCTTGTACAGATTTGATCAGAATCGCTTGATTCATCATTGATCCGGTTGTCAACGCTATGGATTGCCAATGATATATTGCCTGCAAGACAAATGATGAGAGGCAGGGGCAGGCATGGCAGATCTGGAAAGCGGCTATGACTACATCATCGTGGGGTCGGGCTCAGCCGGCTGCGTGATGGCCAATCGGTTAAGTGCCGATCCTGCCGTGCGAGTGTTGCTGCTAGAGGCTGGTGGAGAAGACAGCGGCTTTTGGCTCAAGCTTCCGGTAGGGTACTTCCGCTCTATCTATGACTCGCAACATGCCCGTTTGTTCAAGACTGATGCTGACCCCGGCATTGCAGGTCGGCAGATGGATTGTCCGCGGGGGCAGGTTGTCGGGGGCTCCAGTTCAATCAACGGATTGATTTTTATTCGTGGCCAACACCAGGACTTTGATGACTGGGCTGCTGCCGGCGCTAGCGGATGGGATTTTGAGAACGTGCTGCCAGCGTTTAAGCGCCTTGAGCGCTATGCAGGCGGTGACCCGGCTTACCGGGGGCGAGACGGAGAACTATCCGTCTCTGACTTACGCAATCAAAACCCATTGTGCGATGCATGGCTCGCGGCAGCCAATGCCACGGGACTGCCTCCAAATGATGACTTTAATGGTGAAAGCACCTTCGGCGTTGGGCGCTATCAACTCAGCATTGATGGTCACTGGCGGGCCAGCGCCTCGCGAGCGTTTCTTAAGCCAGTGCGCAATCGCCCTAATCTGACCGTTCTGACAAATGCGCCAGTATCGCGTGTCTTGTTCAAGGGGACTCGTGCAACTGGTGTTGAATGGGTTCGTCAAGGGCAGCCTCAGCAGGCGATGGCTGATCAGGAAGTGATCTTGTGCGCGGGTGCTATTCAGAGCCCGCAGTTGTTGCAGTTATCAGGGGTTGGGCCTGCAAAGTTATTGCAGGAGTTAGGGATTCCTATCGTCGCTGATCGTGAACAAGTGGGCATGAACCTGCAAGACCATATGCAAATGCGAACCGTCTTTCGCTTGCGCGGCGGCGGCTCACTGAATCAAGACGTTCGTAACCCACTAAGCCTGGCCAAAATGGGGGCTCAGTGGTTGTTCGGTCAATCCGGGCCCCTCACGGTGGGCGCCGGGCAGGTTGGGGGAGGCGCTGCCTCACCACTGGCCAAAAACGGCCGCCCTGATTTGCAGTTTATCGTCATGCCCTTGTCAGTGGACAAACCCGGGATGCCCTTGCACAAATACCGCGGCTTTACCTCGTCGGTATGGCAATGCCATCCGAGTTCCCGTGGCCGGGTCGCAATTCGCAGCACAGACCCTTTGGCCAATCCGTCTATCCAATGTAACTACCTCAGCACAGAACATGATCGTCAGACGATGATCGAAGGCGTCAGGATGACGCGCGAGATTGCAGCGCAATCACCGTTCAGGCAGTTATGGGAAGAAGAAATTATTCCAGGCGAGCGCGAAGCCAGCGACGATGCATCGGTCCTAGCTGCCATTCAGAAATACAGCGGCACGGTTTATCACGTCTGCGGTACCAGCCGGATGGGGTCAGATACAGAGGCCGTTGTTGATCCGATGCTCAGGGTAAACGGGGTTGAACGCCTACGTGTGATTGACGCGTCTGTCATGCCCCAGATCACATCGGCTAATACCAATGCGGCAACGCTCATGATTGGCGAGCGTGGCGCTGAGATTGTCCGACAGTCAGCGCGGCCATAGTGTTGGCCGCGCTGAGCGATGACCGGGTCTGGGGTTGTACGATCCCCTTGGAATACTAGCTTGCCGTGTAAACGAGGTTGCCAGTGTCGTCAATGGTACCGATTACAGTTCTCGTGGTGCTAAGGGAGTCGCCGTCGGCTTTTCCCTCTACCCGATATTCGGTACGGCTGGCATCACTCGAAACAACCGTCACGGTAACAGTGCTCTTTCGTGGCACCAAGTTGGAACCGCCGCTCAGATATGTACTTGATCTCAGTTTGACCTGTGCACCAGCACTACGAGTTTTTCGAGTCATTGCCCAGTTTGAGAACGTAATCTCTTCGCTATTGTCGAGCCCGATCCCAATATATGGGTTAACCAGGTATCGGCCGTCGACTGTGTAGCCGACACCGGGTGAATCCGAAAGCTTGACGGTGAGCTTATCCAGTTCGTAACGTTCGGTTTTAGAGTACTGCTCGGGAGTTGTGCGATTGATACTGACCGAAAATTTGCCTGTGTATCGAGATGCCAGCGAAAAGTCTTCGGCAAAGGTGAATGTCCAACGGGAGTTGATGGGGCCAGGCAGTGTGAAATCGAGGCCTTCGATGTTCTCCCAATCCACAATAAGTTTAGAGTTGGCCTTTAACGTTTGTTGTGGCACCTTAGTAGGAAACTCTGCCTCAAAGATAATGCGGCCTTTGCAATTGGGGTCGAGGGAAACGCGCCTGCAGGTATCGGTAGCGAAGTCTTTCGGTTCAAATTGCCCCTGTGGATGTATCTGCGGGCGCCCAGGGAAGCAGGAAGCGATCAAAATAGTCGACTTCGACCGATTTTGATGCGGCCGCCCTGACGAAGGAAATTGACACCTCCGGGGTCATCGCTGTGCGGCTCTGTTGATTACTACCAGTCTGGGTGGAAGCTTCATCGCCGCCGCCACCGCACGCACTGATGGCGGCGACAATGGCTGTTGCGATCATTATTTTTTCGGTTCTCATAGCACTCTCCAAGTCTGTGTCCACGGAGAGTGTCGGTTCAGCCAGTCTTTTTGCCGATCCCACATTACTGGGTCGCGTCATCGAGTTAGTCCAAATGGGTAAATGTCCATCCCCTTTGGGTCGAGTCAATCGCACCTAACTCAGCACAGGAGTTACCCTTGACTGAAGAACGAAAAAGCAAGATTCATGCTTTGTTGAAAGGCATAGAAACCGGTGACCCTGCATCAGTGGCGGTCGTCAACCAGGACAAATACATTCAGCACAACCCCCAAACTCATGAAGGAGGTGAAGGATTGGCTGCTTTGTTCAAGCGCTTATCCAAAGTGTCACCGCGGGTAAACATCGTTCGTATTTTTTCTGATGGCGATTTCGTTTTTGGGCATACTGAATACGACTTTAGCAGTTCGCGCATCGGTTTTGAGGTGTTCCGCTTCGAAGGGGAGCATGCCGTAGAGCACTGGGACAACATTCAATCCAGAAAAGGGCCGAGTCCGTCGGGGTATTCAATGGTGGATGGGCCTACAGAAGCCCAAAATTTCGACAAGACTGAAGGTCATCGTGAGTTAGTTCGCAGATTCGTAGAAACGGTTCTCATCGGCGAGCAAGTTGATAAGCTGAAGAGCTTCGTTGCAGATGACTACACGGAGCACAACCCTCACTTAGCTGGTGGGCTGCCTGCGTTACGGCAAGCGTTGACCGCGCGTGGTTCAGACTCCCGCCCCGCTATCCGTTATGAGAAAACGCACCGGGTGCTAGCCGAGGGAAATTTCGTGTTGTCCGTTTGCGAGGGCCATCGTGACGGAGAACACACGTCGTTCTACGACCTTTTCAGGCTCGAAGACTCAAAGATAGTCGAACACTGGGACACCACAGAAAAGGTAGCCCCGCAAAGCGAGTGGAAGAACGACAACGGGAAATTTTGAGAGTTGACTTGATAGTGGCGAGTTAGCGAGTTGTAGTGGGAGCTTCAACGCTCTTAGACACAGTAAAAATCAAGCATTGTAGGAATTCGATCATTCATCAAGATGATCTTCTTTCGAGCAATTTGCCATTCATTTGCCACGAGTTTTAGTCGATGCTCGTACCGGCCGAAAAAAGCATGTTGCGTCTGGCGCTTGATGTTCCAGGTGTGACACGTCCAGCTCGAATGAACTTCTGCGGTGTTTGAATCCTGGGTGATAAGGATGGTATTGCTGATCAAATGCGTGGTTCGAAGCAGCGGCGTCGACGCTACAGACAAACCTGAACGTACCCGCCACACACGGTCTTGAAGCCCTGCCTTCGCGGCGCAATAGATAAGCGATAGCTCGGTGTCTGGAGAATTGGTAAGCCGGTTCTCGTCGGTCCACGCAGGCATCCAAAACTGTGCGTCCTCGCAGTACAGGTCAAGCCATGCGTCAAAAGCCTGTGTATCGAGCAGATGACCTTCTCGATAGATCACGGCGGTCAGTGTTTGAGCGCTAGCGGTGTCTGCGCTCATGACAGTCTGCGCGCCCACGCGCGGTACATCGTATGGAAAATCGTTTCGTCGCTCATTGAAAACGGCCCGTTGACGGATTGCGCCGGGTGAATGCCTAACTCCCTGGCGTAGTCATCTGGGCCAGCCATAACTTGTGTCATGCCCCGCATATACCCTTGCTGCCATTGCACCGCGCCACACTCAAAGCCGCGTTGGCAGTCCTCGAAGGTGACGGTATCGTCTGGTGTTGCCAGGCCACTGGGGTTGAAGAAGTCTTCGTATTGACGTAATCGCTGGCGGCGCTTTTCGGGGGGCTCACCTTTCGGGGCGATGCAGTAAGACTTGATTTCGGTTAGGTCTGCCGCCAGTGGGCGCACGACTCGCATTTGAAGGGCTGCATTCGACGCAAGTTGCAGGTTGGGGAAGATGTTGAACTGCCTGGTCTTGAGCATCCAGCGGCTACGCGTTTGCCCAACCCGCTTGCTCAGGCTTGCCAACTCATCGTACAGGGGGTGGCGCTCAATGGGGGAGTCAGTCCAGACCAACGCGTGCCCATGCTCAAACCCGAATGAACCCATCTGCTCTTCTACGGCGCTACCTGTTTTGTCCTGCCAGATCGCTGCGGTCACATCTTGCCGGTCGGCTGCCTTGGCGCGACGCTCAAGCAATCGCAGGTATGACGGGTGGGTTGAGGTGAAGTGATAGGCGTCAGTCGAGTTTTCGAGTTGCAATTTCCAGTTGGCTTTATAGGTGTAGCTAACGGTGCCGGGCACTATCTCGATACCGTCAGGTGACTGATCGACAATCAGATCAATAAAGATGCGGGCGTCACCCAGATAGTCGGCCAGTGCATGGGCTGGCCTGGTCAAGCTGGCAAACAGGAATCCGCGATATTCCTCAAAGGCTGCCACCGTCTGCAAGTCATGGCAGTCCGCCTTGAATGCCTCCGTGTAGGCGCCAGCCGATTCATCTTTGATGGCAATGTTCTTGCCAGCACTGCTGTATGACCAGGCATGGTAATGACAAACATGCAGCTTACGGTTGCCTCTGCCTTGATGGCAGACCATGGCGCCTTTGTGGCGACAGGTGTTCAGAAAGCCCCCGACTGAGCCGTCGCCTGCCCGCATCAGCACAATGGGCTGTTGGCCAACGCTCGTTGTGATGTAGTCATGTGGATTCGGAATCTGCGACGCGTGCCCGACAAATACCCAACCGCCCTCAAACAAATGTTTAACCTCTGCCGCGAAGATGTCTGGGTCGCGAAACGCGTCCCGGTGCACACGAAACACGCCTTCATCGGGGCGGTCATCAATGAGTTGCGGGGCAGTTGGCGGCATTTGGAGGCAGTATCATCCAGAGGGCAATCTCGCATGATAGTGCGATTTTTATGGCTAAGAACTGGTAAGCTCTGCGCCGCGCAGCTTGTGCCGAACGACCGGTGCGTAACTAATGGAGCCGTGTATGGGTGAAGACAACAAAGACGTCACGATAGAACTGTCGTCTCTAGAGCCAACTGAGCGCTACAAGATTCTGTCAGGGGTGATCGTGCCGCGGCCAATCGCCTGGGTCACAACGGTCAATGAGGCTGGGTTGGTCAATGCGGCGCCTTACAGTTTCTTCAATGTGTTCTCTGAAGACCCGCCGCTCGTTGTGCTCGGCCTGCAGCACTACCCTGACGGCAGCTTCAAAGACACCACGCGCAACATCCATGCAACCGGTGAGTTCGTGGTGAATCTATGCGATGAAGCCATGGCCCACGCCATGAATGAAACGGCTGTCGATTTTCCCGGCGACATCAGCGAGACCGACACCCTTGGGCTTGCTACCCACGCTTCAATGGATGTTAAGCCGCCAAGGCTCGCTGATGCGCCATTTTCATTTGAATGCGTTCGCCATGCCTCACTGGCGTTTGGGCCGGGGCGCGAGCTACTCATCGGGCGGCCGGTGCGGGTGCATGCGCGGGCAGGCCTGCTTGATACCGAGAAGATGTACATTGACTATGATCAGTATCAGCCGGTTGGCCGTTTGTTTGGCAGCTTGTACGCCCGCCAGCGCGACATTTTTTCAATGACTCGGCAAAGCTATGCCGAATATCTGGCTGACCAGCAGAAGTAAGTGAGTTCCGGGCGGCAGTGAAGCAGCACTAACTGCCGTGCTACGCTCGTTTAATGACTGCTGAGCGTTCCCCGTTGTTGTTGGCCACCACTCTCATGGTGGGGGCAGCATTTCTGGCGGCCGCCGACTCGATCATTGTTCGGATACTCACGCAAGACCTGCACCCGTTTGTCATTGTGTTCTTTCGGAGCCTGTTTGGCCTCACGGTAGTGCTGCCGTGGATTCGCAAAAAGCCGTCTGTTCTCAAGACAGAGTATTCATTTCTTCACTTGCTGCGTGCAGGCTTGAAGATGTTGTCGTTTACTGCGTTTTTTGCTGCCATCGCGAGTGCCTCTCTGGCGGACGTAATGGCTATCGCGTTTACGACGCCGATCTTCCTGACCATCGGCGCCTGGATTTTCCTGGGCGAGCAACCAGTTACCCGGCGAGTAGTGGCGGTGGTAGTAAGTTTTGCGGGCATGCTGCTGATATTGCGCCCCGGGGACGGCGAGTTGTCCGGCGCTCTCTTGCTGGCTCTGTTTGGTGCCATCTTGGCTGCGATCATTCAGCTATTGCTCAAGCGTATGTCAGCCCATGATGCGACGGATACCTTGGTTGCTTGGAATTTGATCTTGACGGTGCCCCTGGCGTCGCTGCCACTTTGGTGGTTCTGGACGCCGCCGGATATGGCGCAGCTAGCACTGCTCTTCATTCAGGGCGCCGCAGGTGCGCTCACTATGAGCATGATCACCTGGGCGCTATCACTGGCGCCTGCGTCCTATATTGCGCCCATTGACTTTTTGCGTTTGCCCGCTGTCGCGGTGATGGCATATTTGTTTTTTGGAGAGGTGCCCGCCGGCACGACTGTGGCTGGGGCCATCGTGATTTTCTCAGCCATTTTGGTGTTGGCATCTCGAAAAGAAGCCAACGCTCTTCAACGTGAACAAGTTCCCCCTATCTGATAAGGTACGCGCAGTAGCGCAATAAAATTAGCAGTCAAAAAAACCAAGGAGATAAGAGACGCACCCAATGCTATATGGCCTTTTGGGCACGGCCCTGATTGCCTCATCAATGTCGGTCGCGTCGGCACAAACCCGGTCGGTGACAGTCGTGTTGGCGGAGGAGCCAGACGTAATTGATCCGTGTGAGTCGTCACGCTCCAATGTGGGGCGTATTGTTAAGCAAAATATTGCGGAAACCCTGGTCGAAATCGACCCGAAAGACGGTGCTCTGAGTCCCCGGTTGGCCACGGCCTGGAAGCAAACCGACAATCTCACCTGGCAGTTTGATTTGCGCGAGGGCGTTAAATTCCATGATGGCGAGGCTTTTGATGCGGCCGCCGCAGTAAAGGCCATTGAGCGCACACTCAACCCCACGCAAGACTGCGAAATCCGCCTCAAGATGTTTGGCAACGTGAAGCTCACCGCAACGGCGGTCGATGCTAAGACCTTGCAGGTCAAGACTGAGAAGCCACAACCCATTTTGCCAACCCTGATGGGCACAATGGCGATTACAAGCCCGAACACCCAGGCTGAAAAGGGCACGCGTAATCCCGTCGGCACTGGCCCTTACCAATTTAAAGGCTGGACCCCGGGCCAGGAAGTGATGATTGAGCGCTTTGATGGCTATTGGGGTGAAAAACCTGAAGCCGATGCTGCCCGCTACATTTTCCGGTCTGAATCTGCCGTGCGGGCTGCGATGGTCAAAACCGGGGAGGCTGACATTGCCCCCAATATCGCGCTGCAGGATGCCACCGATCCGGCGCTTGATTTCAGTTATTTCAACTCCGAGACCTCGCGTCTTCGCATCGATATGACCCGACCGCCGCTTGACGATATTCGCGTGCGCCAGGCACTGAACTACGCGATTGATCGCGATGCCCTGATCGGCAGCGTGTTTAGCGATAAGGTTGAGAAGGCGACTCAGCTCGTTGTGCCCAGCATCAATGGCCACAACCCAACGCTGAAGCCATGGCCTTACGACCCTGCCAAGGCGCGTGAGCTGCTTGCTGCCGCAAAGGCAGATGGGGTAGCTGTAGACACCGAGATTTTGTTGTTCGGGCGCTTGGGTATCTATCCCAATGGCACCGAAGCGATGGAAGCTATGTTTGCCATGCTGACGGATGTTGGCTTCAAGATGAAGCTGCAGATGGTAGAGGTAAGCCAGTGGGTTGATGTTTTGACCAAGCCCTATGCCGAAGACCGCGGACCGGTGCTGCAGCAAAGCCAGCATGACAATAACAGTGGCGACCCGGTGTTTTCAGTGTTCTTTAAATATGCATGCGAAGGCCCGCAGTCAACCATGTGCGACAAGCAGATTGATGACGGCATCACCAAGGCCAGTGCTGCCACCGGTGATGAGCGACAGAAAACCTGGCAGGAAGTGTTCTCACGCCTGCATCAGGAGATCATCGCTGATGTGCAAATGTTTCACATGGTTGGATTTTCCAGAGTGAATCCTCGGCTTGAGTTCACCCCGTCAATCTCCACCAATAGTGAGATTCAGATCTCGCAAGTTAAGTTCAAGTAAGCAGTCACAGCACCATGCCCGGCTATCTCCTCAAGCGAGCGCTGTACAGTTTTGTCTCGCTGGCCGGGTTGTTGGTGCTGGTGTTCTTCCTGGTTCGAATGACCGGTGATCCGGGTAACTTGTACCTGCCACTAGATGCCACTCAGGAAGCGCGCGCGGAGTTCTCCGCCCGCAATGGCTTTGACGATCCGGTCTATGTTCAGTTTGGTCGTTATGTAGGCGACTTGGTGCGGGGCGATCTGGGCGACTCCATTCGCCAGCAACGCCCAGCTATCGACATTGTGATGGAGGCCATCCCCGTCACACTATGGTTAGCGGCGATGGCCATGTTGCTGGCATTGGGTGGTGCCATCGTTGTTGGCGCGCTAGCGGCCTACCGACCGGGCAGTGTGTTCGATCGGTTTGCCAGTGTGTCGTCACTCGTAGGGGCAAGTGCGCCCGACTTCTGGGTGGCCATCACCGCGATCATCGTATTTTCGATAAGCCTACAATGGCTACCAACATCCGGGCTGGGCGGACCGGTTACCTGGATCATGCCGGTTTGTGTGCTGGTGATCAGACCCTTTGGGCTGTTGGTGCAGGTGGTGCGCAGTTCAATGCTCACAGTGTTCAGCTCTGCCTACATCAAAACGGCTCGGGCTAAAGGTGTCAAAGAGCGAGCCGTGATTTTTGTACATGCGCTGCGCAACGCGATGATTCCAGTGATCACGGTGGCCGGTGATCAGGCTGCGGGCATTGCCAATGGTGCGGTCATTGTCGAAACCATTTTCGGCTGGCCC
This sequence comes from Burkholderiaceae bacterium, assembly GCA_045106815.1. Taxonomy (GTDB): domain Bacteria; phylum Pseudomonadota; class Gammaproteobacteria; order Burkholderiales; family Burkholderiaceae_E; genus JAUIAI01. The sequence goes on along the minus strand of JBGCFG010000010.1, from coordinate 157,136 downwards.
GGGATTGGCAAAACGATGATTGACGCCATTATGCAACGTGATTTTGCAGTGGTGCAGGCGGCCATTCTTGTGACGGCAGTGGTGATTCTTTGTATCAATATCATTGTTGATGTTGTGTATGCCATGCTCGACCCGCGTATCAGACCCTGATGGCGAATCAGCTCACAGCCGAGTCAACGCCAGGCCGTCGTGGAGCCAGCGTTTGGTCTATGCTCTGGCACGACAAGTTCGCACTGGTATCGCTACTATTCCTAGTGTTTCTTGTTGCGGCCGCCATATTTGGTCCGAGTCTATTGGGCGATGCTGCAACCAAGCTTAATCTTCGCCAGCGTAACTTTCCGCCGTTTTCGCTTGAGCACGGCTGGCTGTATATCCTGGGTGCCGACTCTCTCGGGCGCAGCATGGTGGCCCGGCTGATTGTGGCGAGTCAAAACACGCTATTGGTTGCTGCGAGCGCCGTGGCTATTGCGTTCATCATTGGCGGTGCAATTGGCGTGGTGGCTGGCTATACCAACGCGCGTTTCAGTCAGGTGGTCATGCGCCTGACGGACATCCTCATGAGCTTTCCATCGCTGCTGATTGCAGTGGTTGTGTTGTACGTGTTTGAGCCCCGTGTGGTGAATGTCATTCTCGTGCTGGCTATAACGCGCTTGCCCATCTACATCAGAACCGCCCGGGCCGAGGTGCTCGAGATTCGGGAGCGACTTTTCGTGTCGGCGGCCCGAGTGCTTGGCGCAAGCCACACACGAATGGTGGGGCGGCATATCGCCCCGCTGGTGTTGCCAACCCTCACCACGGTCGCCACGCTTGAGTTCGCGTTTGTCATGTTGGCCGAGTCGTCGTTGAGCTTTCTGGGTATTGGTATTCAGCCGCCTGAAGTAACCCGGGGGCTAATGGTCGCCCAGGGTCGAAACTATCTGCAAACGGCCTGGTGGTTGGCTTTCTTTCCCGGTTTGTTGATTATGTTGACCGCGCTTTCTCTGAATCTGTTGTCAGGCTGGTTGAGGTTGGCGCTTGACCCGGTTCAGCGTTGGCGGTTGCAGGGTATGGGCAAGTGAGCACGACACCTGTGCTCTCGGTGCGCGACCTGGCGGTGACTTTTCGTCTCGGGACTGGTGAGCTTGATGCGGTCAAGGGCATCAACTTTGATCTCGCGAGAGGCGAAACCCTGGGCATTCTGGGAGAGAGTGGCTCTGGTAAGAGCGTGAGCGCATCGGCCATTATGGGCATCCTCGATAGCCCGCCAGGCTTCGTTCGACGTGGTGAGGTGTTGCTTGACGGTGTTGATCTGCTGACCTTGTCGCAGGGCGAGCGACGCGAACTCATGGGCGAGAAAATTGCCATGATCTTCCAGGACACGCTTGCTCATCTAAACCCGGTTTATAGCGTGGGTTGGCAGATTGCCGAGTCGTTCAGGGTGCATCGCCAGATGGACCAACGCATAGCCTGGACGCAGACCGTTGACCTCTTAAATCAGGTGGGCATTCCCTCGCCGGAAGATCGTGCACACGATTATCCGCATCAGTTCTCGGGCGGGCAGCGTCAACGCATCATGATTGCGATGGCTCTAGCACTCGAACCCGCCGTGCTCATCGCTGATGAACCGACCACCGCACTTGATGTGACCGTGCAGGCTCAAATTCTCGACTTGCTCATGACCCTGTGTCATCAACGTGAGATGGGTCTGATTCTGATTACGCATGACCTCGGCGTGGCAGCCGAAGTGGCAGACCGACTCATCGTGATGAAAGACGGGGCGGTTGTGGAGTCTGGCTTTGTCGCGCAGATTTTTGCAAACCCAAGCCATCCATACACTACGCAGTTGATGAATGCCATTTCTAGCAAGGTGACTGACCTTACGAACAATGCCTCTTCCGGGTCGACGACAAGACGCACTGATAATCCGATTCTTAAGGTTCGGCATTTGGGCAAACGTTACGGTGCCACAGGTGGGTTTCAGTGGGGTAGGAAGCGTGAGCCGGTCGTGGCTTGTAAAGACATTAGCTTTGACCTGTATGCAGGCGAGACACTCGGCATCGTCGGCGAGTCAGGCTCAGGCAAAACCACAGTTGCCAATATGCTGCTGCGACTGACCGAAGCCACAAGTGGGTCAGCCGAGTTTCATGGTGAGAATATCTTTAGCCTGTCCGGTGAAAAGCTCCTGCATTTGCGGCGGCGATTCCAGGTGGTGTTTCAAGACCCGTTTGCGTCCTTGAACCCGACCATGAGCGTTTTCAGCATTATCTCTGAACCTTGGCTCATCCATCGTGATGTTGTGCCCCGAGAGCGCTATCGGGCCAGAGTCACCGAGCTGCTTGAAGCCGTGGGCCTGAACGCAGAACATGCGGCGAGATACCCGCATGAGTTCTCGGGCGGGCAACGCCAACGGATTGCCATCGCGCGAGCACTGGCACTAGAGCCTGAGGTGATCGTGTGCGATGAGGCTGTATCGGCACTTGATGTGTCGATTCAGGCGCAGATCATCACCTTGCTTTCAGATCTTCGCGACCGCTTCGGTTTGTCGTATATTTTTATCGCCCATGACTTGCCAGTCGTGCGCGGTTTCGCAGACCGAGTGATCGTGATGCAATCAGGGCAAATCGTTGAACAGGGCAGCGTCGAACAGATTTTCGACAACCCTCAGGAAGCGTACACCGCAGACCTGCTCGCCGCTAACCCAATACCTGACCCGGCGCGGATGGAAGGCCGAAGGGCGCGGCGAATTGCCGGTGTCTGAGCGACACTAAGGGGTTTGGAGAAATTTCTTTGTTATGGACGCAGAATCTGCCGTGAAAAATTACTGGCAGCGCTTTTTGCAAGCCAGGCCTAATGTGTCCAATGACAACGAACCGTTGGCAGAGGCGTTGTTAGGACTCGTGCTAAGTGGGCGTAGGCGGGGTAGGGCAAGTCTTTACTGGGCCAGTGAAGCGGAGCGTCGGTCGCGTCTGCGCGAGCGTCGGCCGGGTACCTGCGGCAACCATGCCTGTCGTTTGCGAGGAATTGGAGCTTGTGTATCAATAGGGATCCGAGGAAATCACGCGGGGCTGTCTCGCCGCTTAGCTTTTGCTACCTGGGCTATGCTCGCGGGCCGAACATGGTCGTGATGAATGTTGAAAAGACCTTGCACGATTTGCTAGATATCTTTCTGAAGAAACTGGCTCTTGTCTCATCAGATGAAAGCCCAAAGGAGTGGAAATTGAAGTTCAGGCGAATAATTGCTGTTGTGTTTGTGGCTAGCGCGGGCGTATTGACGGGGGCACCGCCGGCTGTCGCCCAGGATATTGCTGCTGGCAAAGCGCTGTACAAGAAGACCTGCAGGAACTGCCATGGCCCGACAGCCAAGGGCATGGCCAGCTATCCGAAACTCGTCGGCCACCCGGCGGAGTATCTGGTCGATAAGCTCAAGCAATACCGATCAGGCAGAAAGATAGGACCTAACACCGCGCTCATGACGCCAAATGCCAAGGGTCTATCAGATGATGATATTGCCAATATTTCAGCGTTCATCGTTTCAATATCGAAGTAAACGCATCCTGGTTTGTTGTCCAATAGGCCTAATGGCTCTAAGCCAACCCGACAATTATTGCTCACCTTGGCGGAAAGCTCTAAGCTTGCCCGGCCCGTTGAAGCAACTCGGATGAGTTGATACCGGGTTAACTAACCATAAGGACGAGACAATGAAAATGGGAAAGCTAGCTGGACTGGTAGCACTCGCTGTGGGTGTATCAGTCTTATCGGCGCCAGTGCTTGCGCAAAATGCGCCAAAGCTCAAACAGACAGCGATACTCGAAGATCTTGAAAACCCCTGGGACATGGCGTTTTTGGAAGACGGCACCATGTTTTACACCGAGAAGTGCAAGGGCTTATCGGTCCGTATGGCCTCTGGTGAGACCAAAGCCATTTTGGGCATGGGCGGCGTGGAAGGCTACGCATCAACAGCCGATGACCTGTTCTGCGAAGGACAGGCTGGCATGATGGGTGTGGCTGTTGATCCGAAGTTCGCGGAGAACCGGCGCATCTATGTGTATTCCACCTCCAAGATGGTCACTCCTCATACCAATCGCTTGATGCGTTTTGTGGTCAGTGATGATTTTTCCGGTGTGGCTGATCGCACGGATATCGTCGATGATGTGCCCTACAAAATGGCAGCCTCAGACCATCCGTTTGGCGGCCCAGGTGCCCACAATGGCGGGCGGGTTAGGTTCAACTCGGCCGACGGCTACCTGTACCTGACAACCGGTGACAACCATAACAGCAAGGTGCCGCAGAGCCCGACCCTAATGGGTTCCAAAGTGATGCGCATGGATACAGACGGTGCAGCCGCTCCCGGTAATACGCCGCCGATGGGGTTTGATAAGCGCACCTTTACGTATGGTCACCGAAACGTCCAGGGCATTGCGTTTCACCCAACGACGGGCACGCCTATCAGTGCCGAACATGGTCCCTGGCATTCTGACGAGGTAACAGTCTTACGCAACGGTGGTAACGGAGGCTGGGACCCGCGTCCGCATCGGGCTGGTCGTGGTGCGTGCCCCGGTAACTACTGCGGCTACAGCCCGAACCAGATGGTTGGTGAGAACCGGTACACCCGCGCTCACTGGATGCCCATGACGGACTTCAACAGCTTCCCGAATGCCATGCCACCTATCTGGAATAATAATGGTTGGTCGCAGGGCACGGGTTCGGCAGCGTTCCTGAAAGGAGATGCCTGGGGCGACTGGAATGGCTCTTTGGTTGTCGGCATCATGGGCATTGCGTTTGGCGGTACGCCGGCAGGGCAGCGCATTGAAGTGTTGACGCTCACGGAGAGTGGTACTGACCTCGCCTCGGTTGCAACGATGAGCATTCCCGAGCCGGGCCGCTTTCGTTCGCTGGTCATGGGGCCAGATGGCAGTCTTTATGCTGCGGTTGACGAAGGTATGATTTATCAGATCACGCCCGAGTAATGAACGTTACGTTCATCTTCCAAGTAACAAGGCTCCAACAAAAACGCCACCGGAAGGTGGCGTTTTTGTTCTTACCGCCTGCTAATTTGGAACAACGAACACACGCGGTATCTCGTACTGTTGATCATCAACACGTACGCGATAGTTGCCCCCTTGCAATTGCCAGTCAGTGTCGGTTCCGACGCCTGACATGGTTGCGCTTGCCCGAATGAATTCGCCGTGAACGAAGTACAAATCCCTTGCAAACCCGTTTGGGAAGGTTGCAACAATCGTTGCATCGCCGCCCTCGCTACGTGCAACGGCCGCCTGACACTTGCTCAGGCTCTGGCCTTGTTCCTGCGCGCATTGAATCGTGTCGGTCGCATCAAAATCTCGCTGACGGGCACGGCGCTTGGTGGTGTTCACTCCCATTGCGACGATTCCATCTGGCCCTCGCGCGGGCTCAAGATGTCTTGCCTTGACATAACCACGGACACCACCCCGAAGTGGGCGCACCTTGCACCAAAGGTCATCGCCTTTTTGCGAGCAACCCAGATTCGATAGGACAGATCCATGGGCAAGCTGACTAATCAGCCTTGCGCTGACTGAAGCAGACTCATGAACGCCGATCTGCTCACCCACGATCTGCCATCTCCGGACCCCACCGTTTTTTGGGTTTTGCCAAACGAGGGCCCCATCAGGTGCAGTCGTTACGGGGCTTGTTTGAGCCACTGACAGGTCTCCTATCAGTGCTAGCGACAGGGCGGCCAGAAGGGGCGTTAGCGCCTGTCGCGGGCCAAATAGCTGTTTCATCTTTCGCTCTCGTCGCGTATAGGTGGATCGATTGGGGCAACTGGCCAGTGCCGATAGAATATGCAGTGCATATCCAAGAGGTTCCCGCAGCTTATCCCGCTGACGCGGCTGTTTCAAATTTCTAGGTGCAATCGCCATGGCATCAACCGAATCTTCGCCGACCGCTCAGCAAAAGAGTCCCTGGCATCACATGGGGCCGGTGACTTTCTCGCCCGTGTTCGATCGGCCCTTTCGCCCGGTCACAGCCTTTCTGGCCTTGAGCATGCGCTATGTAACGCTCACTCGCAATGCGCTTTTTTTGCTTATGACCATTGCGATCTATCACACCCTGATTCCGCCGTTGTCAGAGATGGCGACTTTGTCTTGGGAGTGGGTGCTGCCGTTGTTTGTCAGGAATATTGTGCTGATGCTTGTCGTGGCGGGTGGGCTTCACTATTACCTTTTCATCCGACGTGGGCAGCATAGGCAAACGAAGTTTGACCCGCGTGAGCAGATGGAGAAGAGCGGCAAGTTCACTTTTGGCAATCAGGTTTGGGACAACATGTTCTGGAGTCTTGCCAGTGGGGTGACGGTCTGGTCAATCTATGAGGTGTTGTACCTTTGGGGCGCAGCGAACCTGGTGATACCGACCATTAGCTTTATGGAGCATCCGGTTGCGGTCTTGATTTGGCTGCCACTATTGCCTCTGCTCATCTCAACACACTTTTTTTGGATTCATCGCTTATTGCACTGGCCGCCGTTGTTCCATAGTGTGCACAAGCTACATCATCGCAATATTCATATTGGTCCGTGGTCCGGCATGTCGATGCATCCGGTTGAGCACATCTTTTATCTGTCGTCGGTGCTGGTGCATTTTGTGATTCCATCGCACCCGGTTCTCTTTCTGATGCATCTGTACACACGTTGCCTCACACCTGCGTTTTCGCACGCGGGTTTTCAGCAGCTCATTGTCAAAGACAAGACGGTGACTGAAGCGGCTGATTTTCATCACCAACTTCATCATCGCTATTTCGAGTGCAACTACGGCAGTATTGAAGTGCCCTGGGATCGCTGGATAAACGCCGTGCATGACGGGTCGGATGAGGGCGCTGCCAGGGTGCAGGCCAGGCGGCGCAAGATGTACGAAAAGAAGAATATCTAGCTGCCCGCTCCTACGCCATTCTGTTCAGCTTGTGAACCCCGGGAATTGACTTGCCTCAAAGCAGGGGCAGGCGTCCCAGGCCACACTACCGTAGGAAGCGCGTGCTCGCCGCTTGTTCTTCATCGCCACCGGCGCTGACTTAGTCAGCTAAAGCCGAGAGAGGGGCTGCTTTGACAGGCTTGCGCCGTCGCCGACCAAGATCGACGAAAGGCTGGAGCCGCTATGAAGATAAAGGATTACGTCAGCGTTGAGCGAGCGACGTCGCTCAGCCGGTCCGAAGTAGGCAGACTGGGAACGGCCATCCTGTTTATTGTTGGTGTCATCGTGTTTACTGGCGCCAGATTCAGCGACCTCGAGCAGTCGTACCTTCTGATCGCGGCGGCCGTCACGGGTGCCTATATGGCCATGAATATTGGCGCGAACGATGTCGCCAATAACGTTGGACCTGCTGTTGGGTCATTCGCATTAAGCCTGACAGGTGCCATTCTGATTGCGGCCATCTTTGAAGCCGCCGGTGCCATCCTGGCCGGTGGTGATGTGGTCAAGACGGTCAAGAACGGGATTATTGATCCGTCCGGTCTTGGCACGGGAGATGAATACATTTGGGCCATGATGGGCGCACTGATGGGCGCCGCTATCTGGCTCAATCTGGCGACCTGGATTGGTGCGCCCGTGTCGACAACCCATTCGATTGTCGGTGGGGTCATGGGAGCGGGTGTCGCGGCTGCGGGTTGGGAGATCGTGAACTGGGGATCGGTGAGCAGCATTGCCCTGAGTTGGGTGATATCGCCACTGACCGGCGGGATCATCGCCGCACTGTTTCTCTATGTACTGAAGCGTCTGGTTTTCTTCAAGCCTGACCCGCTCGCCCAGGCTCAGAAGGTAGTGCCGGTCATGATAGCGATCATGGCTTGGGCGTTCACAACCTATCTGGCAATGAAAGGCCTCAAGAAGATCATGACGGTCTCGTTTCCGTTCGCTGTGTCGATTGGGTTGGTCGTGGCATTGACGACCTATCTGCTGGTGCGGCCCATTATTCGTCGGTCTGCGCCCAAACTTGACTCAAGCCGCGAGGGTGTAAACAAGTTGTTCACAATTCCGCTGATCTTTTCTGCGGCCTTACTCAGCTTCGCACACGGTGCTAATGATGTCGCTAATGCGGTAGGACCACTCGCCGGTATTGTCGATGCGCTGGAAGCCGGCTCTGGTGGGTCGAAGGTGGCTATCCCGCTATGGGTGATGGCAATTGGCGCGCTCGGTATCTCGTTCGGCCTGGCGCTGTTTGGGCCCAAACTCATTCGTACGGTTGGCTCAGAGATCACCGAGCTGGATCGCTCTCGGGCATTTTGCATTGCGTTGTCTGCTGCGATTACCGTCATTGTTGCGAGCCAACTGGGCATGCCCATTAGCTCAACCCATGTTGCCTTGGGGGCAGTGTTTGGTGTTGGCTTCTTACGCGAGTTTCTCGATCAGCGTCTGAGTCAGGTGGTTGAAACAGTGCTTGCCCAACATGAAGGCAAGCCGAACTTTGTCGCAACTGAGGCCGTACTGCGAGACTTTCAGAACGCGCCACCCGAGGAAAAGCACCGGATTTTGAATCAACTCAAGAAGATGGGCGCCGAGGCGGTTGTTTCGGCGGCCCAGCGTAAGGAATTGCGTAAAGCGCTGAAGCGCCAGTTGGTAAGTAGAACCTCGTTGCTTAAGATTGCCTCTGCGTGGGTCATTACGCTGCCGGTATCAGCCTTTATCGCGGCGCTGTTCTACTATGCGCTCCGCGGTATGCTGCTTCCGTAGCCACCTACGGACTGGTCAATGAAGCGCTTTTTGTTGCCTGTTGCCATCAGCGCACTTGTTTTCGGTTTCTGGCTCAGCCCCGATTTCCAACAAGTGGCCGCTGGCGTGGCGATCTTCCTGCTAGGGATGTTGATGCTGGAAGATGGTTTCAGGCGACTGAGCGGTGGGTACCTGGAAGCAGCTCTAGAGCGGGCCACGAGCTCTACGACGCGCTCGCTGATGTTCGGAGTCGTTTCAACAACGCTCATGCAATCGAGTTCATTGGTCTCCGTGATCACTATCTCGTTTTTGAGTGCCGGGCTGATTTCATTGATTGGCGGCGTGGGCATCATATTTGGCGCCAATATTGGCACCACTACCGGCGCGTGGTTAGTGGCGGGCTTCGGCCTGAAGACCAACATTGCGTCGTATGCCATGCCTATGGTGGTGATAGGTGTGGTGCTGGTCTTGCAGCGATCGAACTATCTAAAAGGGATTGGTTACGCGCTGGCGGGTATCAGCCTACTGTTTCTCGGTATCCACTACATGAAAGAAGGCTTTGATGCCTTCAAGGATCAGATAGACCTCGCCCAATATGCGATGACGGGCTTTACCGGTCTGATTGTCTATACCTTGATCGGCGCGCTCGCGACTGTTGTCATGCAATCAAGCCACGCGACGATGGTGCTCATCATCACAGCCCTGGCCGCTGGTCAGATTTCATACGAAAACGCGATCGCGTTGGCGATCGGTGCGAATATCGGCACAACCATCACGGCCATCATCGGGTCGCTGACCGCCAACTATCAGGGCAAGCGTCTGGCGGTGGCGCACTTGATATTCAATTCGGTCACGGCTGCGATTGCGCTGATCTTTATTGATCAGATAACGCAATCGGTTGACTGGGTCAGCAAGGTAGTGGGCATTTCCGATACTGACTATGCGCTAAAGCTCGCGGTGTTTCATACAATATTTAATGTCGTTGGTGTGACCGTCATGCTGCCATTTCTGAAGCTGTTGATTCGGTTTTTAGAAGCCAGAATTGCCGCACCGGTGCCAGACCGAAGCAAGCCGAAATTCTTGTCGGAAGCGGTTGACGAATTTCCCCAAACGATTGAAGCAGCCTTAAGAAACGAGGTCGAGCATCTTTACGGTAATGCCGTAGAACTGCTTGCTCATGGGCTGAATCTGAATCGAGTGAAACTTTTTGGGGGTGATGATGTTGCAGAGACGGTTAAGTCGAGTAGGGGCGTGATTGAATTTGACTTTGACGAGCGATACGACAAGCGCGTCAAAACTCTCTATAGCGCAATTGTCGACTTCTCTACACGCACCGGCGCGAAGGATCTGCCGCCCGAGGTTATGACCCAAGTTTACGCCTTGCGAGATGTAGCCGGACAAATCGTTCGGGCGGTTAAAGGCGTCAAACATCTTCGTCGCAATGTGGTGAACTATACTGCCAGTGAGCATGGCGCTGTGACCGACATTTATGACGGCCTGCGAATCGAAGTGGCTCGCATTCTGGTTGAAATTCGTAAGCTCGGGCGTGAGGCGCCTGACGAACGCAGTAATTTGTGGTTGGACGAAGAGCGCGTTCAAGTTGAAAAAGCTGCCCGCCATAGCACTCGGCTCGTTGATGGACTCATTCGCGACGGAAAGCTTGACGCCAATGCAGCGACATCGTTTTTGAACGATTCAGGCTATGCCTACAACGCGATGCGTGATCTGATCGGCGCAGCAAGGGCTTACTACATCGAGAGTGATCCCTCGATTGCAGAGGTTGAGAGTCTTCTGGCGCTCGACGAAGATGAAGTTGACGACGTTCTGGCCGATTCACCCGATGCGACGAATGAACATCAGCACAATTGAGGCTTAACCATGGCGTTTCGCAAGATCATCGAGAAACTGGACGACTACTACGCGCGCCTTGATGCTGGCAAAGCAAAGCAGATCAAGCCCAAGCATGTCTTTAAAGTCATTGCCAAACTCTCTGCCAAGATAACCAAGACGAAGCACGCGTTGGCCGAGACAGAGAAGGGCGCGAAGAAAGAGCGCCTTGAGCGAAAGCTATTGATTGCTCAGGAGCATCTGAAGCGGGCCGAATGGCTGGTGGAGAAAATTCAGTCTGGCAAGAACAGGTGAGTGCGCATTTGTTCTGCGCAGCACTACACGCGATGGCCAGTCTATTGATCAAGCAAACGGTGTGCCAACACCATCGTTTGGCTGAGGACTCTAGTGCGTCCATCATTACAAGCGACCAGGGCGGTACGGCGCCGTTTGTCATCCATCAGTGCCGCAGCGGACCAGCGTACGTTGGACCCCTGCACACCAAAACTAAGACCGTTCATTCTGGCTGGCGCCCAACCCATCGCTATTTGCGCGGATTTGTTTTGCGGCGTGGTCAAGATGCGCTCAATGATTTGGTTATCAACTATGTCAAGGCGGTTCTCTGTCTGGAACAGACGCAACAGTTTTGCCCAGTCTGCACAGTTGAGATGCAGAGTGCCTGCTGAAGACATGACCGGAGGGTTGTCACTTTGACTCACCTGAGGGTTCGCGGGTTTGCCCTTAAAGAGCGCCAAACCCGCAGCGTACAATCTCGGTGCATGCCCCCAGACGTCGGGAGGCGGCCCAAATCCTGCGCTCGTAATGCCAAGTGGTCCGAATAAGCGCTCTTGCAGCGCGTTTTCATAGCTGCTGTCGGAAAGCCGGTCAATGGCAGCGCCCAGGACGATGTAGCTCATATTGGAGTAAACGAAACGCCCGGGTTTGTGCGGTGCGCTCGATAGTGCGAGTTCGACCATCTCTGTACGTTGTTCACCCAACGGGCGAGAATCTGTGTGACCGGAAATCAGCGCGCTACGAGGTGGGTTTGCGATCATGCCACTCACGCAATAGAACAGCTCTTCGACGCTCCGCTGCTGCCAGGCCTTTGCCATTGAATCGGTCAGATCGGGAAACAGTTCGGTAATCGGCGTTTCCCAGGTGACGCGTTGCTCGGCCACGAAGGTACCGAATAAGACCGCCGTGATCATCTTGCAGCATGAGCCGATATGTATCCGGTCACTCGCCTTGACGGTTTCCGGTTGGTCGCGACGCTTGACGCCGGTCACATCAAGCTCGAGTATGCCGTCCGAGTTGACTACGCCGCCGAACACGGCTGGCACATCAAGCATGTTCCGAAATTTTTCGAGTTCTTGAACTCGCGCCTGTGACTGCACAAGAAATCTCCGCCGCACAATGGTCAGTCTCGAAGGTAACAGATGTGTTTGGTCCTCAAAAGGACGCAAGCTTGGTTATCTGAGATGATATTTAAATGGACAAACAGATTGTCGCCCGACTTCGCCATTCACTCGATACGCACCAGCTACCTGGGCTTGCGGTTGTCATTCGTCAGAATAGTCAAGTCTCGTTTGCGGGAGGCGTTGGCTGCTTTGATAGTGCTCAGCTGTGCCATGCGACAGAGAACACCCAATATGGCGTCGCGTCGCTGAGTAAGTTCGTCACAACCGGGTTACTCATGCGGCTACACGAGCGCAAGGCTCTGTCTATTGATGACTTGCTCGTTCAGTACTTCCCAACTTTGCGCGTGGCGCAGCAGGCACCGATAACGCTGGCACATTTGATGGGGCATAGCTCGGGTTTGCCCGGCTTACCCGGTCGCTTCTATGCCCGTAACCTTGATGATAGTCATGATCGCTCGGGTGGCATTGGAACGCGCGGTCAGGGAAATCACGGTGTTCCAGCGCTTGGTTTACCAGATCTGCCAACTATTGTGAGCCCACCAGAGCTGGTTGATCTCATGAATCAGCTTGAGTTAAATCTCCTGGCGCCACCCGGTGAGCTTCTTAACTACAGCAATGAAGGTTTCTGCCTGCTGGGTGGTGTCATCGAACAGGTCACCCAGCGAGCCTACCCAGATGTGGTTCATGAGGAGATCTTTGCGCCGTTACAGATGACTCAAAGCAGTATCGGAGAGTCAGTCGCGCCACCGGAATCGGCGCTGGCATTGCCGTTGCTGCGTGACGGTGCCAGGTATCACACGGGTCGGTTTTGGCGAGCGCCTTTGTTTTACCCGGCGGGGGGCTGTATCAGCTCAGCACGCGACATTGCCCGTCTAATCGGTTCATTGTCAGATGACTTGGCAGCACCATCGTCTTTCCTCAGCCCGAAGAGCAAGCAGCGCATGATTCACCTTCAAATGCCGGTGGCATCGCGGCCTGCGCCGACCATTGGCTACGGACTTGGACTGGAGGTGCAACAGCTAGATACGGATACAACGATGCTATGGCACTCGGGCCAACGGGCCGGTGTTTCGAGTTTTATGGCCTGCTTGCTCCAGCAACATTTGGCGATCAGCGTGCTTTGCAATGTCGCTGATGCACCGGTGACGACCATTGGGCATGAACTGATTGGCGAGGTATTAGGCAGGCCTGAGATTTGCTGGCCGCCGGCGGCGCTGGCTCAAGAGAGTTGTGAAGCCACAGCTAACCTCGAAGGGATGGTCGGTTCTTATGCCTCACTTGAAGGGAACCGATACACCGTTGAACAATCCGACCATGGCTTGATGCTGACCAGTCAAGGGCCACAGCAGGCGTTACCGCTGCACTTTGCAGGGGCAGACTACGGCACGGTCGGTATGCAGACCTTTCGGTTCTTGCACACAAGGCCAACATCGCCAGCGCGCTCGCTCGCGCTTGACCTTAGAGTGCTTGAGCGAGTGGCGTAGGTCTGATCTACTTTGATGGTGCCCAGGTCATATCAGGATCAAGCGGATACACCGGGCGAGGGACGCGCTTAAGGTCTAACCGGGCAATGATAGGTGTCGTCAAACCGGGGGCGTCGACTTCTACAATTTGCTCTGGCGAAAAAAACTCATCAAATCCGGCGCGAAAATGACCGCGCGACTTGATGACCAAAATTCGCACTTTTGCTAAATCAATCCCGAGGCGCTCAAGAAAGCCTGGGTCTGCGCACTGATGGCGGTGGCTGACGATGGCCAGGCGAATGCCGTCCATATTGATAAGCGCGCATTGTCCCAAGTCGACCCGCCGATTAGCATAGATGCCACGCCTCCCAACACAGGGCCCGTCAACCAAATGCTCAACTACGGCATCGCCTTGATAGGGCTCAGAGAACTGCGTTGAGTCCTGGGTGTTAATTTGAGCAAGGAAGCGGTTTCCGACACCAACATGTGCGGCGTGTTCCGCGAGCGCGGGGTCGTAGATCATGCCGACCACAACGCCGGGAATCTGATGTTCATGAAGTGCACGCAGTAGGTAAGTGGTATTGCCGCGCCCGCCACCACCTGGGTTGTCTGCAACATCGGCCAGCAAGACAGAGGGCGCACTGGCATCGCCGGCCACACGCGCTGCGTGCTCAACGCAGTCAGGTAAAGGGGTAAGGCTGGTCGTGTAGCGATGCCGATCTGCCCAGGCGCGCGTGGCGAGGTCTGTGGCGATTGCCTGTGCGGTCGCTTGATTGTTTCGCGTGGTAACGACAACAGACAGGCCGTTGGTCGACGCGTCTGCCGGCGCGAACCCTGCGAGAATCGAGACATTCACAATGTCTGGCGTGATGATCGATTGGCCGTACTGAATCAGGTCAGCATAAGGGCCGTTTGCAGTTAACAAGCTAACGGCGGGGCTGATCATGGGTACCTTGATAAAAGCACTGTGCGGCCGCATACCCGCTTGCATCTCCTGCATGACTGATGCGGCTTCTTGTCCCCGCTCGCGTTGATCAACGTGTGGGTTGGTCAGGTAGGCCACCAGCACATCTGCAGCATCAACCATGCGTTGTGTCACATGGCCATGCAAATCCAGTGTTGCGATGATCGGGACGTCGGGACCCACAGCGTCCCGAGCCATTTGAAACACAGCGCCATCGGCATCGTCCTGCTCGGTCGCGAGACCGGCGCCGTGTTCGCTGATGTAGACGCCATCCAGGTGTCCGGCGTCTTCAAGTCCGGCGCGCATCTGGCCCAGCAGTTCTTCAAAAAAGTGCTGGTCTGCCGGACCTCCGGGTGGCGCCTCGGCAAGCACGATAGGGACTGGCTCCCAAGAGCCATAGGCATCCATGCCCGCGCAGAAGCCCTGCACCGTTCCGGGCAGAGCTGCTCTGTCGCCGGCGATTTCTGCACTGATCTGGTCGCCCTGCAATAGTAAGGTGCGCTCAAAAACCCCCTGGTCAGAGACGGGCGAGCGTCGATTCGCTTCGAGTGAAAACCCCAGTATGGCGACGCGTGGGCCGCGAGCGCGATCGAGCATGACGGCGGACTCCCTTGAGATGACTTGCTCGAATCAGTCTACCCTGACGACGAGTCATCGGCGTTTGCTGGCTTTCATCCGGGATGCGCGCAGGCGCTTTCATTCGAATGGGTCGTGACTATGGTTTCACTTTTGGCCGGACCAATGCTACTGTCGCGGATAGAAAAAAACGTTAGCAGAACACATCAACGGAGGAAGCAAGATGCGGATTCGAAATTTCGTCGTCTCGGCGGCTCTGTCAGCGGCCGTATTGGCAACTGTCAGCCCCAGCGCTTATGCAGAGAAGCCTGTCCAGGGCGGCACGGTTGTATACCTGTCCAGCAAGGTCCCCAGTCTGAACCCGCTGCATTCAGCCTATGAGGTGGGGCTGGTCACGTCGCAGATTTTTGCGAGTCTGACCCGCATGAATGAAAAGAACGAGATTTCGCCTTATATCGCGGAGTCATGGGAGATCTCGGACGACGGCAAGACCTACACATTCAAGATTGCGCAGAATGCGAAGTTCCATGACGGCAAGCCCGTGACTGCGGCCGATGTCGCTTTCTCGTTTGACATTGTCAAGAAGCACCATCGCTTCGGCCCACAGATGTTTGGTCCGATTTCCGGGTATGAGATGCCCGACGATAAAACCCTTGTCGTCAAGCTTACAGTGCCACATGGCCCGCTCTTACTGGCGGCCACCACGCCACGTCAGATGCCGATCATGCCCAAGCATGTCTACGGCGACGCTGAAGACTTCATGAAGCAGGATGCGCACAAGGAGCCGGTTGGCTCCGGCCCGTTCATCATCAGCGACCGAAAGACTGACGAGTACGTGAGTATCGCGCGCAATAAAGATCACTTTGTCGAGGGTTTGCCCTATCTGGACCGTATCATTTATCAAAATGTTCAGGACAAGACAGCCAAGCGTATTGGGCTACGCCGAAATCAGTTCCAGCTAGCCCGTACTGACTCAGTGATGCGCTACAGCGACATTGCTGAATTCTCGAAGATCAAACACCTGCAGCTAACCGAATACGACGGCATCTCAGGCGGTGCGATTGTGCTGGAGTTCAACAACCGCAAAGAGTTCTTCAAGAACAAGGCGTTTCGTCAGGCTATCGCGTATGCGGTAGATCGCAATCACCTGTCTGAAGTTTTGCATGCCGGCTTCACCAAACCAGCACGCTCGCCGCTACCCGCAACCAATGTGTTTTTCAACGATAAGCTCCAGGGCTACCCACTTGATCTGGACAAGGCCAATGCCTTGCTGGACGAAGCGGGCTACCCGAAGAAAGCCGACGGTATGCGCCTAGAGTTGGATCTCATCTACATTGCCCCGCCATTCCAGCCTGACTTCCAGAGTTTGCCGGCTGAGTTTGTTGCGACCGCACTTAAGAAGGTGGGCATCAAGGTCAACCTACAGCCTCAGCAGGGTTTTGCCGGGTGGGCCAAGCGCAGTGCAGCGTGGGACTTCGACATGTCCATTAACTGGCCGGGCGACAAGACCGACCCAGCCATTGGCGTGAGTCGTCTGTACGTGTGTGACAACATCAAGAATCAGGCCTACACCAACACGTCGGGCTATTGCAATAAGAAGGTCGACGAGCTCTTTGCAGCCGCAGCGGTTGAGTCTGATGAAGACAAGCGTCGGGCGCTTTATGCTGAGGTTCAGGACTTGTTGATCGATGAAATGCCTATGCTTTGGATGTTCGACACGCCGTCTCTATTCTTCCACCACAAAGACTTGTTCTTCCCGGCTTACGGCACTGCCGAAAACTGGGATGTGATGTACTGGAAAAAAGAGCAGAAGTAGGGCTTGTTTGTGGCAAGCCAGATGACGCCTTTGGGTGTGCAAGCACCCAAAGGCGTCTGTTTAGTTAGTGCACTCAGATTTAAACCCGTCGTCGATCACTCAGTCATGAGCCTGAACATATGAAGCTCGCCATACTTCAGCGCATATTGCTTGGCATCGTGCTCATTATTGCGGTGATTGTGCTGAATTTTCTGCTGTTGCAGGCAGCGCCGGGCGACATTGTTGATGCGATGCTGGCTGAGGGGGGTGGCGGCAGCCCCGAGTTGGCGGCTGAGATGCGTGCCCGGTATGGTCTTGATCAGCCGGTGTATATCCAGTTGTTCAATTACCTGACGGAGGTTCTCTCGGGCAACCTGGGCTATTCGTTTCATTATGATCAGCCCGTCACAACCCTGATTCTAGGAAATCTGCCTACGACCTTGCTGTTAACGCTGAGCGCATTGCTATTGGCTGTCGTGATAGGCACTTTGTTTGGGGTCTACGCGGCCATCAAACCGCGCGGCCTGTTTAGTCATTTCGTCACGGTGTTCTCGCTGCTCGGCTACGCCACGCCTGTGTTCTGGCTGGGCATGATTGTGCTGCTGGTGTTCGCACTGCATCTACCGTGGTTTCCAGCGTTTGGCATTCGATCCATTCCCGAGCCGGAGACATGGTTCGGGCGAGTGCTGGACGTGGCGAATCATCTGGTGTTGCCGGTGTTTACCTTGGCCATCTTGTACCTGGCAAGTTACAGCCGAATCGCGCGTGCGTCGATGCTCGATGTGCTGGGGGCCGACTATATCCGTACCGCACGCACCAAAGGCTTGTCTGAGTACGTGGTAATTTTTAAGCATGCGTTCAGGAATGCTGCCCTGCCGGTTGTCACGCTGGCCGGCTTGCAATTGGGCCAGGTGTTCTCGGGTGCCGTTTTGGTTGAAACCGTGTTCAGCCTGCCCGGGGTCGGCCCGCTACTTTATGAATCCATCGTGCGCCGCGATTTCCCGGTCATTCTTGGCGTGCTGTTTGGGGCTGCAGCCACAACCATCGTGGCCAACATCATTACCGACCTGGTCTATGGCCGACTGGATCCTCGCATCAAGTCGATTACTTAAGTGCACATGAACCAGAACGCCACCACAACCAGTCCCGCCGGTCCTACCGGCCAGCCCCCGGTTTTCACGTTTGAAGAGGCGCCCATCCAGCCAGAGGTTAAGTGGCGCGAGACGGTACGTCTGTTCTGCCAGAATCGCGCCGCCCTGGTCGGCTTCATCGTGGTGTCCATCTTTGTGCTAATCGGCCTGTTTGGTCCCTTGGTTTGGCCGGCTGACCCTTTCGAACCGATTGCACCGCCATTGACCGCGCCGGGTGTACACACACTGCTGGGCACCGACTACCTGGGTCGTGATGTCTTTACTGGCATCATTTACGGCACGCGTCCGACGCTGCTGATCGCGGCGGTGGCCACTGTGGTGGCGGTGCTCATTGGGATCACTATAGGGGCGCTTGCCGGTTACTTTGGCGGCATGGTCGATAACGTCTTGATGCGTATCACTGAGTTTTTTCAGGTGTTGCCGCCGCTGGTGTTTGCGATGGTGATCGTGGCGGTGTTCTCGTTCGATATGGTGGTCGTTGTACTGGCGATCGCGATCACTACCTGGACGACCGAGGCACGACTCACGCGCGCCGAGTTCCTAAAAATCAAGGAACGAGAGTACGTCACTGCGGCGCGCGCGATCGGCTCTAGCCACTGGCGAACCATTACCACTGTCATCTTGCCCAATGCAATGCCGCCTTTGATCGTCGCGATTACGCTTCGGGTGGGCATCACGATCATCTACGAAGCGGCGCTTAGCTTTCTTGGTCTGACCGACCCGGATGTCATGACCTGGGGCAAGATGATTGGGTTATCCAGAGATTTTTTCTTCGACGCCTGGTGGACGGTGACCTTGCCGGGCATGGCTATCTTGCTGGTTGTGTTGTGCATAGCGTTGATCGGCGATGGCCTTAACGATGCGCTCAACCCCAAGCTGCGCGGACGCTAGGAACCAAGATGCCTGACGCGATCAACAGCAACGACGATCCTATCTTGCAGGTGCGCGACCTGACGGTTGACTTTGATGTCAGAGGGCGCAGCGTCAATATCCTGTCAGCGGTTAACTTTGAGCTCAGGCGAGGCGAGACTCTGGGCATCATCGGCGAGAGCGGCTGCGGCAAGAGTATGACGGCCCTAGCGCTGCTGCAGATGATCCCTTCGCCTCCTGGCAGAATCAGCGGCGGCAGCGTGCTGCTTGATGGCGAAGACCTGACCAAGGCAAGCAAAAAGCGCATAAACAGTATTCGTGGGCAAGACCTGTCCATGATTTTCCAGGAGCCGATGACATCGCTTAACCCGGTGTATACCGTTGGCAACCAGATTTCAGAGACGATTCGCCGGCACAACGATGTCAGTCAGGAAGAAGCGTTCGAGCGCAGCGTCGATTTACTGCGAACCGTACAGATTCCTGCGCCTGAGCGACGAATAACCGAGTACCCCCATCAGTTGTCAGGTGGTATGCGGCAACGCGTGATGATCGCAATGTCTCTGGCGTGTGACCCCAAAGTCTTAATTGCCGATGAGCCGACGACGGCGCTTGACGTGACGGTTCAGGCGCAGATTTTTGACCTCCTAAAAGAGATTCAGGAGACCAAGGGCACCAGCATCATCTTGATTACCCATGATTTTGGTGCTGTTCGCGAAATGGCCGACAGGGTGCTTGTGATGTATGCCGGGCACAAAGTTGAAGAAGGGTCGCTAGCTGAGATTAGTAAGAGCCCACAGCACCCCTACACACAAGGCCTATTACGCTCAATGCCCAGCATACGCACTGACCCGGCGGCGGTGCGAGAAAGGTTGCCAGAAATTCCTGGGTCTGTGCCGGATCTCATCAATCGCCAAGCTGGTTGTCCGTTTGGCCCGCGTTGCTCAAAAGCCATGTCGCGCTGCCTTGAGATGCCAAAGATCTACAACCTCGGTGTGAACCGAAGCGTCAAGTGTTGGCTTGCCGAAGAATCCACAGCACAAATGGAATCAAGTGCATCATGAATTCAGAGACTGCTACTGGACAATCAGCACCGACGGTGAATGATGAAGAGCCGTTGTTGAGTGTTGAAGGCCTGCAGGTTCAGTTCAAGCTCAAGCGCGAGAATATGTTTAGTCAACGCCCGGTGCTGCACGCGGTGGACGGGCTGAATTTTACGATTCAACGCGGTAAGACGCTCGGGCTGGTTGGCGAGAGTGGTTGCGGAAAATCAACTTCGGGGCTGGCGATTCTCGGCTTGGTCAAAGCTCATGACGGGCATATTGTGTTTGACGGCACCGATCTTCGCACGATCAGCCATGACGATATGATGACCATGCGTCGGCGCATGCAGATCATTTTTCAAGACCCATATTCCTCACTCAATCCGCGCCAGACCGCCGGCGATATTGTGATGGAACCGTTGCTCATTCATAACATCGGCTCGGCGCAGGAGCGTACCGAGCGAGTTGCGGCGTTGTTCGAGATGGTTGGGCTCAGACAGAATCAGCAACGCTTGTTTCCGCATCAGTTCTCTGGCGGACAGCGCCAGCGAATTTGCATCGCCAGAGCGCTTGCTTTAAACCCTGAATTCATCGTTTGCGATGAGCCGGTGTCGGCATTGGACGTGGCGATACAGGCTCAGATTCTGAATTTGCTCTGTGACCTGCAAGACAAACTCAACCTCACCTATTTGTTTATCTCACATGATCTGGCTGTGATTCAGCATGTATGTGACGAGATCGCGGTGATGTATCTGGGCAGCATTGTTGAAAAGACGGATCGCATCTCACTGTTTCGAAACCCGCGTCACCCCTACACGCGCGCATTGCTATCGGCGGTATTGATGGATTCATCCGATCAGCCGGTTGAACGAATCCGCCTGCAAGGCGATATTCCGAGCCCCATCGACCGGCCCAGCGGGTGTCGCTTTCGGACGCGCTGCCAGTACGCGCAGGACAAGTGCAGCCGTGAAGAGCCGCCCCTCATTGAGAAATCGCCGGGGCACTGGGAGGCTTGTCATTTTGAGACGGCCCACCACCATGAGACGGAGGCAACGTGACAAATCAATCGCTCGATACCATTTTGGAAGGTGGCACCCTGTATGACGGCCTCGGTGGTGATTCCCAGGTGGCTGATATTGGCATTCGCGGTGACAAGATTGTCACCATTGGCCAGTTAAAGGGCGCAACAGCCGCGCAGCGGATCGATGTGACGGGTTTGGCGGTGTCCCCTGGCTTTGTTGACCTACATACCCATTCAGATTTCACGCTGGTCGTGGATGGTAAAGCTGAGAGCCAGGTGCATCAGGGGGTGACGACCGAGGTCGTCGGCCAATGTGGGCATAGCGTGGCGCCGCTTCGTCATCGAGACGAGGTTGCCCGACACGCTTCCGGATACGGCGACCCGGCTGACCTGAAAGGCTGGACCAGTTTTGGTGAGTACCTCGACACGCTCGATCACACAGGTTTGGGCGTAAATGTGGCGGCGTTTGTTGGCCACGGCACGGTGCACCATGCTGTGATGGGTGATGATTTACGCCTACCCGAGCCAGAAGAGGTCAATAAGATGGCCGACCTGGTACGCCAGTCGTTCGAAGAGGGCGCGGCGGGATTCTCCACCGGACTTGAGTACTGGCCAGGCAGTCAGTCTTCACCCGAGACAATTGAGCCTTTGTGTAAGGTAGCCGCGGAACACAACAGGTTGTACGCCACGCATGTGCGTAACCGTGACCGCTACTACGATCTCGGTTTTCGCGAGGCAATCGCAACTGCCAGAGCGGCTGGCTGCAGCCTGCAGATATCCCATATCCAGCCTAAGTACGGCGCACCTGAATTCGCCATGGAGCACACGCTGGAGATGATCGATCTGGACCAAAAGCATGGGCTGGACGTCGCGTTCGATATCATTCCGCACGATTGGAGTCACACGCTCGTGATGGCTATTTTGCCCAAGTGGGCGCTCGAGGGCGGCGAAAAGAAGATTCTGGAGCGCCTGAAAGACAAACAAATCCGCGAGCGCATTAAGCAAAATCAGAACCCCATGTGGTTGTTGGTCCGCGATCGCGTTTGGTCAAAGGTACGACTGCTCAACTCAGTAGAGAACCCAGAACTCATTGGCGAGACACTCGAAGATATTGGCAAGATGCGTGGCATTGACCCCTACGATGCTGCGTTCGATCTACTGATTGAAGAAGCGCCAGGCATTCACCGCCTGTTTTGGACGTCAAACTCGTTTCGCGTTGAAGATATGAAGCTTTGCCTTGAGCAGTCTGATTGCGCCGTGATCTCGGATACAAAAGCGCTGGCGCCTTGGGGCATGCTTGGCGGAGAAGTCGGCTCGCTTAGTGGCTATGGCTGGACATCAGAATTTCTGAGCAAGTATGTACGCGACGAAAAAACGCTCTCATTATCCGAGGCTATTCGGCGGATGAGTAGCTTGCCAGCGCAACGGCTGGGCGTTAAAGACCGCGGCGTGCTCAAAGAAGGTTATAAGGCTGACATTGTTGTGTTCGGCCCCAATACGGTGAGCAGTACCTGGACGATCAAGTCACCCCGTAGCTTTGCGAAGGGTTTTGAACATGTCTTTGTGAATGGCCAGCAAACGATTCACCAGGGCGAGCGGACGCAATTCAATCCGGGCTCAGTACTACGTGGCCCGTATTCGTGATGGCTACGCAAGGTAGCTAATACCCAATGGAAACTGACGGAACCGCAAAACCCGACACCGATGTGGCGATAATTGGCGCCGGTATCGTTGGGGTGTGTTGTGCATTAAGCCTACTTTCGCGCGGGTACAAAGTTCAACTGATCGATCAGTCCGAGCCAGGTGAGGGCGCGAGCCACGGCAATGCTGGGGTCATATCGCCGTGGTCATTTATTCCGCAGGCGTTACCGGGCATTTGGAAGCAAGTGCCCGGTTGGTTGGCTGATCCGGAAGGGCCTCTGAAAGTGCGCTGGCGCGACAGTCCGCAGATTGCGCCCTGGGCAATGCGCTTTTTTCGCGAAGCCGATCAAGAGCACTACCCTAAGAACGCCGATGCGATGGCTCGCCTGATAGCGCCGTGCATTGATCTGTATCGCGGCTTTCTAAAAGACTCAGAAGCCAGCGAACTGATTCGCGACAGTGCATTGGTTAGTCTCATCCGCGGTGAGCCACCATCCATGGACTCGCCAGCCTGGCGCTTGCGCAGTGAGCGCGGCGCCACGATTCGACTCATCAATCGCGATGAACTCAACGACATTGAGCCAGCAGTCGGGCCGAACTACACAGGTGCCGTCATGTTGAGCGGACAGGCTCGGGCTTTGTCGCCAGGACGGCTGTGTAAAGCGCTCGCCCTACAGGCTACCCGGCAAGGCGCACAGTTCACGCGTAGCGCTGTCTCGGGGATTGCGCCGCATGCGAGTGGGGGCGCTGAAGTCAAGCTGACTGAGGGTCGATTACTCGCCAGTCATGTTGTGCTGGCGGCAGGGGCTTGGTCAGTCAAACTCCTTGAACCGCTGGGAGTAAAACTGCCCATGGCCGGCGAGCGAGGCTATCACCTTGAGTTCAACCAGCCTGGTGTCACACTCAATAATTCGGTGATGGACCCGCAGACGAAATTCATCGTTAGTTCAATGCAAAGCGGCATCAGGGCCGCTGGCACATCAGAATTCGCGCGCTTAGGGGTGGAGCCGAACTATCAAAGAGCGCAAATGCTGGCAGCGCAAACTCAGTTCATGCTCCCTGGCGTTAATACGGCCGACGTCACACCATGGATGGGCACTCGACCATCGTTTCCCGATAGTCTGCCAGTGATTGGCCCGCTGAGAACGGCGCCCAACATCGTCCTAGCTTTCGGGCACAGCCATTGGGGTATGAGTATGGCGCCAGGAACCGGACTGATGGTGGCCGAGATGATTGGGGGTCATCAACCATTCACTGATCCCGAGGCATACGGTCCGGGGAGGTTTTAAGGCTTAGGTAAACGGTGCTATGGTGGTTTTTGATCTGATTGATGTAGTCGTGAGAGTGAAATCGTGAATGAAAAGGATCGCACAACCGCTTTTCGTGAAGTCGTACCCGCCGATTCAACGCTCGAAAAACTGGCCACTGGCTTTGGGTTTACAGAGGGCCCGATCTGGCATCCCACAGAACATTATCTGATCTTTTCCGATATTGCCTGCAGCGTGCAGTATCGTTGGACCGAAAAAGAGGGTGTTCGGGTGTTTCGCACACCGTCTAACCAAGCCAACGGCAATGCGTTTGATCGCGATGGTCGTGTTTTGAGTTGTGAGCATGCAAGCTCTCAGCTTGTTCGCCACGAGCATTATGGCAAGCTTATCAAACCTCTTGCGACCCATTATCAGAGCAAAGAACTCAATAGCCCAAATGACGTAGTGGTCGATACCCAAAACAGAATTTGGTTTACGGACCCCAGTTTTGGACGCATCAGAAAAGATCTTGGCATCTTGCGGGATCAGGAATTGGATTTCCGGGGGGTGTTTCGGCTTGATCCGGACGGTTCACTCACCCTTGTCACGAAAGCGCTCAATCAACCAAACGGTTTGTGCTTCTCACTCGATGAAAGCAAGCTGTTCATCAACGACAGTGCAGCTTCTCAAATACACGTTTTCGATGTTGACGAAGTTGGGGCTTTAACAAACCGCTCGGTATGGGCAGAGATTTCCGGCGAAGGCGAGGGCGTTCCCGATGGCATGAAGGTTTCGACCCAGGGTCACATCTTGTGTAACGGGCCCGGCGGGGTGCATGTTCTGTCACCCGATGCGCAAGCCCTTGGTGTGATTCAGATTCCTGAGAAATCGACCAATTTCACGTTCGGAGGCTCGCAGCAAAATGACCTTTTTGTTACGGCATCGACGTCGGTTTACCGAATTCGCTTGGCAGTATCGGGACCGCCCTGGTTTTAGGGTTTGCAAGCGAACCTACCGAGCCTGGTGGCGTCACGCAGGAACTGCGCTCGTTTCCTGGCGAGTTCAACTGACTACTCATTAGCGTCCAAACCGGGTTGACCATGTTGCCGCTATCGTCACAATGTCAGAAGTGGCTTGATGACCAGAATTTGGGTAGTCGCTCATTCGGAGAGGATGAGTTGGCCGTGTTGGCCAAGAGCCTCGCAAACCTCGGTAAAGACCTGAACTGGGACGCCTTGCAAATTCACCCGGCGGACAAGCATGAAGAACGATTGTGGTTACTGGCGCAGGTTGGAAACGAAGGCCCTGCTCTGTATCTTGTCTCGGATGGGCCGGGCGTTACAAGCGCCCCCCACCACCACAAAACATGGGCGCTGATTGTTGGGTTGGCTGGGATTGAGAGCAATACTCTGTACCGCCCGGTTTCACCGGGGAAGCGGGAAGTGTATTGCGATCAAACCACTGATGTCGGGACCGGAGACTACTTGTACCTAGATGAAGAAAGCATTCATTCAACTGACGTTGTGGGCGGTCAGGCCACTTTTCATTTGCACCTGTATGGCAAGCTATTGAATCGATTGCCGTCTTTTGAAGCTCGGAGGTTTCGGGTGATCGCCGATGAAGACTAAAGGAAAGCCATTGATACGAACACTCATCAATCAGACCGAATCGAAAGACATCGAATTTTGGCGATTAACCGAGGTTCAGAGACCAGACTTAATTGCGTTGATGAACCATCCGCTGGTGAGGCGGCAAATGCCCTTGCTGAAGGGAGGCTTCACACAGATCGACAGTGATCGATTTATCGCTGCCAAAGAACGGCTCTGGCTCAAGCATGGTTACGGACCTTGGGCATTCGTTGCTGGCAGCCAGTTAGTGGGCTGGGGTGGACTGCAACCGGAGCAGGGCGATGCTGATCTCGCCCTGGTCTTGCACCCAAACTATTGGGGTATCGGTAGAAGACTCTATGAAGCGATTGTCACTCAGGCGTTCGATGAGAAAGGATTTGAGTCGATTACGGTACGAGTGCCGCCAACACGAACACGAGTCAGAGGGCTGATCCGATTGGGATTTACGGCGGATGGAGAGGTAGAAGTTGAAGGGTGCCGGTTCAATCGATACCGACTTAGTCAACCCTCCAACGTTTGATAAAGCGCTGCGGGGAAGGCAGAGAATTGAACTATTTCCTAAAAATCTACGGCAGATTACCGCGCGCTGGTCCTGGCTCGCGCGAGGCAACTCAGCAGGCGTTCGAGATGATGACTAGTTTGCCCGAACACCCGCGGATTCTCGACATTGGTTGTGGGCCTGGCGTACAGACGATGGATTTGCTGAGTCTGTGTAGGGGTACAGTCGTCGCCCTCGATCTGCTTCCTATGATGCTCGAGAGAACGAGGCAAAAGGCTCAGGAGGCGGGCGTACTGGATAGAGTTGAGCTTATTGAAAAAGACATGCATCAGTTGGACTTTGGTCCTGACCACTTCGATATCGTTTGGTCTGAAGGTGCAATCTACAACCTCGGCTTTAAACATGGCCTTGAGAAAATCAAACCCCTGGTATGCCCTGGCGGTTACGTTGCCGTAAGTGAGGTTGTATGGTTAAAGGCGAACCCACCTCAATCAGTCATTGAATACTGGCAACAGTATCCAGAGATTGACCTTGTGCAGAACAAACTCGCCACAATAAGCAGTTTAGGTTATGAAATATGCGGACATTTTGTTTTGCCACGCAGCGCCTGGATGACAAACTACTACGATCCGATGGAGCGACTTGTGGCGATGAAGGCAAAGGAATGGATGGGTGTGCCAGAGGCTGAAACAGTCCTACGAGAAGCGACCAACGAAATTGCGATGTATCGCCAATACGCTGATGTTTTCGGCTACGCGTTTTTCGTGATGCGTCTTCCAGATTTGCAGTGTTTGGAGGCCGGCGGTTGAGCGGGGAAGGGGTATTCGTGCCCGACGTTTTATTTCCGTAGGGGTCGAGACAGTAGGCTGAGCGCCAGTTTGCCTAGTTGACCGTCAACACAATCTTTCCGAAGTGTCGATTCGCTTTCATGTACTCCACTCCGGCGGCAGCTTCTTGCAGCGGGAACTCTTTGTCAATCGGGATTCGCAACTGGCCCGCTTTGACGGCATCCCAGAGATCGGCTTGCATGGCCTTGGCAATATCGCTGATTTCTTCGATTGATCGGGTCCGGAATGTCACGCCAATATAGTCAATTCGGCGCGCTGCATGTAGATCAAAGTTGAATTCTCCGGTGTGGCCACCTAGGCGCCCAACATTAATGATGCGTCCAAGTACCCGAGTTGCTGCCAGATTTTGATTGGCGACATAGCCGGAGATCTGATCAACGATCAG
This sequence comes from Burkholderiaceae bacterium, assembly GCA_045106815.1. Taxonomy (GTDB): domain Bacteria; phylum Pseudomonadota; class Gammaproteobacteria; order Burkholderiales; family Burkholderiaceae_E; genus JAUIAI01. The sequence goes on along the minus strand of JBGCFG010000010.1, from coordinate 130,111 downwards.
GTCAACGCCCTTGCCGTCGGTTTCGTCGAGGACTTGTTGCACCCAGTTGGGATCTTTTGAATCGATGGCAAGGTCTGCTCCAAACTCGGTCAATCGGGATCGGCGCTCGGCATTGGTGGATGAACCAATCACTTTCTTTGCGCCCATGGCTTTGGCAATCTGTTGCCCCATCAGGCCCACGCCTGTACTGGCGCCTTGGATGAGTACGGTCTCGCCAGCTTGCAGGCGGCCAACCGTCACAAGCGCGTTATGCATAGTCTGCAGCCCAGTGAGTAGGGTGGCAGCCTCTGACCAACCATCGATGGTCTCGGGGATGAGGATTGTCCGGCGCCAGTCGGCAACCGCGTACTCTGCCCATCCGGCGTGGCCGGAGCACATCACGCGATCACCTGCCTTAAACGATTGAACCTCGGCGCCAGTCTCGATTACCTCGCCGGCGTACTCCATGCCAACGATGGTGCCAGCTCCTCCTGAACTGCCATGCATCGCACCGCTGGCAACCATGCTGTCGGCGCGGTTCATGCCGCAGGCGCGAACTTTGACAAGAACCTGGTGTGGTGCAGGTTTTGGCTGATCAACTTCCGAGATGATCAAGCCTTGCTCACTAACGACTGCTGCTTTCATTGTCTCTCTCCGGTGCGTTTTTGTGTGCTGGCTTAAGCTAATCGAGTTTGAGTGGCTTCGGCCCGTCGACAGGAATCGTCATGAGATCTTCTCCGAAGAACAAGTTGCCCTGGTAGATCTCGCCCATCGTGCGCAGGATGTTCTCTCGCACGCCAGGCACATCCATTTGTTCGGTGACATGACTAATCACGGTATTTTTGGCGCCGCTGGTCTGGGCCAGGCGCGCCAGTTCCAAATGTCCCATATTCTTTTCGCCCATTTCTTCGCTGAGCTGTGTGCCGCTGATGAAATGGCACATATGCACAAGAACGTCGCAATCTGCCGCAAGCAGTTCCATTGCTTTACAAGGGCCGCTGTCGCCAGAGTAAACGAAGCTCTTGCCTTCGTGCTCAAGCCTGTAGCCAAAACAGTCAAGTACCGGTTGGGCGTGCAGCACGGCTCTCAGAGACACTTGCCAGCCGTCACCTTCAATCACTTCGCCGCTCCTGAGTTCTCGCACAACAGGCGCGGGTTTCAGGCGCGGTAGTGTGCCCCCGCGCGCGATATGAACGGCCTGACTCATCGGTAACTCGGTTCGTGCTTCGAGGTCGGGCCCGAACACGCCATCGGGTTCGATGATACGTTGGGTCATTTGAGCGGTATGTTTAGGGCCAAAGACTTGCAACTCAGGTATCTTGCCGCCGCCCTGGTCCCATCGGGTCATGAGTAGGCGGATGTAGTCCAGACAATGGTCATAGTGCAAATGCGTGAAAAAGACATGGGTTACGTCCACCGCCCGAATGCCAGCTTCCATCATGCGGTGGTAGCAACCGGGACCAAAATCAAACAGCATGACGGCGTTGCCGGTTTCAACCAGGTAACCCGCGCTCATTCGCTTGAGAGAAGGGGTGGGCGTACCTGTGCCCAGTAGTGTGATTTTCATGAGTGGCGTACCGGTGATTTATTCGAATGACGGATGCAGCAAAAGTGACGAGCCGAGCAGGCCGGCCAAGACGCGGGCGAGAGCCAGATGGTCAGGGCGATAATAATTTGCCGTATTTAGAAGGTTCATGGTGCCAAGCGTCTGCCCGGCGACGCGGACTGGCATATTGAGTACTGAGGCCAGACCAAGACTCGCTATTAGTTCATGGTCAGCGAAATGACGGCGAATGTCGTCCGCGTTTGAGCCGATATAGGGTTTGCCTTCATCGAGTACCTGTTTGGCCCAATCTGATTGCCCTTTGGTTTTGATGCCGCCGGCAGGATAGGCTGCGGGTTGGTTTGAGAAAATTCGGCGTACCTGCCTGTTGTTTGCGTCGAAAGCCATGACGGTAAACAGGCGATGGCCTATCAGCGTGTCTGCGCCCTCAGAGAGACGCTGTATCACGTCGTTCAGATTGGCGCTGTCGGCAATCTGCGTGCCCAACTCGCTAAGTACACGCAAGGTCTCAACGGGGCTTAGGCTGGCGCTCATATTTGGGCTGGGTAGGCACAAATGATGTGCATAAGGGGGAGTCCATGTCTCTGGTTGTCAGGGTATAGTACTTGCAGCATCTCATACCAAGCATTTAAAGAGGGGAGCAAACATGAAAAAACTATTGATACCTTTTGCCGTTGCGGCCAGCCTTGTAGCCGGCGTGGCGCATGCTGAATGGAAACCAGACGGCCCAATCAAGATGTGGATCGGGTTCGGCGCTGGCGGCGGTACTGATACCCAGGTTCGTGCGCTGGCAGAAGAATTGGAAGCCCTGAAGGGTTGGCGGATCATCCCTGAGAACAAGGCAGGTGGTGGTGGCGCCGTCATGGCGGCGCAACTCAAGAATGAAGCTGCCGACGGACAAACCCTTGGCGTGGCAATCAACACCACATTTGATTTCGCCACCCTAAGCAGCGATGCCTTGTCTATTGATGACTTTACCTACATCACCACCACGGCAGGATCACAAACAGGCATTCTTGCACGCGCTGATTCAGGCTGGAAAACGCTTGAAGATGTCGCTGCTGCAGCCAAGAGCGGTACCAAGATTGTCTGGTCTAACTGGGGTGCGCTGGTGCAGCATGGCTCGGACCTCGTCGCGGAAAAGCTCGACATCGAAGTGAACCATCTTCAGCTAAAAGGTGGTAAGTCGACCTTGAATGCTCTGGTCGCAAAAGATGCCAATCTTGCCTGGGGTGGCGGTATTCAACGTGGTCTTGTGGCTGCGGGTGAGGTTGTCATTCTGGCTTCTGCCGAAAACAAGCCCTTGGTGCAGGCACCCGACGGTAAGACACTGAGCGAATATGGCATTGACCACAAGCTCGGTTTCCAGTTCGTGGTGGTGGGACCAAAGGGAATGGATGCTGATGCAATAGATGCAATAGCCAATGCTATCGCTGAAGTTTTGAACAATCCCGACAGCAAGACGGCAAAGTTCGTTGCTAAGCAGTACCCGCCAGGCCCGGTGATTGTTAAGGGTGATGCGTTGGAAGCGTCACTAAGAGCCAACTTGAAAGCCAATCAGGCATTGGTGAAGTAAGCGATACCTACGGTCAGGATGAAAGGAGCACCCGACACCTGGCAGAGAGGGTTCGCCTTGCTCATGTTGCTGGGCGCAATCCTCGCCTTAGTCTTTTGGTTCCCCCATGACATTCGGGGGAGCTTTATTGAGACTAACCAAGTAGGCACGTCAGCCCCCGGGGATGCGTTCTTCCCGGTTCTTCTTGCCGTTCTCATCTTGATTCTCAGCGCTGGTTTGCTGGCCAGCACGTTTTGGCGGCGCGCTGACGCTTCGGTGCTGGGGCGCGTCACCGCGAGCAATCTCAGGTTTATTGGCAAGCTTGTGCTGATCGTCGTCGTGGGCTTGCTGCTGATGAGATGGCTGGGGCCAATGCTCGTGCTTGCACAGAATGCCCTTGCCGAAACAGAGGCGAGTTATCGGGCGCTATCGGATACGGCGCCCTACAAATATGTCGGATTCGTCGGCGGCGGGCTGTTTATTGGCCTGGCGCTGATTCGGGTCGCGTCTGGGGCGATCTCGATGCGTTCTATCGGCGTGGTTTTAATGGTGCTCGCAGCGCTCGTCCTCGTATTGGATGGATTGCTGACTAACGTTCAACTTCCACCGAACGCAGACCTGTAATGGAGCTGGTCTGGGAATACGTATCGCGCGGCTTCCTTGACGTGTTCTTTGCGGCAGATGGCAGTTTCGATCTCGTGCCAATGGCGATGGTTTTTGCCGGACTCATCATTGGCATCGTCGTTGGGGCAACGCCAGGCTTGAACGGGCCGTTTGCGATGGCCCTGTCTCTGCCGGTGCTTATCTCGGCGTTTGGCGTTTCCGATGAGGCGCTGCTCCCCATCCTCGCGTTTCTGATTGGTTTGATGAAGGGGGGCACCCTGGGCGGCGCTGTGCCCGCGATTCTGTTCAATACACCCGGAACCCCTGACGCCTTCCTGACAACGCTTGATGGGCATCCGATGGCGCAAAAGGGGCAGGCGGGCAAGGCCTTAAAGATCGCTCACTTCAGCTCAGTGTCGGGAGACACCTTTAGCGATCTGGTGCTCATACTGACTGCGCCGGTGCTGGCAGTGCTCATAGAAAATGTGCTTGATCTGCCTGAAAAGTCAGCGCTGATTATTCTGTCTTTGTCGTTTATGGCGGCGGTGGCGGGTAAGTCACCCATTAATGGCCTGATCGTGGGTGTGCTGGGCATGTTGCTCGCGCTCATTGGCACCACGTTGTCTGGTAATGGGCCGCGTTTGACGATGGGCGTGCTGGCACTTGGTAATGGCCTGCCTCTCACATCCGCCGTGATTGGCGTTTTAATAATTGGTGAGGTGTTCATCGGCATCGAAGATGCTGCCCGGGAGCGATTAGAAAACTTCAAACAACGATTTGCGCGAGAGACAGGTGATAACTCATTTGGTCGTGCAGACATTCGCCGCATTTTCCCAACGATATGCCGTTCGGCGGTGATTGGCACAATGGTCGGTGCGTTACCCGGCATTGGGACGACGCTCGCCGCAACGCTTGGCTACGACACTGCCCGGCGTGTCTCAAAGCATCCCGAGAAGTTTGGTAGCGGTTTGCCCGAGGGGGTTGCTGCGACGGAGGCGGCTAACTCAGCCGTATCGGGTGCCAACCTGATTCCTGTGATGAGTTTGGGCATCCCAGGTAACTTTGCCGCCGTCTTTCTAATCCTGGCGGTGGAGTCGGTTGGCAGCTTTACACTCGGGCCGTCTGTTTTTCGGTTTACTGAGATTAAGGTCATCGAGGACTTCGGCACGATCATCAATCAGGATCTCGTGATTGCGTTTGCGATCTTCACGCTGATGATTCTGGGTAACTTGTTTAACTGGACGGTAGGCGGTTGGTTTTTGCATTCGCTGGGCGTTCTGGCGCGCATTCCCAAGACCATAATGCTGCCTGTTGTCTTGCTCATCACGCTGACTGCGGTTTATGTGCAAGACGGCGGATTCATCGCGATCTGGGTGGTACTTGGTTTTGGCGTCATTGGCTATCTGCTGCGGCGGCTTGAAATTTCGATTCTGCCGTTTGTGATCGGTTTTATTCTCGCGCCGCAACTTGAAGAGCTGATACGGGGCGGGTACTCCGCCTCGGGCAATGATCCGTGGTTCTTATTGAAATCGCCGCTTGCCGTGTTGTTCCTGGTTGGCGCGGTCGTTGTTTTGGTGTTCGCGTCTCGGCGCAAATCGGTGACGGCTGAGGCGGCGGGTATATCGCCGGTCGCTAAGGCAGACTAAAGCCCGTCGGCCGTTCCGGCCCGTCGCGGATCAGCTGCCGCTTTCAGTCTGCGTGGCTCTGTTGATTCAACCTGCACGGCGCAAACGCCGCCAGCATGCCAGTCGCGTCTGGGCCACCATTGCACGTCGTGCCCCCGTCGCGTCAACTCGCTAGCAACGTCTTGATCTATGCCTGGTTCGAATTTCAAAAGACCGGGAAAGTGTTCGTTGGGTGCAAACGATGATGGAAAGCTGTAGGTCGCGAAGCGCGGCGCAGCAATCGCTTCGTCTAACGGCATACCGAAGCAGGCGTGATTGGCAAACACCTGAATCATCGCTTGAATCTGCACATCACCGCCTGGTGTGCCAAAAGCCATAAATGGTTCACCGTTTCGCAGCGCAATGGCTGGGTTGGGTGTCAGCCGCGGGCGCTTGCCCGGCATCAAGGCGTTGATCGAGGTGGAGACACCACGAGATTGCGAGCCCCGTGATGATGGACAGAGGCCAGTGCCGGGAATCACTTCACCTGTGGAAGCGGTGTCGCTCGGGGTAGCTGAGAACACATTGCCTTCGCCATCAATCACGCACAGGTAAGAAGTGTCGAGCGCCGACGAGGGATTTTCAACTCGTGAGGCTTGCGTTGAAGTGGTGTCTGACAGAGTGGCTTGTCGGGCGCACGGATCTCCTGGGGGTGGTAAGTCTGGCCATGCAAGGTCCGGCCTAATCAGGCTACGGCGCGCGGCGAGGTAGTCTGCGGCAAGCATGTCTGCTACCGGGACATCAACAAACAGTGGATCAGCAACATAGTGCTCGCGGTCAGCGAACACCAATTTGAACACTTCAGTGAGGTGGTGGATGTAGGCACTTGAGTTTTGGCCCATTGCCGCTAGTGAAGACGCGTCAAGCATCGAGAAAGCCTGCGCCAATGAAATCCCTTGACACCACGCACCACAGGTCACGATTTCAAAGTCGCCGAAAGAGACTCTCAGCGGCTGCTCATACCTGACCTGGTAGTTGGCCAAGTCTTCAAGTGCCAGGAAGCCATTATTGGCGCGATGGTGGTCACAGATTTTCCGGGCGATATCGCCCTTGTAGAACGCATCATGAGCGGCTTGCAAACCCGCCAGGCGATCACCGCCGGCAGCAGACTCCTCATCAGCCACGTACTGAATGCTGGCCGCAAGATCCGTTTGAATGAAGCGTTCGCCCACATGCGGCGGCCGTCCATTCGGGAGATAAATCTTCGCACTTTCAGGGGTGCGTCTGAAGTCGGCTTCACTAGCGGCGATTACTTCTGCAAACAGCTCATACACCTCAAAGCCATCGCGGGCATACTCGATGGCAAAGCGAGCCGCCTCACCAAATGAGATCGTGCCGTAGTCGCGTAAAGCGCGGATCCATGCCGCTGGTGCAGCAGGGACAACTGTTCTCAAAATCCCTTCGGGAATGGCGCCATCAAAGGACTCTTCAAAAAACGCGGTGGTTGCAGCCGCCGGCCAGCCGCCAAGTCCGTCAATGGTGACGGTTTCGCTCTTTTGTGCCGATCGAATCATGATCGGGGCGACCCCGGCAAAATTGACCAGCTCGCAGTGCAGCACACCGAGTGCCATGCCCGCTGCGACCCCGGCGTCTATCGCGTTGCCGCCTTCCTCCAGGATCGCGATAGCCGCCTTGGTGGCCAATGGATGACCGCTGGCCGCAGCATATTGGGTGTAGGTGTTCATGGTGCCTCGGCCTGCAGATGTCATAACGACGGAATCTCTTTGCCTTCCAGAATCTTCGAGGGCTGCCCGTCTACGCCGACGGGGATGTCACCTGAGAGGGTGACGCGATAAAACTGCCGATCAAAATCAGAGTCAAAAATATCGCGCGGCGCCAGATGCGCGGTGGCCCGGTTGTCCCAAAAAGCTACGCTGCCGGGCTCCCAGCGAAACCGCACGGTGTATTCCGGCAAAATGGCGTGCTCCCACAGCATGTGAATGATCCGCTCGCTCTCATGGGGGGTGAGTTCAACGATATTGCGCAAAAAATTCGGGCTTACATACAAGGCACGTTCGCCGGTTTCCGGATGGACGCGAATGATGGGATGTATGGCGGCGAGAGTGTTCTTGCTAACCACTTCATCGTACTGAGAACTTGTATCGCTGCCTGCGGGCGGATCGAATCGGTGTTCGCCATGAAGCGTTTCCAGCCAGGTCTGCATCGCTGGGGATAGGGAGTTGAATGCCGCCGCCAGGTTGGTCCATTGCGTATCACCCCCGTATGGTGGCACCGTAACGCCCCGCAGGATCGACGCGAATGGCGGATTGATTGCGGCGGTGATATCGGTATGCCAACCCGTCCAGGGGCGAAGTGGCAGCGCAGTTCGCTTGCTGATGGCCGCGCGGAATTTTGCAATCGAGTAGATCTCCGGATACTCTTTGTCGCCGCCAAACACAACGTGCCCAGGTGTCGGTTGACCAAACTGGCGCGAAAAACGCACATGCTGCTCATGATTCATTTCCTGGTTGCGGAAGAACACCACTTTCCATTTAAGCAGCGCTGCCCGCACACAAGCGACTTCGGCCGGGGTCAAGGCTTCACGTAAGTCCAGACCGTGTATCTCTGCGCCAATATGCACTGACATGGGCCGTACATCGACATGCGCAGCTTCGCTATTAGCGTCGGGTTGGGTGAGCGTTTCAGACATGGTGGGTCTCCGGTACATCGTCGTGACTTTGGTAAGTACGCACGATGGCAAACAGCAAGCAAGGCGTGGGTGCGAATGAGTCCTTGGGCACAGTCTTAGGTTGACTGCTTGGCAAGGCGCTGTTCGACGGCTCGGGCGAACCAGCTTGCGCCGAGCGGCAATGCGGCATCATTGAAATCATAGCCTGGGTTGTGAACTTCACAGCCGCTTTCACCACTGGCATCACCATTACCTATATTGAGATAGCAGCCAGGGACTTCACGCAACATAAATGAGAAGTCTTCTGACGCGAGGATCAACGGCGGATTACGAACAACATTCTCCTCGCCGACCAACTCAGTACAAACAGAGGCAGCAAATTCGGCTTCTTGCTCATTATTGATAGTTGGCGCGAAGTTCACCCTGAACGATAGTTTGGCTGTGGCGCCGTTGGCCTGAGCGATGTGCTCGGCCAGGCGGCGCATATTGTTCTCGACCAAGGTCATGATCTCATCACTGAATGCCCGCACGGTGCCTGACAATCGACAGGTTTGCGGGATGACGTTGTACGCATCGCCCGCATGAAATTGCGTGACTGACAAGACGGCCTGGTCGACTGGTGCAATGTTGCGCGCGACAATGCCTTGCAGTGAACTCACGATTTGCGAGCCAACATACAGAGCATCAACCCCTCGCTCCGGACGAGCGCCGTGAGTGCCAACCCCTTCAATATCAATATCGAAGAAGGCGCCGCCTGCCATCATGGGGCCAGCACGCACGGCAAATTTACCAACCGGCAGGTTGGGGCGGTTGTGCATACCAAACACTGACTCACACGGGAATCGCGTAAACAATCCGTCATCGATCATCGCCTTGGCACCGCCGAGCCCTTCCTCAGCCGGCTGAAAGATGAAATTCACAATGCCGTCGAATTGCCGGGTCGCAGCAAGGTACTGTGCTGCGCCCAGTAGCATGGTGGTGTGGCCATCATGCCCGCATGCATGCATGACGCCTTGTTTGGTTGAGCGGTGTGCAAAGGTATTGGTTTCTTCGATGGGCAGGGCGTCCATGTCAGCGCGCAGGCCGACGCTACGGTCTGACGATCCGCTGCGCAGCACACCCACCACACCGGTTCGACCAATACCGCGGTGGACTTCTATGCCAAACGATTCCAATTGGCTGGCAACAAAATTGGCAGTTCGGGTTTCATGGAAGCCTAGCTCCGGGTGGGCATGAATGTCTTGCCGCCAGGCAGTCATTTGATCGTGGTGTTGAGCAATCGGTTCAACCAGGTTCATGAGTAACTCTCTGAGGTATGAGTGTTCGGAGACATGACGGATCAATCAGATGATTCAGACACTTTGCCGCTTGCGAGATCTCGTTCACGCAATTCGGCTGGCCGGCTAGACGGATCACCATAGCCGCCGGCGCCGGGTGTGGTCACCATAACGGCCTTGTCGGGTTTGATGCGCAGCGCCGAGGGCTTGTTGGCAATCCGCTCAAGTTGGCCATCAGCTTGCACAATATCAAATTGGCCCGTGGCGCCAGGTTCGCCGCCAAAAAGCCCCCAGGGCGCATGTACGCATCGCTCGCCCTGGCCGGAGAATGTCATTTCATGGTTGATAGGCCGATAAACTCGTCGCGTTCCCAGGCCGCCGCGATATTGCCCGCGGCCACCAGAGTCGTTCACCAGTTCGTACCGCTCTATCAGCAGCGGATATTCCGACTCAAGCGCCTCAATGGGCAGGTTAGAGGTGTTGGTAATGTGGACCTGAACACCATCTGTGCCGTCTTTGTAAGCACGCCCGCCGGCGCCACCACCCAGGGTTTCGAGGTAAACATAGAACTGTCCGTCAGGGCCCTGACCGAAGAAGGAAGCTGAAGTATTCGCCCCATTGCTGGCAGCCACCACGCGGTCCGGGTAGGCGGGTGCCAGAGCGCCCAGGATCACATCAATAATGCGTTGGCAGGTTTGCGCGCGCGCAGCGGATGCAGCCGGAAACTCGGCATTGACGATGCTGGCCGTTGGCGCTTTGATGGTGACCGGTTCGAGCATGCCGTGGTTTTGTGGACAGTCGGGGTCGAGTAGTACTTTCATGCAATACAGACACGACGCTTGCAGGCCAGCGGTCGTGACGTTGATGTTGCCTTCGACTTGCGGGTCAGTGCCGTCGAAGTCGAATTCAATTCGTTCCCCTTCGACGGTGATTGCGACACGAAGCCGAATGTCTTGTGTAGCGATGCCGTCATCATCAATAAGGTCTTCAAATTCATAGCGCCCGTCGGGCAACTCCGCTACTGCGAGACGGGTTCGGCGTCCCACGGCGGCGATGATGCCGCTGCAGCCATTCTCAATCCGATCAATCCCCCATTTCTCGATCAGCGCCTGACAGCGGCGAATACCTAGTCTGTTAGCTGCGATCTGTGCGTTGTAGTCGCCTCGCCGCTCATGGGGAACGCGAACGTTGAGCAGGATCAGTGCCATAACATCGGACACGATCTCGTCATCACGCATGAGCCGGATGGGTGGGATGCGTAGTCCCTCCTGGTAGATTTCAGTCATGCCGCCAGCCATTGAGCCAGGGGACATCCCGCCGATGTCCGCATGGTGAGCAATGTTGGCCACAAACATGACTAACTGGTCACCCTGAAATACTGGCGCCACCATCGCGACATCCGGTAGGTGGGAGCCACGCCCGACATAAGGGTCGTTCGACAAAAACATATCGCCTGGATGAATACCGTCGATACCGAACTTCTCAATAACGACTTCCACAAGTCCCAGCATCGACGCCAGGTGTAGAGGCATGCTCTCGCCCTGAACCACCACGCGACCCTGCGCATCAAACAACGCGCTTGAATGGTCGCGTCGCTCTTTGATGTTGGTCGAGTAAGCGCTCTTCATGAGGGCGATATACATTTCATCCGCTACGCTAGTCATGGCATTGCGCAGCAACTCAAGCTCAATCGGCGTCAGTTGACTCATGAAGGATCGTCCGAGTCGCAGTGGATAATCAGGTTGCCCCTGGCATCTACCGAGCATGTGTCTTTCGGAAACACCAAAACTGTCGTGTCCATTTGTTCAATGATGGCTGGCCCGTTTATGAGTTGTCCGGTGACGAGATGTTCTCGACGATAAACCGGGGTCGTCTCAGAACTGCCCGCCTGCATCACCGCTTGCCGCCAGTCAGTCGGTTGTCCTGATTCCCCCGCAGGCCAGACAGGCAGATCAGGGACTGTTAGTTCAGCGCTTGCCCTGACATGCAGGCTTACCAATTGAATAGCCTCAGCATCAGATGAAAAGCCGTAGGTTTGTTCGTGAGCCTTATGAAAGGTTTGGGCCAGTTCCGCCAGCATTGCATCCGGCCTCCGCTCAAATATTATCGGTAGCGCCAGTTCATAGTTTTGCCCGACATAGCGTGCGCCGACTGTCCAGCTAAGACGCTGCTGCCCGGCGCTCACTGACTCTTCTCTGAACCAGTCGCTACAACGAACCATCAGATCACGACGAGCCTGATCGAGTTGCGTCAGCCCTTGTTTATCAAGCCCGCTAAGCAAGGTCTGGACATACTCAATCCGCAGTGGCGCACTTAGCGCGCCTTCCGCGCACAAGATACCCGGGCTTGGTGGTATGACAACTTTCGCGATGCCGAGTTCACGCGCTACGTCAATTGCATGGAGTGGTCCGGCACCGCCAAACGCAAACAAAGCAAAGTCGCGTGGATCGTGCCCGCGTTCGGCTGACACGGCCCGAATGGCCTTGACCATCGTCGCGCACGCAACCTGAATGACGCCGAGCGCTGCCTGTTCTTGTGTGACCGACAAGTCGTTTGCAAGCGTAGCGATGGCCGCACTGGAGAGATCCTGGCGAATGGGCATACGCCCATCGAGCAGGGCATGACCATTGAGGCGACCGAGGAAGACATTCGCATCGGTCACGGTTGCCTGCTCACCGCCCTGGTCGTAGCACGCGGGGCCAGGTGACGCGCCCGCGCTCTGCGGGCCAACTTTTAGCAAGCCGTCACGATCGATCCAGGCAATCGAACCGCCGCCAGCACCAACCGCATTGACGTCGAGTGAGGGCAGGCGAATCGGAAACCCTGCGAGATCGCGTTCATTGACTTCAACCGCCTGACCTTGAATCATGAGGCTGACATCCGCACTCGTGCCGCCAACATCCAAGGTGATGAGGTTGTCGAATCCGGCTGACAAGGCCCTGCGGCTGGCGCCTTGTACGCCCGCAGCGGGACCAGACAACGATGCGCGAATGGGCTGCTGGCGAGCCATTCGCACCGACATGACGCCGCCTGAACTCTGGCAGATTTTGACCTCTGAACTCACGCCCATATCGACAACGCCGTGAGTAAGCCGATCAAGATAGCTACCGACTATTGTGATGAGTGCGGCATTCAAGACGGCGGTTGAAAAACGCTCAAACTCCCGAAACTCTGGATAAACCGATGCTGATGTCAAAACAGTAACGGATGCCGGCAACTCTTCGCGCAAAATCTGCGCAGCGCGTTCTTCGTCTTGTGGGTACGCATACGCATGGAGAAAGCCGACGACGACGCAGTCAACCCGTAGTTCGATCAGCTTTTGTCCGAGTGAGCGCACCGCGACCTCGTCCAGTGCTGTATGTGCTGTTCCATCAACCAGTCGTCTTTGGGGCACCTCAAACCGGAGCGCGCGCTCAACGATAGGAGCTGGATAATCCAGGTGCATATCGTAAACACGCGGCCTGGTCTGACGGCCAATCTCAAGCAGATCTCGAAAGCCGTCAGACGTGACAAGCGCAACCTTGCCGTGTTGCCGTTGAATCAGGGCGTTGGTGCCTACGGTTGTGCCGTGCGCAAGGCGGCGAATCTGCGCGGCGCTCAAGCCGTTTGATTGCAGACTCGTTTTTAGGCCTTCAATGATCGCCTGTTCGGGCGCCCTCGGCGTGGAAGCAAGTTTGTGAAGGACCAGGCCGCGTCCATCATCACAATCAATTGCGATGTCAGTGAAGGTACCGCCAACGTCTACGCCAATGAACATGGCTTATAGCCTGGACTTGAAAATTGTCATGGATTTGTGGGCTGAGCCTTTGCCATTGCGGGCGCTAACAGCCCGGCGAGGACCATGCCGGCAGACAAGCAGTTGTCATCATAGTGTCCGGCCTCATGGAGCAGGTTGATGGTGCCCAGGGTGCGACCAAACGCGCGAACCGGCAGATTGCAGGTGGAGGCGAGCCCCATGCTGGCAATCAACTCATGATCAAAAAACGCCCAACGAATATCAGCTGAATCGCGGCCTATGTAGGGCTTACCCTGATGCAAGACATGCTCACCCCAAGGCGTTGCGCCCATCGGTTTGGTGCCACTCACGGGGTACTCATTCGGGCGATTCGAGTACTGGCGGCGAACTAGGCCCTGATCGGCTTCGTAGACCAGCACCGTAAACAGGCGGTGACCGATCAGCCTGGCAAATGCCTTATCTGCTGCTGCCCAGACGGTGTCCGGCGACTGTGCATTGGCAATCGCCTCGGCCAGATTGAGGGCAATGTCAAATGCGTCATCGTGCATGGTCATGTCAGATTCTCACTAGAAGCTAAAACTTACTTCGCAACGCCAAACAGCGTATCTGGCAGCCACAAAACCAGGCGAGGCTCCAGTACGACAATCACAACCGCCAGCAACATCAAAAAGAAAAACGGAATCGCAGCTCGCGCAACCCGGCCAATCGGAACCCCGGTAATACCTTGCAACACGAACAAGTTGAATCCCACTGGTGGCGTCATCTGACCCAGTTCAACCATCAGCACAACGAACACACCAAACCAAATCGGATCGAAGCCCATCGCAATAACCGGGGGCAGGGTGATGGGCAAACTCATCACCACGATGGAAATGCCGTCCAGAAATAAACCCAGCACAATGTAGAAGACGGCCAGGACGGCAATGAGACCGTACGGCCCAATATTGGCAGCCGCAATGACTTTGGCGACATCCTGGGGCACATGCATGTACCCCATCGCAGTCGATAGAAACGCAGCCGCGACGAGAATGGTACAGACCATCGCCGAGGCTCGGACTGCGCCCATCAGGCTGTCCCGAATGAGTGCCCAATTCATTTGCCCCAACAGACTTACCGCGATCAGGGTGCCGAACACGCCAACTGCTGCTGCCTCGGAAGGCGTAGCAAGTCCGGAGTAAATCGCACCCAGCACCACGGCGATCAGACACAGAATTGGCAGCAGGTCTAATAGGCCTCGCGCTTTGGATTGCAGTGCACCGGTTTGCTTTGGCGCAAGGTCAGGGTTAGCGGCGCAGCGCACCGCGATGTAGAGCGAATACAAGCCGGCAACCAATAGCCCCGGCACCACGCCAGCGGCAAAGAGGCGAGAAATCGAAACCTCCGCCAGGACGCCGTAAATAATCATGACGATGGATGGCGGGATGAGCAGCCCCAGACTGCCCGCACCTGCTAAGGATCCAAGCGACAGGCCTTCGGCGTAGCCACGTTCGCGCAATTCAACGGTCGTGATTTTGCCAACGGTTGCAGTGGTCGCTGCGGACGATCCCGAGACCGCCGCGAACAAGGTAGAGCCTGCTACATTGGTGTGAATCAGCCCGCCGGGTATGTGTGCCACGAATGGCGACAAGCCGCGGAACAAGCGCATCGAAATATCGGTGCGAAAGATCATTTCGCCCATCCAGATAAACAGCGGTATCGCTGCCAGTTCCCAGGAACTGGCGCTTCGCACGAGAATCTTGGATAGCACCACACCAACCCGTTGCGGCGGAAAGTCCAGAACCAGCAGCAAGCCGGTGGTGGAGACCAGTAGCAGCCCAACAAACACCCATACACCACTGCCCAGGAACAGCAGAATCAACAACAAGACAATCAGCGCTGAGAGCAGGGCTTCCATGGCTAGACCTGGTTACTGGTAAGGGGGCGCATTCGGTCCCTACTCAGTCGCATCAGCTTTGATGGGGTCGCCACCGGCCGCTATACGTAAGAAGCAGGCGAGTATCTGCAGCATCAGAAACACCAGCCCCAGCCAGACAACCCCCACCGGAATCCAAAGAGGCACCTCGGCGATGCTTTCGCTGACCGAGCCGCGCGTGAAGTGTCGCCAGGCATCGCGCCCGACCCAGCGCGCGCAAAAAGCTGCCATCGCAAAACTGGCGCCTAAGCATACGAGCTCTGCCCAGCGACGGGGCCGTCCCTTAAGGCGCCCAACAGCGAGATCAACGCGAATCAAGCTGCCGGCATTGAGCGCATAGCCAGCAGCCAAAAACGTCATGCCAGCAACCGCATAGCCGACAAACTCATCTAAAACAAAAGTTGAGTCATCGAAAAAGCTACGCAGCACAATCTCGTAAATGATGTGCACAAAGATATAGACGAGCAGAACCGCCGCAAACGCACCTGCCAACCGGTTCAAGCCGGTTAAGGCTTTGTCGATGAACGCAATCATCCGGGCAGCGTCAATGCTGGTGCGTTTACGGTGATTCTGTCTATTCGAACGTTGCGCGCTTACGGCTTCATGTACTGGTCAAGAATGGCCTGACCTTTGTCGCCTGTTTTGCTCAGCCAATCGGCACGTGCCTTTTCTCCGGCCTTATTTAGAGAATCAAGAAAGGCGGTGTCAACACCGTTAACGACCGTCATGCCCGCGGCTTTCATGTCTTTGTAGTTCTGGGCGACGCGCGCATCCACCGACTGCCAGACGTGATCTTCTGCCGCCTTGGCTGAATCAAGCACGGCTTTTTGCTGCGCTTCGCTGAGACCATTCCAGGTGTCCAGATTAATGTGCACCATGTTCAACGGCATGGCGTAGTTGACTTCCGTGAAGTGGTTCAGATGCTCCCAGAATTTGGCGTTAGTGCCGCCCTCAGCGGAGGTCAGGACGGCCTGAATGCCACCGGCTGACAATTGCGGCACAACGTCAGCCCAGCTTAGCTGGATCGGCGCAGCGTTTGCCTGCTTCAGGGTAATGGTGCCGTTAGCGTCATAGGTGCGAATCTTCAAGCCACTGAGCGCCTCAGTTGATCCAACTGGTTTCTTCGCCCAGATGCCTGACGGCGGCCAGGGCGAAGCGTAAAGCAACTTCTGGTTGTTCTCTGCAAACACGCGATCGTACTCAGGCCGTGCAACATCGAGGAGCCGACGCGCTTCGTCAGATGTTTTCGCCAGGAAGGGTAGCGAGGGCAACAGAAACATCGGGTCAATCCCGCCTAGTGGGCCGACATAGGTATTGGCAATGGGCAGCGCGCCATCAGCAACGGCGTCTAGCTGATCTTTAGACTTGAATCCGATGGAGCCACCAAAGTGGTGGGTAATGTCAATTTCCCCGTTCGTCAGCTTCTTGAGGGTGCTCGAAAAGATCTTGTCACCCTCGGCGTGAATCGAGGTGTCGTTGTATTCATTGGCCATATCCCACTTAATCTGGGCTTGGGCGGTGCCCACCATGGCCGCGGCCGCGGCACCAATAGCAGCAAACTTTGCGATTGAGTTCATGAATTCTCCCTGTTTGTAGTGTGTTCGAACGAATTTAGCACGGGGGCCAAATATCGGGCACCAAGGAGACTAACCATTCAGAAGTGATGGATGACTGGTCCGTTCATTCGGGCCGGTGGCAGCGTCCCGGAGCCACCCACCTCTGCATTGAGGAACTCCCACGCGGCATGACGCGCTTCCTGCAAGTTGGCGTCCGCTGTGGCTTTCTCTGCCGTGCCATAGCTGTTTCTTTGAACAGCCTGACTTTGTAAAAAGTCTGCGAGCAAGAGGGACGCTTCGAAGCCCAATGAGGGCTGCACTTGAACATGACCGCTACGAGTAAAGAACAGCAGGCCTGCAACCATTCTTTGGTCATCGCGGTTCGCAATACCGTGCTTCGCAAACTCATCATTGATGATGCGGTTACCCGGACTATCCGGGTTATTGATCCAGGCGCCAATCATGTCTGGTGTAATGAAATGGATGCTCAGCCGCTCACTGGAGGCGGTGTCGGGCGCAACTGGACTCGGGTTAGTCTCTTGCGAAGGCAACAAGGTGAGATTTACTTCATCCTGACCTGGCGCTGCGGGTTCACTTACGTTGCCCATGGGCCCACCAGTCTCTATGTCTACTGACACATCTTCCTCCGCAATTAAATTGCTGAGTGTCAGCGTTCATTCTTGCGTGGCTGTTTATTCGCCTTTTCTAGCTTGCTGGCAATGAGACAGTCGGCCAAAGCGGCAGTTTGCCTGCGTTATTTACAGGCAAACCAGCCGTTCAAGGACTAGAAGCTCAATGAGACATCTCGGTGCCCGGAGCTGCAAGAAGCCAGGAACAAGGCTTGATCCTGCGATAGCTTCGGTTGGAGACGAGCGCCGATTGTTGACTTGATTGAGTCATCGTAGGTCTGCAACTGCGGCGCTAGTTCAGCACTCGCCTTCGCACGCCAGACTAATTGTGCTTCGTATTTCTCAATCGCTTTCTGTACCGATTCGAGCGCCTTCTCTTTACTTGGCGTACGAGCGCGAATTGCGCGACGTGCCTTAGTCATTTCAGAGCGAACATCGCTGGCGCCTTCTACTGCGCGGACATTGTTGTAGACCGCCGTAATCGGGTCGACGAGGTCTGCCGGTTCGCCTGCTTCGATCAGCGCCACTAGACCTTTGATTTCAGGCCCGAGGGCCTCAAGCTGCTCGTTCGCGGCGAGGATCTCCAGTGCTTCGCCAACGGGTTTGTAGGCATTGTCGGCGGTGCGACGATACTTCTGCCGGGCCGTCAGTTCAGCCTTTATGAGCGCGCTGAACTGCTTGTTCTCCGCTTCCCATGCAGACGGGATCTGCGCCTCCCAATCCTGAACCTGGCGTTTCAGATCATTAATGACACTCTCAAGCTTGCCTCTGGCTGCGGCATTCTCTTCACCGCGAAGTCGACCCAGGGTGGTTTCCTGTGAGCTGATCCGCCGTTCGAGCTTGCCGACTTCTTTTTCGATATTGCGTACTTGTGTATGCAGAGGTCTGAAAGCAGGGGAAGCTTCAATCACCGCCTGCTCTGCCGCTCTCGCATCGGCGAGCAGATCAATTGCCTGCTCGGCACTTGTGAAGCTTTTGCTTAAACCTGAACCAACTTTCTTGGGCAAATAGCTGATATCGAGCGAACGCGCAGTTTCAATCGCGCCGCGAATAGCGGTACCGTTTTGAGCCAGGTCTTGGGCTACATATTCTTCTAGGCAGTATTGCAGTTTCGGATTGCGCGGCGGCGGTGCGGTCTCGGAGGTGAACGACACGCGGTTGGGCAGGTAGTTCACTAGCTGCGGTGTGTAGCCGACAACCGCCAATGCGCAGATCTGTAGCGCAATGAACGGGATGACCCCCTTGTAGATATCGAGGGTCTTGACCACCTTGGGCGCGACACCGCGAAGATAGAACAGCGCAAAACCGAAGGGTGGCGTTAGAAATGACGTCTGGATATTCAGACCGATCATGACGCCAAGCCAGACGGCCGTAATATTCGCGGAGGGGTCGGCGAGCAAAATCGGCGCAACGATCGGGACAACCACCACCGCGATCTCAATAAAGTCGAGGAAGAAGCCGAGCAGAAAGATCACCAGCATCACGATCAGGAACTGGGTCCAGAAACCTCCGGGAAGCGAGTTCAGAAAGTCTCTGACGTATTCTTCGCCGCCGAACGCTCTAAAGGCCGCCGTCAGCATGGCAGCGCCAAGCAAAATAATGAAAACCAGACAGGTCGTTTTTGCAGTTTCGACCATTACGCCATTGAGCGTGTTCTCAGTTCGGAAGGCCCGCCACCCACTCCAGACCAGCGAGATCACCAGGCCACCAACAAACACGAGGGCAAGATTCAAACCCATTTCGTCTTCTGGCGTCGTGATGTTTCTGATGTTGGTGTTGTAGTTACTCAGAACCCAGGCAATGCCACCCAGAGAGACCAGCCCGATGATGGCTGGAATAAATGCAAACCGACGGCCCTCATACAGGCGGTAGCCTGCCATGATGACTGCGCCAGCCGCACCAATCGCACCGGCCTGGTTGACAGTGGCGATACCAGCGAGAATCGAGCCCAGCACCAAAAAGATGAGTGCCAGCGGAGGAACCAGCGTGACGATGATTCTGAAAATAAACGCTTTATCAAACGCACCTTCACGTGGAACCGCTGGCGCAAGTTTTGGGCTTACAAACGCGGCAACGAGGATGTAGAGCATGTAGAGCCCAACGAGCAACAGGCCTGGGATGAATGCCCCCAGGAACATCTCGCCGGCGCTGGTTGAGGTCACGGCAAACTCTGATGGCATTGACAGGTTGCCGGTTGCCGTCTTGTACAGCGCCTGGCGGGCAGTGCCGGCCTGGTCAACAGCACTGGCGAGCTGGTCGGCCAGAATGATCAAGACGATTGAGGGCGGGATGATCTGGCCCAATGTGCCTGACGCGGCAATTGTGCCGGTGGCCAGCGGCACGCTGTAATTGTTGCGCAGCATGGCAGGCAAAGAAATCAGGCCCATCGCAACGACGGTTGCGCCAAGAATGCCGGTGGTAGCGGCCAAAAGAGCGCCAACGAATACAACCGAGATGCCGAGACCACCGCGAATCGGACCAAACAGTTGTGCCATGGTCATCAGCAGGTCTTCTGCGATCTTGGAGCGCTGCAGCATGATGCCCATGAAAATGAACAGCGGAATCGCTATCAGCGTGTCTCGTTCAACCTCCCAATAGACCCCCCGCAGGTTCGTTACTCCGGCACTAAGCCATTGGTCAGCATTGCCCTGATGGAAGTAGGCGTTGGGGTCATCCGCAAAAAAGTAGCCAGCACCAGCTGCTGCCGCAATACTCAGAATCGCAGAGCCTGGCAGTGCAAAGGCAACTGGATAACCCGAGGCCAGCGCGATGGCCATCAGAACGATTAACAGGAGGAGAAAATAAAGTTCCATTTAGGCGAAACTTCCAATTGAGTTAGTTGACCGCATAACAGCTTGCGAATGCGTGCGTTATTCGTCGATGGGCTATACCGACGCGCTCAGTGCGGCGGCGCTTCAGGGAGCGCCCGCCTACCTGGCTCATCGCGGTAGTCAGCCACTGACTCAAGTAGGTAGCTGACAAATTGGACCATCATCGTGATCGCGAAAACCGCGAGAAAACCCGCCATCAAATACTTGGTGTACATCCCAAAGCCTGATTGCGAAATTTCATAGCTCAGCATCGGGCTGTTGATGACAGACGATCGACCACTCAGACCTTCAATCAGGATGACCCAGCAAACCAGCATGCCCAGACACAGTGACCCAACTGCATTTATGAAGCCCTTGGTCTTGTCTTTAAAGCCAGCATAAAAAACATCGACTCGGACGTGTCCTTCTTCTTGCAGGGTATAAGCACTAGCAAAAAGGAACAGTGCGGCGTACCAAAACCGGACCAGGTCGGCCATAAACGCCTGTTCATAGGAAAAGATGAATCGGGTAAAGACGATGGTTAGCTCCGCCACAACAATGAGTAGCGTTAGCCAGATAAAGCCGAGAGAGCGGGTCAGGGCAGCGATCACGACGCCTAGCAACATCAGCGGCAGGTGAATGAAAGGCCCCCGGAACTGCGCGCGGCCAAGGTCACTGGCCATCTGTGCGCTCACATATTGTTCAAGCATGCCTTCGACGCGAAGGAATGAAATTGCGGCGTCTGCAAGCCCGACCAGAAAGACAGCCCAAAACGCAGCTCTCACAAGGAATCCGTTGAAGCGTGCAATTGCCGCGCTGTCGACCCTCAGCGTGCGTGAAGTGGTGCGGCTGACGTACAGGAAGGCACCTATGATGGCCGCCGCATAAAGGGCAATTTGAACCCAAGCGAGTCCATTTGCTTCACCTTCAAAGAGCGACTTGGCACCTGGCCAACCCATACCGACATTGAGATAGTTGTTTATGAGAAAAACCAGCAGAACGAACAACATGCCCCAACTAAATGCTCGGACAATAAAAGTTGAGGTGCTGGACACCACCGGGGAATCAGATGAAGCCGAGGCCATCCGGGTTTCTCCTATCTCTTATAAGAATTAGCTGCCAAGTGATGGCATGTGTCATTGGGCAGTCAGACAGTCGTTGCTGTCTGACTGCCAGTGCTCTTTAGATATCGAGCACGCGGTTACGCTGATTACTGTAGGCAATCTCAGCAATCTTGGACCAGCCGGCCAACTCTTTGAGCGAACTCATAAAGTCGTCGTTGATCTTCTTGGCTAGTGGGCTGTGTTCACGAGTCTCTTCAAACACGGCCTGAGCGGCTTCACCGAAGCTGTCGTAGATCTCGTCTGAGAACTGACGCAATTCAACGCCATGATCATTAATCAGCTTGTTGAGGTATTCGCCGTTCTTGGCGTTTGCCTCGTCGTACATCAGAGCGTTTTCTTCCATTGAAGCGGCTTTCAAGATGGCCTGCTCATCACTGGACAGCGAGTCCCAGAACTTCTTGTTCATACCGAAGGCCAAGGCGCCACCGGGCTCATGCATGCCTGGGTAGTAGTAATACTTAGCTGCTTCGTAGAACTTCATGAAGTAGTCGTTAAAAGGACCAACCCACTCGGTGGCGTCAACGGCGCCTGAAACAAGGTTTTCATAGATCTGACCGCCAGGCAGTGATACTGGAGAAGCGCCCAGCTTTGCCATCACGTCGCCACCCAGACCCGGAATACGCATCTTCAGACCTTTGAGGTCATCTGCTGTTTCGATGTCTTTGTTAAACCAGCCACCCATCTGGGTACCTGTAGAACCGCACATCAGACCTTTGATGCCGAACTCAGCGCCGAGTTCGTCCCAGAGGGCCTGACCGCCGCCGAAGTTAATCCAGGCGTTGTATTCATTTGTGGTCATACCGAAAGGTACTGACGTGAAGTACGCCCATGCCGGGTGCTTACCCTTCCAGTAGTAGTCTGCGCCGATGTACGCCTGGGCATTACCACTGGCGACTTCGTCGAATGAGTCAAATGCACCAACACGCTCGCCTGCGGCAAAGTACTTGGTTGTGATTGAGCCGCCGGTCAGTTCGGTAATGCGGGCTGCTAGACGCTGCGCGCTCACACCGAGGCCGGGAAAGTCTCTTGGCCAGGTCGAGACGATCACCATCTCTTTTTTGCCCTGGGCTATTGCCGGTGCGGCAATAGCGGCTGCAGTTGCGCCAGCGCCCGTAGCAGCGGCTGATTTCAGAAATTTACGTCTTTCCACGAGTGGGTCTCCTTTAGGATTGGACTTTCATGATACAAAAAAACTTTTCTCAAGATGAGAAACTTCCGAATGGTAAACCATAGTGTTCCCGAGTGGGCGGTATGTCCGAGTAATCAACCGTAAGTTCCCTAGCCGAATCTTGTGGCTTCGGCCGCCTCCATCGCTTCTTTGTCTAAACGGGAGCGGGTCTCCTGGACTGCATTCATGACTTGAGCAGGAGCAGTCCCCCCAACATGATCTCGGGCCGCGATGCAGGCCTCAAGGGTCAGCGCCGAAAGGGCGTCATCCCCGATCAGGGACGAGAACTGACGAAGCTGCTCAAGGCTCAGGTCGGCCAGATCAACTTGCTGTTCTGTCGCGGCCTTGACAGCGAGGGCCACGACTTCATGTGCTTCTCTAAATGGCAGCCCGCGCCTCACAAGGTAGTCGGCCAGGTCGGTAGCGGTGGCGAATCCCTGACGGGTCGCCTCGCGCATGCGCTCTGGCCGAGCTTCTATCCCGGGCACCATCTCGGCAAATATCCGCAACGTGTCTAGCAGCGTGTCGGCGGTATCAAAAAGCGGTTCTTTGTCTTCCTGATTGTCCTTGTTGTAAGCAAGCGGCTGGCCCTTCATGAGCGTTAGCAAAGACATTAGGTGCCCAAATACCCGGCCAGTCTTGCCCCGCGCCAACTCGGGGACGTCCGGATTCTTCTTCTGCGGCATGATCGATGAGCCTGTGCAGTAACGATCGGGCAGGCGCACGAAGCCTACAGCCGGAGACATCCAGTTAACCAGTTCTTCAGAAAGCCGACTCACGTGCATCATGATCAGGCTGGCAGCCGCGCTAAATTCAATCGCAAAGTCACGATCGGATACAGCGTCTAGCGAATTGGCGCATACGCCGTCGAATCCAAGTGATGCCGCGGTGCTATGACGGTCGATTGGAAAGGTTGTGCCTGCCAATGCCGCCGCCCCCAAAGGTGAGCGATTAGTACGCCGGCGGCAATCGCGAAGTCGGTCCGCGTCCCTAGCGAACATCTCCACATAAGCCATCAGGTGGTGCCCAAATGTGACGGGCTGCGCAACCTGAAGATGAGTGAACCCTGGCATGATCGTTTCAGTGTTCTTGGCAGCCAATTCGGTCAGCCCTGCTTGCAACGCGATGAGCTGGACTAGACAGCCGTCAATCGTTTCTCTCAGCCACAGCCGGATGTCGGTTGCGACCTGGTCGTTCCGGGAGCGTCCAGTGTGAAGACGCTTGCCGGCATCTCCGACCAGCTCTGTCAGCCGGGCCTCGATGTTCAGGTGTACATCTTCCAGTTCTAGAGACCAGGCAAATTGACCCGCATCAATTTCCTGTTCGATTCTGTCGAGACCAGCATTTATCGAGTTGAGATCTTCACTGCTGATGATGCCTTGCTGGGCGAGCATTTGCGCGTGGGCTCTAGAGCCGCGGATATCGACCTTGGCCAGGCGCTGATCAAAGTTGACTGAGCCGGTGTAGCGCTTTACCAAATCGCTCATGGGCTCCGAAAACAGTCCTGACCATCCCGAGGATTTATTGGAAAGCTGATTAGACATGTCAAATTTGTCGAAAAAAGACAACAGGTTGGGTGAGTTGTTCTAGGCAGCGGATTATATCGGTCGCTATCCTCAGAAACGCGGCCTCATCCCCTGATCAGACAAAGTATGAACAATACAGTGCAAACCGCCGACCCAGCGTCGGCAGGCAAGCTGGCTGCGGCCAGAGGGCCGGCTGTGGGCAAGCCAGCGAGCACTGAGCAACTCGAACAAGAACGCCAGCGTCGCCAGACCGACGGGGCGGATTTCCCCGTCCTCCCAGACTGCTGCAATCTTGGGACGATTGCACGTGTTCTGGTGGTCGTGAATGTGGCGATGCTGCTGGTCGTTATCAGTGCGTCTGAGAGCATGAAAGGGGCGTTCGCCTCACTCATGATGGCGGCGGCTGTTGTGGAGCCGGCAACGCTTGCCACGCTCGCGTTGCTTTGCCCCTTGCGAAAAGCGGTTAATGGCTCACCCCGGTGGATGCAGTGGACTGTCGGGCTCATCGTCACTGGCGCCGTGACGACTGTTGTGGCTCTTATTGTGTCTACGGTCCTTGCGCCGGATTTGCGTGGCCTTACCCTAATTGGGTGGGCTGCAACCAAAGGCCTGCTCGCGGCTGGTGTTGCGGCTGCATTGATTGAGTGGCTTTTCCTGCGGACATTGTCACTTCAGCCAGCACAGGCTGAGGGAAGATTACAGGCATTGCAGGCGCGGATCAGGCCGCACTTTTTGTTTAACAGCTTGAACACAGTGCTGGGACTGATGCGCAGTGATTCAAGGCAGGCAGAACGAACGCTGGAAAACCTGGCGGATTTGTTTCGGGTGTTCATGAAGGACAGTCGGGAGCTGGTTCCTCTGGATGAGGAAGTGCTGCTTTGCAAGGAGTATTTGTCTATTGAGAAGCTTCGCCTGCCGGAGCGATTGTCGGTACAGTGGCACGTACAGGATATGCCTGGTGATGCCTTGTTGCCGTCACTGTTGTTACAGCCCCTGATTGAGAATGCGGTGCACCATGGTATTGAGCCGCGTTCTGAACCCGGGGAAATTTCGATCACGATTGCCAAGTCGGGCGAAAGGGTGAGGGTGGATATCCTGAATCCGATTGCTGAGCGAGAGCCAACCCGGCCGGGCAATCAAATGGCCCTGTCGAATATTCGGGAGCGGCTGTCACTGACTTTTGATGTTGAAGGTCAATTAGTAACCGCTGCCGAAGACGGGCTGTTTAGAGCGACTTTGGTATTTCCTTACAAACGAGAGAGAAGACGCAGAGATGTCAAACCCAACATCGATACTGATCGTTGACGACGAACCGGTAGCTCGCTCACGCCTGCGTGAGCTGCTGGCCGATTTATCGCCCGATTTTCCGCATCGCATTCTGGGCGAGGCGGCCAATGCGCCCGAAGCACTATCGCAGATTGAGCTGAACGAGCCACAGATTGTGCTGCTCGATATTCAGATGCCCAACATGACTGGCATTGAACTGGCCCGTCACATTTCGGTGCGAGCGCAAACGGGTGAAAGCCCCAAGCCGATGCCGCTGATTATTTTCGTGACGGCGTTCGATGAGTTTGCGGTTGAGGCATTCGAAGTTCGGGCGGTAGATTATTTGCTCAAGCCCGTGCGCGCCCAGCGACTGCTTGAGGCTTTGCATCGCGCGATTGCCCGCACGCCGTCTGAGCACGCCGACGCCATTGACCAGCTTGCTCGTGCCACCAGCACGCGCCGACGCCATTTGTCTGTTCATGAGCGAGGTCGGGTGATCCTGGTGCCGCTTGAGCAAATTGTGTATCTCAAGGCTGAATTGAAGTACATCACCGTGCGCACAGCAGAGCGAGAGTTCTTGATTGAAGAATCACTCACCGCCCTCGAAGACGAGTTCAGCGACCGCTTTGTCCGGATTCACCGCAACGCGCTTGTGGCTCGACCGTCAATTGCCGGCTTTGAGCGTGTCACACCCTCGGGCGAAAACGAGTCGGGTGACCCCTACTGGCAGGTTGTCATGCGCGATATCGATGAGCGGTTGCCGGTCAGCCGCCGCCAGTGGTCGTCGGTTAAAAACTTGGTGAGCTAGAGATCTGTCGGCCTTTGTTGGCCGATTGCGCTGCGATGGCTGAGTCGGATGTGACCGAGGAGGAAACGGCCACATCCGGTACACTCGCAGCCACCATGACAGATAACCCAACACAATCGAAAGTCGCGGCGGCGCCAGCTAAGCTGGTCATCGCCTCGCGCGAAAGCCGGCTTGCCATGTGGCAGGCCGAGCACGTCAGAGACCGTTTGACTGAGCTTTATCCGAAGTGCGATGTGAGCATCCTAGGGATGACCACCGAGGGCGACCGAGTGCTTGATAAGGCGCTGAACGAAATCGGTGGCAAGGGCTTGTTCATTAAAGAGCTTGAAGTCGCGCTTATGAAAGGCGACGCTGATCTTGCCGTTCACTCTTTAAAAGACGTACCGATGGACATGCCCGAGGGCTTTTCGCTCGCTGCGATCATGCAGCGAGAAGACCCGCGAGATGCGTTTGTCTCAAATGATCATGCTGATCTTGAATCGTTACCCGAAGGTGCCAGGCTCGGTACCTCGAGCTTGCGCCGCGCCGCACAGGTGCTCGCCCGATTCCCGCATCTCAAGGTGCTGCCTTTGCGCGGCAACATTAATACCCGAATGGCCAAACTTGATCGCGGCGAATATGACGCGATTATCCTGGCCGCCGCAGGCCTCAAGCGACTTGGTATGGCTGAGCGGATCCGCTCTGTCGTGCCGCCGCCGCTGAGCATGCCGGCCGCGGGGCAGGGAGCGTTGGGCATTGAAGTTCGCAGTGACCGGCAAGACATGCATGCCTGGCTTGCCCCGCTGGTGGACGAACCAACCACCTTGCAGGTCACGGTTGAGCGAGCGGTTTCCAGAAGGCTCGGCGGTAGTTGCCGTGTACCGCTTGCGGCTTACTGTCAACCCAATGGTGCTGGCGCTCTTGAGCTTTGCGCACGTGTTGCAGCGCCTGACGGAAGCGAAGTGCTTGAATCCGTTGTCAGTGCGGCGGTTGCTGATGAGGGGCAAGCCGATCAACTGGGCGAACGCGCCGCCTCAGAGTTGCTTGCCCAGGGCGCGGCAAGATGGTTACCTGTCTCCTGACACAACCGGTGCCGCGACTGGCGGCACTTTGTGATGAGATCAGGGCTGCCGGGTTAGTAGCCGTGCCATTGGCGTTTAGCCGGCTTGAGCTTATTGAGAGCGCGGCGGGGCGGCTCGCTGATTTGAACTTTGAGGCCTTCGACAAGATTATCTTTGTCAGTCCGTCGGCCGTTCTGTTTGCGCGTGATGCCATTGCCCAAATGGTTGCAGCCAGACGTCCGCATATCGCCGTGATTGGCGCGGGTACAGCAGCAGCGCTGAACACAGCGCATGCTGGCGTTTCGGCCCTGCAACCACCTGACCCACCTTATGACGCGGATCATCTGTCGGCAATTGCCGAGATGGCCCCTGGCAAAAACGAGGCAATGCTGGTCGTGCGTGGCGAGCGGGGACGCGATGATTGGATTGAGAATTTCCGAGGCGCCGGAGTCGCGATGACCGTGGTCGCCTTGTACCGAACTCGGGCAATAGACCCGGACGCGAGCGCAGTGGCATCGGTCATGGGGCTGGCTGGTTCCGATAGCAAAGCGCTCACGCTCGTAAGCAGTATGGGCCTGGCCGAACGCCTGCTCACTTGGCAGCCGCCAGACGAGTCAGTGAACCCTGGCGTTTCGTCGCAGGCGGTCATCGATTGGCTGCGCAGGCAGCCGGCAATGGTGAGCCATCCGCGCGTCGCAAAGCGCCTGACTGACGGTGGATTCGACTCGACGATCTTGCCCGCGGGCCAGCAATCATTGGTAAGCGCCGCGATACAATGGGCGCATGAAAACGCCTGAGCACATTGCTGTTTTGAGTCCTGATTTGTCGGCGCGACGCAGTCGAGCCCCACGGGTTTCCATGACCGGCAGCGCGTCGGTCGCCTGGCTTGCTTTGCTTGTTGCCGGATGTACGTTGGTGCTGCTGTTTTGGCGGCCGGCAAACCTGCCGTTCCTGGGCCAAATCATTGCGCCAAGGGCAGCAGTCGACGATAGCGTTGCGACTGCGCCGGCGGCAAAAGCCGAACAGGCTGGTTCGCCACAAACGCCTGCAGTTGAATCAGCCACGGGTCTGAGTGGGGCCGAGGCTGCCGAGCTTTCCACGCGTGTTGCCCTGCTCGAAGATGTGCTGCCCGACGTCAAGTCCGTATTGGAGCAAGAGAAGGCGCGCGCCGAACAGGCCAACGCTGAGCGAGAACAGTTGCGCCTTTTGTATCAGCAAACGATTCAGGATTCGATGGCGCTTGCACTGCTTGATATTGAGCCATTGCTTGATCAGGCTCAGCGCTTAATCGCAAAAGGCAGCCCGATTCAAGCACCTCTTAGCCTGCTCAAGGCCGCCCATGATCGTGCGGCAAGAGCACAATCAGATGCTCTGGCGCCGTTGATAAGAGCGCTGGAGCAGGATCGCGAACAATTGCATGTCATTGCGCAGCGGAGTGTGACCAAGGCAGCCGATGACTTACATCGTCTTGCGCTTGGGGTTGAAGGCCTAAAATTTCAATCACCTGCCGCGAGCGAATCTGCCTCTGAGCAAGGCGCCCAGGACGCACCCAAAGAAGCTGAGTCAGGCTGGCTCGACAGGCTTGCGAAGTCGTCAAGCGAGTTGATCGAACTACCCCAGGCTGCGCGCAGCGATGACGTGGTGCGCGTCACGGAAATTGGGGCGTCTGATCTGGGCGTATTGCCGCCGTCTGCACGGTATTTTCTGACTCAGAATCTACGCTCGCGTTTGTTGTCTGCGCGACTGGCCCTACTTATGCACGATCGAGTTGGCTTCAACGCAGACCGCGAGCGCGTTCTCGAATGGATGAATGACCACTTTGATCTCACCCATGAGCCCACTCGCAGTGCTCACGCTTTGCTGAATTCAATGGCGGCGATTAGTGAGCCCGCGGTGGATGTCTCGCTGGCCAAGAGTCGTGAGATGTTGAAAGAGATGCTGCCAGCGGAGCCAGCAAAATGAAAACCTTGATTGCGTGGTCCGTGGCGCTCGCGCTTGCCGTCGGGCTTGGTTTGTTGCTGCGCTACAGAGATGGCATGGTTTCGATCGTGCTGCCACCTTACAAATTCGACATTGCCGCCAATACTGCGCTGCTTTCGCTGATCGTCGGCTTTGTCGTCTTTTATCTTGTTGTTCGGGTTGGCGCGCAATTGATCAGAGCGCCTGGGAGTTTCCGTCAATGGCGGCAAAAGCGACACGAGCGTCAGGCTCACGAATCACTCAGCGCGGCCGTGGTGGCTTTCAACGAAGGTCGCTACGACCAGGTCGAGAAGGCTGGCAGCGCGGCCTTAAAAGCGCCCGCTACGGCCGGCACGGCAACTCTCCTGGCGGCTCGCGCTGCTGAGCGTCGCGGCGATGAGGATGCCCGAGACAAATGGTTGCACGCCCTGCAGTCGTTCGATTCACTCAAAGATGCACGCCTGATGTTCATTGCTGAGTGTGCCGTGGAGCGTTCTGCGGCCTCATTGGCTTTGGATTCGCTCGATGCCCTGAATACCAAGGCACGCCAATCCGCTCATGCCATGCGCTTGCGGTTGCGAGCGCTCGAATTGGCCGGCCGCTGGTCCGACGTGCTAAGCGTTGCAGCAAAGTGTCGTCAACAAGGTTCTTTAACCGAGCAGGCTGCGCGCGTTGTACGAGTCAATGCCTATGAGTCTCTCTTCGAGCAAGCGCAGGGAGCACCTGCCGAGGTTGAAGCCTTGTACAAGTCACTGAGCAAGGAAGACCGAAAAGACCCGCAAATTGCTGTCGCCGCAGCCGAGGGCTTTGCTCATAGCGGGCGGGAAAAACGCGCGCTTGGACTAATTGACGATGTGCTTGGAGAGCGTGTCGAACCCACGTTACTCATCCTGTTTACCCGTCTTGGCACGATTGTTCACGCTGACAAGCTTGCTATGGCAGAACGCTGGTTGGTGCGCCATCCCGACAATCCCCTGGTCCTGGCAACCCTGGGCAGACTGTGTCTAATTGAAGGTTTATGGGGTAAGGCAGAGGCGTTCTTGAAGCGAGCCGACGAGTTGGAGCCCTCTCCGTTTACGCGGTTGGCGCTGGCAGAGATGTATGACGCAATAGGCCAGGGCGCGGAGGCAACGCAGCTTTACCGTTCGTTGGCCAATGAGAAAAAGGCGGCGCCCAGGCTTGCCTCGACCGAGCCGGGCCGCGTACAAGCACCAGATGTCGCGCAAAGCGTCGTTGAGGCGGGCGCCCTGACTGACGAGCCGATGTCTGGGTCGGCGCCGGTGTTGGCGTCAAACAAGCATCGGCCCGACTGAGAACTTAAGGCCAGACTTTGGGTTTCAAACAACTTTAGACGCAACGCCCACCGTCAACTTCAAGCGTCGTTCCGGTAATAAATGAGGCCTCTTCCGCCGCAAAAAAGACCGAGGCTGTTGCGATATCTGACGGCTGAGACAATCGGCCGAGCGGCACTGACGCGACGAATTTTGCGCGCATCTCAGGCGTATCCTCTCCCATGAAGGTGGGCAGCAGCGGCGTTTCGCCCGCAACCGGATTCACGGCATTGACCCGGATGTTCTCAGGCGCCAGCTCAACCGCCATGCTTTTTGTCAGTGTGATCATCGCTCCCTTGGATGCGTTGTACCAGGTCAGGCCAGGGCGTGGGCGTACGCCTGCCGTTGACGCAATATTGATGATCGATCCGCCGCCGGACTTGCGCATCACGGGGACTGCATGCTGGGCTGACCAGTAGACACTCTTGACGTTGATCGCGAAGATGCGATCAAACTCTGCCTCATCGACATCGAGCATCGGCTTGTTGCGGTGTGCGACACCGGCATTGTTCACAACGATATCCAGCGCGCCGTGATGGTCCATTGCCGCCTGCACACTGGCAGCAAAATCAGCGCCTTTGGCTACATCGGCCTGAATAAACTGGCACTGGCCGCCTGCTTCCCGCACGGCCGCAGCAACTCGCTCGCCGTTGGCTGAGTCGACATCGTTGATGACCACTTTTGCGCCCTCCTGAGCGAACCGGTGGGCAATGCCCTCACCAAAGCCCGAGCCGCCACCGGTAATCAGGGCCGATTTGCCTTCCAATCTCATGATTTGTTCTCCTTTTATTGTTTAGCTGGCCAGCACTGAGCCAGACCGACTGATCTGATGCCTTAATCCCTGACGTTCATCAGCTTGTAAGGCCGCATTCAGCATGGGTGGTCATAATGTTGCCTGCAGAGCGCCGCGAGCACCATTTTGCCAAGTTTGGCCGCCCGGGCTCAAAGTTAAGCGAATCTTCCTATGAGAATAATGACAGTATGAATCTCGATCGTGTCGGCTGTGGCCGCGATATTCCCAATGACATCAACGTCATCATCGAAATTCCGATGGCGGCAGACCCCATCAAGTACGAGGTAGACAAAGAAACCGGCGCCTTGTTTGTCGACCGGTTCATGGGCACCTCAATGCATTATCCCTGTAACTACGGATACATCCCGCACACAATTGCTGATGACGGTGACCCAGTTGATGTCCTGGTTATCACACCGTTCCCCGTCACGGTAGGCGCGGTGGTTCGTTGCCGCCCACTTGGTATGCTCAAAATGAATGATGAGGCTGGCGGTGACGCCAAGCTGCTCGCCGTACCGATCGACAAAGTGCTCCCGATCTACAGTCATTGGAAGAGCTTTAGCGACATCAACTCAGACCGGCTCGCGCAGATTCAGCACTTTTTTGAGCACTACAAAGATCTTGAGAAGGGTAAGTGGGTCGAGATTGAGGGATGGGGTGGCGCCGACGAAGCCGAGCAGGAGATTCGCGACGGGATTCGGCGTTATGACGAAGCTGTCGTTAAGCCGAAGTATTGAGAGCCGCAGTACTGACAGCCGCAGTACTGACAGCCGCAGAACTGCACCCGACTACTCGTTCGCGCCCGCAGTACCGCCCGTATCGGCGCTGTCGGGCCTAGCATGTGCGATGCTTTTCTGGAAAGGTTGGCGATCATTGAGTTCGCTGATGTAGCCGCTCATCATCAGCGATTCACGCTCCAGGAAACGGTCGACCGCATCGGCAAACGCGGGTTCGGCCAACCAGTGCGCTGAGCAGGTGGGTTCAGGGAGAAAGCCACGAGACATCTTGTGCTCGCCCTGGGCACCGCCTTCAATCACTTGAATGTTCAAATCAATCGCTGCTTCAATTGTCTGGTAGTACGCCACTTCAAAGTGCATGTTGGCCACCCAGGCAAGTGCCCCCCAATAGCGACCGTAAATTCTTGACTCATCTTTGACGAGTAAGCTGGAGGCGATCCGCTCGCCGTCCCGTTGCGCGATAATCATAACGAATGCCTCAGGCATCAGTGCAGCAACTGACTGAAAGAACGCGAGGTTCAAATAGGGGGTTGAGTGGTGCTCCCGATACGTCTGGTCGTAGCAGCGAATGAAAAAGGCCCAGTCAGCCTCGGTGATCTCTGCACCCACGAGGCGTTCACAGACAACGCCGGCTTCTCTAACCTTGCGCCGTTCAGCGCGAATCTTTTTTCGCTTCGGTTGACTCAGTGCTGCGAGGAATTCGTCAAAGCTCGCAAAATTGGCGTTTCGCCAATGAAACTGCACACCATGGCGAATCATGAAACCGTTCGACTCAAGCGCGTTACGCTGTTCACCGCCTGGGAACAGCACATGCACCGAGGAGATGTTGGCCGTTTTGGTCTGTTGGCAAAGGGCCTGACAGAGCGCCGCCTGAATCTGAGCCTGATCGGGGCCTTCTTCGCACATCAGGCGGGTGCCTGCTATTGGCGTGAACGGCACGGCGCTCAGGAGTTTGGGGTAGTACTCAAGACTGTTGCGCTGATAGGCATCTGCCCAAGCCCAGTCGAAAACGTACTCACCGTAAGAGTGATACTTGGCGTACAAAGGGACTGCCCCGACAAGCTTCTCGGATTCGTCTTCAAGTAATAGATGGAGCGGTTGCCAGCCGGTCTTTTCCCCGACACAGCCGCTCGTTTCCAACGCATTCAACCATTCGTGGCGCAGAAATACCGCGCCCGGGCCATTTCCGACCAGACGATTCCATGTCGCCGGCTCGACTTGCGCCAACTCGGGCGCCAGCCGCATGCGATACTTTGGGTCTGACATTGTCTGGGACATAGAAAGATGCGGGTCGCGCTGGCTCAATTGAATCAAACGGTTGGAGATTTCACCGGCAACGCCGCTCGAATAATCGAGGCAGCAGAACAAGCGGCTGAGGAAGGGGCGGTTGTCGTCGTGACGCCTGAGTTGTCGCTGACCGGCTATCCGCCGGAAGACTTACTGCTCAGGCGAGGATTCTATGCCAAGTGCGATGAGACGATGGATCATATCCGTGAGCGCACTGCGGCTCTTGACGTGTTCCTGATCATTGGTCTGCCCATCCTCGAAGGTAAATTGCGCTATAACGCCGCCCAGGTCCTGCACAAAGGTGAGATCGTTGGGGAGTATCGGAAGCATGACCTGCCTAACTACGACGTATTCGATGAACAGCGCTACTTTGAGCCTTCGGCTACGCCATTGGTGTTTGAGGCCGCCGGGGTTCGCTTTGGCGTCCTGATATGCGAAGACTGTTGGTTTGAGTACGCACCGTTTGCGAGCAAGGCTGCCGGAGCGCAGGTTATTCTGGCCCTCAATGCCTCGCCGTATCACCTTGATAAGCAGCACCTGAGAATCGACATTGCGCGCCGGCATATTACGCCGCTTGGGGTCCCGGTCTTGTCAGTCAACCAGGTCGGCGGTCAGGACGAGCTCGTCTTTGATGGTGTGTCCTTCGCGCTCGATGCGCGCGGCGAAATTCTGGCGCAGGCTAAGTCGTTTGAGCCAGACTTGCTGACGGTTAACTTTCACCTGAATGACAGCCAGGTTCGGTTCGACAAAAGCCGAATCGAGCCAACGCTTAGCCTGGAGGCTCAGGTATATCAAACGCTTGTGCTGGGCGTGCGCGACTACCTCGGTAAGAACGGGTTTCCCGGTGCGTTACTCGGATTGTCCGGCGGCATTGACTCAGCGCTTACGCTCGCCGTCGCAGTTGATGCAATCGGTGCTGAGAATGTTAGGGCGATCATGATGCCCTCACGTTATACCGCTGATATGTCGCTCGATGATGCGGCAGAGATGGCCAGCAAACTCAATGTTCGCTACGACGTATTACCTATTGGCCCGGCATTCCAGGCGTTCACGGAAACCCTCGCTGAGGAATTTGAAGGTCAGCCGGAAGACACCACCGAGGAGAACATTCAGGCACGGATTCGCGGTGTTTTATTAATGGCGCTTTCCAACAAGTACGGCTCAATCGTTTTGACCACTGGCAATAAGAGCGAATTGGCTGTGGGCTATTGCACCTTGTACGGTGATATGGCCGGTGGGTTTGCCGTCATAAAAGATCTGGCCAAAACACTGGTGTATCGATTGTCGAGCTGGCGCAATCAGCAACCCGGCGGCCTCGTGATTCCGGAGCGCATTATCACTCGGCCACCCAGCGCGGAATTGCGGGAGGATCAGACTGATCAGGATTCACTGCCGGACTACGACGTGTTGGATGGCATATTGCAGATGTACATGGAGCAAAACTGCAGCGTCAGTGAAATACTGGCCGCTGGCTACGCTGAGGCAGATGTCCGCCAGGTAGTCCGGCTCATTCGAATCAACGAATACAAGAGGCGGCAGGCACCTGTTGGTATCCGGGTGACTCACCGTGCGTTCGGGCGCGATTGGCGCTATCCAATCACGTCAAAATATGGCGAATAGTCCAAGGGAGAACTTATGAAACTGGTCACCGCTGTTATCAAACCGTTCAAGCTCGATGAGGTTCGAGAGTCGTTGGCCCAGGTAGGCGTTACGGGCCTGACCGTGACCGAAGTTAAGGGCTTTGGTCGACAAAAGGGCCACACAGAGCTTTATCGCGGCGCCGAGTACGTGGTGGACTTTCTACCCAAGGTAAAAGTTGAGGTTGTGATCCCTGATGAGTTGACGGATCAGGTCATTGAGGCGGTCAGTAAGGCGGCCAAGACGGGCAGAATCGGCGATGGCAAAGTATTTGTGAGTGACATGCTCCAGACAATTCGCATTCGGACCGGCGAGACTGGCGAGTCAGCCGTGTGATCGAGGCGGCGGCCCGTGCCCGTCGCTGGGCGGCCGCGAATCACGCAATGCGACAACAGAAAATTTCTGCCACGGCTTTGCGAGCCACAGCCGTCTGAGCCCGCGCCATATAAAGCCAATCAGCACGATTAACCCCAGTAGAAAAACGCCGAGCAGAAGCAGAAACGCGACTGGGTAATTCACCGCAATCCAGCTACCGCCAAACACGGCCACATCTTCAGCCACTGACAAGGCGACATTACTGAAAGGCTCGGGAGACGCATTCGCCATGGCCCGAGACCCCGATTTGCCAAAATGAGTGGCCGCGGTAACGGTTCCCCCTAATAGTGCAGCCGCGAGCGCGACGGCGGCGCCGGAGTCTCCGAAACTGGCCGCAGCCAGCGAAGCCCCTGCCGGAATCCGAATAAATGTGTGGGCGGCATCCCAAAGGGAGTCGAGCAGCGGAATTTTGTCGGCAAACAGTTCGACAGCGGCCATGAGCCCTGCCGCGCCCACCACGAGCGGGTTTTGCAACACCTCAAGATGAGTGGGCAAATCCCACCAGCCCATCCAGCCGGCCAGGCCAAACGCAAAGATCACGAAATACAGGCGTAAGCCCGCGCCCCAC
The DNA here is from genome assembly GCA_045106815.1 of Burkholderiaceae bacterium. Classification (GTDB taxonomy): domain Bacteria; phylum Pseudomonadota; class Gammaproteobacteria; order Burkholderiales; family Burkholderiaceae_E; genus JAUIAI01. The sequence continues at coordinate 94,577 of JBGCFG010000010.1, read as the reverse complement.
GCCAAGGCGCCGGCAATTGCGACTTCAGGCAGGTAATCTATGGCCGCTGCCGGCAAAATGTCGAGGATGCCTTCTGGTAGTAACGCTAACAGGCTTGAAGCGTCGGAATCGGATTCCATCGTGATGGCTTTGTCTGTGGAGGCTTTGTTTTGAGTGAGACCTGATCTTAATGCTTACTTGCTTTGAGTATGACTGGGCTTAGTTCACCTGTTGATCCGCTGGGTTTGGCTCAAGTGCCGTTTCCGGTGATGGCCCCGTTTCGCATGCAACCAGGCTTGTGTCGGATAGATGACCCGCTCGCGGGTGCCTTGCGCCCGAGCAGCGACCAAGCGCTTGCTCACAGCCAAAAGGCTGTTGCCGTCGCCATCCAGCAAGGTCGACTGCCGTTGCTGTCAGGTGAGTCGTCAGGGTTGGCAGGGCAGTCCGGGTCTCGGGAAGTCGACGACTTGGCTCATGCCCTGTCGCTGATTAAGCAGGCGCTCGCGCCCAGCGCGGATCAAAACAATCAAAGCCAGGCCGATGACCCAGCCGGCCGCAATCCTCTTCTAATAGCTGCGCAAACCTTGCGGTCGCAAATGCAAGATGACTTTGTGCTGATGACTGCAGTGACCGACAAAGACTCGCCCCCCGACCTGCGCGCCAGTCTCATGGCTGTGGCGATGCCCAGCGGCTGGCGGCCGGCCGACAAGCTCGGGCAGGGATTCTTGCAACTACATCAGCCAGTGGCCGATGCAGCGTTGATTCGCCGGGCTGCGCCTTCTCTTTGCGCGATGATGCGCGCGCCAGGCGGACTGCGTCGTCACGTTTGGACCTTGTGTGGGGCAGGGCAACTGTCTCGGCATCCGGATGATGAGATCGCCGAATCGGTTCGCACGATTGAAAATCTCTGGTTTCGATGTGAGCGCCAAACCAGCTACGCCATGCTTGATGGCGCAGTGGTGGTGTTTTTGATCCGCATCTATACAGCGCCGCTGGTGCCTTTGCTTGCGGTGGCGCCCGACCGCGCTGCGACGCTCTGCGCGGCGCTTGAAAGCATGTCTGACGCCGTTCTGAGCTACAAGTCGCTTGAGAAGATACGGCCCATCGTGCTCAGGGCGCTAGGGGATCGAACAACAGGCTGACTGTCGTCTAGCCTTTGCCGGTGCCAGCCAGTAGCACGAGCAATGCCCCGCCACCTCCATCATTGGGCGGCGCCTGGCAAAACGCGAGTACCTCGGCGCGTTGAACGAGCCATTTACGGACTTTGCCTTTCAAAACTGGCTCGCGATTCACCGAGCCCAGTCCTTTGCCGTGAATCACCCGCACGCATCGGTTGTTTTGCCGTTGGCAGTCAACCAGGAAGGCCACCAGCACATCGCGAGCTTCGTCTCGGCGCAAACCATGCAGATCGAGCTGGGCCGAGATCTTCCAGGTGCCTCTTCGCAACCGTGGCACGACTTCGGGGCCGATATGAGGCGCCCGATAAGACAGCTCATCGTCGGTATCCAGATATTGCTCGATATCAATTTCATCAGAGAGCGAAGCCTCAAGCGCACGTTGCTCATCTTGCTCACGCTGGCGTGGTGTTGGGTCTAGCCTGGGCAGGTCAGGCATCTTGCGATCTTCCGCTTTGAGCGGCATCACGTCGCTGAATTCTTCGGCCAGCAAATGCCTTTCTCGCGCCTGCTCAATGGCCGCGCGATTCTCGCGCTCAAAGGCTTCACGCGCTAGCCGGTCTTGCTCTTGCTTCGCCCGTTGAACCTCTGAGACGGTTCGCTTCAGGTTGGCCAGCGTGGTGACGGTGGCATCAGTGCCCGACGCAGCGCCAGCGGGCTTGCTTTGTTTGCGGGAGGACTTACCCATTGCGCGTGACCAGCCAATTTACTGTTCGTCGAGTGATTCCAGGTACTTCTGCGCGTCCAGGGCGGCCATGCAGCCGGTTGCCGCGCTTGTGATGGCTTGACGGTAAACATGGTCTTGAACATCGCCGGAAGCAAAGACGCCGTCTACTGAGGTGAGGGTTGCCATACCGCTTTGCCCTGCGCGGGTGGTGATGTAACCACCTGGCATATCAAGCTGGCCCTCAAACAGACTGGTATTGGGTTGATGTCCGATGGCAATAAAGCAGCCGGTGAGGGGTAGGTCGGTCAGCGCGTCGGTCTGATTGTTGCGGATGCGGATACCGTTAACGCCTTTGTCGTCGCCCAGCACCTCTTGCAGTTCATTAAACCAGTGGGGCACGATCTTGCCGGTTTCAGCCTTGGCCATCAGTTTGTCGATCATGATGGGCTCAGCGCGCAGCTTGTCACGACGGTGAATCAGGTGAACTTCGCTCGCAATATTGGAGAGATAAAGTGCCTCTTCCACAGCAGTATTGCCGCCGCCCACCACGGCGACGGTCTGATTGCGGTAGAAGAAGCCGTCGCAGGTTGCGCATGCCGAGACGCCTTTGCCCATAAATTGCTCTTCACTGGGCAGGCCAAGATACTTTGCGGAGGCGCCAGTCGCAATAATGAGGGCATCGCAGACATATTCGCCACGGTCACCGATGAGTCGGCGCTCGCCGTTCGTCAGCTTGGCTGTGTGGATATGATCATTGATGATTTCGGTGCCAAACCGATCTGCGTGCGCTAAGAATCGGCTCATGAGTTCTGGCCCCTGCACGCCATTGGCATCTGCCGGCCAATTGTCGACATCGGTGGTGGTCATAAGCTGACCGCCTTGCTCCACGCCGGTTACAAGCACAGGCGACAGGTTAGCGCGAGCAGCATAAACCGCAGCCGTGTACCCGGCGGGGCCTGAGCCGAGGATCAGTAAGCGACATTTTTTTTCAGTGGCCATGCGGTTGATTTCCGGGTCGGGGACCGGCCGTTCGTCGGCCGCGTCGTTGCAAAAAACTCAAAATAATTATGTGCTTAGGTTTGAAACTTCAATAAACACGGGCCATTTGCAGTAGGCTTGAGAAATTATACTGGTTGGCCAAAGCGGGGCTGCCGGCGCTTGTCTGCAAGGCTTGCGGCTAACCTCGCCCGGTGCAACCCCCACATGATGCACAAGGACCCCCATGGCGCACGACGAAAACAAAGCCTTTCTGCGAAGAGTTCCCCTGTTCTCAAGCCTTTCTGAGACGCAGATTGATATGCTGGCGGCCGGATCAGTCCGTCGCAATTATCCCAAGGGCAGGACAATCGTTGCAGAAGGTGAGCCCTCAACATCGCTTTACATTCTGCTGTCAGGCCGAGCCAAGGTTCAGCGTTCTGACTCGGAAGGCAAAGAGGTCATTCTGGCGATGCTCTCGTCAGGCGAGTTCTTTGGTGAGATGAGCTTGATTGATGACTCGCCTCGGTCAGCCAGTGTGATTACCACGGAGTCTTGTGATTTCATGGCAATCAACAAAGAGGGCTTCAAGGCCATGCTCGCTCAGAACACAGAGATGGCGATGGCCGTGATGCGTGGGCTAGTCAAACGGCTACGTGAAGCTGATAAGAAAATTGAAACGCTTGCGCTACTCGATGTGTATGGGCGTGTCGCCAGAGTGCTGCTCGATTTTTCAGAAGATCAGGGCGGCCAGCGAGTGATTCGTAGCAAACTACCCCGACAGGAAATTGCCAAAATGATTGGCGCTTCGCGTGAAATGGTGTCGCGTGTGATGAAGGGTTTGGAGATTGACGGTTACATTGTTCCAATGCCTGAAGGTAAACTAGTCTTACGGGAAAAAATCAGCGCTTACTTGAACTAGCCGTTGAGAAAAAAAGCCCATCTCCAGGTGCGTCACACATAGTGGCATAGCGCACCTGCCGTTTACCGAATCGCCAACATGGCACTGATCGATGGCTCGTAGTTCTTCGGCAACACTATCCGAAAAAGTTTCTGCTTCAACCAAAGCGCGGCGCGCATCAGGCCGCGCTGCTCGCCAGGAGGCTGATGTGCAAACGACGCCATTCGGGCTGCCAGACAAGGCCTTGCGCCTGCTGCACGAAATTCGCTGGATTGCATTGGCAGCGCTTGGGTTTTTCCTCCTGCTGATTCTGGCCACCTATGATCCGCAAGATCCGAGCTGGTCGCATGTGGTTGCGACCGACTCCATTCACAACGCGGGTGGGCGTATTGGCGCCTGGTTCTCTGATCTCTTGTTGTACCTCACAGGTCTGTCTTCCTACTTACTTGTTGTGATGCTTGGCGTAGCGGTTGTGCGCGGCATTCGGGAGCGGCGAAGTCATGCGGACTTAGTTGAGTCCGGCGAGTTGTCTGATACTGCTGCCCGGTTTGCATGGGAGCGCTGGCTAGGCTTTTCCTTGCTGTTCATCGGCGCGACAGCGCTCGAAGCCTCGCGGCTGCATTCCATTGATGCCAGCTTGCCGTTGGCGCCAGGTGGCCTTATTGGCAATGCGCTTGCCGAAGGCTTGATGCATTCACTTGGTGCCGTGGGCGGTACGCTGCTCATTTTGGTATTGATGGCTGCTGGTTTCAGCCTTTGGTCTGGTGTCTCATGGCTGCTAATTGCTGAGCGCCTAGGCTTTGCGGCCGAGTGGACCGTTCTGAGAGTCGTCCAGGCTGTTTCAGCGTTTCGTGATCGGCGTGCCGGACAGGTAGCAGCCGTTGAGCGTGACGGGCAGGTAGAGGAGCTGCGTCGATACTTTGAAGAGGCGCCAGAGCCGGTCAAGATTGCGCCGCCTGTTACCCGAATTGAACCCTCCGAACGGGTGTTCGCTGAGACGCAAACGATCTTGTTCTCAGACTTGCCAGCCGACACCCAGTTGCCGGCAGTTGGCCTACTCGACAAGCCTTCGAATGAAGGCACCACCGTCTCTGAAGAAACGCTGCAATACACCTCGCGCCTGATTGAAAAGAAGCTTGCCGATTTCAACGTCGCGGCCCGCGTCGAGGCGGCCTATCCGGGGCCAGTCATTACGCGCTACGAAATTGAGCCGGCAACGGGTGTTAAGGGCAGCCAGATTGTCAACTTGTCCAAAGACCTCGCGCGCGCGCTGTCTATGGTCTCGATCCGGGTGGTCGAAACCATTCCGGGCAAAAACCTGATGGGGCTTGAGCTGCCTAATCCGCGTCGTCAAACAGTGCGTTTGTCTGAGATTCTCGGGTCGCGTGTCTATGCTGACAATAAGTCGCCCATCACGCTTGCGCTGGGTAAAGACATTGCTGGTAACCCGGTAGTGGCCGACCTCGCGAAGATGCCACACTTACTCGTTGCGGGTACGACCGGCTCGGGTAAGTCAGTTGGTATCAATGCCATGCTTTTGTCGATGCTTTATAAGGCAGATCCAAGCGAAGTGCGCATGATCATGATCGACCCCAAGATGCTGGAACTCAGCGTCTACGAGGGGATCCCGCACCTCCTGGCACCAGTCGTGACCGATATGAAGCAGGCGGGCAATGCGCTGAACTGGTGTGTGGCTGAAATGGAGCGTCGCTACCGTCTGATGAGCAAGCTCGGTGTGCGAAACCTGAGCGGCTACAACACCAAGATTGCCGAGGCGGAGAAGACCAACTCGCCAATTCCCAATCCGTTCTCGCTCACGCCAGACGAACCGGAGCCGCTTGGCCGCTTGCCACAGATTGTGGTGGTCATTGATGAGCTGGCCGATCTCATGATGGTGGTCGGCAAGAAAATTGAAGAACTCATTGCCCGATTGGCACAAAAAGCGCGAGCGGCGGGTATTCACCTCATTCTGGCAACGCAGCGTCCATCGGTTGATGTAATTACGGGTCTGATCAAGGCCAACATTCCAACCCGAATCGCCTTTCAGGTCTCATCCAAGATTGATTCGCGCACCATTCTCGACATGATGGGCGCCGAGTCACTGCTGGGCCAAGGCGATATGCTCTGGTTGCCCTCAGGCAGTGGTCTGCCGGTGCGCGTTCACGGCGCGTTTGTGGCCGACGAAGAAGTTCATAAAGTTGCTGAGCACTGGAAGCTCGCCGGCGAACCTGATTATGTCGAGGGTATTCTCGAGGGGGGTGTCCCGGAGAATGTTGACCAGGGCAGTGCGGTGGGCTTTGGTGGCTTGACTGAAGGCGATGGCGAGTCTGATCCGCTGTATGACCAGGCCGTATCGGTCGTACTGAAGAATCGCCGGGCATCCATTTCGCTCGTGCAACGCCACCTGCGAATTGGTTATAACCGCGCTGCGCGTTTGCTAGAGCAAATGGAGCAGTCGGGCATTGTGTCCTCGATGGCCACGAACGGTAACCGCGACATTCTGGTGCCGGCCACGGCAGCGGCCGAAGATTAAGCGACTCTACGCTTAGCGGGTGCACCACTTTTGTCGCGGTGCGTTAAGCTCAGGGATACCCTCGTGGCCCCATTTCCTGAGCGAAACGACACTTTATGCGCCTTTGCGATAGTCCCAGCCAAGTCTTCCCATTTGCTACAGCGGTCCGTTTGGCGCTGACAAGCAGTCAGCGCCTGTCATCGCTGGGCGCTTGCCTGATCATCGTCGCATCAACCCTGTTTTTTGCCCCAAAAGCCAAGGCAGCCAACTCAATCGAACAATTGCGAGCCTTTGTCAGCGAGACGCTCAGTGCGAGCGGGCAGTTTCAGCAAACGGGCGCGAGTCTTGGCCCTGACGACGCCAGCAGTGGCGAGTTTGCATTTGCCCGACCCGGCAAATTTCGCTGGTTTGTGAAAGAGCCGTACGAGCAGCTACTGGTGGCCGATGGCACCGAGGTGTTCTTTCACGATATTGACCTGAATCAGGTCACGGTTCGGCCCATGACCGGTGCGCTGGGCGCCACACCGGCAGCGATTCTGTTCGGAACCGGCGATGTTGACGAACGCTTTATCATGACGGACGAAGGCGAGGCTGGCGGTTTGCAATGGCTGTCAGCTGTCCCCAAGGAAAAGGAAGCCGGTTTTGAGCAGATCCGTATCGGATTCAGCAATAGCCTGCCGGTTGCGATGGAAGTGCTTGATGCATTCAACAACACCAGTCGGTTTGAATTCACCGACCTGCAGACTAACCCAAGCCTTGACGAAGCGATTTTCCGCTTCACGGTGCCAGAGGGAACGGACATCGTGCGCCCCTGACGAGGCGGGGCGATGACCTCGGCTGCCGACCCGCACCAGCATGACCTGAAGGTGATTGGCGTTATTGCCTTTGTGCATGGCATATCGCACTTCTTTCACCTGATTCTCACACCCATTTTTCCGTGGCTCGTTGACGAGTTTGGGTTCAGCTACAGCCAACTCGGCCTGCTCATGACCGCGTTTTTCGTTGTGTCGGGCGTCGCTCAATCGGCTGCCGGGTTTCTGGTTGATCGCATTGGCGCTATTCCAGTCTTGATCGGCGCATTGGGTTTGTTCGCACTCGGGGCGCTCGTGCTTGCGGTGAGTCAGACCTTCAGCATGTTTTTGGTCGGTATGGCAATTGCCGGGCTGGGTAATTCACCTTTCCACCCGATTGATTTTTCCATTCTCAACAGCCGGGTACGTCAAAGGCTGCTTGGTCGTGCCTATGCAGTGCATGGTATGAGCGGCAGCCTGGGGTGGGCGGTTGCGCCTGCGTTTCTGGTGGGGCTTGCGAGTCTTTGGGGTTGGCGAGCTGCGCTGGTTGGTGCGGCGGTTCTGGCGCTTGCGGGTCTTACTGTTTCAGTGCTGCAACGAGCCACGCTTGCTGGCGCCGGGCCAGATGCGCTGCGACTGGCGCGCGGCAGCCGCGGCCAACGAGAACGGGATGCGGGTAGCGGCAAGACCGTAGCAGCGGCCGGACCGGGCTCGGCGGGCGCGCCGGCGGAATCACTTTTTGGGTTTATGCGATCGCAAGCGCTCTGGCTAAGCTTTCTGTTCTTTGTCGTGTTCTCTCTCATGCTTGCAGGCATACAGAGTTTTGCGCCAGCCGCAGCCGGTCAGCTGCACGGTCTGGATCTCAGTACAGTGGCCTTGTGCCTTACGGCTTATATGCTTGCGTCTGCCGCGGGCATGGCGCCCGGTGGACTGGCTGCGTCTGATCCCGCTCGCGCGGAGAAGCTTATTTCAGTGGGATTTGGCGGCGCGTTCCTATGTGCCTTATCGATGGTGGTGGTGTCTTGGCCCCCGTGGATGGTGCCTGTCGTATTTGCCTTGATGGGTTTTTCTGCCGGATTCGCCAGCCCCGCCCGCGACTTGCTCATCAAGCGAGCGACGCCGCCCGGTGCAACAGGGCGCGTATACGGTGTGGTTTATTCGGGCCTGGATGTGGGCCTGGCCGTTGGCCCTGCGATGTTTGGACTGCTCATGGATGCCGGTATGCCGGCGCAGGTGTGGGCCTGGGTCGCCGGGCTAAATGTTGCGCTCATTGCGGTTGCGTGGGTTGCAGGTCGATCCAGTACGCGCATGCACGCACGATTGCCGGGACAGGTCGATGTCTCCAGTAGCTAAGCCAGGCGGCGCAGACGATTTGTTTGGCGATGTATCGTCAACGCCTGCGGCCGAGCATTCGGCGTCATCTGATAGGCCCCGGCACGGGCAGCACGCGCCGCTCGCGGAGCGGCTGCGCCCAGCAAAGGTCGACGAGGTGGTGGGGCAGCAGCACCTGCTTGGCGATGGCAAGCCGCTATCGGCAGCGCTGCAGTCGGGTAAGCCGCATTCGATGCTTTTCTGGGGGCCACCAGGGGTTGGCAAGACGACCTTGGCGCGCCTGCTTTCAGACAGCTTTGACGCTGACTTTGTGGCGATCTCTGCGGTGTTGGGTGGCGTTAAGGATATTCGCGAGGCGGTGGAGCGTGCGCGTGTTAACGATGCCAATGGCCGGCGCACCATCTTGTTTGTAGACGAGGTGCATCGCTTCAACAAGTCACAGCAAGATGCGTTTTTACCCCACGTTGAAAGCGGCCTGATTACCTTCATTGGCGCAACGACAGAAAACCCATCGTTTGAGGTGAACAATGCGCTGCTCTCGCGAGCGCGGGTTTACGTCCTAAAGACGCTGGCCGCCGATGAGCTGATCCTGCTCCTTGAGCGAGCAGCTCAAATGCTGGATTTGACGATTGCCGGTGACGCGCGTGAGCGCTTGGTCGCGCTGGCAGACGGCGATGCACGCCGCATGCTGAACGCAATTGAGGTGGCGGCGAATGCGGCTGGCGAAGATGGCAAGATTGACAAAGCCTTACTCGACACAGCCCTAGCGCAGGACCTGCGTCGTTTTGATAAAGGCGGCGACGCGTTTTATGACCAGATTAGCGCCTTGCACAAATCGGTACGCGGCTCCGACCCTGATGCGGCGCTCTATTGGCTGTGCCGCATGCTCGATGGCGGCGCAGATCCGCGCTATCTCGCGCGGCGAATCATTCGCATGGCCGTCGAGGATATTGGCCTGGCCGATCCGCGCGCCCACGCCATCACGCTGGACGCGGCCCAGACTTATGAGCGGCTCGGTTCCCCAGAAGGGGAGTTAGCCTTGGCGCAGGCAGTGGTGTTTTTGAGTTGCGCGGCAAAGAGCAATGCGATCTACACCGCCTACAAGTCGGCCATGAGTTTTGTGCAGGAGAACGGGTCGGCGCCCGTCCCGGATCACTTGCGCAACGCACCCACGCAGCTAATGAAAGAGCTGGGGGCTGGCAAAGGTTACCGGTACGCGCATGACGAACCTGATGGCATTGCGCGGGGCGAGCGCTACTTCCCGGATGGGCTGGATGCCCGTTTCTACGAGCCGACAGATCGCGGCCTCGAAGCGGCTATTGGCGAAAAACTCAAAAAGCTGCGCAGCTAATTCGCGTCTCGCTACAATGGGGGGATGATTGATCCAGCCCTTCTCCGCAAAGACCTCGCCACCGTTGTTGCCCGCCTGGCAGCACGAGGCTATTCGCTAGACACTGCCGCATTTGAGTCGCTTGAAGCAAGCCGCAAGAGCATTCAGATTGAGACCGAGCAGCTCCAGAATCGCCGCAAAACCCTGTCTAAGGAAATTGGCCGCCTGAAAGGGCAGAAGCAAGATGCGAGTGAGCCGATGGCAGAAGTGGCTGAAGTCGGCACGCGGTTAGATCAAGCCAGTGCCCGCAATGATGAGATTCAGCGCGAACTGGCTCAATGGGTTCAGGCGATGCCTAACCTGCCTCACGAGTCGGTGCCCCCCGGAACGTCAGAGGAAGACAATGTTGAGGTGCGCCGCTGGCAGCCCGAGCAGGCACCATCGCTGCACTTTCCGTTCGAGCCAAAGGACCATGTCGATTTGGGCGCGCCCTTGGGGCTCGACTTTGAGGCCGGGGCGAAGCTCTCGGGCGCGCGTTTCACTGTGATGCGCGGACAGATCGCCAGGCTTCACCGGGCGCTCGCCCAGTTGATGCTCGACATTCAAGTTGAAGAGCACGGCTATACCGAGTGTTACACGCCTTATCTCGTCAATCGCGAATCACTATTTGGTACAGGCCAACTCCCTAAGTTTGAGCAAGACCTCTTCAAAACCCAGAAGGGAGGCGCCGAGGATCAAGATCCGCTGTACCTGATTGCAACATCAGAGATCTCTCTCACCAACCTCGTCCGGGGCGAGATGCTCCAGGCCTCTGACCTGCCGATGAAGCTAACTGCCCATACCCCATGCTTTCGGTCAGAAGCGGGTAGCCATGGCAAAGATACCCGCGGCATGATTCGGCAACACCAGTTCGACAAAGTTGAAATGGTGCGCATCGTGCATCCGGACGAAAGCTATACGGCGCTGGAGGAAATGGTCGTCAATGCAGAAGCCGTGTTGCAGCGGCTTGAACTGCCGTACCGTGTGGTGGCCCTTTGCACGGGTGATTTGGGCTTTGGTGCGGCTAAAACTTACGACTTGGAAGTCTGGTTGCCAGGCCAAAAGGCATATAGAGAGATATCCTCAGTATCTAACTGTGAAGCCTTTCAGGCTCGGCGACTGCAAGCCAGGTTTAAGAACTCAAGCAACAAGCCGGAACCCGTTCACACCCTTAATGGATCAGGGCTTGCAGTGGGGAGAGCGCTGGTGGCGGTACTGGAGAATGGCCAGACTGAAACTGGTGATATTTTGATTCCCATGGCGCTCCAGGCCTACATGGGCGGCGTCGACAGGCTGATATACTCGCGGCCAGCTTGATTAGACCCCAACGCATGATGCGCGACGCATTGTGCGGCAGGCACCGCGGAGAGGTGGCAGAGTGGTCGAATGCGCCGGATTCGAAATCCGGTTTACAGGGCAACTTGTAACGAGGGTTCGAATCCCTCTCTCTCCGCCAAAATTCTTAGCCCCAGGCTGCGCAGCAGCTTGCACCCGTCATTTCTTAATGTCCATGCCCCTGTCCAGTTGCCATATGCAGATGATGCATTTGATGGTGAGATCCTGTTGCCATGACACCAAAAAAGCCCAGTCCCTTGAACATCTCAAGTTGTTTGCTGTCTTTGGCGTTTAGAGTCAACGCAACGCCATCGGCAGTTTCTTTCGTGATGGTGTCCCATTGATATGAGCGCCTGAGCTCGGCTGCATGAGCTGGCACCATGGCCTTGATGGCTCTGCGTGTTGTGCCGGCACCGCTGACTTGAAAGACAACAGCGTTCCCGTCAACGGATGAGACAACGCTCGCATTCAGTATCAAAGCGTTCATGTCGACCAGATGCTGTCGAAGGCCGTCAATATCAACCTGACGCCAGTCAGTATCAGGATCTTGTTCGAGTGTTCGCACGATCTCTGCGAGCGCACCAAAGGCACCTTGCCCCGGCTCGGTTGGCATCGGTCCATTCATGACGTGTCCGCCGACAGCGCAGCCGGACAGAACCGCCACTGCCAGCAGCGCGGCTGTCGTTTTCGATTTGATTTTCAGCAAGTTTGTTCTCCATCATTCTGTTGGCTGAGTATCGCGCCCGACCATGGGCATCGCCTATGATTAAGATCATATGGAAAACACAAAGACTGCAGCCCTGTTTGAGCGCGTGCCCGCTGGCGAGGTGAGTGAGCGGCGGTATGAAAGAGACGAGACGATCTTTCGGCAAGGGGACGCCTGTGGCGGGCTGCTGCTGGTCAGGCAGGGGCGGGTGGCTTTACAACGGGTTACTGACGCGGGGCATCTGATCGTGATTCATCGTGCCGGGGCCGGGGAGCTCTTTGGCGAGGCTTCTCTGTTTTCCGAGTTCTACCATTGCACGGCGGTCGCGGGTGAAGTCACTGTATTGAGCGAGGTAAACCGGTCGTGGCTAAGGAGGGCACTAGACGCACAACCCGGGTTCTCTAGTCTGTTGTGTGAAACGCTCGCCAACCAGATTCAGAATTCGCGCAAACTGGTCGAAGTGCTGTCCGTACGCAATGCCGAGGAACGCGTCTTTTTGGCGGCCGCGAATGGCATGCTGCGTAGCGACCTGAAAGGGTTTGCCGCACACATAGGCTTGAGCCATGAAGCGGTTTACAGAGCCCTCTCGTCACTCGCACGACAGGGACGACTTCACAAAGTATCCCAGGGCAAGTATTCGCTGGCTGCAGACAAGCCAGGAAAAGTTGAACCCTGAGTCACCCCGGTCTCTAGTGCGATAACGACGCTGAAAGTCCTGGCCCGGCGTCTGCCGGCTCTACGACGTCTTTGGCCGTGACAGGTACAAGAACGCGAGCGCAACTAACGCTGGGACGGTTTGAACATAAAGTATACGTGGGGAAGCAGTCGCTGCACCAAAGACGCCGGCTACTGCCACAAACAACAAGAAGCAAGTTGCGATACGTCGCTTCCACAAGGGATCACTCACGAAAAGTGACCAAGCGAGCCCGCAGGCCAGAAATGCGTTGTAAATCCCCTGGTTTGCAGCAAGGACAGTCGTTTGTGAGAACAGATCTTTGGGCATGCTGCCAAACACGGCTGGGCCGCGAGTTTCCCACGCAAATATTTCGAACCAGGCAATATAGAAATGAAGGAGCGCAATAGCGCCAACAATAAAGTAGCCGATTCGAATCATTGTTGCCTCTGTGGAAAATGTGGTGCGCAGTGGATGACAGGACTATCTATGAATCAATCAAAGACAGTGAGCAAATGAAAGCGATAAATCTCAGCAATAAGCTAGCAGCATTCTCAGAGCACTGGTCACCTAAGACTGTAACCAAGTTCAATGGCCATGATGTGATGGTCGTGAAGGTTATGGGTGAGTTTAACTGGCATTCGCATACGGACACGGACGACTTCTTTCTCGTCCTGAAGGGCAGCTTGACGATCAAAATGCGCGAAGGCGATGTTGACCTAAAAGCGGGCGAAATGTTCGTTGTGCCCCGGGGTGTCGAACATTGCCCCTTTGCAACCGAAGAGGCGGAGTTACTACTGATTGAGCCGACAGGCACACCGAATACAGGTGATTCCGATACCGCGGCCATTCGGGAGGAGATCTGACACAGGCATTTAGGCAAGCTATTCGACTATGACTTGACAATAGACCGACCGGTCTATAGAGTCGATTTGTGCCCAAATCGACCGATCAAAAAACGCTGCCTCCAACCCGCGACCGCCTTATTGCCGCGATGCTCGATGCCCTGCGGACACGCGGCTTTCACGGGGTGGGGCTAAACGATCTACTCAAGACCTCGGGAACGCCAAAGGGCGTGCTTTATCACCACTTTCCTGGCGGTAAAACGGAGTTGGCTGTCGCCGCAATCAATCTCGCGGTGGAGCATTTGCATTCTGGACTCAACAAAGTCTTTGAGCGCGAGAATGATCCGGGCAAAGCGCTTAACGTGTGGATGGATTCCGCGCAGAAACTACTGGCGCACAGTGACTTCGAGAAAGGCTGTCCACTCGCCACAATCGCGCTTGAATCTACGGCTAAAGATCTTGCGATTCGCGACGCCATTGCCCATGGATTCAGTTCACTTCGAATGGGCCTGGCAGATCAGCTAATGGCGGCGCGAATCGATGAGGCGAGAGCCAGAAGTCTCGCCGCTTTGATCGTCTCAGCTTACGAAGGCGCTTTGCTACAAGCGAGGGTGGCAGGCAACGTTTCGGTCATGCAAGAGACTACCGAGGCACTTCAACAGATGATTCAAGTCAGCATGGCCAAACAGCGACATTCGAGAGGCACTCAATGAAACCCAAAACGCTAACGCCCCGACCAGTTCAGATTCAGACGGCCGACGAATTCACGCTCACCGGCTTACGTTATGAGGCGCAGGCGCCATCCAAAGCTTATGTGGTCGTGGCCGGTGCAACGGGCGTGCCGCAGTCCTTTTACCGGCACTTTGCGAGCTTTGCTGCAGGCCGAGGTTACACGACGCTCACGCTGGACTACCGCGGCATTGGTCTGTCGAAGCCAAAGGACCTGAAGGGTTTTCAGATGAGCTACCTTGACTGGGCGCATCAGGATTTGTCCGCCGCGGTTGCCTCTGTCCCGGAAGATGGCATGCCTCTGTTCATGGTCGGACACTCCTTTGGCGGTCACGCGTTTGGCTTGCTACCCAATCATCAACGGGTATCCCGGTTCTATACGTTCGCTACAGGCGCAGGTTGGAGTGGCTGGATGCCGCGCACCGAACGGCTCAGGGTACTAATCATGTGGCACTTGCTTGGCCCGTTACTTGTGAAGTGGGATGGCTATCTCTCCTGGAGCAAGCTGGGTATGGGTGAAGACCTTCCGTTAGGTGTCTACCGTGACTGGAAGAAATGGTGCGCTTATCCCCACTACTTTTTTGATGACGACGCTGTGGCATTTGTGCGGGATAGATTTGCGAGCGTCAAAACCCCCATTGTTGCTGCTAACGCCCTTGACGATCGATGGGCGACGCCGGCTTCTCGCAATGCCTTTATGCAAGGGTACTCAGCCTCTGACTGGATTGGGGTCGACCTGGAGCCGCGTGCGATTGGACAACGGAGTATTGGTCATATGGGCTACTTTCGACCAAGCGCCGCCTTGCTGTGGGAAAGCGTGCTGCAATGGTTTGAGCAGCCCGAGATCGGGTCGCCTGCGAGCGTCTGACCTGCTGGTCATTGAGCTTTATCTATTCGCTGGCTTTCCGCCAAAGCGGGCCAACGGCAATCAATAGCACCGCGATGTTGAACAGCACATTTGAAGCGTTGCCCGATGCGGCCGAGCCAGCACTATCGAGCACAAACCATGCAAGCAGTCCAGTGACAACTGACTTTCTGACGGCCTCCGGCGCGGCCTCATAGGCGGCGCCGGACAAACACCAAATCAACACTCCCCAACCCATCAGAAAGCCGCCTGTTAGCGCAGACAAGAAGCGCGTGGTCTGGTCTTGAAACGATTGAGCACCATCAATGGGCCAGCTCAGCATATCGAGCGTTAGCCGGGCTGGCTCGGCACTGGATGCTATGGTGCCAAGAAAAAAGACCGGCGCAAACGACCCGACGACAACTGCCGTCACCTTTAGCCAGAATTGATGCAAGCTTGTGTTCATACCTCCTCCTAGTGAGTGATGAAGGTATGGTCAATGACGTGAGTGCCAGCCGCAATAACGTCTGAGGTAAGTGTCGAGTCGCAGGCACATCCTTATTTCGAACTGCCGGCGGCCAACCACGCGTCGAAACGACGCCAGCGCAATGAGGCTGTGTTGGTATACCAATGACTGTCGTGCAGGAGCACCCGATCGCCGTGCTGAGGCGCATTTGGCAGGTGTGCAAGCATGGGGGTTCCGGTACCGGGATGCAGGCCAACCCGTTCAAACGCTGAGCGCCGTGCTGGCCCGTACGGAATTCGTTCCGCCAAGCGGGCCATGGCGTCAGGGCTTGATGCAAAGGTCAAAAACCGGCGGGCTGCTTCTGGCGCGTCGGTAGTGGCTGCAATGGCCCAGACTTCAACACCCGTTAGGCGAGCATCCCAGACGATGCTCAGCGGCACGCGACGATCTTCTTTGGCAGCGAAGAATCGGCCATTGAAGCCACTCGCCATGGTAACGGTTGAATCAGCAAGCATCTGTGGCGGCTCTTCCGGGTCTGTCCACCATACAATCGCCTCTCTAATTCTCTCAAGCCGCCGAAATGCCAGGCTTAAGCCGCGGTCGGTACTGAGCAGACCATAGACCTGCGATGCAGGTACGCCTTCTGCCATCAGCGCCCATTCAAGAATGCCGTCGGGGCTTTTTTCTATCGCCCGTTTGCCCGGAAATTTTTCAGTGTCGAAAAAGTCGGCGATCTGAGTGGGCTTCGCACCCGGAAACACGCGGTTATCGAAGGCCACCACGCGGGCGTACACATTCTGCGGAACCGAGCACTGGGTCGGTTTGACCGGCGAAAAGTCCTGTAGTGCGGTCTCGCCAAGCAAATTGACGGGGTCGATCTCCATTAGCGCACCAGCCGCGCAGGCCGCGTGGGCCTGGTTGGCGACCATATCGATGACATCCCAGCCGCTGGCCTTGGCACGATCACTCAGGTCGGTTGCCGTGCCGTCATACTTCACCAGTTCAACCTCAATCCCGGTTTGCGCGGTGAAAGGCTCAATGAGCGCTTCTTGTTGCGCGCGTTCATATGCGCCGCCCCAGCTCACCACGGTAATCTGTTCGGCCACAGCAGGCATTGACCGGCTGAGGGTGGCGACAAGCATGACTAACAGGCATTGCTGCCACGGCTCAAAGCGACGCATTTTCCTCACTCCGTTGTCCGGCGGCCTCATCAAGCCAGGCCGCGACGACTTCCGATTCAGCCACGGCACCAAGATAGCGGCCCGACTGACGTTCAACCACTGGCACTGCATCACCATGAAAAGATCTCAGTCTTTCCATGGCTTCAGCAATACTGGTTTTCTCATGAAATAGCAGCGTTGGCTTAGATGACGCTTCGCCAACGGTCGCATAGTCAACGACACTGATCGGAGAAAACATGCCGACGAACCGTCCCTGCGCGTCGATCACAAAGGCTTCGTGCCAGCCGCTGCCGGCGAGCTGTTGCCGAACCTCATCAATCGTTTCATCCGCTTGAACTGTAACAGCGTCACGAGCGACCAGTTCGACGACCATGCGCTGCGCCAGACGAGCCCGGTCGCGACCCAGCGAGAAATCAAGACCACTCTGAGCAAGTTGTACGTCATAGAGCGATCGGCCAAAGACCCGATGCGCAACAAGATTTGAAAATACCACCGCCACCATGGCGGCAATCGTGATGTCGTAGTTTCGAGTGAGTTCGAAGACGATCAATATGCATGTCAAGGGTGCACCAATGACAGCGCTGGCGAATGCCATCATGCCGCCAACCGCGTAGACCGCAACCCCTGACGTTGGCACGCCAGCTTGTCCGGCAACGAGTGACCAGAACAATGCGCCAAACAAGCTGCCAATCAAGAGCGCCGGACTGAATACGCCGCCGGCAAAGCCAGCTCCGACACATAGCGCCGTTAACGTGATTTTGGCGATGACCAGCACAAAGAGTTCGGTCAGGCCGAAGGCGTCTCCAATGGTCGTGAAGCGCAGTGTTTCTGTCCCGATACCCAATACGTCGGGCAACACCAGGGCCGTCGCCCCGACCGCAAGCCCCGCAAGCGCAGGTCGGATCTCTGATCTAAGCCCCGACTCGGCAAATAGGCGAGACGTTCGCAACAACAAGCGCATGAATCCAACCGAGACAAGCGCCACGCAGAGCCCGAGCACGGCAAAGAGTGCAAATTCATAGCCGTGCGCCACGCCACCGAACTCAAGCAAGAAAAGTGGCGACCGCTCAAATATCACGTTGGCGATCACATAGCCGGTGGCGGCTGCCACGGTTACCGGGGCAAACGCCTGGGTAGCATAGTGACGCAGCACAATTTCATGGGCAAAGACGAGCCCGGCAATCGGCGCGTTGAACGCGGTGGCGATGGCAGCCGCCACACCACAGCTAACGGCAATCGCCGGCAGGTTCGGAATGCGCGTCTGCACTCGTTGCGCGATATCACCGACCAGTGCGCCCAAATAGACCATCGGACCGTACTGGCCAACTGAGGCGCCTGCTCCCAGCGAGAGGGCGGCCGTTGCGGTTGAAACCAAACCGCTTCGAACATCCGGCAAGCGTCGCCTGAACTGTACTGCCTTGATGACATCGGTCGGGCCCAGCGGCCGTTGCGCAGGGGCCAAATACCGATGGGCAAAGCCGACTGCCAGACCGCCCAGGGTCGGTACAGCAAGTGTTGCCAGTGTCAGAATCCAGGGCGCTCCTTCAACCTGAACCCTGGCCCTTGGAGAGATCAGGAGTACGGCATTGAGCCAGGCCACCGTTTCGACGAATGCTATGGCCAGTAGCGAAGCAACGGCGCCAACGGTCAAGGCCATCACGCTAAGAACGACCATCCGCCATACCGGGTGAGCGGGTCCTCGGGGCGATGGAAGCGGCGCCTCTGATGCTGGCGTAGCCTGGCTTGCCTGACGAATTCTCCGAGTCACTTCAATCCTCTTAGGTGGGCACCCGCCCACCTGCTTCTTCTTCTAAGAACAACTGAATGGGTCAAAATTCAGATCTTCGGCTGAATTGGATCCTCGCGCAACGTGGAACAAGCCTCTTGCGACAGTGCGCCAGTCATGTGATGCTTCGGGGAGATGTCACAAGGACGGCAAATTTTTTCGCCTAATCTGCATCCAGTTGGTTCTTCTCGCCGTAGGGACATTATGGATGCTTTGATTCTAAGAACCTCTACTAGGGGGCACACCGTGCCAACTGCCCGAGCACCCGCAAATTTGGGGGTGTCGGTCCCTGGGTCTGTCGCCCCGGGTGTTTCAGCCGATATACCCGCTACAGCTGATCCGGTTCAACAGGAGGTTGACTGGATTTTTCGCATGACTGAGAGCGACGAAACGGCCCTTGAGGCACTCTATGATCGCTTCGTGTCGCACGTCTTCGGTTTGGCACTTAAAGTGACCCGTGATTCGGGGCTCGCCGAAGAGGTTGTAAGCGATACCTTTTTGCAAGCCTGGCGGACAGCGTCCAGTTTTGACCTAAGCCGTGGCAAACCGATTGCCTGGTTGTTAACCATTGCTAGGTATCGGAGTATTGACGCGCTGCGGCGACGGGATCGCGCCATGCCGGCTGCAGATCCGCACGAGATAGCGAGTCAGCAGACTGATGGTTCTTGCAGCGAGCCAGAGAGCAGCCAGTGGTCAGTCGCTCAGCCGGATGACCCGGCAGATCAACTTGCCGATGGGAATCGAGACAAAGCGCTTTGTCTTGCCCTCGAGGCTTTGAGCGCCGTCCAACGGCAACTCATCTCTTTGGCGTTTTTCCAGGGGCTGTCCCACAGCGAGATTGCCGCGCACATTAATATGCCGCTTGGAACGGTAAAGAGTCATCTGAGGCGGGGTCAGGAGCAACTAAGAACGCTGCTTGCCGACAATCAAGTCAAGCGAGAGGCGTCTCAATGAAAGAGCCCAAACACGACACAGTCTTGGAGCAGGAACTGCTCGATCGCCTGTTGGAAGCAGGTGAACCAATCGACCCGCCTGATGAAACCAAAGCGCGTATACGCGCCGATTTATTGCGACGCGCGCGTCGTCACGAGCCGGTTAAATCATCCTCAAGCGAGAACCGGCGTTCCGATCTGCCTGACGCCCTCATCACCGTGCGGCCCGAAGACGCACAACCATGGCGAGACTTCGTGCCCGGCGTCAAAAAGCGGGTGCTTTTTGAATTGGGCAGTTGCAAGTCGTTTCTGCTGCAAATGGCGCCTGGCGCTGTGGTACCCGCTCATGATCACCCACACGATGAAGAGTGTGTGGTGCTTGAGGGTGAAATCATGGTCGATGGTATCTCGATGCCACAGGGGACTTTTCATGTCGCACCGGCGGGTGTTAGGCATAGTGATCTTTATAGCCCCGAAGGCGCGCTGCTCTTCATTAAAACAGGACATCTGCGCCCAACTGTTCCGGCTTGATGAAGTTCTCGCGTGCTTGCTGCTCGCGAGCATTTTCAACGTTGCGACGCCTGGTGCCGCGATGATCTGCGGTGGGGTAAGCTTGTGCTTGCAATCCTGCAATACCGGAGAATTAACTTGGCAAGAATCAGTGAACTGCCAGAGAACCAGGCGGCCGTGATCAGTGCGATGGAGACTGATGCGTTTCAGGCTCAGCCGTATGTTAGTGGCCCCGCGCTCAGTGAGCGACGAGTTGCAATTGTGACTACGGCTGGTTTGCATTTGCGCGATCAGCCACGATTTCGGATGGGTGATCGATCGTATCGTCAGCTTGACGGCGACATCTCCGGAGATGATTTTGTGATGAGTCAAGGCTCGGTAGGATTTGATCGAACCGGGTTTCAGCGCGATGCCAATACCTTGTTTCCACTTGACCGGCTGCGTGAGCTGGCCGCAGCCGGCGTCGTTGGCTCGGTTGCAAGCGCGCACTATTCTGTTTCGTCCGCGTTTTCCGATCCGCGAGAGTTTGAGTCGGTGGCGGCTGAATTGGCCGAGCGACTCCGGCAAGACAATGTAGACGCCACTATTCTCATCCCAGCTTGACCGAACTGCACTCGCGCCGTGAGCGTGATGGGGCATTTCATAGAGGCTGCGGGTGTACCAACGGCTGTTATAAGTCTTATTCGAGAGCACAGCAGTGCTTTGCGTCCGCCGCGTGCGCTATGGGTGTCATTTCCCTTGGGCCGGCCGTTTGGCGTGCCGAAAGATGCGCCCTTTCAGACTCGCGTGCTGAAATCGCTGCTAGGTTTGTTTGAGGTTGAAGACGGACCGGCCGTGCATACTGATTTTCCCGAAGATGCGCCGCCAGAGCCGTCGGTAGGGCAGTTCTGCTCGATTGAACTGCCGGCTCATGATGTAGCCATTAAGCCGGCAGACGCAGCCAGTGCTGAATTGACTTTTTTGTCGGACTGGCACGCTAAGTCAATGGCCGCCCCTGGGGCAAGAAGCATTGTGGGCGCGAGCGGGTTGCCACCGCAAGATATTCTGAAACTGATGTCCGATTTTCTGCACGATGGGACGACGGTTTGTCCTGCGGGTTCCGCAATTGACGAATGGCCGGAGCTGCTGCGATTGGCCGCGGTAGATTTGCGTTACTGGTGGGTGGAAGCGGCCCTGGCTGAGCCGGGCACGAACACTTCGGCCCAGGGTATTGACGATTGGTTCTGGGGGCAGACTGCGGCAGCAGCACTCATCATGGCCGTTCAGGCGCAGGCGGCTATTCATCCGGATGAGAAGATCAAGCGGGTTGCGCTTGCCGCGCTGGTCCCAGCCGCTCAGCAGTACAAGATCAAGAAGGCGGCGTAGAAACCTGCCTAGAGATACCACCAACTCATTGAGGCTGTGAGGGCGGGAATCAGCAATAGAAAAAGGGGTAGGCCCACTTTGGTAAAGTCTGTGAACCGGTAACCTCCGGCGGCCATGACGAGCAAGTTTGTCTGGTAGGCCATCGGCGTTAGAAAGCACATGTTCGCGCCAAACAGAACCGCGAGCACGAAGGGTTCGAGTGGGGCATCCAGCAGGCGTCCCACTTCCAGTGCGAGCGGTGTCATGATGGCAGCGGCCGCGTTATTGGACACAAAATTGGTGAGTAGGCCGCTGATGGTTATCACCAAGGCGATGGTTGCCTGCAGCGGCCAATCACCGGCGACAGTCGTAACGGATTGCGCAATGACGGTCATCGCACCTGACTGCACCAGTGCAGCCCCCAGGGCAATGGACGAAGCGACAATCAGCACAATCCGCCATTCGACCGACTGCTCAATCTCCTCCCACTTCAAAACGTTTGTCATGACGCAGGCGAGCACGCCGAGCACCGCCGCGACCGAAATTGGTAGCGCCTTGGATATCGCGGTGAGAATGACAATCGCGAAGATGAGTAGTGCAAGTGTTGCGTCGCGGGTCACTCGCCTGCGCAGCGCAGGTCCAACCGCAATCATGGCCTGCATTTCGCAGGCCTTAGCGATAGTGTCTTCAGTCCCCTCAATGAGCAACGAGTCACCCGCTTGAATCGGCACAAATTTTACGTCTCCGGAAGTGCGGGTGTGGTCACCGCTAATGGCTTCGCTCAAACCCGCCACTCTCACGTTAAAGCGCGTCTCCAGACCACTTTCTCGAACGGTCCTACCAACCAGGGGACTGCCAGCAGTAACCACACATTGTCGGCGCAGGAGCTTGCCATCGTCGCCGCTGGCGTTGGTTTTATCGGTCTGCGCACTTGCGGCGCTGGCAAAGCCATTGCTATCAATCACCCGCGTGAGATCGGTGGCGACTCCTGACAGAACCAGCATGTCGCCACGGTCAAGGCGAGCAGTTGGGAAGCGCATCACCTCTCGTCCACCTCGCACCAAATGCTTGAGTTGCACCTGCTGACCTAACGCGGTGCGTAGCGAAGACACGGTTTGACCAACGAACTTGTTGTCTTGATTAAGCCGCACTGAACTTAGAAAGACTTCTTCGGCAGGTCCGTCTTCCTTTTGGTTGCTATTCCGAAGCAAGAGCGGCGCAATAAACATCAAATACACCAGACCCAGAGCCGCTGCGGGCAAAGCAACCAGATAGAAGTCAAAGAACTTAAAAGACGGCCCACCGTTATCAGCCGACAGGCCGTTGACCAGCAGGTTGGTTGAGGTGCCAATGGCGGTCATCATGCCGCCCAGAATCACGGCATAGTTCATCGGCATAAGCATTGAGCCGGCTGATCGACCGGCACTGGCTGCTGCACCCAGCAAGATAGGGAGCAGCATGACGACAACGGGCGTGTCGTTCAGAAAGCCGCTAAGCGCGAACCCGCCTACCAGAACGGCCAGGAACGCCAGCTGAGGGGTACGTGACAGAGCGTCGCCGAGCAGATTGGCAACTGGCTGCAAAGCGCCCGTCACAATAAGAGACTTGCCAAGCACCATTAACGCGACAATGGTGATGAGCGCTTCGCTGGCAAAGCCTGAAAACGCATTCGAAACGCTTAGTGTGCCGGGGTTAGGGTGCACCGCGTACAAAATGGCAAGAGCGGCAATTAGCGACAATGAAACGCTTTGCAGCGAGAAACGATTGCTCGCATAGGCAACTAGCGCAAAGACGCTAATAAAGGCAATCCAAATACTCATGAACGTCTATGCCTCGGCCGGATAGCGTTTTCATTGGTATTGGATTGCCGGTCGCTTCGCTTCAAAACACCTCCCAAAACAGGCTGATCGGTGGACTTATATCGGTAATACGTGATTCTAGTGCCAACGAAGCAAAGTCAGATATTGAGCCAATGACCCAGCTTAGGCATATGTGTGACCAAAAAGTGTTTGAGCTTGTCACGACCCGGGATTCAGCGCTACTCTTGCGGCTCATAACAATGAGACAGGAGATTATTCAATGCGCTTCACACCCCTTATTGCAGCATTATCTGCTGCGTTGACGATGGCGGTGTCGCCCGCGATGGCAGCAGAAGATTGCAAGCCGTCGCAGTGGGGAGCCAAAGACGAGATTGGTTCAGCAAACCTCGTGAGTCCTGAACGCACGAAAGCGGCACTGGCACTGGTCAAGCAGGGTAAGTCGCATCCGCTGGGTATTGTGATCGATGGCACCACACCAGCGTTCCCACCGCGCTCGCTTTCTTTGCAGGTCGTTCAACCCAACCAGCAAGGTGGCGCCCGCCTCTTTGGCTACGACGGAAGCTATAACGACGATTTGCTGCAAACGTGGGTGGGCATTGGCTCGCAGATTGATGGCCTCGGGCATCTGGGTCAGAAGGGCATGTACTACAACTGCAACGATGAGAAAGACTTCGCTGCGATCACGGGATTAAAGAAACTCGGCACGCACGCCATTCCGCCGCTGGTGGGTCGGGGTGTGCTGATCAACATGGCCAAGCATTTTGGTAAGGAGCATCTGGATGCTGGCCAGTTCTTTAACGAAGGTGATATTCAGGCTGCTGCCAAGGCGCAGGGCGTAGAGATTCGCGAAGGCGATGTCGTCCTCTTTCACACCGGCTGGACAGATGCGAAGCTTGCCTCTGACCCCAAAACCTGGGTGAGCAGTGAGCCTGGTCTGGGTGAGGGCGGTGCGAGTTGGCTTGGTAAAATGAACGTAATGGCAGTTGGCGCGGATACCTGGGGTCTTGAGCCGGTACCGCCCGAGAAGGAAGGACGCCCGTTCTTCGGCCACGTGATTTTGCTTAAGCAGCATGGCATCTACATCCTCGAGACCATGAACACTGGCCCGCTCGCAAAAGAGGGCGTGACAGAGTTTATGTTTGTGCTTGGGCAGGCCCGTGTTCGCGGTGCGGTTCAGATGATTATCAATCCGGTCGCGCTCTATTAAGGTTGCGCTGAAGTCAAGCGGTTGTTGAAAACTGCCGTCGGCCTCCTGGCTGGCGGCAGTTTGCTTTTATGGAAGATTTTTCGTTGTCCGAGCAAATCATGTTTAGCCCGTCTGCAGACCGCAATCGTGACCCGATCCTCGCGGCGCTCATGCCATTGCTGCCATCCAGCGGAAGGGTCCTTGAGATTGCGAGTGGTACCGGGCAGCACGTCATGCACTTCGCGGCGTCGCTGCCTCATCTTGAATGGCAGCCCACTGATCCAAGCGAACAGGCCTTAGCGTCAATTCAGGCACGCCTAATTGAGTCTGCCCGTTCGGCAGAGCCCGTTGCGAATGTGTTGTCACCGTTGCAGTTGGATGTTGAGCAATCAGCCTGGCCAGTGGAGCACGCAGACGTTGTTTATTGCGCCAACATGATTCATATTGCGCCGTGGTCGGCTGGTTCTGCCTTGATACAAGGTGCTGCCAGTCTGTTGCCCGCAGGTGGCCAGCTATTAATCTACGGGCCATTCGTCAGATCTGGTGTGCCCACTGCGCCCGGCAATCTGGCTTTCGATCAAGATCTACGCGGGCGTAACCCTGCCTGGGGAATTCGCCACCTTGAGGCCGTTGAGCAGGCTGCTAACGAGCATGCAATGCAATTAGCTTGCGTGACAGAAATGCCAGCGAATAATCTGCTGGTTGAATTCAAGAAGGGCTAGCGATCCGTCCCCACCCACATGCCGAGTTAGATCGACGCGTGGCCGCCGCCATCCATCGGGACGAGTGCACCGGTGACATAACTGGCCAGATCACTGGCGAGAAAGACGGCCACATTGGCAACTTCTTCCGGTTCTGCCATGCGCTGCATGGGAATAGAAGCCGTTGCCTGTTGCAGTAAGACTTCGTGCGACTCGCCGCTCTCGCGTGCTGCAGCCTCAAGACCCTCATTGACGCGCGACGTATTGGTCAAACCAGGATTGACGCCATTGACTCGTACGCCCTTGTCCGCGTAAGCCCGCGCATAGCCAACCGTGGCGAGCATTAGAGCAGCATTTGCGCTGCCGC
Source organism: Burkholderiaceae bacterium (assembly GCA_045106815.1). GTDB lineage: Bacteria > Pseudomonadota > Gammaproteobacteria > Burkholderiales > Burkholderiaceae_E > JAUIAI01. Next base: position 69,451 of record JBGCFG010000010.1, on the reverse strand, counting down.
CCGAGATGTGGATAGGCGAGGCCTGCTTACCCCCCTGGCCAATGATATTGACAATCGCGCCTTTGCCTCTGTTTGCCATGCGCTTGGCAACCGGCTCCAAGAGATGCACAGTAGGAAAATACTTGGCGTCCATGCCTTGGGCAAAGGCTTCTGGCGACAACTCGTCAGCAGAAAACCGCTGCGCAGCGCCAGCCGAGTTAATTAGCACGCCAACTGGCCCAATATCACTTTCAACTTTCTCAACCAGTGCGGCTGCCGAGGGGCCGTCCGACAGATCGGCGGTTAAGCCGATATGATGTCCGTCGGGGCCGTTCAGGCTTTTGACGGCTTCATTCAGCAGAGAGGAATTGCGGGCAACCAGCACGCAGCGAGCCCCGGCAGCAGCCATAGCCTGCGCGCAGGCAAGTCCGATGCCCTTACTCGCGCCGGTAATTATCGCTACAGTGACAGTGTCAAACTCAATCTTCATGGATACTCCTGGGGTGGGCGGTGACTGGCGGCCCGGACAGTTTAGCCCGGCTAACGATGAGACCAGAATTTCAAACATGGAGGCAGTATGAACAGTTATGACGTGGTTGATTGGGGCAAACCCTTGCAGATCGCGGTGCGCGAGATCCCTGAGCCCACTGGTACTGAGGTGTTGATCAAGGTCGACTATTGCGGCGTCTGCCACAGCGATGTCCATATTCGAGACGGCTACTTTGATCTTGGTGGCGGCAAGAAGTTTCAAATGAGCGACCGCGGCATGAAGCCGCCTGTCACGATGGGCCACGAGCCACTGGGAACGGTGGTATCGGCGGGCCCTGAAGCCGGCGATGTACCAGCTGGGCAGGTGCGCCTGGTTTACCCATGGACTGGCTGTGGCAAGTGCGACCGCTGCGCCGAAGAGATGGATAACTGGTGCATGCAACCGCGCTACATTGGCATTCAGCGCCCGGGCGGTTATGGAGAGCATCTGCTGGTGCCGCATCCAAAGTACCTGATCGACATTGGCGATCTCGATCCCAGCTATGCGCCGATACTGGCTTGCTCTGGTCTGACAACCTACAGCGCGATCAAGAAAGTGATGCCTGCCAAGCCGCATGACACGATTGCCATCCTTGGGGCAGGTGGGCTTGGTCTGATGGCCGTAGCGATGCTGAAAGCGCTCGGCCATGAAAGTATTGCAGTCGTCGACATTGATGAAGGCAAATTCGAAGCTGCTCGCAATATGGGTGCAACCTTGACGGTTAACCCCAGCGCGCCGGATGCTCAGAAAACCTTGGCAAGCGTTGAAGGGGGTGTCATTGGTGTTGTGGATCTGGTGGGTATGGACCAGACAGCAGCGCTGGGTCAGGCCGTGTTACGAAAGGGCGGCCGCTACATTCTGGTCGGGTTGTTTGGCGGTGAGACGACCGTCTCGCTCGTGACGCTTGCCCAGCGCGCAATGACCTTGCAGGGGTCATATGTTGGGTCATTGCAAGAGCTGCGTGAAGTCGTCGATCTGGCGCGTTCGGGCAAGCTCAAGCCAATTCCTGTGGCCAGTTGCGAGCCAGCCGAAATTACGACGATTCTTGATCGGCTGAAGAAAGGTGATGTTGTTGGGCGTGTCGTCGCGAAAATGGGGGCGTAGGCTCATTCGGCCCGCCTTGTCTGGAGAGAACACATGATTGAGTTTCAACGCCTGAATTTTGGCTTTGACGAAACACTGGAGATGCTGCGCGATACCGTCAAGAGCTTCGCCAGTGAAGAGATTGCGCCTCGCGCAGCACAGATTGACTCGGACAATCTGTTTCCCGCTGACCTGTGGCCCAAGCTTGGCGCGCTTGGCTTGCACGGCATTACGGTGGGCGAGGAGTTTGGTGGCGCCAATCTTGGCTATCTGGCACACATCATTGCACTTGAGGAGATTTCGCGCGCGTCAGCGGCCGTTGGCCTCTCCTATGGTGCGCACTCAAACCTATGCGTCAATCAAATCAACCGCAACGGCACGCAGGCGCAAAAAGAAAAATACCTGCCCGGGCTCATCAGCGGAGAGCAGGTGGGTGCTTTGGCGATGTCAGAGCCGAACGCTGGCTCTGATGTCGTGTCAATGAAGCTGCGGGCCCAGTTACGCGGGGACCACTACGTCCTTAACGGCTCCAAGATGTGGATCACCAACGGTGGCGATGCAGACACCTTGGTTGTGTATGCTAAGACAGATGCTGACGCCGGCCCACGCGGAATGACTGCCTTCATCATTGAGAAAGGCATGAAAGGTTTTTCCCATGGCGAGCATCTCGACAAACTCGGTATGCGCGGCTCAAATACCTTCCCTCTGTTCTTTGATGACTGTGAGGTGCCAGTAGAGAATGTGCTCGGGTCAGAAGGCGGTGGCGTCAAGGTTTTGATGAGCGGGCTCGATTACGAGCGCGCTGTGCTGGCCGGCGGGCCGGTGGGCATTATGGCGGCTTGCATGGATGCGGTTATCCCGTATGTTCATGAGCGCAAGCAGTTCAACCAGAGCATCGGTGAGTTTCAGCTCATGCAGGGCAAGCTGGCCGACATGTATTCCACCTGGATGGCCACAAGTGCTTATGTGTATGCCGTGGGGCAGGCCTGTGACCGCCAGGAACACTCCCGCACCCTCAGAAAAGATGCGGCGGGTGCGATTTTGTATTCAGCCGAGAAGGCAACCTGGATGGCCGGTGAAGCCATTCAGGCGCTGGGCGGTAACGGCTACATCAATGACTACCCCGTAGGCCGATTCTGGCGTGATGCCAAGCTCTATGAGATTGGCGCTGGCACCTCCGAGATTCGCCGCATGTTGATTGGTCGCGAACTCTACAGCGAGACTCTCTGATTCCATGACCGTGATCCGATCTGCGCTTAATCCGCGCGACAAGACCTTTGTTCAAAACGCAAAGGCATTGCAGCAACAAGTTGATGAACTGCGTGAAGTGGCCGCAGGCGTAGCAAGAGGCGGGCCTGAAGCGTCTCGCAAGCGACATCAGGCACGCGGCAAGCTGCTGCCTCGTGAGCGAGTTTCAGCATTGCTGGATGGCGGTACTGCGTTTCTTGAAATTGGCCAGCTTGCCGCCTACGGGATGTACGACAACGACGCGCCAAGCGCCGGGCTGATTGCCGGGGTCGGCCGGGTCAGCGGGGTCGAGTGCATGATCCTGGCCAATGATGCAACAGTTAAGGGGGGCACCTACTACCCGATGACCGTCAAGAAGCACCTGCGCGCGCAAGAAATCGCCGCGCAGAATCGCTTGCCCTGTCTGTATTTGGTGGATTCTGGCGGCGCGTTTTTGCCACGCCAGGATGAAGTGTTTCCTGATCGCGAGCATTTTGGTCGCATTTTTTATAACCAGGCCAATATGTCTGCCCAGGGCATCGCGCAAATTGCGATTGTGATGGGCTCATGCACGGCCGGTGGTGCTTATGTGCCAGCGATGTCTGATGAGACCATTATCGTGCGTGATCAGGGCACCATCTTCCTGGGCGGGCCGCCGCTGGTGAAGGCTGCCACGGGGGAAGTGGTGTCTGCGGAAGACCTGGGCGGCGGAGATGTTCATACGCGTTTGTCCGGCGTGGCTGATCATCTCGCAGAATCTGATGAGCATGCACTGGCGATTGCGCGTCAAATCGTTTCAAACCTGAACCACCAGAAAGCCATCAGCCTGAGTTGCCGCTCACCGGAGCCACCGCGCTATGATCCGGCCGAACTCTATGGTGTGATCCCAGCCGATACCCGACAGCCCTATGATGTACGGGAAGTGATTGCACGAGTAGTTGATGACTCCCGGCTTGACGAGTTCAAGGCGCGTTACGGCACAACGCTCGTTTGCGGCTTTGCGCACCTGCACGGCTACCCGGTTGGCATCATTGCCAACAACGGAATTCTCTTTGCTGAGGCTGCCCAAAAAGGCGCTCACTTCATTGAATTGTGTGCGCAACGCGGCATTCCGTTGGTGTTCCTACAGAATATCACCGGCTTTATGGTGGGACGTAAATATGAGAATAGTGGCATCGCCAAAGATGGTGCCAAGATGGTTACGGCCGTCGCAACCGCACAGGTGCCTAAACTCACGATGCTGATTGGCGGCAGTTTTGGTGCCGGTAACTATGGCATGTGCGGTCGTGCGTATTCGCCGCGTTTTCTATGGATGTGGCCCAACGCTCGAATCTCGGTGATGGGTGGGGAACAGGCCGCGAGTGTGCTGGCAACAGTCAAGCGCGATGCGCTTGAGGCCGCCGGTCAGACCTGGTCGCCTGAGGATGAAGACGGCTTCAAGCAGCCCATCCGTGATCAATACGATTCGCAAGGGCATCCGTTTTACGCCAGTGCGCGACTCTGGGATGACGGTGTGGTTGACCCTGCTCAGTCGCGAGAAGTTCTGGCGCTCTCTTTGTCGGCCGCGTTGAACGCGCCGATCCTGCCCACACGCTTCGGCGTGTTCCGGATGTAGGCTATGCAAATAAAAAAGATCCTCATTGCCAACCGAGGCGAAATTGCGTGTCGCGTGATCAAAACCGCACGCCAAATGGGCATACTGACGGTGGCGGTTTACTCGGCGGCTGATGCCTCTGCGCGGCATGTTCGGCTGGCAGATGAGGCTGTGGCTATTGGGCCTGCGCCAGCGGCCGAGAGCTACCTGCAACCCGAAAAACTCCTCGCAGCCGCTGCCCAGACTGGCGCTGATGCGATCCATCCGGGCTACGGCTTTTTGTCAGAAAACGCGGCGTTTGCGCAGGCCTGCGAAGACGCTGGTGTTGTGTTTATCGGGCCGCCCGTTTCTGCCATTCGCGCCATGGGCGGTAAGTCGGCGGCAAAAGCGATCATGGGTGAAGCCGGTGTGCCGCTAACGCCTGGCTACCACGGTGACAATCAAGATCCGGATTTTCTACTGCAGCAGGCGGAGCAGATTGGTTGGCCGGTGCTGATCAAGGCCAGTGCCGGCGGTGGTGGCAAAGGCATGCGGCTGGTTGAGAAGGCTGAAGACTTCAAAGCCAGTCTGGCATCTTGTCAGCGCGAAGCGGGCGCGAGTTTCAAAGACGACAAGGTGCTGGTTGAAAAGTACATCACCAAGCCAAGGCATATTGAAGTCCAGATCTTTGGAGATAGCCACGGTCAGGTGGTTTACCTGTTTGAGCGAGATTGTTCCGTTCAGCGACGTCACCAGAAGGTATTGGAGGAGGCGCCTGCGCCAGGCATGACGCCAGAGCGTCGCGCGGCAATGGGTGAAGCTGCGGTAAAAGCCGCCCAGGCGGTTCGCTACGAGGGAGCCGGAACGGTTGAGTTCATTGCGAACCAGGATGGCAGTTTCTATTTCATGGAGATGAATACGCGTCTCCAGGTTGAGCATCCGGTGACGGAGATGATCACCGGGCTTGATCTTGTGGAATGGCAGATTCGAGTGGCCGCAGGCGAACCGATCCCTCGCCAGCAGGCAGAGCTGACGATCTCGGGTCATGCTATTGAAGCTCGGATATATGCAGAAGATCCTGAGCGCGGTTTTTTGCCCTCTACCGGTAAGTTGCACTGGCTTGGTTTGCCTGCTCAAAACTCGCAGGTCCGCGTGGACACGGGTGTTGAGTCGGGTGATGTCATTTCACCGTTCTACGATCCGATGATCGCAAAGCTCATCGTGCACGATACTGATCGGGCGCGGGCACTGGCCCGGATGAATACGGCCCTGGGGCAGTTCCATGTTCTGGGCGTTTCGAATAATGTGCCGTTCCTGTCGCGTCTGGTGAGCAGTGGTTCTTTTGTAGCGCCGGATCTGGATACCGGTCTGATTGAGCGTGAGTCTGACGCTTTGTTTGCACCCGCCGCGCCTGTCAACGATCGGGCGCTCTGTATTGCCGCCTTACACCGACTTCTCGAAGAGCGTGAGTCCGCGCGCCTGGCCAGCCAGGCAAAACCGACCGTGGGAACTGATGCTCATTCCCCGTGGCATCTTCGCGATGCCTGGCGTTTGAATTTGCCGGCGCGGTGGCGGGTCTCGTTTGATGTGGCGGAAGCGCTTGTCAACGTGTCGGTTCAGATCACATCCGTCGGGTTCGAGTTCCGATTGCACGACCAGGTCTACCAGGTGGCAGGCCATCGGCTGCAAGGCGCAGGTATGCGCGTGGCTATCGATGGCTACCTGAGTGAGGTATCGGTGGTGGAACGCGACGGCATTGTGTATATCTTTGATGGCTTAGACCGGTTTCAGGTCGTGCGGCATGATCCGGTTGCGATGGCCGAGGCCTCGGAGCACGGCAGCGGGGGCTTGAATTCTCCGATGCCAGGCAAGATCATTGCCGTTAAGACTGAAGCCGGCGCAACGGTTAGCAAAGGGGATGCGCTGCTCATCATGGAAGCCATGAAGATGGAGCACACCATCACTGCGCCAGCAGATGGCATCGTAGCGAGGGTGAATTTTGCGCAGGGTGACCAGGTCGAGGAGGGCGTAGAACTCGTCACTTTCGAGAGGGCGGTTTGAGTGAAGCGGGCATCACTGGGCACGCAATGCCCTTGAGCCGGTTTGCAGTGCCTGCCCATGATCGGTGGTTCGAGGATTACATACCGGGCACAGTCTATGAGTTTGACGGCTTTCAGGTGGAGCAGCAGGCCGTCGTGCGGTTCGCGCGCGAATTCGATCCTCAGCCGTTTCACATTGACGAGCAGGCCGCCACCGAGTCGGTTTTCGGCGGACTGATTGCGAGTGGGTGGCACACGGCATCCATGATGATGCGCGTGCTTGTTGACGAGTACATCTCTTCTGTCGCGAGTTTGAGTTCGCCCGGTATTGATGAACTGCGATGGCTGGCACCCGTGAGACCGGGCGACACTTTACGTGTTCGGGCCACTGTGCTTGAAGCACGGCAGTCGCGCTCAAAGCCTGATCGCGGTATTGTTAGATCACGCTTTGAGGTGTTGCCCCCAGACTCTTTGCCGGTGATGTCAATGCAGGCTATCAATTTGTTCGCTTGCAAGCCGTCAAAAGACTTGGCTCGCTCACGGCCCCAACAACCAGGAGATAAAGCATGAAAGCCGCGGTACTGCACGAAGTGGGCAAGCCCCTCACCATTGAAGACGTCAAAATCGACAAACCCAAGGGGCATGAGGTGCTCATTCGTACGGGTGCGGTGGGCGTGTGTCACTCCGATCTGCACTTTATTGACGGGCTCTATCCGTATCCGTTGCCTACTGTGCCGGGGCATGAGTCTGCCGGGGTAGTCGAGGCGGTTGGGCCGGAGGTGAGAACGGTCAAACCGGGCGATCATGTCATCACGTGTTTGTCTGCGTTTTGTGGCCATTGCGCTCATTGCGTGACGGGACATCTGTCACTGTGTTCAGGCGCCGAAACAAGACGCCGGCGCAAAGACACGCCGCGCATCGCGACGGCCGACAAAGACATGGTTCAGTTTCTGAACCTTTCGTCCTTTGCCGAGCAAATGCTGATTCACGAGAATGCCTGTGTGGCTGTTACCCCGGATATTCCATTTGACCGGGCGGCACTGATTGGCTGCGCCGTGATGACCGGGTTTGGCGCGGTCAATCAAACAGCCGCCGTGAGGGCAGGCGAAACCGTGGTGGTTATCGGCTGTGGCGGGGTGGGGCTTTCTGCCGTCAATGGGGCCGCGATTGCGGGCGCAGGCCGGATTATCGCGGTCGATCAGGTCGCCAGTAAGCTGGATCTGGCACGGGCGTTTGGCGCTACTGATGTAGTGGATGCAGGCCAGGTTGACTCAGTAGAGGTCGTGCGCGAACTAACCGGTGGCGGCGTCGATCATGCATTTGAGGCGATTGGCCTTAAGCCCACTGCCGAACAGGCATTTCAAATGCTGGCCCGAGGCGGTACAGCCACCATCATCGGGATGATTCCGCCGGGCACGATGGTGCAGGTAGACGGTAGCGAGTTGTTGGGGGAAAAGCGTCTGCAAGGCTCCATGATGGGCTCGAACCGATTCCCCGTCGATATGCCGCGCCTGGTTGACTTCTATCTTCGGGGGCATCTCAAGCTCGACGAGATGATTTCTCAAAGGCTGCCATTGGAACAGGTGAATGAGGCGGTTGAAGAGCTGCGACACGGTCGGCTTGCCAGATCCGTGCTGGTTTTTGATCAGTAGATCGGTTTGAGGGATGTCCGGCACTAAAACGCCCGCTTCTCACACGGGAAATCTCACCGTGGTATGTTAGACGGTTGAAAGGGCGTTGCCATTTGTAATCTTGGCCAGCGCCAAAAGCAATTTAGACAGCAGCCAGAAGACAGCGATGCAGATTGAGACCCGAGTTTCGAGCGCGCGTGTTTTGAAGATCGACATCAGTGGCGTGCCACAGATGTGGATCGGCGTGGAAGAAGCAGCCCGCTACTATGCAACAGAGTCGGTGGCCTACACCCTCGGGGACGACTGCGTCCGGCTGCACGGTGGCGTCTCCCGCATGACAGGCACCCGTTCAACCCTGGACATCCATCCGATCATCGCGGTTCAGGGCACGTCGATGGCTGACCGCCTCCTGAGAACAGCGCCTCGCCTAACCCGCTTCAACCACAAGTTGTTTCGCCGTGACTGCAATTTGTGCGCCTATTGCGGCGATGAGTTTCCTGATTCCGGCTTGGAGCGAGAGCACATCCTGCCAATTTGCCGGGGCGGCACTGATCAGTGGATGAATGTTGTCGCTGCGTGCCGTGCCTGCAACCAGCGCAAAGCCAATCGGACGCCCGAAGAGGCCAATATGCCACTGCTCTACTTGCCTTATACGCCTAGCCGGTGGGAAGACCTCATTCTGCAGGCGCGTATGGGGCACATTCAGGGTGACCAGATGGCATTTTTAAAGGCGGGTTTGCCGGCCAGCTCTCGTTTGCACGTTTCCTGACGTCGGCGCGCCATGCCCCGTTGGCTATTTCGCATGCAGCGGTACTCAGCACTTGCGCTCGTTCCGTTTGTGCTGGGGCATTTGGTAACCCTATTGCTGATCGGTAGTGCCGGTCTGACGGCGCAGGAGGTGTTGAGCCGGACAAGCGGCAGCATTGCATGGGCGATTTTCTATGCTCTATTCGTGGTGCTGCTGGCGTTACACGGAACCATCGGCCTGTGGCAGGTCGGACGCCTTTTACCCTGGCTTAGTTCCGCTCAGGTGAGCGTGGCCACGGGGCTCTTCGCCGTTGCAACGCTTGTGTTTGGTGCCAGAGCCGCGCTGGGCCTGTACGCAGCAAACGGCGTTTGAAAGTGGTGACGAATTCTTTTCGTGTCATGCGCTTTGCTGTTTTGGGTCACCGCGTGTCAGGGCTTGCATTGGCTCTGTTTCTGCCCTTTCATCTCGCTGTGTTTAGCGAGTCACTCATCGGCCAGGCAGCCCTTGAGCAATCGTTAGCGCTAACTGCCTTGCCATGGCTTAAACCGGTGTCATGGGCGCTAGTTGGTTTGCTCATTGTTCACCTTAGCTTTGGTGCGCGAGTACTCCTGATTGAGTTTGGTCCGGTATCCAGTCCGGCACGTTTGCGCTTGGGCTGGATTGCAGGTGGTTTGATTGCTGCTGTGCTCTTGACAATCGTTTACGTGTGGCGATGAGCCGCCCAACGTAATTGCGGCGTCTGCGCGCTATGCAAGTTGCTATGTCGTGACATTTCCGGTCGACAGGGATGACCGCCCTTTGCAATAATTCAGAGACGCGTTCGTAACTTGATGTAAGTCCCGCCGACAGACTCAAAATTGGTGATAAACCAGGGCTGTTGGAGACAAAACATGCACTCGACTGTGTCAGTTTTGAGAGGAGCTTTTCGCTGAGCAGTCCTGCCTAGAATTAAAACGGGGAGAAGGGTTGTCAGTCTTTGCAACCGCAACAGAAGGCGTAAGCCTGGTGGTCGCGTGATTCATGATTCGAACCAGTAAATCAATGAGATCTCATTCGAGCCGCTTCAGTCGGGTCCGTCGGCACATGCGCTCACGGTTCGGCGACGCAACGCGAGAGTGTCTCAGTGTGCTCGTGGCGACGCTGCGATTGTCTGAGCACACTGGCGCAACCGCCAGTACCTACCTCGCGCCCGAATTGCGCAAGGTCGTTGCAGAACTAGTGGCCGATATCAGTGGGCGTATTCAGCATGCTCAGAACGAATTGGATTTCCTGGTTGTTGAGCGACTCAGGTTTGCTGCCAGACCAGAGGCGAGCTTCGTGGTTCGCCTGCATCCCTCCTTGAGTGTCGTGGCCGATCGGCTGGCCAGTGCTGTCCAACTCTGCGGGCAGCGTGACTATCAAGCGTACGCACATCGGATTAATGCCATCAGCAAGGTTCGCTGGACGCATGATCGGCAGAATCCCTTGGGTGCAGATGTGTTGGCGCGTGCCTATCTAGCCTGCCTCACTGATTGTCTTGACACACCTGAGAAACGATCGATCATTGAGCCACTGCTTTTAGGTGAGAATGCAAGAAGCCTCTTCAACGTCCTGATGGCGACTGATGACTTTATGGACGCGCTGAGTATCGACGCCGCACCAGCAGAGCCTGCGATTCAGTTTGGGCGCTCGCTCCAAAGCCCAAAACAGCCCACGGTTGACCGGGCTTCGATTGAACAAGTGTTCGCGCCAAAGAGTCCAGAAATACAAGACACGCAACCCAGTGATGAGTCTTTTCAGGTGCCTCCCAAGCGTGCGCCGGCTCAAGTCGCAAATGCCCAAACGCGGGTCCAGCGCGTGACCAGCCGTGCTCGAGTGGCTGATTCGTTTTCTGCGCCGCATCAGCTTAGTCACGCGCAGGATAGCGATGGGAGTGCGTTACAGGCTGCGATTGTTGCTGGGGTCATTCGCCCCGAAGTTGCCGGCGTGACGGCAGCTGGTTCCCGACTCGGTGATTACACCGCAGTGCGTACGATCGAGCGCATTGAAGATAATGCGCTGCGTTTTGCTCATCAGGCTGGGGAGCAGGCGCATAGCAAGCAGGCACGTCGCCGATACTTTGAAGCCGTGCGCGAGCAATTGCGAGCCGAGCAGTGTCCGCCCAGTCAACTGTCAATCGTTGATCTGGTCGCGGCCATGTTTGACCTCGTCATTGATGATCTTCGAATGCCGGAGAATTTGAGGCCGCTTGTGTGGCGGCTTCAGCAGCCAGCCCTTTTGCTGTCATTGCTCGACCCGGGATACCTCGGCGATCATCCGCGCTCAGTTCGCGCGTTGCTTGAAAACCTAGGGGCGCTTGCAGCAGAATTCGGCGCGGAGCTCACGCGAGATAGCGATCTCTTTCGCCGGATTGAAACCCTTGTGCGCGCCGTCGAGATTATCAGTGCAAGACTGGCGGACCGTTCGCGGGCGCTTGCGCAGGAAGTGGAAAAAGAGTTCGATCAGTGCGCCACGGGCATGGCGCAACTGATTGAGCGTCTTGAGCGGGATCGGCGCTCGTTTGATCAGGCGCCGGGTCAGATTAATCGACGGGACTTTTCTCGCCGCCCGGCGCGCGATGAAGAACGGCGTGTCAGTGAGCATTTAAGGGCGCAAATTGCCGACAGAACCGCAGGGCGAGCGCTGCCACAGTCCGTTCTGGTTTTTCTCGATTCGGTCTGGTTGCGCTACATGCGGACAACGCTGCTAAGAGAAGGGGCCAACAGTGCGAGTTTCAAGAATGCTGAGCAAGTCATTGACGATTTACTGTGGACCCTCGACGGACAAACCGGCGCGGGAAATCGCCGCCAACTAGCGCAGCGGATCCCGACCCTGATTGAGCAGGTCAATCTGGGCATGAGCGAGGTAAGTGCCAAAGAGCAAGACCATCAAGCGTTTTTTGATGAGCTCTTTTTGATTCATCTGCGCAAACTGCAGCGCCTGCCGGGCGAGCACCCTCCGACCGCCCGTGCGAGTGAGAATGACAGTGCGAGCGGGAACTCACAGACTGCAGGTATTAGCCCAAGCCCTGAAGCCGAGTCGTCCGCATCTGATGAGTCGCAAGTGCCTGTCTTACGGACACCTGTGAAGCTCAGTGAGTCTGAGACAGCTATGTGGCAGCCGACCGCGCCGGCGACCGTCAGCATCGTCGGACCGGTGACGGAGGGGGCGGGTCGCCTTGCCTCCAATGACGATCATGTCTCGGCAGCGACAATTCCGCTTGGAGGTAATCGATTGTTGTCAGTGCTGCAGGAGATTGATCTTGCAGACCTGCCGGCTCAAACGGACCCCTCAGCAACGACCGACAGCGCGGCGATTGACGCAATGGCCTGCGGTGACTGGCTCGAGTATCGGCAGTCAAACGGTCAGCGAGTCAACCTCAAGGTTGCCTGGCTGAGTGATCGGCGCAGCGTCGCTTTGCTCGTGCGTCACCCGGACCGCCGTGCCATGTCCAAGCCGATGAGCAGGCTTAAGAAGCTCATGAGGTCCGGTCGTTTGCGTTTGCTTCGGGCCGAACACGCCGCCTGATCCCGACTGTTGGGTATTCAGCCAAGTCGCCGGTCAGTCGCGAGGCGGTCGATGCTACAATTCTTGCTGCTGTAGGCGCGTAGCTCAGTTGGTTAGAGCACCACCTTGACATGGTGGGGGTCGTTGGTTCGAATCCAATCGCGCCTACCAGTACTCACCTGACATACCCAATACTGATGTTCGCCAGAGGCGTCATCGCCAGTGGTTTCATGCGATGGCGGGCGGATCCTAAGAAGCCCGGCTTCAGTTGTCAGGGCCCTTCAGGCGGTTTCCCAAGCGACTGAACAAGGGTCCTGTTGGCTGCGAGCCCCCAGACGCGTTGCCTGTGATCAAGCTTTCTCTCCCTGACGGTTCTGTCCGTGAATTTCCCGGCCCAGTGACGCCAGCCGACCTGGCTGCCAGCATCGGCCCCGGTCTGGCGAAGGCCGCTCTTGCTGCTCGCGTTGACGATGTGCTCGTCGATCTGTCCACGCCTATTGAGCAGGATGCCCGGGTGTCTCTCGTCACAGCCAAAGATCCCGATGGGCTGGAAGTGATTCGACATTCAACTGCTCACTTGCTTGCCTATGCTGTCAAGGAGCTGTTTCCTGAAGCCCAGGTCACGATTGGGCCGGTCATTGAGAACGGGTTCTATTACGACTTTGCCTACTCAAGGCCGTTTACACCGGAAGATCTCGAAACCATCGAGAAGAAGATGAGTGAGTTGGCCAAGCTCGATGAGCCGGTCGAGCGCCGAGTTGTGAGTCGCGACGAAGCGGTCGAATACTTCAAAGGCCTTGGCGAAATTTACAAAGCCGAGCTGATTGCTGCCATCCCGGCAGACCAGCCCATCTCGCTTTACTCAGAGGGCAAGTTCACCGATTTGTGTCGTGGTCCGCATGTCCCGAGTACTGGCAAGCTCAAGGTCTTCAAGTTAATGAAGGTTGCCGGGGCTTACTGGCGTGGCGACTCAAATAATGAAATGCTCCAGCGCATTTACGGCACTGCTTTCGCCAGCAAAGACGAACTCAAGCAATACCTGCACCGCCTCGAAGAAGCCGAGCGCCGTGATCATCGCAAGCTAGGTCGCGAGCTGGATCTGTTTCATATCCAGGATGACGCGCCGGGCATGGTGTTCTGGCATCCAAGAGGCTGGGCGCTGTGGCAGCAGGTCGAGCAATACATGCGCGGCGTGTACCGAGACAATGGCTACTTTGAGATTCGATGTCCCGCAGTGCTTGACCGTTCGCTCTGGGAGCGCTCGGGACACTGGGATAATTACAAAGAAAACATGTTCACGACGGCTTCCGAGAATCGTGACTACGCGCTTAAGCCCATGAATTGCCCTGGTCACGTTCAGGTTTTCAGAGCGGGCCTACGCAGTTATCGAGATCTGCCGCTTCGCTACGGTGAGTTCGGCTCATGCCATCGCAACGAGCCATCCGGTGCTTTGCATGGTCTCATGCGCGTTCGCGGGTTTGTTCAGGATGATGGCCATGTGTTTTGCACTGATGACCAGATCCTGCCTGAATGCGCTGCGTTTACGGCCCAGTTGCTCGCGGTCTACAAAGACTTTGGATTTGAAGAGGTCTTGTTCAAGATTGCCACGCGTCCTGAGAAGCGTGTGGGCAGTGATGAGCAGTGGGATCGCGCCGAGCAGGCACTAATGACAAGCCTGGATGAGGCTGGTGTTGACTATGAGGTAACGCCGGGCGAGGGGGCCTTTTACGGCCCCAAGATCGAGTACACCCTAAAAGACGCGATTGGTCGGCAATGGCAGTGTGGAACGATTCAGGTCGATTTCAATATGCCCGAGCGCTTGGGCGCCGAGTTTGTCGCGCATGACAATGCCCGTCGCACCCCCGTGATGCTGCATCGGGCCATTGTCGGATCACTGGAGCGGTTTATCGGCATTCTGATCGAGCAGCATGCTGGTGCGATGCCGGCGTGGCTTGCCCCTGTCCAGGCAGTGGTTGCCACGATTACGGACGATCAGCAGGACTATGCCCGCCAGGTGGCCGAAACATTGAAAAAACAAGGGTTTAGGGTTGAAACAGATTTGCGAAATGAGAAAATCAACTATAAAATTCGCGAGCTGAGTTTGCAGAAGCTGCCGTACGTCATCGTGGTAGGCGAAAAAGAGATGGCGAGCGGGCAGATTGCAGTGCGCGCGCGAGGTAATCAAAATCTAGGTGCCATGGCGCCTGAAGCGTTTGTTCAACGCCTGCAGGCTGACATCGCTGCAAAAGTTTAAAATGGTTTAATTGAGTAGGTTTTGCCGCCCGTGTGCTGGGATGCCACGGGCGTTTTAAAGGGTCTGAATATGGAGAAACGATAATCGCTACATCCCGCAATCTTCGCGTTAATGGGGATATCACGGCCCCACAAGTCCGCTTGTCGGGCGTCGAGAATGAAGCGCTGGGCATCATGAGCCTCCGAGAGGCAATGACCGCTGCCGAAGAAGCCGAAGTTGATCTGGTTGAGATCGCACCGCAGGCAGACCCGCCGGTTTGCCGTCTTATGGACTACGGCAAGTTCAAGTATCAGGAGCAAAAGCGTGCTCATGAGGCTCGGGCCAAGCAGAAGGTCATTCAGGTCAAGGAAGTCAAATTCCGGCCTCGCACCGAAGAGGGCGACTATCAGGTCAAGCTGCGCAACCTGACGCGCTTCCTAGAAGAGGGTGACAAAGCCAAGGTCACACTTCGTTTTCGCGGTCGCGAAATGGCTCACCAGGAGTTTGGATACCGTTTGCTTGAACGCGTGAGAGATGATCTTGAAGAGATTGCAAACGTTGAGTCGATGCCCAAGATGGAAGGCCGGCAGATGGTAATGGTGATGGGCCCTAAAAAGAAAAAGCAGTAAGCAAGGTAGTACTGGCCGCCGCAGGTGGCCCTAAGAAGCCGAGCAGGGTATCAAGCGTCGAAAGATTCGACCTCCTGGCAAGGCATTAAAAAGAGAGTTGGCATCATGCCTAAAATGAAGTCCAAGAAAGGCGCCACCAAGCGCTTTCGAGTTCGTCCCGGTGGGACCATCAAACGAGGGCAGGCCTTCAAGCGTCACATCCTGACCAAGAAGACCACCAAGACCAAGCGCAATCTTCGCGGTATGACTGAGGTGCACGAGTCAGACGTGAAGTCAGTTCGCGCTATGCTGCCCTACGCCTGATCGGAGACCCACATGCCACGAGTTAAGAGAGGCGTCATCGCCCGAGCCCGCCACAAGAAAGTGATGGCTGCCGCAAAGGGGTACCGCGGTCGTCGGAAAAATGTATTCAGAGTTGCTAATCAAGCCGTGATGAAGGCGGGGCAGTATGCCTACCGCGACCGGCGCACTAAAAAGCGGGTGTTCCGAGCACTCTGGATTGCACGAATCAATGCCGCAGCGCGTGAGCACGGCGTGACTTACAGCGCATTCATGAACGGTCTGCACAAGGCCAACATCGAACTGGATCGCAAGGTCCTGGCTGATATTGCTGTTCATGACAAGCCTGCGTTTGGTGCCATTGTCGAGCGAGTCAAAGCGACGCTGGCCGCCTGAGATCCGGGTAATCGCAAGCCAGCCGGTCGCTTCCCGTGAGGGACGGCCGGCGTTTTATTTTTGGTTACAGGAACAATTTTGTCTGACGAGCAATCTTTAGACGATCTCATTGCGACAGCGGCAACTCTAGTTGCTGATAGCAAAGATGATCACGCACTGGCAAATGCCAAAGCCAAATTTCTTGGACGAGACGGCACGATTACGGCTCGCATGAAGTCGCTTGGCAAACTGGCGCCGGCCGAGCGTGGGCCGGCAGGCAAGCAGCTCAATCAGGTCAAGCAGCAGATTGAGGCGCTCGTCAATGATCGAGCGGCTGCCCTTGAGTCAGCCAAGCTTAACGACAAGCTTGCGGAAGAAGCCATTGATGTCACGTTGCCCGGTAGGGGCCGAAGTGCGGGCGGTCTGCATCCTATTACGCTGACCATTGAGCGCATAGAGCAGATCTTTCGGTCAATCGGATTTGATGTTGCGGATGGACCGGAAATTGAAGAAGATTTTTTCAATTTCACGGCGCTCAACACGCCAGAGAATCATCCGGCGCGTTCCATGCACGATACCTTTTATGTCGACATTGGCGACAAGCGTGGTGAAGATGGCGGCCTGCTGCTTCGCACTCATACGAGCCCCATGCAGATTCGCTACGCGCGTACCCATCAGCCGCCGATCCGTGTCATAGCACCCGGAAGAACTTACCGGGTTGATTCCGATGCGACTCACTCGCCGATGTTTCATCAGGTTGAGGGCCTCTGGGTTGACAAAGACATCAGCCTGTCAGATCTGAAGAGTGTCTATGCTGACTTTCTGGCGCAATTCTTTGAACGCGACGACATCGAGATGCGCTTTCGTCCGTCATATTTCCCGTTTACGGAACCATCTGCTGAGATTGACATGCGGTTTCCCGATGGTCCGCTTGCGGGCAAGTGGCTGGAGGTTTCCGGTTCAGGCCAGGTGCACCCGAATGTGATTCGCAACATTGGTCTAGACCCGGAAGAATTCACCGGCTTTGCGTTTGGTTCTGGGATCGAGCGGTTGGCGATGTTACGACATGGCATTGGTGACCTTCGATTGTTTTTTGAGAATGACCTGCGCTTCCTGCAGCAGTTTGCGGACTGAATCATGAGAATTCCTGAGCAATGGTTGCGTAGTTTTTGCGCACCGAATTGGTCCGGCGAAGAGCTGGCAAACCGGCTGACCATGGCCGGGCTCGAAGTAGAAGAGCGCGAGCCGTTTGCACCTGCGTTTACCAGCGTAGTTGTTGCAGAGATCACTGATATTGCACCGCACCCCGACGCAGACAAACTAAGGGTTTGTCAGGTCAACGTTGGGGCCAATGACTCGCTGGAAATTGTGTGCGGCGCGCCCAATGCGGCGGCCGGCATGCGCGTACCTTGTGCGGTGCCCGGCGCTGAGTTACCCGGCGGTTTTAAAATCAAGCCCGTCAAAATGCGGGGCGTCAAGAGCAACGGTATGTTGTGTTCTGCGCGCGAGCTGGGTATCTCCGAAGACCATGCTGGTTTGCTTGAACTATCGCCCGACGCACCGATTGGTGCCAGTATTCGGGATCATCTTGATCTCGACGAAATGGTCTTGACGCTGAAGCTCACGCCGAACCTGGCACATTGCCTTAGCGTGTTTGGCGTCGCGCGGGAAGTATCTGCTCTGAGTAAGTCTCCGTTGAACGTACCCGACATCAAGCCTGTACCGGTCACGCTGGACGATCGATTACCGGTGAAAATTGAGGCTGCTGATCTATGCGGTCGTTTTTCGGGGCGAATTATCCGGGGCATCAATGCTAGGGCGCAAACCCCTGATTGGATCAAGAGCCGGCTTGAGCGCGCCGGCCAGCGAGCTATCTCACCGCTGGTCGACATATCCAACTATGTGATGCTTGAACTTGGACGCCCAACGCACGTTTTTGATCTCGCGAAAATTCACGGCGGTCTGACTGTCCGGTGGGGGCGGCCAGATGAAAAGCTCAAACTGTTGAATGGCCAGACGATCTCGCTCGATCAGAGTTTCGGCGTGATATCCGATGAGCAGCAGGTTGAGAGCTTGGCCGGCATCATGGGTGGCGACGACACCGCAGTGACAGATGCCACAACGGACATCTATCTTGAAGCTGCATTCTGGTGGCCGGACGCGATTGCCGGTCGGGCCCGCAGGCTGAACTTCAGTACCGACGCGTCACATCGTTTCGAGCGCGGGGTCGACCCCGCGCTAACTGTCGATCATATTGAAGTCATCACGCGGATGATTGTCGACATTTGTGGCGGTGAGGTGGGCCCCATTGATGATCAATGGACGACCGAGCTTCAGTCGTCGCAAGTAAGTCTGCGATTTGATCGTGCCCGTCAACTCATCGGCGTGGCGCTGCCTGATGACGAAATTGTTGGCGTCTTTGATCGACTGGGTTTCAAGGCGACTCGGTCTGCCGGGGCCGTCACGGTAGAGATCCCCAGTTACCGGTTCGATCTCAACATCGAAGAAGATCTCGTCGAAGAGGTTGCGCGCATTCATGGCTATGATGAATTGCCCCTGCGACCTCCCTTGGCGACGTTGCCCATGCGGCCGGCGCCACACGGTGTTCGGTCGACACTGTCGCTCAAACGTGCCATTGCGGCCCGCGAATATCAAGAGGTGATCAACTACAGCTTTGTTAACGGAGACCTCGACCGTCAACTGGGGCAGCACGATCCGATTGCTTTGCTTAATCCGATTGCGCAGACCCAGGATGTCATGCGAACCACACTTTGGGGTGGCATGTTGGGCGCGATGTTGGCAAATCAAAATAGAAAAGCTGCGCGAATCAGGTTGTTCGAA
The DNA here is from genome assembly GCA_045106815.1 of Burkholderiaceae bacterium. Classification (GTDB taxonomy): domain Bacteria; phylum Pseudomonadota; class Gammaproteobacteria; order Burkholderiales; family Burkholderiaceae_E; genus JAUIAI01. The sequence continues at coordinate 50,760 of JBGCFG010000010.1, read as the reverse complement.
ACCGGTCGAGTGTTTTGGCGTAACGCCAATCAAACAGGCGGTGACCTGGCGGTGGCCGGTATCGATCAGCCGGAATGCATCGCTGCGGTGGCAACCGGCTCAGCGGCGGGTGAGCAATGGGGTGAGCGTGAACGGCCAGTTGATTTTTTCGACCTGAAGCTTGACCTCGAATCGCTTGACCCGGACAACCGCCTGATGTTTCAGGCTGCGGCACATCCGGCGCTGCATCCTGGGCGCTCGGCGCAGATTCTGCTCAATCGCGGAGAAGCACTGGCGCCGCTACCGGTTGGATGGATTGGAGAGTTGCATCCTAAAATTCAGCAGTCGCTCGATCTAAACAACCGGGTGCAGTTGTTCGAGCTCTTGCTTGAGCCATTGCTCAGCCGAGAGCCTATTGTGTTTGAGCCGGTATCGAAGTACCCACCGTCTATTCGCGATCTGGCGATTGTGATTGACGAGTCTGTGCCTGCCGCTCAGATAGATGCAGAAATTCGTTCAATATCTAAATTAAACGAAAAAGCCGGCGTCATTAAAAACATCAGGTTGTTTGACGAATATCGCGGTAAAGGATTGGAAAATAAAGAAAAAAGTCTTGCCTTCAGACTTTGGATGCAAGATACTGACCGCACGCTGGAGGAGGCAGAGGTTGCTGCCGCGACTGAGACGGTTTTGGCCGGCCTGCAGTCAAAATTCTCTGCGCGTTTGCGGTAAAAATGGCACTAAAAGAATATTGCGGTTAGTGGAAACCGTCAGTGGAAACCATTTGTACGGGCTATCCGGCCCGCTTCACTCGATAAAAAAGGCTGGGCATGCCGTCGGAAGGCAATCATTCTTCATCTCACCATAGCGGCGCCGATTCCGGCGGGCTGACTCTAACGAAGGCTGAACTCGCCGAAATGCTGTTCGATCAGGTTGGGCTGAACAAGCGCGAAGCGAAAGACATGGTCGAGCGTTTTTTTAACGAGATTCGCGAATCTCTCGAGCGCGGTGAGAGCGTCAAGCTCTCAGGGTTTGGCAATTTCCAGTTGCGTGACAAACCGCAGCGGCCAGGTCGAAATCCGAAGACGGGTGAGGAGATTCCCATCTCGGCTCGGCGTGTCGTGACGTTTCACGCGAGTCAGAAGCTGAAGGGCCAGATTGATGAGGCCATTGCGCCTTTGCCTGGCACCGTAGACCGTGACCTGGCTGAGCCCGACAATGGCGAGACCGTGCAGTCAATAGACGCATCTACCTAACGCCGATGCAAGCGAACAAATCAGATGCCGCGGTGACGCTGCCTGCCATTCCCGCAAAGCGCTATTTCACGATCGGCGAGGTGAGTGAATTATGCGGCGTTAAGCCGCATGTGTTGCGGTACTGGGAGCAGGAATTTACGCAGCTTAGGCCTATGAAGCGTCGTGGAAATCGTCGCTACTATCAGCATCATGAAGTTTTATTGGTGCGAAGAATTCGTGAGCTTCTCTACGAACAGGGGTTCACCATCAGCGGCGCGCGCAACCGATTGGGCGAAGGGGCCGGTCATGCGCGAGGCGGCGAAGGCGACGGCTCATCTGCTACCGTAGAACACACCGTGAACGCTGAAGACCTCGCGGCTATTCGGGAAGACCTGCTTTCCGCAATCAAGGTTCTGCAAGATTGATTGCAGGGTCAGATTGAGTGGCTATCGAAATCATCAGCTTGGGCTTCAAGCACTGATATACTTATGGGCTTGTTCGGGGCGTAGCGCAGCCTGGTAGCGCACCTGCATGGGGTGCAGGGGGTCGAGTGTTCGAATCACTCCGTCCCGACCAAATTCATCTAAGGCAACTTGATTCAGCTAGCAACTTGATTCAACTGGCAACCTGACTCAACTTGTCGCAGCTTGCTGGCAATTTCCAAAGTACGCCGTCAACTGAAGTCTGGAAGTCCGTCAATCTGGCTTGACAGTAAAGATTGACACACATACTGTCACGCTATGTGGACAGATAATCAAAGCCCCAGCCTGTCAGTGCCCTCCGGGACTGGCACTAAGGCGCCAACCCCCCAGGTTCCTCGTCAAATCAGGCAGCACGCTGCCCCGAATAAACACGCCCAGCATGCTGTCGTGATCGGTGCGGGGATCGGCGGTCTCGCGGCGGCTATCCGGCTGATTGTTCGCGGCTACCGCGTGACCATGGTTGAAAAGCTCGACGGGCCAGGCGGGCGGGCGTATACCTACCGGCAAGACGGCTTTACTTTTGATGCCGGGCCGACAATCGTCACCGCGCCTTACTTGTTCGAAGAGTTGTGGACGCTATGTGGCGAGAAGATGTCGGATCATATCGATCTGCGCGCATCTGATCCGTTTTACAAAATCCGTTTTGACGATGGGTCAGTTTTTTCCTACTCGTCGGATCGGGACGCGATGATCGCGGAGATTCGCCGGTTCAGCCCTGATGATGTCGAAGGCTACAAGCGGCTCATGGCGTTAAGCGAACGCATTTACAAAGTGGCGTTTGAAGACCTGGCGGACAAACCGTTTCACAGCCTTGGGTTTACCTTGCGCTCCGCCCCGGACATGGTGCGTCTGGGTGGGCATTGGTCTGTGTTCAAGCGAGTCAGTGGATTTCTGAAAGATCCGCGGCTTCAAACCGCGTTTAGTTTCCATCCGCTCCTGATTGGCGGAAACCCGTTTACGACGACCGCCTACTATTGCCTGATCGCGCATCTTGAATCGAAGTATGGTGTTCATTACGCGATGGGAGGGACGGGCGCGCTTGTCCGTGGGATGGTGAATTTGTTCGAAGCTCGGGGAGGTCAGATTCGCTACAACACACCGGCTGAGCAAATTACGATTAAGCAGGGAAAGGCGAGCGGGGTACGCTTGATTGGCGGAGAACAAATAGACGCTGACATCGTCGTTTCCAACGCTGATGCAGGCTGGACCTATCGTGAGCTTCTAAGTGAACACAAGCGTAAGCGCTGGACCGATGCGAAACTAGCCAGGGCTGACTACTCGATGAGTCTTTTCGTTTGGTACTTCGGCACGAACAAGCGCTTTGATGATGTTTATCACCACACCATGGTGCTTGGGCCTCGGTACAAGGGCTTGTTGAAAGATATCTTTGGGCGCAAACGTCTGGCCAAAGATTTCAGTCTTTACTTGCACCGACCCACAGCCAGCGACCCGTCGCTTGCCCCGCCAGGATGTGATTCATTCTATGTGCTCGCGCCAGTCCCCAACCTGAAGAGCGGCACCGACTGGCAGGCGCAGGCAGAACCTTATCGTGCCGCCGTTCAGAAGCGCCTCGAAGAAACGCTGTTGCCAGGGCTTGGCGATGCCATCGTGACTTCGCGCATGTTGACGCCGTTCGACTTCAAAGAGCGGCTGATGTCTTTGGAAGGAGCTGCGTTTGCTATGGAGCCCAAGCTCTTGCAAAGCGCCTGGTTTCGTCCGCACAACCGCTCAGAAGAAGCCGAGGGCTTGTTCCTCGTCGGTGCAGGCACGCATCCTGGGGCAGGGATGCCGGGCGTGTTGTCTTCGGCAAAAATTCTGGACGAGCTAGTGCCGGCTCCCGTGAGTCGACCAGACTGATCCAACTTCGCTGGATTCGGCCGGTTGCGGCCAGCTCAGGGTTGCCAATCCTGCATCAGGCTGGCGGCCGCGAGGCGTCCGGACATTGTGGTCATTGGGACGCCAGCCCCTGGGTGAACTGAGCCTCCCGCCAGGTACAGGCCCGGCAGCCGACTTCGAGACCCTGGCCTTTCAAAGCTTGCATTGGCGCCATGGCTCGCTCGCCCATAAAGTGCGCCGCCGGTAGCAGGGAACAGTTCGTTGAAGCCGTCTGGTGCGGTTGTTGTACCTGTTGGTAAATCTGTTATGAGGTTGAGGCCGCAGCGGTTAGTCACGCTTTGCATTTGCTCATGCAACTGGCTTAGGTGGTCACTGGAAAATGATGTCTCGTCACCGTCAGCCGGAGCGTTGATCAGAATCAGGAGGCGTTCACTGTCAGTAGGTGTTGTCTGACCGTCATGGCGGTCTTGTGCGCAAATGTAGACAGTTGGCTCTGCCGGCAATTCTCGTGCACCAAAAATACGGCGAAACTCACTGGGATAGTTCTCGGCAAAGAACACATTGTGATGGGCCAATTCTAGCCCGGTGCTTTTTCCCTGAACACACCAGGTGACGGCAGACAGTGATCGTTTCGCACGGGGCGTTGCGGGTACGGCAGCCTGCACCGCATTACCCAATAGTCCGCTAGCCAGTGCATGGGTGTCACCATTGAAGACCACCGCGTCCGCCTCGAGGTGTTCGCCACTGGCCAGGATGACGCCAGTAGCCCGCCCGTCGCTTGCTGTAATTTCAGAAACCGCTTCGCCATAGCGGAACTGCGCGCTGTGGCGCTCGCCAATGCGTTGCATCGCGCGCGCTAAAGAATGCATGCCGTCTCGAAGCAGCCAAACGCCGTCTTGCTCGACATGGGCGATCAACATCAGCGTGGCAGGTGCTGACAACGGCGAGGAGCCACAATAGGTTGCATAGCGCCCAAATAGTTGAACGAGTCTTGGATCTTTAAAGTAGCCGTTTAAGGCGGACCACATCGTCTGGGTGGGCCGCGTGCGCAAAAGCGCATTGATCTTGCGTAGGCCCACGCGTGACACCAAGCCCATCATGCTTGGGCGTTGGGCTGCAATGAATGAATCTTTCAATGTCGAAAAAATGTCTGCGCTATCGGCGCAGAATTTGCGATAAGCGTCAGCCTCGCGGCGGTTGGAGAACTCGGCAATTGCCTCGACCGAGGCGTCAATGTCGGCAAATAGGTCCAATGATCCGCCAGTGGTCCAGGCGTGTCGGGCAAGCAGTTGTGCTTCAGCCAGTGCCACCTCGTCAGCAACGCTCGTGCCCGCGTCACGAAACAAGCCTTCGAAAATCCAGCGCATGGTAAAGACAGTCGGGCCGGCATCGACTGGTTCGCCGTTGGCATCGACCTGACGCATCTTGCCGCCGGGCGCGCTGGCTTTGTCGATGACTGTCACGTGCGCGCCCTGCCGGCTCAAGTCTATGGCGGCGCTTAAACCGCCCATGCCTGCGCCTACGACGACAACGCTCGGCTGAGCCTTCAAGAAGCGGCCTGCTGCTGGACTGGTGAACCGGCCGCTCGTTTGATGACGATTCTCCAATGCCAGAGAATGAGTGCCAGTCCGACTACCAACGGTATGGCCCAGTAGCCTGGATAGAGAGCCAGGTCAGGAAAATAACGCACCGCGCCAAAGGCAAAGAAGGCTGTGTAGACCGAAATGCCGGCGCCGACTAAGCCTTTGATGTGCTCAAGTTGCCAAGCATGGCGTGAGGGGTGCGCGGTCAGCATGAACCTAAGATTTGTCGCCACTGTAGCAAAGCCAATAACCGAGATGCCCAACATGAGCGGCTGTCCAATCTGCCAGCCAATCCATACGCAATTGAGCGCTGCTATGAAGAGCACGCCTTGCAGCATAAGGTTGTACCAGGCTTTGTGCTGGCTGTGTTGGCGCTTCAATTTAATGCACTGATCGCCATACCATGCAAGGTTGATTGTGAGCACCGCGAGGTAAAGCATCATCCAGCCAAAGATGGCGCTGATGACGAGCGGGTCTGATAGTTCAGGATGGTTAAGCAACTTGGGATGGGTGCCGACCGGGTCGACTAGCGTGACCAGACTAATCGCGATGGCGAACACACCAGTGCAGAGCATCGTGCGAACGAACAGCCGGCCCCACCAGCGATGGCGCTGGCTTCCTTTGACCGATGCGACAGGCACCCAGAAAGCAACCAAGCCGATGGCGCCGGTTGCGATGTGTCCGGCGACCAATAAATGAAATAACTGCAGGCTTGTCATGGCACCATTATGTTCGAAACCTTTCACGGTGAAAACCTGCACTGCCATGCCCCAGAACAATTCAACGCAATCTGAAACGACCCAGGTGTTTCGACCTCCTGCGCCGAGGCCGATGACGCCGATCGCGTCTCTGATCAGGGTGATTCTGCAAGGCGATGGCAACTTACTTGGCCTGCTGCCGGCGAACGCATACCACAACATGGTAGGACGCCTTGGCTACTCTCGGCGCGACATCCTGGTCGTGAATGATCCGGCGCTTGCTCGCCGGGTACTAACAGATGCAGATGGGATTTTTCCAAAAAACGACTTAATGGTCAGCGCGCTTGACCCACTTGTTGGAGAGTCCATCTTTGTTTCGAGCGGTGAGCAATGGCGCCGGCAGCGAGACATGATTGACCCGGCGCTGTCGATGATGCGGATCAATCGCGCGTTCGGCTCGATGGTCTTGGCCGTTGACGACTACCAGGAGCGGTTAGACAGACAAGCGGCAAGTCAGGAATCATTTTCACTTGATTTGACGATGAGCCATTTGACGGCAGACATCATTTGCCGCTCGGTGTTTACGACCTCATTGAAGTCACAAATTGCCAAAGAAGTATTTGAGTCATTCACGGTTTTTGAGCGCTCAGTGGCACAGGTTGAGTTGCGCCGACTCATTTTTGAACCGGCCTTCACGCCAGTGAAGCAGCACCAGGACGTGTTAAACGCCTGCGAGCGAATCCGGCGCCACCTTGGCCAACTGGTTGACTCGCATCTTGCGTCGAATGATGCTGACTTGGGTGCAGCGTCTCACGCCTTCAACGATATTGCCAGTGCCATCATTGAGGCGCGCAGTCCGGTTGATAACGCTGCCTTTACGCGCAAAGAACTGATCGATCAGCTTGGCGTGTTTTTTCTGGCAGGTCATGAAACGACAGCGAGCGTCTTGACCTGGGTGTTTTATATTCTGGCCACCCGGCCTGATGTCACCAGGCGGATTCGTGAGGAGGTGAAGCAGGTAGCAGGCGACGGCCCCATCGAGTTTGAGCAAATTCGTGACCTGACGTTTGTACGCAATGTCTTCCGCGAAACGCTGCGTTTGTATCCACCGATCACCTTCATTCCCCGGGTGGCCATGGAGAAAACCAAACTTGGCAAGCTAACCGCCAAGCGGGGGGCCATGATCATGGTGTCGCCGTGGACCATCCACCGCCATCGAAAGCTGTGGAAGACACCTGAGATGTTCGACCCCGATCGCTTTAGTCCGGCACGCGAAGGTGAGCTCACCGCAGGTGCCTATCTGCCATTTGGGGTGGGCCCCAGGGTTTGCGCTGGGGCAAGCTTTGCCAATGTGGAAAGTGCGTTGATCATTGCACGTCTGGCGAGGCGGTATGACTTCAGTGCGGTCGATGCGGACAAAGTCCAGCCGGTTGCCCGCCTAACAACTCGCCCATCGCGCCAGATCATGATCAAGGTGAGCCGGGCCTTCGGCGCTTAATCACCTGTTCGCTTAGTGCTTGGCAGATAGTCGTGCAATGTCCTGAGTGGCGGCTTCGCCTAGGCTTATGCCGCGCAGGATCGCACGCGAAAGGATTGGCCATGACAAAGGTGTCATCAGCAAAAACGGCCACGGATCATTTTTGTCCCACGTCACATCACGATGACTTCGCATCATGTCCAGGTAGGGCTTGAATTTGGCCGGGCGAAACATTGCTGACTGGCTTTCTGTGAGGGTTGTGTAGAACTGATGCAGTTTCGTGGCGGGCCTCAACAAGATCTCTGATGCCGATGCCGGATTGAGCATTGCCGAGGCCAGGGAGCTTGGTTCCATGAAGTGAATGCCACTCGTGAGGCGGGGATTGCATTCGATTGCGTGGGGCCGACCCCGCTCATCGCAGATGAAGTCAAACGCGATAAAACCGCTGTATTGCGTCTGGTCTACAAAGGTTCTTACCCAGTCGTCTACTGCGGCGTTGGGCGCCTGCTCAAACCCAGCGGCGACGGTGCCCGAAAAAAGCGTTCCCCGATAAGTCACTGATCCAAGCAGGCGGCCACGATGTGCAAGGCTTTGCGTACTCAAGTGCGCACCGTCTAGACGCTTTTGCACCAGTAACGGTCGGTTCGGGTCTGCCGCGGGGAGCGGGTCACCCGCTGCCAGAAACGCGATCTCGTTGCCTGCGCAGGAATAAACCGGTTTGATCACCACCGGCTCTCGCGCAATCAGTTGCCGCGCCTGCTCAGTCCCTAGTCGTGTGGTGTCGGGAACAAGTAGCTTATTTTCCCTGGCGAGCGCTATGAAGGCTTGCTTGTCGTGCAGTTGCCTCACGAGATCGGCGCGGCTGGCCAGAAGCCGGGTGCGAGCAGGTAAAGCTGGAGCCAGCAAGACAACGTGCATGGCTTCCTCCGAGACCGGAACGACCAAATCGACCTGCTCGCGCTCAATGATGTCCAGAAGTGCCTGTCGGTAGCGATCCGGGCCGTCATTGGGCGCAGGCGTTTGGTAGCTTCGGCTGACCGATCGTGATACTCGGCAGAGATGCCATGCGAAAGGCTCAGCCACGATAACCCGGTAGCCGGCGCCAGCCAGCGCCCGTGCCACATCCAGCGCCTTGGGAAGCCGGCCCAGGGTTAGCAGTGCGGTCTTTTGTTCAGGGTTTATCACTGACAAAACATGACCATCCAGTCATCGGCCAATAGCGATGTTTCGGCACCACGCCAAAGTGAGCATTTAGGGAGGTTTTGCCTCATACGGAGCCCGCCGATGAAATCTGTTTGCGTAAGGAATGTTCTGGGTAACGACCCAGTCTACAATGACTTTGTTCTACCTTTTATTGTTGAGACGCCTGCATGCACAACGTTCTACCTCTCCTACGCAAATCCCGTTTTCCCGCCATCAAGCGTAGGAGCGTTAACACCCTGCAGGTCAACCTTGGGTACCTTTGCAATCAGTCGTGCGTTCATTGCCATGTCAATGCTGGCCCCAACCGCACCGAAATGATGTCTGCCCAGACGGTCGATGAGGTGCTTGATTTTGCGCGTAGTACGAAGGTGTCTCTGCTCGATTTGACGGGCGGAGCTCCGGAACTAAATCAAGAGTTTCGTCGTCTCGTGACTGAGGCAAGAGCAGCGGGCATTCGCGTGATGGACCGCTGTAACCTGACGGTGATGTTCGAGCCGGGTCAAGAGACGCTGGCCGACTTCTTGGCAGAACAGGATGTTGAAATCACCGCGTCGCTACCGTGCTACTCGCAGGACAATGTTGATGCCCAACGAGGCAAAGGCGTATTTGACAAGAGTATTGCAGGCCTGCAAAAGCTCAACTCGCTCGGATACGGCGATGACCGGGTATTGAATCTGGTCTACAACCCTCAGGGCCCGGTGCTGCCCCCGTCTCAGATCGAACTCGAAGAAGACTATCGTCGCTTTCTAGGTGATGAATTTGGCATCCGGTTCTCCAGCCTGTTCACGATCGCCAATATGCCCATCCAGCGCTTCGGATCGACACTCGTGAGTAAGGGCCGCTTCGACGAGTACATGGATGTGCTGCAACAAGCACACCGCGACGACAACCTTGATGCCGTCATGTGCCGCGATCTCATCAGCGTAGATCACGAAGGGTATGTCTACGACTGCGACTTCAATCAAATGCTCGGTCTGCCGGTCAACAACGGCGACAAGATCAAAACTCACATCACTGAGTTAGTCGCCCACTCGCTGGACGGGACGGACATTGTTGTCCGGGACCATTGCTTTGGCTGCACGGCTGGCCAGGGTAGTTCATGCGGCGGCGCATTAGATGAGCCCGCACTGGAGGCAGGCAGTCAGCCAGCGACCACGTTGGCTGGTTGATTCAGGCAGTGCAAGCGGGACTCCTAGACGAAGCCACTGGGCTGGCAGGTAGATTTTGTCCACCTGACTATCGAGTCAAGCCCGAGATCTTTGCCGGCCCAGCAGAGCTGGCCGCGGACATTTTGTATGTCGTTGGCGGCTTGTACGGAAACCCGTATGCGCTCGATGTCATTGAAGCGCTAATCCAAGCCGAACGCAGATTGAATCCCGGTGCAACTTGCGAGATCGTCTTTAATGGCGATTTTCATTGGTTCGATGCCTCGCCCAGTCTGTTCCGGACGCTTGAACAGCGATCGAGTGCTTACTATCGTCAGCGCGGCAATGTTGAAACCGAAATGGCCCGGTTGGACGATGACGCCGCCGGCTGCGGCTGTGCCTATCCTGAAAGCGTGTCTGACCAGGAAGTGCAATGGTCCAATAGCATCATGGCGAGCCTGATCTACGCCGGGCGAAAGGGCGTCGGAGATGCCCAAATCGCATCGCTTATGAATTTGCCGATGGCAAGTCATTGGCAGATTGGCGATCTGCGAGTGGCTGTTACACATGGTGACCATGAGTCACTGGCGGGGTGGGGTTTGGCACAGGACCAACTGGTCAACACCTGGAGTCAGGGGCTGCGAACATTTATGCAAACGCACGAGTTGAACCTGATTGCGTCCAGTCATACTTGTCTACCGGTTGCCGACTGGCCCCTCATGAGGGAAGATCTGGCGGTTATCAACAATGGCTCGGCAGGGATGGCCAACTCGCGCGGCAGCACGGCAGGGATTATCAGTCGGATTGCAGCAAATGGGTCTGCGCCGGCACCGGTTAAGCCGCTGTATTCAGCGAAGATGAGGGGCACGGAGATCGCAGCACTGCCTGTTCGTTTCAATTTTGATGCCTGGCTGGCCACTTTTTCGGAAATTTGGCCAGAAAAATCACCTGCGGATGCTTCGTATATGAAAAGAATCTGTTCTGGTCCAGACTATTGTTTGTCGCAGGCGGCACGTGGCGGCTTCAAGCGGCGGTAAAACCTCCTTTTCAATCCTCCTTCTAACAAACCGGACCTCCAGACGGACCCCATGGATAAGAAAAAAATAATTGTGGTCGGCCTGATTTTGGCTGCCATCATCGCCTTTTTCGCTTTTGATCTCCAGCAGTACTTCACACTTGAGAACATCAAAGCGCAGCAACAAAACCTCACCGACCAGTACAAGGCAAATCCGGTTGTTTTCATCGCCGTTTTCTTTGTGGCTTACGTTGCAACGGCCGCGTTTTCGTTGCCCATTATTTCACTGCTGACACTGTTGGCCGGTGCCATTTTCGGATTGGTGTTGGGTGTCATCATCGTGTCGTTTGCCTCTACGATCGGTGCGACTCTGGCGTTTCTCGTCTCACGGTTTCTCGCCCGCGACTGGGTGCAAGGCAAGCTGGGGACCAAACTGAATGCGATTAACGAAGGGGTTGATCGCGATGGTGCGTTCTATCTTTTCACACTGCGGCTGGTGCCTGCATTCCCTTTCTGGGTGATCAACCTGTTGATGGGTCTGACCAAGCTCAAGACCTTCACGTTTTATTGGGTTAGCCAGGTCGGAATGCTGCTCGGCACGATTGTGTATGTGAATGTAGGTACGCAACTGGCGCAGATCGATTCTTTGCAGGGCATCTTGTCGCCTGCATTGCTTGGCTCATTCGTTGTGCTCGGCATTTTGCCCCTCATTGCTAAACGAGTGATTGAGGCAATCAAAGCAAAGAAAGTCTACGAAGGCTGGACCAAACCGGATCATTTTGATCGAAACCTGGTCGTGATTGGCGCGGGTAGTGCGGGCCTGGTGACCTCTTTGATTGGCGCGGCTGTGAAGGCAGAGGTGACGCTGGTTGAGGGCCACAAGATGGGAGGCGATTGCCTCAACTATGGCTGTGTCCCTTCCAAGGCGCTGATCAAATCAGCAAAGCTCGTGCACACTAGCAAGCACTCAGCGAAATACGGTATTGCTGAAATGAGTAGCCGCTATGAGTTCACCGACGTGATGGATCGGGTAGGGCGTGTTGTGAAAGCCATTGAGCCCCATGATTCGGTTGAGCGTTATCAGGGCATGGGTGTCGATGTGGTGATCGGTCAGGCCAAGATCAAAACGCCATGGGAAGTTGAAATCGAGCTGCGTGATGACGAGGGCAACCCTACTGGCGAAACGCAAACACTCACAACCAAAAACATTGTGATCGCCACTGGCGCACAGCCTCTGGTGCCGCCAATACCCGGCATTGATGATGTGGGTTACCTGACGTCAGACACTGTATGGACGATTCGGGAGCAGCCAAAGCGCTTGCTGGTATTGGGTGGCGGTCCGATCGGTTGTGAGCTTGCCCAGTCATTCCACCGTCTCGGAAGCCAGGTGACCCAGGTCGAGATGGCGCCCAGAATCATGGGCCGGGAAGATCCTGAAATCTCCGACATGGTGCTTGAGCAATTCAGAGCCGACGGCATAGATGTGCGGGTCAATCACAAAGCGGTTCGATTTGAACTTCGAGACGGCCGAAAGTTCCTGGTGGCTGAGCGTACGGATGCCGCTAATGAGACGGTGGAGATTGAGTTTGATCAAATGCTCTGTGCCCTTGGCCGCAGCGCGCGCGTGACGGGCTTTGGTATGGAAGAGCTGGAAATCCCGGTCAGCAAGAGACGCACAGTTGAAGTTAACGAGTTTTTGCAAACAAACTATCCCAACATCTATGCTGCGGGAGATGTGGCCGGTCCATATCAGTTCACGCATACCGCCGCTCACATGGCATGGTTTGCATCAGTAAACGCCTTGTTCGGACGATTTAAAAAGTTCCGTGTTGATTACTCTGTCATTCCTTGGGCGACGTTCACCGAGCCAGAGGTTGCTCGGGTTGGCTTGAACGAGACCGAGGCCAAAGAGAAGGACATTGCGTATGAGGTCACGACCTATGGCATTGATGACCTGGACCGTGCCATTGCCGATGAAGTGGCCCATGGTGTGGTCAAGGTGCTTACAGTGCCTGGTAAGGACACCATCCTGGGTGTGACTATTGTGGGAGAGCACGCCGGTGATCTGATTGCTGAATTTGTATTGGCGATGAAGTACAAGCTCGGCTTGAAGAAGATTATGGGCACGATCCATATCTATCCAACACTGGCCGAATCTAACAAGTACGCGGCCAGCGAGTGGCAAAAAGCGAACAAGCCCGAAAAGCTCTTGTCGTATGTGAAAAAGCTGCATGACTGGGAACGGAGTTAGTTTCGCGGTATTAACCTGACTCATTCAGTATTAGCAGTGTAAGCAGTCTTAGTAGATTCATTCGTTGTAGAAGTACTGGCGGGGCACGCCCCGTCATCCAAAAAAATCCTCCTCCCGTTAAGCAGGTCTAGCCTGTGATGGAATTAAACCAATGATGACTTCAAATCTCCTAGTTCGAAAATCACCGGGTGCATTCTTGCGCCAGACGATGACGGTGGCAGCGCTGACTTTGGCTTTGGTGTTCGGCCTGTTTCAAACTTCTGCTAAAGCGGCGAACGGCGCGTTCGATCACGGTTATCCAGCATTTACTGAACTATTGGGTAAGTACGTGGCCTGGAATGCCAAAGGCACGGCCACGGCGGTAGACTATGCAGGCTTTAAGAAAGACCGCGCTGCGTTGGGTAAAGTCCTGGCACGGATGTCGGCTGTCACCCAGACTCAGTTCGACAGTTTTAGCCGAGACGAGCAACTGGTCTTTCTTATCAATGCCTATAACGCCTTCACGGTTGAGTTGATCCTCACCGAATACCCGGACCTGGACTCAATCAAAGATCTGGGTAGCTTGTTTAGTTCGCCATGGTCAAAGGACTTTTTTGAACTGCTTGGCGAGAAGAGAACGCTCGACTGGGTAGAGCACACCCAGATCCGAGAGTCAGGTAAGTACAAAGAGCCGCGGATTCACTTTGTGGTCAACTGCGCCTCAATTGGCTGCCCGGCATTACGCCCCGAGGCCCTGACGCCCGAAACGCTTGAAGCTAGCCTGGAAGACTCCACAAAGCGGTTTTTCAACGATAAGACACGCAACTACTATGATGCGTCCGACGATGAACTGAAAGTAACCAAGTTGCTCGACTGGTATGAAGGCGACTTTACCCAGGGCGATATGGGCATTAACTCACGCGAGCAGTTTCTGGCCCGCTATGCGGCCGAGCTAAGCGATGACCCAGCGGTCCAAGCGCGCATCAAAGATGGCAAGATCGATATTGACTTTACCGACTACGACTGGGCGCTAAATAAGCGCTAAGCCGAAGCCTTAATCAGGTCTGTGTGCCCGCCAAATTCGATTGCCGTTGTCATTCCGGCTCTCAATGAGGCTGGCTCGATCGGCGTTCTGGTTGCATCGGTACTTGAAGGCGCCGCCATCTGCATTGTGGTTGACGCCGGTAGTAGCGACGGTACTGCCGCAATCGCTAAAGAAGCGGGCGCCACTGTGATAACCGCGCCGCGTGGTAGAGCAAAACAGATGAATGCTGGGGCTGCCCGCGCGCTTGAAGGAAGTGCGCCCGTCGATGCACTTCTGTTTCTTCACGCAGATATTGCGCTACCCGCGCAATGGCCGACGGCATTGCAGGCGTGTCCGACTCACCGTTGGTCTCGATTCGATGTTGAACTAACCAGCGAAAAACTTATGGGTTGGCGCCTTGGTCTGTTGCATCTCATTGGCTGGTTTATGAATGAACGTTCGGCTTTGACGGGCATTTGCACCGGTGATCAAGGCTTACTCGTACCCGTCGACTTGTGGCGGCGGATAGAGGGCTTTGCTGACATTCCGTTGATGGAAGACATTGAAATTTCAAGCCGGCTTAAAAAAGCCGCCGGCACTCCCTACCGCATTGAGGCTCGCCTCAAAGTCAGTCCGCGGCGCTGGGAAGAGCAGGGCGTTTTTAGAACGATGCTTCTGATGTGGAGCTATCGCCTCAGGTGGTTTTTCGGGGCATCTGCGCAGTCGTTGCATGCGCGGTATTACCGTTCAAGCCAGGGTTAGGACGCGCCGTGGAGTCACCAGGGCAGAGCCGTGCTGATGAACTGCTGATCGTGTTCGCTCGAGAGCCCGTGCTGGGTACGGTTAAGACCCGGCTTGCTTCTGCAAGCAGTGATGTATTTGCGTTGCAAGTATATGAGCGCTTGCTAGTACGAAGTTTGCGGCTGGCCAGCGCCGTTTGCCGCGAGACGCCTAGCCAGACGAGTCGTCGGCTCATGATCGCATTCGACCACGGCGGCGGATCCTCTGATGGCGCTAAGCCCGCATTTTTGGGCGATGCGGCAGCTCGCTTAGGGGCGTCCCTGTGGCAACAACCGGCTGCGGATCTTGGCGCCAGAATGCACAGTGCTTTTATGGCAGGGTTTGCGGCTGGTGCAGCGCGGATTGTGCTGATAGGTTGCGATGCGCCAAGTCTTTCCTGGCGCGCTGTTTCGTCTGCGTTTGAGGCACTCCACTCGAATCGGGTAAGCCTCGCGCCGACGCTTGATGGCGGGTATTGTCTGATCGGTCTGAGCGAGCCTCAGATTGAGCTTTTCATTGACATGCAGTGGAGCCAACCGACGGTATACCGAAACACATTGGCACGGGTGAAGTACGGGTCGGTGATGAGTTTGGCACAGCAACACGATGTGGACCATCTGAGCGACTGGCAAAGCTGGACCGACCACCGTAAGCGGCGTGGCCTGGCAGAAGCGGTTGATTGGATGGGCGGTCGGACAGACTAGCGTCCAGATGGACGAGCAGATGCCGGCGTCAAAGCTTAACGAGCCGCAGCCATGCCCCGCGGGCGATCAATGTCGGTCGGACGGTCGGCTGTGCCGGCGGGCCACTGTTTGAAGAGTTCTTGAATCGGGATCGCCCCGCCCAAATGTTCGCCCTGGAAGTGGCCAACCCCAAGTCGTTGCAGTAGTTCGTACACGTCCTGTGTCTGAACATGTTCCGCAACGGTTTGAATATTCAATCGGCGCGCTACCCGCACCGTAGACATCACAATCTCTTCGTCGATCGGGCTACTGGTGAGGTTACGAATGAAGGAGCCGTCAATCTTGAGGTAATCAAGTGGGAAGCGCTTGAGATACTCAAAGGTGGCTAGCCCAACGCCGAAGTCATCAAGTGCAATGCCAAATCCGTCAGCTTTCAGATCGTCAACAAGGCGCGATGCGGCGCCAGGGTTGCGAATTGCTTCGCTTTCAGTGATCTCAAAAACGATGCGGTCAGCCGGAATGTTGAACTCCATTTGCTTTTCCCGAATGAACGCAGCGATCAGGCCGTCGCTCATGGTCAACCCCGAGAGATTGATAGAGCATTTATGCGTTCGCGCAAGTGCTTCGGGGTTGCCTGCGAGCCATTCAAATACGCGAGTAATGACCCCTCTATCCATTGCTGGCGTCATCTGAGCCTGAACGGCGAGCGATAGAAACTCAGGCGGTTGTATCAGGCCGCCTTCGGGGTCTATCAGGCGAATAAGAATTTCAAACGAAACCTTGCCCGCTGGTGTTTGCGCATCAACGATGGGTTGAGCATGCAATTCAAAGCGGTTGGTCCGAATAGACTCGCGAATGTGTTCAATCTTGTTCTGATGCGCGCGGCGTGCATCAATAATCGTTTGAGACAGAGGCTCAATGAAGAGTTGAGGGTCTCGGACGCTGGCGGCTATGGCCTGTGCATCGGCAAGCGAAACAAGGCAATCTTCACTGTCGGTGCTTGCATGCCGGTCAATTAGCAGTCCCCCCACCGAGGTCTGAAGACGCACTGAACCATTGTCTGTTCTGAACACTTGTCCGCTCAGGCTCGAATAGATGTCCCGTGCCACAGCGCGAACATCGGGCAAGGACTCTGCCTCAATCAACAGAGCGTAGCGCCCTGCAGACAATCTGGCTGCTACCTGCCGGCCGGGTTGCCGCGTTAGCAGGCCGGCGACGGATTGTTCAAGGCGCAGCGCGGCAATTGCACCGCAGAGATCATTCAGCGTGTCGAAATTCGATACGTGAAGCCCGATCAAGCCGTAGTGCGGTCTATCAGGCTCAGCCAGTCGTTCACCAAATTCGGCCAGCAGGCCTCGGTCGTTTAAGAGGCCGGTCGACATATCCTGTCTGGCCTGATGCTTAACTCGCTCCAACGCAATTCGTCGATCAGCAGCAACTGACTGTAGCAAGACTGAAATGATGAGCGATACAAACACCAATAGCGATGCTTCTATCATTGGTGGCACGTCTGGGATACCGGAATTGAGCTGAATTCCGCGGCCACCGAGGATGAACGCAGCACCGGCAATCAGCGTGAACGCTACCATGCGCTCTGATGATCGAATCGAGGTCCACGCGACTACCGGCAGGAAGAAGAGAATTAGGGAATAGGCGTAGTACTGCTCTCCGACTTCAGAGGCCAACAGACTCGCGAGCACGATAATGGCCGACAGGCTGATAGCGCCAACATCCAGCCAGCCTGTTTGAACATGCCGTTCTGTTTCAGTCGCGCGTGCAGCAACGATCGCTGGAGCCAAGAGCAGGGTGCCCAGTGAATCAAGCAGCCACCAGCTCAAAAAGAAATGCAAGGGGTGAACATTGGGCAGCACGTTGCTGGTGTTCAAAGCGAGGGTTGCGAGCGCCGCATTGAGCGGAGCGGACACAACGATAACACCCACTAATAATCGCAGAGCCGCCTGTAGGCGGTATTCGGTTGGTTTGAATTCGTTAAACCAGCGCAGCAATGCCAGCGATGCCATTGGACCGGCTATCGTGACCAGCGCCGCGCCGATGACGAGCTCAGAGGCCTGCGTTTGAAGGGCAGCCCATGCACTGACGCCAAGTGCCGCGGGCAATATCCAAACCGATCCGTAGCGCCAGCCAAATCCAAACGCGATGCCCGCCGCCGGCCATAGAGGCATGCTTTCCCATGAGAAGAATCCCAGCGTTCTGACGACGATACAACTCAGGTAGGCGATAGCCGCAATCAGGGCGAATCGAGCAAAGGGTACCCACGCCGGCAAGGGCGGAGCCTTGGGAGATTGCGCGTTGGCATCGATCTCTTCTTCGATGCTTTCGGTAGGGGTCGAGTCAGTTGCTGGCACGGGGCTTGGGAAAGCTGGGGTTCGCAAAGTGTAATCTAAGCCGACCGCACGATCGTGCGACTCGTGGGAAGTAAACCCCGTGGCGAAAGAACTTGAGACACATTTCCGCTCCGACGGTCGAATTCGACCGATAGACAGTCCTGGCTTAGCGCTCACACGAGAAATGCAGGCAGCTTCCCTGCAATTCTGAGGTTATTTCAATGGCGGAATCGATGCGCAGTGCAGATTTCCAAATGCCTGATCGTCAGACTCATCGATGGTCGCGCCGCTCATCGATGAGTCTGATGAGGGTTTGTGCAAGCGTTTTCAACCCACGGGGATGATGGTGCCGCCGCCGCTCCGCTTGAGTCGCAAAGCGGCGGGATGCAGCTTACTTTCGCTTATTCAACGGAACCCACTTAAGGTTTTCCGGGCCGGTGTAGTTGGCGCTTGGTCGGATGATCTTATTGTCTTGGCGCTGCTCAATTACGTGGGCCGCCCAGCCTGAGGTACGGGAAATGACAAACAAGGGCGTAAACATCGCAGTCGGCACGCCCATCATGTGGTAGCTAACGGCACTGAACCAGTCGAGGTTGGGGAACATTTTTTTCGCGTCCCACATCGTTGTTTCAAGGCGCTCGGCAATGTTAAACATTTTCATACTGCCCGCTTTCTTCGACAGTGAGCGAGCCACCGACTTGATAACTTCATTGCGTGGGTCGCCCGTCGTGTAGACGGGGTGCCCGAAACCAATCACAACTTCGCGATTTTCGATACGGGCACGAATGTCGGCTTCGGCGGCGTCTGGGCCGTCATAACGCTTTTGAACTTCGAATGCAGCCTCGTTCGCTCCGCCGTGTTTGGGGCCACGCAAAGCGCCAATCGCACCCGTGATCGCTGAATACATGTCACTACCTGTGCCGGCAATGACGCGCGCGGCAAACGTCGACGCGTTGAACTCATGCTCTGCATACAGAATGAGCGAGGTTTGCATCGCGCGTTCCCACTCGGGGGACGGCTTTTTGCCATGAAGTAAGTGTAGAAAGTGTCCGCCGATTGAAGCGTCATCTGTCTGCACATCAATGCGTTTGCCGTTGGTACTGTAGTGATGCCAATAAAGCAGCATTGAGCCCATGCTCGCCATCAAACGGTCAGCGATGCTACGGGCGTCGGCTTCATTATGGTCATGTGCCTCGGGTAGCTGGCAGCCGAGTGCTGAAACGCCGGTCCGCATGACATCCATCGCATGGGTCGAGGCAGGTAGCGTTTCAAGCGCCTGCAAAACATTGGCCGGTAAGCCCCTGAGGCCCTGCAACTTGGCTTCATAGGCGCTGAGTTCTGCTTTGTTGGGAAGCGTGCCATGAACAAGCAAATGAGCCACTTCTTCGAAGGTCGCTGTTTCGGCGAAATCTAGAATGTCATAGCCGCGATAGTGCAGATCATTACCCTGCTTGCCAACGGTGCACAAAGCGGTGTTGCCTGCTGCGACGCCAGAAAGAGCAACTGACTTCTTGGGTTTAAACGCTGGTGCGGCTCCCGTCTTGGATGTTGCATTGGTTTTGCCAGCAGGAGCTTTCTTTGCGGATTTTTTTGAAGTCGTTTTGGTAGCCATCTCATCCCCCTTTATTCTGCTTACGATTTGCGAGAAGCAAACAGCTCGTCGAGCTTGTTTTCGTAGTCCCAATAGCCGATTGAGTCATAGAGTTCTTTGCGGGTTTGCATCGTTTCTATGACCTGCTGCTGCGTGCCATTCTGGCGCAGGCTGGCGTAGACGTTTTGGGCTGCTTTGTTCATCGCCCGAAAAGCCGACAACGGATACAGCGCTATGTCGACATCAGCACTTCTCAGTTCTTCAACTGTAAACATCGGTGTTTGCCCGAACTCAGTAATGTTTGCGAGAATCGGCACGGTCAAGGCGTTCGCAAACGCCTTGTACTGATCCAGTTCGGTCACCGCTTCGGCGAAAATAGCGTCTGCACCAGCTTCTGCGAATGCCTGCGCGCGAGCCAAAGCAGCCTCCAGGCCCTCGGAGGCAAGCGCATCGGTGCGTGCCATGATGAAAAAGTCGTCGTCAGTGCGAGCATCAACCGCGGCTTTGATGCGGTCACTCATTTCTTCGATGCTGACGATCTCTTTGTTGGGTCGGTGACCGCAACGCTTTGCGCCGACCTGGTCTTCCAGATGCATCGCGCCGGCGCCGGCCTTAATGACCGAGCGAGTGGTTCGCGCAACATTGAATGCGGATGACCCAAATCCTGTATCGACATCAATCAGCAAAGGCAGGTCGCACACGTCAGTGATTCGTCGCACATCGATAAGCACATCTTCCAGGCCAGAGATGCCTAGGTCGGGCATGCCCAGAGAGCCAGCCGCAACGCCACCGCCTGACAGGTAAATGGCCTTATAGCCCTGATGCTTGGCAAGCAGTGCATGGTTGGCATTGATAGCGCCAGGAATCTGTAGCGGTTTTTCTGCGGCAAGGGCATCGCGAAAGCGACGACCGGCGCTTGACGGTAAAGTCATGTTCGCTCCGATAGGTAGATGCGGTTCAGTCTTGGTGGTCGACCGTCGGGCTCGACGGGTCACATGGCATGTGTTCAGTTTACGATCGGAATGGTGACCGACTCATGGCATATGGTGCGCTAGAGCCGGCCGTGGAGAATTAGCCAAGCAGGTGGGCAATTCCGTCACGTTCCTCGGTGAGTTCTTTGAGTGTCTTGTCCATCATTTCGCGAGAGAACGCATCGATCTCCAGATCGTTCACGAGGCTGTACTGACCGTTAGCACAGGTGACTGGAAAGCCATAAATGATGCCTTCCGGAATGCCGTACTGACCCGCCGACGGAATTCCCATTGTGACCCACTTGCCATCCGTGCCTAGCACCCAGTCACGCATGTGATCAATGGCCGCGTTGGCTGCGGAGGCGGCAGAAGACAAGCCGCGTGCTTCGATAATTGCGCCGCCGCGCTTGCCCACCGTAGGGATGAAGGTGTTTCTGTTCCAGTCTTCATCACTAATTTTGGCAGCCAGAGCATCGGAGCCAGTCGTTGCAAAACGGTAGTCCGGGTACATCGTGGGTGAGTGATTGCCCCAAACTACGAGCTTCTCAATGGAGTCGACTGCACAACCGGCCTTGGCCGCAAGCTGAGACAGCGCGCGATTGTGATCCAGGCGCAGCATTGCGGTGAAGTTTTTCTGGGGCAGATCAGGCGCTGAATTCATGGCGATCAGTGCATTCGTGTTGGCGGGGTTGCCCACCACCAAAATCTTGCAATCGCGCTTGGCAACTTCATTGAGTGCCTGGCCTTGAACCGTGAAGATTGCGCCATTGGCTTCGAGGAGATCCTTTCGCTCCATTCCTTTGCCGCGCGGGCGGGCGCCTACCAAGAGAGCGCAGTCAATATCTTTGAAGGCAACTTTTGGATCGTCAGTCACGACGACGTCTTGCAGTAGCGGAAAGGCGCAATCGTCTAATTCCATCACGACGCCGCGAACGGCATCCATGGCTTGAGGGATATCCAGCAATTGCAGGATGACCGGCTGGTCTCGACCCAGCATGTCGCCGTTGGCAATTCTGAACAGAAGGCTGTAACCGATTTGCCCGGCCGCTCCCGTGACGGCGACGCGCATGGCTGGCTTGCTCATAGAGGTTCCTCTCAGTAGAAATAAGGATGGCAATGGTGATTGCGTGGGCTGAGCAATGGTGCGTGTGCTTCTTAGGTTGGCTCGTCAGTTCTCGCTGAGAGGCAGCTCTGCCGCAGTGCATCAATGCTCGCGAGTCTACTTTTTTGACTGGGGTAAAGTCAACTCAGTTATATGTCTTATAGAAGATATAAGATAGGGTCTCGGGCGCGATCAGATCTCACCGCGCTTTTTTGTCTTCGAGGAGCCACGGTATATGCCCCCCGCAATTCAACCCCGTGTGGTCATGGCGACTGATAATGAGTCGGTAGGTTCGGCTTCTTCGATGGCTGACGCGCCTAAGTTCGCCCCACTGTATCGCCAGATTCACAATTTGCTTACCCGCGAGCTGCAAGCCGGTAAATGGCGTGCGGGCGAGATGATCCCGACCGAGCAGGCTCTTGCGCGACAATACAAGGTGAGCGCTGGCACTGTTCGCAAGGCGATTGACCAGTTGGTTGCTGAAAACATCCTCAAACGGCGCCAGGGTCGCGGCACATTCGTGTCAACGCATCGGGAAGCCCGGTCTCAGTTTCGCTTTTTGCGCCTTCGAGATCAGCAGGACCGTGTTCCCATGTTCACGAGTCGCATCCTGTCCTGTCGGCGAGCCCGAGCCCAGCAAGAAGTTGCCCGGGCATTGCAGATTAAGGCGGGTGAGGCCACGGTGCATATTCGGCGCGTGCTCGACTTTGAAGGTATTCCCACGGTGCTTGACGAAATCTGGCTGCCGGGTAATCGATTTCGAGGGCTCACCTTGGATGTCCTGGACGCGCATGATGGGCCGCTGTACGTGCTTTTTGAAACTCAGTTCAACACCCGGACAATTCAAGGGGTCGAAAGAGTCAGTGCCACGGTGACGGACAAAACATCGGCCGGTATCCTGAAAGTAGAGACTGGTAGTCCAATTCTCAGCGTGGAGCGAATCTCCGAGACATACGAAGGGCAGCCGGTCGAATTTAGACACGGTTTGTATAGGACAGATCGGCATCGCTACCGCAGCGAGCTACGGTAATTGTGGACTTGTCCACTATTCCCATTGGTGCGATGCGGAAAAATCAGTCAAAATACCGGCTGATCACAAAAACCACTAACCCAAAGTCGTGAGGTACGAATGCCCGAGGCAAGCGGAACAACCTCGACAGGCGGCACGAAGCGTGCGAGACCTGTCCACCGAAACATCAGCGTGGGTGAAATCCTGCAGTACCGGTTACCGCTACCGGGCATTGTGTCGATCCTGCATCGTGTCAGCGGTGCACTCCTGTTTTTAGTCGGCATTCCGCTGACCCTGTACTTGCTGCAAATGAGTTTGTCGTCAGCAGAAGGGTTCGCCACTTTTGAAGCGTTGGCTGGTAATGTGCTCGTCAAGCTTGTCTTGTTGGTGTTGTTCTGGGCGTTCTTTCATCACTTGTGCGCGGGTATTCGTTACTTGGTCCTTGACCTGCACATCGGCACTGAAAAAGAGCAGGCCATTCAGTCTTCCAAAATCGTCTTTGGTGCCACTGCGGTGCTGACACTGATTGCGGCCGCCAAACTGTTTGGAGCGTTTTAATGTCCACGCAACGCGTCGTCACGGGCGCTCACTACGGCTTAAAAGACTGGCTTGCTCAGCGAATCACTGCAATCGTATTGGCGGTCTACTCGTTAATACTTTTTTTTGTATGGGCCAGTTCTGGCGACCTCGATTACAACGGCTGGTCGGCTTTGTTTGGCTCAGCCTGGATGAAAGTGCTCACCCTGATGGCGGTGATCGCGCTGGCCTGGCACGCCTGGATTGGCGTTCGGGACATCTACATGGATTACATCAAGCCTACCTGGATCCGACTGTCCCTTCAGGTGGCCACGATCATTACGCTGGTCGGATATGCGGTCTGGACGGTTACGATTTTGTGGAGACTATAGATGGCAGACGTTCTTAACCATCTGGCCAACAACCTGCCGCGACGAAAGTTCGATGCGGTCATCGTCGGAGCCGGCGGCTCGGGGATGCGTTGTTCACTGCAACTGGCACAGGCGGGCTACAACGTAGCAGTCTTGTCGAAAGTTTTTCCCACGCGCTCCCATACCGTGGCGGCGCAAGGTGGCATTGGCGCCTCGCTAGGCAATATGAGCGAAGACAACTGGTATTGGCACATGTTCGATACCGTAAAAGGCTCTGACTATCTCGGTGATCAGGACGCCATTGAGTTTATGTGCCGTGAGGCGCCAAAAGTCGTCTATGAGCTCGAACACTTTGGCATGCCTTTCGACCGCAACGAAGACGGAACGATTTATCAGCGCCCGTTCGGCGGGCATACCGCTAACTTCGGTGAAAAGCCTGTGCAACGGGCGTGTGCAGCGGCTGACAGAACCGGGCATGCGCTGCTGCATACCTTGTATCAGCGTAACGTGAGCGCGCGTACCCAGTTTTTCGTGGAATGGATGGCGCTGGACCTGATTCGAGATGAAGAAGGTGATGTGTGCGGCGTCGTGGCACTTGAGATGGAGACCGGCGAGGTCATGATTCTTGAGTCCAAGGTTGCCGTACTTGCAACTGGTGGCGCCGGACGAATCTGGGCTGCCTCCACGAACGCATTTATCAATACCGGCGACGGCATGGGCATGGCTGCCCGCGCCGGCGTGGCGCTTGAAGACATGGAGTTCTGGCAGTTTCACCCCACGGGGGTGGCGGGTGCCGGGGTGCTTGTCACAGAGGGCGTGCGGGGTGAGGGCGGTATCTTGCTCAACAACAAGGGCGAGCGGTTCATGGAGCGCTACGCGCCCACTCTGAAAGACCTTGCTCCGCGTGACTTCGTTTCACGCTCGATGGATCAGGAAATCAAAGAAGGGCGCGGCTGCGGCCCCGATAACGATCACGTGTTGCTCAAACTTGATCATCTTGGTGCAGACACCATCATGAAGCGCTTGCCGTCGATTCGCGAAATTGCGATTAAATTCGCAAACGTTGATCCGATCAGCGAGCCGATTCCGGTGGTGCCGACCATCCACTATCAAATGGGCGGCATTCCGACCAATTTTCATGGTCAGGTTGTCGAGCAGCGTGGCGGCGATGACAATCATGTCATCAATGGTCTTTATGCCATTGGAGAATGCGCCTGCGTGTCCGTGCATGGCGCGAACCGACTGGGAACCAACTCATTGCTTGACTTGCTTGTCTTCGGTCGTGCTGCCGGTAACCACATTGTCGAGTCAGGCCTGAACAAGGGCTCGCACAAGCCGCTGCCGGCAGACGGGGGCGATAAAACACTCGCCCGCCTGGCACGTCTTGAAGGCTCTAGCAGCGGGGAACGGACGCAAGATGTTGGCAACGACATTCGCAAAACGATGCAGTTGCACTGCGGTGTGTTCCGCTCGAGCGAATTGTTGAGTCAGGGCGTCGACAAGATTATGGAACTCGACAAGCGTGCAGCCGATGTTCACCTGGGCGATAAGTCCAAAGTGTTCAATACGTCGCGAGTCGAAGCGCTCGAGTTGGACAATCTGATCGAGACCGCGAAGGCAACTATCGTTTCGGCAGATGCGCGAACCGAAAGCCGCGGCGCTCATGCCCACAAAGACTTCCCTGAGCGTAACGACGCTGACTGGATGAGGCATTCGCTCTGGTACAGCGACGGCAATCGCCTGGACTATAAGGGCGTCAAACTAAAGCCACTGACCGTCGAAACGTTTGTGCCCAAGGCGCGCACGTTCTAACGAGTGTCTCAAATAGTTGCTGGAGAATTTGAATGAATGCAGTAGTTGAAGCCCCGGTGAGCGCGCCAGTCCTCGAAAAACGCACAATGCGATTTTCGATATATCGCTACGACCCGGACAAAGATAGCAAGCCCTATATGCAGGACCTGGTCGTCGACCTCATGCCGACTGACAAGATGCTGCTTGATGCTTTGTTTCGTATCAAACTTGATAACGACGAGTCACTTGCGTGGCGTCGCTCGTGTCGCGAGGGCGTCTGTGGCTCGGATGCGATGAACATCAACGGCAAGAATGGTCTGGCCTGCACGACGAATTTGCGTGAGTTACAAGAGCCCATCGTTTTGAAGCCGTTGCCAGGATTGCCGGTCATTCGCGACCTAATCGTCGACATGACGCAGTTTTTTAATCAATACCATTCAATTAAGCCATTCCTGATCAACGATACGCCGCCGCCTGAAAAGGAGCGTCTGCAGTCGCCTGAAGACCGAGACGAGCTAAACGGTTTGTACGAGTGTATTTTGTGCGCGTGCTGCTCGACTTCCTGCCCGTCGTTCTGGTGGAACCCTGACAAATTTGTTGGGCCTGCCGGTTTGCTGCAAGCCTATCGCTTTATCGCAGACAGTCGCGATCAAAGTACGGCTGAAAGGCTGGATAATCTTGAAGATCCGTACCGGCTGTTCCGTTGCCACACGATCATGAACTGCGTTGACGTCTGTCCTAAGGGGCTGAATCCGACCCGCGCGATTGGTAAGATCAAGGAATTAATGGTCCGCCGATCGGTCTGATTCGAATGGAATTGAAACGATTCGACGAACAAGCGCCTCGCTCGGCGCCATTGCATCAGTCTGACGAGGCTCAGCGCAGGCGCCTGCGCTGGCGTTCGCGCCGAGGATTGCTGGAAAATGATCTCGTGTTAACGAGGTTTCTCGACGAGCATGAACTGTCATTGTCTGATGCCGAGGTGACTGGTTATCATCAGTTGCTCGACTTGACCGACAACGACTTACTCGATTTAATTCTCGCCAGAAAGGAACCGGAGCCGGGTTTGCAATCACCCGAGATAGCCCGCGTCCTAGAACTGATCAGAGCAATTTAAGCATTGCCCGTTCAGCTGACTGCTTGCGGTGTGCATAGATGATAGGCCAGGCTGACACTTGTCGCGACTTTGCGATTAGAGACTGGCACGCACACCGCTAAAGCAACGCAACACCGACGTTACGCACCCGTAACTCCGATGGTTTACCGATAAGGGGATGGTGAAATGACCACCGAACACAAAGCAACCCTCAGTTTTTCCGATGGCACCGACAGCATCGAGTTTCCGATCCATAAGGGCACCATCGGCCCTGATGTGATTGATATCCGCAAGCTGTATGGGGCAACTGGCAAGTTCACCTTTGACCCTGGCTTTTTGGCAACAGCCGCGTGCGAATCGAAGATCACCTATATCGACGGCGGCAAGGGTGAATTGCTGTATCGCGGGTATCCGATTGAACAGGTTGCTGAGCATTGCGACTTTCTTGAAACCTGCTATTTGCTTCTGAATGGCGAGCTTCCCAATTCGTCTCAGAATGAGGACTTTGAATATCGCGTGACGCATCACACGATGGTCCATGAGCAGATGAACAGGTTTTTTGCCGGATTCCGTCGTGACGCTCATCCGATGGCTATTCTGGTGGGTGTGGTCGGTGCGCTTTCCGCGTTCTATCACGACTCGCTGGATATTAATGATCCTGAGCATCGGCACATTTCCGCGATTCGTCTCATCGCGAAAATGCCGACACTCACGGCAATGGCCTACAAGTATTCAAGCGGCCAGCCGTTTATGTATCCCAAGAACTCCCTGAGCTACTCGGGTAATTTGCTGCACATGATGTTCGGCACGCCTTGTGAAGACTATGTGCCTGATCCGGTGCTTGAGAAGGCACTAGACCGCATTCTGATCCTGCATGCGGACCACGAGCAAAATGCGTCGACATCAACGGTTCGACTGGCCGGCTCTTCAGGCGCCAATCCCTTTGCCTGTATTGCTGCAGGTATCGCAACACTTTGGGGACCCGCGCATGGTGGGGCTAATGAGGCCTGCCTCAAGATGCTCGCTGAGATCCAGGCGCGTGGCGGGATGGAGAAAATAGGGGAATTCATCGATGAGGTGAAAGACCCGGACTCAGACACGCGCTTAATGGGGTTTGGACACCGGGTCTACAAGAATTACGATCCGCGAGCCAAGCTCATGAGAGAAACCTGTCACGAGGTACTCGATCATCTGGGTCTAAAGGACGATCCCTTGCTGGGGCTGGCGATGAAGCTGGAGCAGATCGCGCTTGAGGACGACTACTTCGTCAAGCGCAAGCTCTACCCGAACGTGGATTTCTATTCCGGCATCGTCCAGCGTGCCATGGGTATTCCCAATGACATGTTTACTTGCATCTTCGCCCTGGCGCGAACTGTCGGATGGATTGCGCAGTGGAACGAGATGATCGGCGAACCTGACCAGAAGATCGGTCGCCCGCGTCAGCTGTTCACTGGACCCACCCGTCGAGACCTGGTGCCGATCGCCCAGCGCTGATCGGTTGCTCGCGAACAACGACCCGGCAATTGCCGGGTTTTTTGCACTCGTTTTAGAACCGTTTACCGATTGTGGGTGGTCGGGACGGTTCAGCCCGGTTATCCTTCTGACTATTCGCCAAGGTGTTTTTTCCATGACCTGATTCAATTTGTCGCCAGTGCGGGCTCAGCCCCCGAAAGCCGGGAAGCTGTGCGCCAGCCGGACCCCTTGGTCTCTATCCCCCAGATCATTCATTCGGTCTCCAGGAAGCGGCTGAGCAGCCGGTGCTCTGTTCCTTGACGAGAAACTCGTTTAAAAAGGTAAACCGCTCATGATGAAGTCCTTCCAGTCGAACTCTTATTTGTTCGGCGGCAATGCTCCTTACGTCGAGGAGCTGTACGAGAACTACCTCGATAACCCGGGCTCGGTCCCTGAGGTCTGGAGGCAATACTTTGACAACATGCAGGCTTTGCCTGCAGCCGACGGCAACGCGCAGACCCCCGATGTCGCGCACGCTCCGGTCACAGAATCACTGGCCAAGCGTGCCAAAGAAGGTACGCTCATGCCCCAGCAGATGGGCGGCGATGCCTCCACAGCACGTAAGCAAGTGTTCGTTCAATCGCTTATTGCTGCCTATCGCTCACTCGGCAATCGCTGGGCGGACCTTGACCCGCTTAAACGCGTTGAGCGCCCGAATATTCCTGAGCTTGATCCGGCCTTTTATGATTTCACTGAGGTTGATCAGGCCAATATTTTCTCCACAGCCAACGCGTTCTTTGGTTTCGACAGCGCCTCGCTGAGAGATCTGCTGCAGGCTCTGCGCGAAACCTATTGCGGCACGATCGGCGCCGAGTTCATGCATATCAATGACCAGGCGCAGAAGCGCTGGATGCAGGAGAAGCTGGAGTCGACCCGGGCCAAGCCGCGGTTCAGCCGCGAGAAGCGATTGCGTATTCTTGACCGACTCACGGCATCTGAAGGGCTCGAGAAGTATTTGCACACGCGTTACGTTGGTCAAAAGCGCTTCTCGCTTGAGGGGGGCGAAAGTTTTATTCCGGCTCTGGATGAGGTCATTCAGCGCGCTGGCGAGACAGGTGTTCAGGAAATTGTCGTGGCCATGGCGCACCGCGGGCGTCTCAACGTATTGGTCAACACGCTTGGCAAAATGCCCAAAGACCTGTTCGCTGAGTTTGAAGGCCAGCATGCGGATGACCTGCCCAATGGCGACGTTAAATATCACAATGGATTTTCGAGTGACGTCTCAACGCCAGGCGGCCCAGTCCACCTGTCGCTAGCATTTAACCCTTCACACCTTGAGATTGTGAATCCGGTCGCATCGGGTTCAAGTCGCGCCCGTCAGGACAGACGCGGCGACACGAACGGTTCAGAGGTCCTTTGCATCCTTGTGCATGGAGACGCCGCGTTTGCAGGGCAGGGCGTCGTGATGGAAGGCCTGAATATGTCCCAGACCCGTGGCTACGGGGTTGGTGGCAGCGTTCATATTGTGATTAATAACCAGATTGGCTTCACCACGTCAGACCCGGCCGATGCACGCTCCACCACCTACTGCACGGACGTGGCCAAGATGGTGGAAGCGCCTGTCCTTCACGTCAATGGAGATGATCCTGAAGCGGTGGTTTATGCCGTCCAGTTGGCCGTGGACTTTCGTAATGAATTCCGCAAAGATGTTGTCGTTGACATCGTTTGCTACCGAAAACTCGGCCACAACGAGCAGGACACGCCAGCCCTGACGCAGCCGCTCATGTACAAGAAAATCGGCGCGTTGCCTGGCACCCGTAAGCTCTATTCTGACAAGCTGGTTGCCCAGGGTGTGTTAGATGCTGATGACCCCCAAAAGATGGCCGATGAGTTTCGCGCGGCCATGGATGCCGGGCGCCATACGGCTGATCCGGTGCTGTCTAATTTCAAGAGCAAGTATGCCGTTGATTGGATGCCTTACCTGGGCCGCAAGTGGACCGATGCGGCTGACACGGCCGTGCCGTATGCCGAGCTAAAACGTCTGGCCGAACGCATCACGACGGTGCCAGACAATTTCAAGGTTCACCCGCTGGTTCAGAAGGTGCTGGCTGATCGTCGCAAGATGGGCGAGGGCGAAATGCCACTGGACTGGGGCATGGGTGAATCGCTTGCTTATGCGAGCCTGGTGGCCAGCGGTTATGGTGTGCGGTTGTCTGGTCAGGATGCAGGCCGCGGAACCTTTAGCCATCGTCACTGTGTTCTGCATGATCAGGATCGCGAGTCATGGAATGAAGGCCGCTACATTCCGCTACAAAACATCAATGCCACTCAGGGCACCTATACCGTCATTGATTCTCTGCTGTCCGAAGAAGCCGTGCTGGCGTTTGAGTACGGCTACTCAACCGCAGAACCAAACACACTGGTGATCTGGGAAGCCCAGTTCGGTGACTTCGTTAACGGCGCTCAGGTTGTGCTGGATCAATTTATTTCGTCTGGCGAAACCAAGTGGGGCCGTGTGTCAGGTCTGACGCTTCTGTTGCCGCACGGCTATGAAGGACAGGGGCCGGAACACTCATCGGCTCGGCTTGAGCGCTTCCTGCAGTTATGTGCTGAGAACAATATGCAGGTTTGCCAGCCAAGTAATTCGGCGCAGATTTTCCATCTGCTCAGGCGGCAGATGATCAGGCTGTTCCGTAAGCCGTTGGTCGTCATGACGCCAAAATCGTTGCTGCGAAATAAGGAAGCCACTTCGCCCCTGTCTGCGCTTGCGGAGGGGAGCTTCGAAACCGTCTTGAGCGAGACCGATACCGATATTGATCCTGCCAAGGTGAAACGGGTGGTGATGTGTTCGGGCCGGGTTTACTACGACCTTGTCGCTGGTCGCCGTGAACGCGAACGGCAAGATGTTGCGCTAGTCCGAATAGAGCAGCTCTATCCGTTTCCCCACAAGACCCTTGATGGTGTGCTGAAGCAATTCCCGGCGGCAACCCAGTTTGTGTGGTGTCAGGATGAGCCGCAAAACCAGGGTGCCTGGTTCTATGTGGAGCACCACATCGAAGAGCAACTGAAGTCTGGCCAGAAACTGTCCTATGCGGGCAGACCGTCGTCAGCTTCGCCGGCGGTCGGCTACTACGACAAGCACTATGCTCAGCAGCAGGATCTCATTGCCGCCGCGTTTGGTGACCCCAAATCGCGCAGCCGCAAAACATCCTGATTTCCTTTTAAAGAACACAACAAGACACAGAGGACGCCAACATGGCTCTGGTTGAAGTGAAAGTGCCGCAATTGTCTGAATCGGTTGCGGAAGCATCTTTGCTCGAATGGCATAAGCAAGAAGGCGAGGCAGTTGCTCGAGATGAGAACCTGATTGACATTGAGACCGATAAAGTCGTTCTCGAATTGCCTGCCCCGTCGGCAGGTGTGCTGGTCAGTATCAAGAAGGAATCGGGTGCTACGGTGGTGGCCGATGAGATCATCGCCGTGATCGATACCGAGGCCAGTGCAGGTGCGGTGGCTGAGAAAACAGCGGCGGCGCCGTCCCCAGCGGAGGCGCCAGCGGCGCCAGGCTCAGGTGCTGCTGCAGCACCGGCGAGTGCGCCCGGGAAAGGGGTGGCAATGCCGGCTGCCAGCAAGCTGATGGCCGAGAATAGTCTTGGGCCTGGTCAGGTTGATGGGACAGGGCGAGGCGGACGCATTACCAAGGGCGATGTTATGAATGCCCTCAACGCGCCCGCTAAGGCGCCTGCGTCTGCAGTCGCTGCGCCGTCGGCCTTGCCGGCTGCTGGGCCTGCCGGTGCCAGTTTGCCGCAAGCCAAGGCCCCGGTTGATTTGCAGAGCCTTCTCGAGGGCAGGCCAGAGCAACGAGTGCCGATGTCGCGGCTGCGCCAGCGTGTTGCTGAGCGGCTGGTTCAGTCGCAGCAGACCAATGCGATCCTGACGACATTTAATGAAGTCAATATGGCGCCGGTCATGGCGATGCGCAAGAAGTACCAGGATCGTTTTGAAAAAGAAAACGGTGTTCGCCTGGGCTTCATGTCGTTTTTTGTGAAGGCTGCGGTGCACGGTCTTAAGAAGTACCCGGCCGTTAACGCGTCTATCGATGGCACTGACATTGTCTACCACGGCTACTTTGATGTGGGTGTTGCGGTGGGGTCGCCGCGTGGTCTGGTGGTGCCGGTTATTCGCAATGCAGACCAGTTGAGCTTTGCGCAGATTGAGTCAACCATCAGCGACTTCGGCAAGCGGGCCCAGGAAGGCAAACTCGGCTTGGAAGAGCTCACAGGTGGCACGTTCTCAATCAGTAATGGAGGCGTGTTTGGCTCGATGCTCTCCACACCCATTATTAATCCGCCGCAGTCTGCCATTTTGGGGGTTCACGCGACCAAGGAACGCGCCGTCGTCGAAAACGGACAGGTCGTCGTGAGACCCATGAACTACCTTGCAGTCTCGTATGACCACCGGATCATTGATGGCCGTGAAGCGGTTCTGTTCTTGGTCAGCATCAAGGAGGCTCTCGAAGATCCGGCGAGCCTGTTGCTGAATATTTAATACCGACAACCGGGAAGTTTTGAATGTCTGAAAGATATGATGTGATCGTTATCGGCTCGGGTCCTGCTGGCTATATCTGCGCAATTCGCGCAGCGCAACTGGGTCTGAAAGTGGCCTGCGCAGAGCGTTGGATTGCACCAGATGGCGATATGGCTCTGGGCGGAACTTGTCTGAATGTTGGTTGCATTCCGTCCAAAGCCTTGCTGGCCTCTTCTGAAGAGTTTGAAAAAGTCCACCACGATCTGGCTGATCATGGCATCAAGATTAGCGGTGCCAAGCTTGATCTGGGCAAGATGCTCGCGCGCAAGGATGGCATCGTCAGCAAGATGACCAAGGGGATCGAGTTTCTTTTCCGCAAGAACAATGTGACCTGGCTCAAGGGCCACGGCTCGCTGGAAGGACAGGCTGACGGCTACTTCAAAGTCAAGACGGTGCTCGACGGCAAGGAAGAATTGAATGAAAGCCGTAACGTCGTGATTGCGACGGGTTCCAATGCGAGGCATTTGCCAGGCATGGAAGTCGACAACGAGATCATTTGCGACAACGAAGGCGCTCTACGATTTCCCGATGTGCCGAAAAGGCTGGGTGTCATTGGGGCCGGGGTAATCGGGCTGGAGCTTGGTTCAGTTTGGCGTCGCCTGGGGTCCGAAGTCACCGTGCTCGAAGCGATGCCGTCGTTTCTGTCGGCCTGCGATGATGCCGTTTCGCGCGAATGCATGAAGATATTCAAAAAGCAGGGACTCGATTTTCACTTTGGCGCAAACATCAGTGAAGTAAAAGTGGTCGGCAAAGGTGCCAAACGAACGGTTGAAATCAAGTACAAAGACGACAAAGGCGAAGATCTGTCACTCGTTGTTGACCGCTTGATTGTGTCCGTCGGCCGGGTTCCGAATACGCAAGGTCTGAACCTTGAGTCGGTTGGCGTGAACATTGACGAGCGCGGTTTTGTACCGGTTGATGACAATTGCCGCACTGCTGTGCCAGGTCTGTTTGCAATTGGCGACGTGGTGCGCGGCCCGATGCTCGCGCACAAAGGCGAAGACGAAGGCGTCATGGTGGCCGAACTGATCGATGGCCAAAGCCCGCATATTGATTACAACTGCATTCCCTGGGTGATTTATACAGCGCCTGAAATTGCGTGGGTCGGCAGCACCGAGCAGCAGCTAAAAGCTGACGGGCGAGACTATAAGGCTGGTCAGTTTCCGTTTACTGCGAATGGTCGGGCGCTCGGTATGGGGCACGCAGAGGGCTTTGTAAAGGTGCTTGCTGACGCTGCAACCGACGAAGTGCTTGGCGTACACATAATAGCTGCCAATGCTTCTGACCTGATTGCGGAGGCAGCCGTTGCGATGGAGTTTAGGGCGTCTGCCGAAGACATTGCGAGGGTTTGTCATCCACACCCCTCAATGTCTGAGGTTGTTCGAGAAGCCGCGCTGGCGTCTGACAAGCGTGCGCTGAACATGTGAGGCAGAATAGGGAATCGGTACTGGCTCGCTATCAGGCGTTGCTTGATGAACGGGGTTTTACCGCAGATGAGGCTCAACTCAGTGCCGCCCGCCGATTGGAGACGATGGCGGCGGACCTGGTGACTTTTAAAGAAGCGCGCAAGCATCGGGTCAGGCGAATGCTAAAGCCGCCGACCCCGCCACGCGGCGTTTGGTTGTACGGTGGTGTGGGGCGTGGCAAGAGCTTTCTGATGGATTGCTTTTTCAATGTGCTGCCGTTTCGCCGCAAGACACGGATTCATTTTCATGAGTTCATGCGCGGCGTTCACCGCGAGCTTAACGAACTGAAAGGGCAGGCTGACCCGCTCAAGGTGGTCGCACGGCGAATTGCCAAACGCTACCGTGTGATTTGCTTTGACGAGTTTCATGTTTCAGACATTGCTGACGCGATGATTCTTGAACGCCTGTTCGGCCCCTTGTTTGATGCGGGTACCTGCTTTGTCATCACGTCTAACTATGTGCCGGATAGCTTATACCCTGACGGCCTGCATCGAGATCGGATTTTGCCCGCCATTGCGCGACTGAACCAGGAGCTCGATCTCGTTCAGGTAGATACCGGGGTTGACTACCGCCAGCAGTCACTGGCTGGTGTGCAGGCTTACCACTGGCCAATTGATGAAGCTTCACATAAGGCTTTGCGAAAGGCCTTTGAATCGTTGACAGAAGCTGGGGATGAAGAACCTGTATTACACATCGAGCATCGCGAGATTGCGGCGGTCAGGCGCGCCGGTGGGGTCGTCTGGTTCGACTTCGAGACACTCTGCATGGGGCCTCGGTCTCAAAACGACTATCTTGAAATTGCCAGGCAGTTTCACACGGTTTTCCTCTCGGGCGTGCCTGAAATGAAACCAGCCATGTCTTCTGCAGCACGGCGATTTCTTTGGTTGATTGATGTGCTTTATGATCAGCGGGTCACGCTGTTTGTCTCTGCACAATGCCCTCCTGAAGGGCTCTACACCGAAGGACCCATGGTTCAGGAATTTGTCCGCACTGCGTCGCGCCTGGTCGAAATGCAATCGGCTGAGTATCTGGCAGCCCCACGGCGCG
This sequence comes from Burkholderiaceae bacterium, assembly GCA_045106815.1. GTDB lineage: Bacteria > Pseudomonadota > Gammaproteobacteria > Burkholderiales > Burkholderiaceae_E > JAUIAI01. The sequence continues at coordinate 16,046 of JBGCFG010000010.1, read as the reverse complement.
GTGTCGCCGAACGCATCTCATGAATGAGTTTCCGGCACCTGGCAAAATCGATCTGGTTCGCAGCAGAATCATCGAGTTACAGCTTGAGCATCGCGGCCTCGACGCGCTCATCGATGCGAGCACGCCGACGGCTGACTTTGACGACCTCGCCCTGCGCCGCCTGAAAAAGCGTCGGCTGGCGATTCGCGATGAAATCATCGCGTTGCAAATGCAACTCGTCCCTGACATTCCGGCCTGAGTTCTCAGCCCGATGAATCAAAAGCCGGTCGATCACAACAAAATCGACCCTGATACCCCGCCACCCGCCGCTTCGCCGCTGGTCAAAGCTGTGCGAGAAGCGTTTTCTGACGACGCGCCGCTCGCGCGGTCGATCCCAGGGTTTGCCCGTCGGGCTGGTCAGTTGGCGCTGGCTGAATCAATTGCCACAGCGATTGACCAGAACGGTGCGCTCGTCGCGGAAGCGGGCACCGGGATTGGCAAAACGTTTGCGTATCTGATGCCAGCCTTGTTGTCCGGACGGCGCGTGCTGATCTCAACTGGTACGAAAACACTCCAGGATCAACTTTACAGCCGAGACCTGCCTTCGGTACTGGCGGCCAGTGGCACCGGTTTAAAGACCGCATTGCTCAAGGGCCGGTCAAACTACGTGTGTCACCACCACCTGGCGCGTAACCTGGCAGAAGGACGGTTTGCGCGGCGTGAAGACGGAGCCACTTTGCACCGTATTAATCGGTTTGCGAGCATTTCTCGAACGGGTGACCGTGCAGAGGCGCCTGGCATTGCCGAAGATGCATCGGCCTGGGCTTACGCAACCTCTTCGCGTGACAACTGTCTGGGTCAGGATTGTGACTACATCGATAAGTGTTTCGTGCTGCATGCACGCAAACAGGCGTTGCAGGCTGATGTTGTCGTGATTAATCACCATCTGTTTTGCGCTGACCTGGCGTTGCGTGACGACGGAGTTTCCGAGTTGCTGCCCAAGGCAGACCTCATGATTTTTGACGAGGCGCATCAGCTCCCGGAGACTGCAACTCAGTTTTTCGGTGAAACTGTCTCCACCCGCCAGTTTGTCGAACTTGCGCGTGATTGTGCCCGCATCGGGCGCGCCGATGCGCCGGACGGAGCAGACTGGTTAGCGCTTTCCGGCGCGATCGAACAGAGCCTGCGCGAGTGCCGTCTGGCCGCCGGGCGAGTTCGACGCATTGACGAAGCAGAGCTTGTGGCGGCCCAGTCCGCGCCTTTGCTTCGTAGCTGGCATGATTTGCTTGAGTCACTCGCGCCCCTGATCGAAGTCCTTGAAACGAATGCCGAACGCAGTCGTGACCTGGAAAAATTGAGCGTGCGTGGGCAGGCCTTAAATTACGCCGTGAGTGCTTGGCTTGCGGTGGTTGAGGGGCAGCAACCGCCTGAACGACCAGTGTTGGAGGGGGATGAGCCACTGGCCATTGCCTCATTGGTAGGTGCGGAATCACAAGACGCCGAGTTAACAGACGCAGATGCGCCAGACACGGATGCTGAGCGAGCGCTATCTGATCGCCCGAGTGATTCATCGCATCAGTTCAGTGAAAACTGTGAAGCTGACGTTGAGCAGTCCGCGCATGATGATCCTGCAATCCACTGGATCGATGTTCACAAACAGGGCCTGAGTCTGCATCGCACGCCCCTGTCAGTAAGCGGGCCATTCAAACGGCAGCGTCTTGAGCGGCCGGCCAGTTGGATCTTTACGTCTGCGACGCTGTCAGTCGGGAATCGATTCAACCATTTCGTTCAGGCGCTCGGCCTGGATGATGCAACCTGCGAGCGCCACGACAGTCCGTTCGACTTTGCCACGCAGGCATTGCTCTATGTGCCAGACCAGCTGCCAGACCCGCGCCAGGAGGCATTTGCGCCTGCGCTCGCCGATGCTGTCGCGCCACTGATTGAGGCTAATGAAGGGCGGGCTTTTGTGTTGTGCACGAGCCTGAGGATGGTCGATGCCATGGCGGCCTTACTCGCAGACAGGTTGCATAGTCCGATCGCCAAGGCGAGTGGCTACGCGGCTCCTTCAACTGCATTGCGTCCGTCTGCCTGGGATGAGCCGGCTGGGTCTGGTGAAGCAAGTGAGAACAAAGAGGCGCCGTTTACGTTGCTGGTCCAGGGAACGGATACCCGCGATGTGTTGCTGACGCGATTTCGCGAAGCTGGCCGACCGGTTTTGATTGGCAGCGCCAGCTTCTGGGAAGGAGTTGACGTAGTGGGTGCACAGTTGTCACTCGTCGTGATCGACAAGTTGCCGTTTGCGCCGCCCGATGATCCGGTGGTTGCGGCCCGCGCGAGGCAGATGCGTCAGCGCGGCGAGGAACCCTTTATGCAGCTTCATCTGCCCAGAGCAGCGATGTCACTCAAGCAGGGGGCAGGTCGGTTGATACGGTCAGAAAAAGACCGCGGTTTATTGGTTATTGGCGATACGCGGCTCGCCGAGAAGGCCTATGGCCGTCGCTTACTGAGTAGCTTGCCGCCCTTCAAGCGCACACGAAGCGCGAGTGAGGCACTGGCTTTTGTGACCGACTAGGTTAGGCAAAGCACAAGTCATCAACGCCAGACCTGCCACCAGCGGCGATCATCACTCACTTGCAGGCCTTGCGTTAGGAGCGTTGAATCAGGGAAGTTCTGTTCCATCACAGAACGGGCGCCCTGGCTCAGTTCGTCCAGGCCGAGCGCTTTATAAGACGCCATCATGATGTAAAGCGCTTGTTCTACGGCGGGCACCCGCTGATACTCACGCACCACCTCCTGCGCCCGGTTTGCCGCTGCCATATAGGCACCGCGTTCAAAGTAGTAGCGGGCAACCGAGACTTCGCCAGAGGCAATCGCATTGACCAGATAAGTCATGCGCTGGCGCGCATCCGCGGTGTATCGGGAAGTGGGAAAGCGGGTGACGACTGTATTGAATGCATCAAAGGATTCGCGTGCAGCCCGGATATCACGCTCTGACAGGTCGCGCCGATCAAAGAACGAAATGATCGAGCGCCGCTCATTGAAATTCACCAAACCTTTGAGGTAGTAAATGTAGTCAAGGCGCGGATGATTGGGGTAACGCTTCACAAAGCGGTCAATCGTGATGAGCGCGAGCCCTCGTTCATCATCTTTGTAGTGTGAAAACGCCATATCAAGCTGAGCTTGCTGAGCCAGCTTGCCGAAGGGGTATCGCGCATCGAGTTTCTCAAGAAAGCCGACGGCATCGGTATAACGCCCCGCGTCCATTTCGCCCTTAGCGGCAGCATAGAGTTGCTCGGCAGTCCAGCCTTCGGTTGGGTCGACTTCGTCAGGAATGGCGCAGGCAGACAGGGCGAGCACAGTCACCACGAGCAACGAACGAATCAGGTTTTGCGAGAAAGATGCAACAGCTTGCATAGGTTTTGCCTGGTTGAGGCCATCTCAAGCGGCCATCTCAAAACGGATTGTTTCTATTATAGGGGGCTGTGGTCGGCGCTCGACGTCCTTGGGCCTATTCCGGATCAATACCGGATCAATACCGGATCAATTCCGAATCGGCGGAGCCCCCAACTCGGCACGCCGGCAACTATGAGACAGAATCTGACATGAACCCCGCTGAGTCATCTTCAGGTGAGGTAGCCAAAACCCCAGAGAGCGCTGACCTGATCCAGGTGGCCGCAACCGACGGGGTGGGGCAGCGGCTGGACCGCTATCTTGCCGGCAAACTGGCTGACGTTTCCCGCTCGCGTCTACAGAAATGGATAGCGCTGGGTGCGGTGTCCTGTGAGCAGCGCGCACTGAACTCAAAAACCCGCTTGCGCGGCCATGAAGTGTTGGTCATTGAGCCGCAACCGCTGGCGGCCGACAGCGCCTTTGTTGCTGAGCCAGTCGAGTTTGAGGTGGTGGCGCAAACTGATGCCTACCGTGTCATCAATAAGCGCTCAGGGCTGGTGGTGCATCCAGGTGCGGGAAACTGGGACGGCACCCTCATGAATGGCCTGTTGTATCGGTTTCCTGATCTGGCGAATCTCCCGCGCGCCGGGATTGTCCATAGACTCGATAAAGATACCAGTGGCTTGCTGGTCGTTGCGACAACGGAATCAGCCAGGGAGCAGCTCATTGCACAGCTCGCTGACCGGTCGCTCTCGCGGCGTTACCTGGCCATTTGTGCGGGACATCTGGCAGCGGAGCAGACCTGTGACGGTGCCATTGGGCGCGATGCATCCAACCGTTTGCGCATGACTGTGCGGGCTGACGGCAAGCCGGCGCTGACGATGGTCAGACCTCTTGCTCATGGCCAATTGAACGAAGCGCCAGTGACGCTGGTTCATTGCCAGCTCAAGACGGGGCGAACCCATCAGATTCGAGTGCACTTGTCGCACGCGGGTTATCCACTTATCGGAGATCGTACCTACGGTGGTCCGGCCGCTAGCGAAGGGGGGAGCGTAGGCGATAGTGGTGCAGGGCAAATGTTGCACGCATGGTGTCTGAGCTTATCTCGCGCCGTGGATGGTCAAATCGGTTCGTATACAGCGATGCCGCCAGCGGCGTTTCTATCTGTCGCGCAACGAGCCGGGCTTGCATCCGCGCTGCCGGGGCTCGCGGGTAAGCACGATGAATAAGCTCGATCAAAACAGGCTCAAGAAACACGCCGATCAGATCGGCCTGAGCTTGATCCATGCGCCATGGTCAGGTGCGGGCGGTGTGTACGCCGCCACAACGACTCGCGCAGGCGGCAATAGCCAGCCACCGTTCGATGACGGACTGGGAAGTGGAGGGTTGAATTTGGCCGATCATGTCGGGGACGAGGCGGGCGCTGTGTCGAGCAATCGCGCGCACTTGGCTAAGCTTTTGCCGGGCCCGGTCATGTGGCTGAACCAGGTGCATGGCATCGAAGTGCTTTGCTTGCCAAAAACTAGCCAGCGCGAGCATCAGGAGCTGGTTACAACGGCCAATGGCGCAGAGGATGCGCCCACGGCCGATGCGGCAGCGACTAATCAGCCTGGGCGCGTGCTCACCATTATGACCGCCGACTGTCTGCCCGTCTTGCTGTGCGACCCTGACGCAGGCGTAGTCGGTGCAGCCCATGCAGGATGGCGCGGCCTCGCAGCGGGTGTATTGCCAGCAACGATCCTGGCGATGCGTGAACTTGGCGCTCGGGCTGGCGCCATCAAGGCCTGGATAGGTCCGGCAATCGGCGCACAGGCATTTGAAGTGGGCACTGAGGTGCTGTCCGCATTCAGGTCATCACCATCATTTTCCGGTATTGAAGTCGCTCAGTATTTTCAGCCGAAGCCGGGCCGTGATGCCAAATTACTGGGGGATCTACCGGGTTTGGCCATTGCTCAATTATGCGCAGCAGGACTGACTTCGATGTCGGCGGCGCCGCACTGCACCGTGGAGGACGCGGGCTTGTTTTCTTATCGCCGCGACGGGCAAACAGGGCGAATGGCTTCGTTTATCTGGTTTGAAGCTCACTAGATGCGGACCGGCCTATTGAGCATCTGCAGTAGACGCCTTTGTCGCTAGCGGGGTGGCGCCTGGTCGGCGCCGTCTGGGTCGCCAGAGGCAGATTGCCGGCCAGTGCGTTGATTCCCGGCCTTCTCAGTCCGCTCAGCGTCCTCAGCGGCTTGTTTTGCCATGGCGCGCTTACGCCGCGCCGGTGTGGCCACTAGATACAAGACGATTGCGAGCGGAAAAAGCCCGTAGCCGAATAGGGTCAACATGGCAGCCAGCAGGGTTGGCTGCGTGGCGGCCATGAGGACGACAACATACATCCAGGCAATTGCGATGATCAGCACATGGGCTCCTGCGGCGGTATTTCGGCGTGCTTGAAGAAGGGCGTTCCGAAACCAGCCCGATCGACAAGGGATTTGATCTGAACCCCATAATCCTGCCGCTTGGCGATGTACATTGACAAATAAATGTCGCAGTGCAAAATTTCATTTGACTGGCGATCAAAGCCAGACTAGCCAACGCCTGCGGTGGCGAAAGGCGAGCTGGTAATCCACCATTCTGAGAGAGTCGATGACTAAGCGAAGCGCTCAAAACGAGTCGCCCGACAAAGCGGGTAAGACCCGTCAGGCATCAAAATCCGCCGGCCCGAAAGCGGCCGCTGGTAAAGTGAAATCGAAGCCAAAAAGCCCCCCCAAATCGAAGGCGGCATCTACTGCTAAGCCGTCTCCAAAAGCAGCAAAAGCGCCAAAGGCCAGCAAAGCTGGGTCGGGCGCAGGGCAAAAGAACACGCGCAGAGCCGCCAAGGACGGTGCTGGCAAGAAGCGCACAAAGAGTGCGCCGGCAGGGCAGAGTATCCCTGACGGTATCGCAAAAACGGTTGATCTGATGGGGCAGGCCGCCGCCGCCGCGGCGGAGTCCGGCCAGAATCAAATGGCGCTCGATTTGATGGATCAGATGGCGCGCGAGATAAATAAGCACCTGACAACTGCAGTTGAGCAAACACCGGCTGGTCAGGCGCTGCAGTCGATGCCGCCACTACCAACGATGCCGGCCACAGCAGACCTGCCGGAATGGCCAGCGCTGGAACTTGATCCAGGCGCGTTCGCGCAAATGCAGCAGGATTACATCACTCGCGCGACCGAGCTGATTCAGTCGGGGCCGCAAAATGTGCAACCGAAGGATCGCCGCTTTCAAACCGATGCCTGGCGCGATGGCTTGTTTGGCTGGAATGCGGCACTCTATGAATTGAATGCAGAGTTTATGGCTCGCATGGCTCAGTCTTATTCGGGGGATCCGAAAGCAGTGGAGCGTGTTCGCTTTGCTACTCAGCAGTGGATTGATGCCACTGCGCCGAGTAACTTCTTAGTGAGTAACCCCGAGGCCCAGAAGCAGCTCGTGGAATCGGGTGGACAGTCGCTAGTTGCGGGCCTTGAAAATCTCATGGCTGACATGCAGCGCGGCCGAATCAGCCAGACAGATGAGTCGGCATTTGAAGTGGGCCGCGATCTTGCCGTCACACCGGGTGCCGTCGTTTTTCAGAACGAGTTGTTCCAGTTGATCCAGTACACACCCACAACGGAGGAAGTCTGGAAGACTCCGATGGTGATGGTGCCGCCCTGTATCAACAAGTTCTACATCCTCGATTTGCAGAGGCAGAACTCCGTTGTCGCTCACCTGGTTGATCAGGGGCATACCGTCTTCATGGTCTCTTGGAAAAACCCGAAAGCACCGCTCGGTCACATTACCTGGGACGATTACCTCTCAACCGGTGTGATCGAAGCGCTCAACGTGACGCGGGAAATCTGTGATGTAGACCAGGTGAACACGCTTGGCTTTTGCGTGGGTGGCACCATTTTGTCTACCACCTTGGCGGCGCTTGCTGCGCGTGGTGAGAAGCCGGCTCGCAGCGTCACACTGCTGACGACGTTGCTCGATTTTGAAGATCCTGGTGTGCTTAATATCTTCATCGACGAGGCGATGGTCTCAATGCGGGAGGCCACGGTCGGGCAGGGCGGGATTATGCCGGGCGCCGACTTGGCGCAGACTTTCTCGGCCCTGCGCCCGAACGATCTCATCTGGAACTATGTCGTCAAGAACTACCTGCACGGTCAGGCGCCGCCGGCATTTGACCTTTTGTATTGGAACAGCGACAGCACCAATCTGCCTGGCCCGATGTTTGCCTGGTATCTGCGCCATATGTATTTGCAGAACGACCTCTGCCAGCCGGGCAACTTGAAATGCCTGGGCGAATCAATAGATCTTGGTGCAATTGACACGCCAGCTTATTTATATGGCTCGCGCGACGATCACATCGTGCCCTGGAAGGCGGCGTATTCATCGACCGCTTTGCTGACGAATGATGTCCGCTTCGTTCTGGGCGCGAGTGGCCACATTGCCGGCGTCATCAATGCGCCGGCTAAAAACAAACGGAACTACTGGATCAACGATGCCACGCCCCCAGAGCCAGATGACTGGTTTGACGGCGCCGCCGAGATTCCAGGGAGCTGGTGGCCGGATTGGTACCACTGGCTGGAGTCCTACCAGGACGGCGCCGTACCGGCCAGAGAGCCGGGTGATGCCGGTTTTGAGGTGATTGAGGCCGCGCCAGGTTCGTATGTGAAAGAGAAAGCGGTTTAAGAGGGCGATTTAACCAAAACAAGGCACAATGCAGGCGAAGGTACTGCGTGGCCGCCAGGTGCCGCCAAACCCTAAGAGGAAGATCTGAGATGAGCAAGAGAGTTGCATACGTCACTGGTGGAATGGGAGGCATCGGTACTTCTATCTGCCGCAAGCTACATGACCTCGGTCATACCGTCGTTGCAGGCTGTGGGCCGAGCCGAGACTTCGAAAAGTGGCTGAGCGAGCAGAAAGCCGAGGGCTATACCTTTTACGCATCGGTTGGCAACGTGGCTGATTGGGATTCAACCAAAGACGCGTTTGACAAGGTAAAGGCCGAGCACGGCAATCCTGACATTCTCGTCAATAACGCTGGCATCACGCGCGATGGCTTATTCCGCAAGATGTCTCTTGAAGACTGGAATGCAGTGATGAACACCAACCTGAATTCGCTCTTTTGCGTGACCAAGCAAGTCGTAGATGGGATGCTCGAGAAGAACTGGGGCCGCGTGATCAACATCTCGTCGGTCAACGGACAAAAAGGGCAGTTTGGTCAGACCAACTACTCCACGGCCAAGGCGGGCATCCATGGGTTCACCATGGCGCTGGCCCAGGAGATGGCGTCCAAGGGTATTACGGTCAATACAGTTTCGCCGGGCTACATCGGGACTGACATGGTGCGCGCGATTCGGGAAGATGTTCTCGAGAAGATTGTGTCGACTATTCCTGTCAAGCGACTCGGAACGCCAGAAGAGATTGGCGCGATGATCGGTTGGATTGCGTCCGATGACGCTGGTTTCGCCACCGGGGCAGATTTCTCGCTCAATGGTGGCTTGCATATGGGTTAAAGCATGACGGCAACTCCCCGGCTAATCAAGAAGTATCCGAATCGGCGTTTGTACGATACGCAGACCAGCACCTACATCACGCTGGCGGACGTTAAGCAGCTTGTACTAGAGGCCGAGAATTTTCAGGTGGTTGATGCCAAAGCCGGCACCGACCTGACTCGTAGCATCCTGCTGCAGATCATTCTTGAAGAAGAAGCCGGGGGAGCGCCGCTGTTTACTGCCCCGATGTTGTCGCAGATCATTCGCTTCTATGGCCATGCGATGCAGGGCATGATGGGTGCCTACCTCGAAAAGACCATGTCTGCTTTTGTAGAAATACAAAACACCATGCAGGACCAGTCTAACGGGTTGTTCGACGATAAGTCTCAGCCCAACCCCGAGATGTGGACGCAGTTCATGTCGATGCAAACGCCCATGATTCAATCGATGATGAGTAACTACATCGAGCAAAGTAAGAACCTGTTTGTGCAGATGCAGGATCAGGTCGAGCAAAATACGCGTTCGATGTTCGATAACTTCAATCTCAAGAATCCGCCGGCTGACAAGGAATGACGCAGGTCAGTCCGGCTTCGGCCGAGCAAGCAGAGCATGTGATTCCGAAGGTTGGCTTTGTATCGCTTGGCTGTCCTAAAGCGACGGTCGATAGCGAGCGTATCGTTACCCAACTGCGCGCTGAAGGCTATGCAATTGCCCCGCGCTACGATGACGCTGACCTCGTCATTGTGAATACTTGCGGCTTCATTGATGAAGCTGTGCAGGAGTCACTCGACACAATCGGCGAGGCGCTTGAAGAAAACGGCAAAGTGATCGTGACGGGTTGTCTGGGCGCGAAGTCTTCTGACAGTGGCGCCAATCTGGTTGCCGATATTCACCCTAGCGTGTTGGCCGTGACCGGACCTCATGCCACGGAAGAAGTGCTCACCGCAGTGCATGAACATTTGCCGCGTCCGCATGAGCCCTTTGGCGATCTTGTGCCTGAAGCCGGCATCAAGCTGACCCCGGCTCACTATGCCTACTTAAAGATTTCCGAAGGTTGCAACCATCGTTGCTCGTTTTGCATCATCCCCTCAATGCGCGGCGACCTGGTGAGTCGGCCAGTGGGTGAAGTCATCCGAGAGGCCGAAGCGCTGGTTAAAAGTGGCGTTAAGGAGTTGCTGGTCGTATCGCAGGACACCAGCGCCTACGGCGTGGATATCAAGTACCGCACCGATTTTGTGAACGGCCGGCCGGTCAAAACCCGCATGCTGGAATTGGCGCGTGAGCTCGGCGAGCTCGATGCCTGGGTGCGGATGCACTATGTTTATCCGTATCCTCATGTTGATCAAGTTGTTGAGCTTATGGGGGAAGGCAAGCTATTGCCTTATTTGGACGTACCGCTGCAACATGCGTCCCCACGAATTCTCAAACTCATGAAGCGTCCCGCGAGCGGCGAGCGCAACCTGGAGCGTATTCAGGCCTGGCGTGAGCACTGCCCTGACTTAACCATTCGCAGTACTTTCATTGTCGGGTTTCCGGGCGAAACTGAAGCGGAGTTTGAAGAGCTTCTTCAGTTTCTCCACGAGGCGCAACTGGATCGCGTGGGTTGTTTTGCCTATTCGCCAGTTGATGGCGCCACGGCCAATGCATTGCCTGATGCCGTGCCCGATGAGGTTCGCCAGGAGCGCCAGCAGCGCTTTATGCAAACCCAGGCGCAGATCAGCGCCCAGCGACTGCAACGCTTTGTCGGCCGAACAATGCCAGTGCTGATCGATGCGATGGGCCGTGATTCCGACGGTAACGATATTGCGATCGGCCGCTCTGCGGCTGACGCACCTGAAATTGACGGCATTGTCGCCATGCCTGCTGATCCAAGTATCAGAATCGGGCAATTCTCAACAGTGACGATTGTCGAGGCGAGCGACCATGACTTAATTGGCGAACTTGCCGCCGACTAGTTGCCAGGCGAATAGGATTAGAAATTCTGTAGCGAGCGGGGCAGAGCTGGTAGTTAAACCGGCCAAAACCTGAAGAAAAAGGAGGCATTTATGGCAGAACAAACCAAGTACCTGTTGGATGAGAGTCGTATTCCTAAGAGCTGGTACAACATCCAAGCGGACCTACCCACCCCTTTACCTCCCCCACTGCACCCTGCCACTGGTGAACCGCTCGGCCCAGATGATCTGGGGCCGCTCTTCCCGATGGACCTCATCATGCAGGAGGTCAGCCAGGAGCGGGAAATTGAAATTCCCGAACCGGTCAGAGACATTTATAAACTCTGGCGCCCTTGTCCTTTGTATCGAGCGCATGCGCTTGAAAAGGCGCTCGGCACCACCGCAAAGATTTTCTACAAGTACGAGGGTGTCAGCCCCGCCGGTAGTCACAAGCCCAATACAGCGGTTCCCCAGGCCTTCTACAACAAGCAGGCGGGCGTACGCCGCCTGGCCACTGAAACCGGCGCAGGCCAGTGGGGCACTTCGCTGGCATTTGCCGGTGCGCTGTTTGGTATTGACGTTGAGGTCTTCCAGGTAAGAGTGTCGTTTGACCAGAAGCCTTACCGACGTGCAGTCATGGAAACCTATGGGGCCAGTTGCATTGCCTCACCATCTGATCAAACCGAGTATGGACGCGCGGTGCTGAAAGAGCGGCCTGACCATCCGGGAAGTTTAGGTATCGCGATTTCGGAGGCTGTGGAGATTGCAGCGCAAAATGACGACACTAAGTATGCACTTGGCTCAGTGCTGAATCATGTGCTGATGCATCAAACTGTCATTGGCATCGAGAGCATGGAGCAAATGCGCATGGCTGACGCATGGCCCGATGTGGTGGTTGGCTGCACCGGCGGCGGCTCCAACTTTGCCGGGATAGCGTTTCCGTTTATTGGGGAAGGTTTGCGCGGTGGTAAATCACCGCGCATTGTCGCGGTAGAGCCGGCGGCTTGCCCTTCGCTGACCAGAGGCAAGTACGCCTACGACTTTGGTGACACCGCCAAGATGGCTCCTATGACCAAAATGCATACGCTTGGATCAAGCTTTACGCCGCCCGGGTTTCATGCGGGTGGCTTGCGTTACCACGGTATGGCGCCGCTTGTTTCTCACCTGAAAGAGCTCGATAAGCTTGAAGCAACTGCCTACCACCAGACTGAGTGTTTTGCGGCTGGCGTCTTATTTGCCCGGGCTGAAGGCATAGTGCCCGCCCCAGAAGCAAACCATGCCGTAAAGGGCGCGATTGAAGAGGCTTTGCGGTGCAAGCGCGAAGGCACCCGCGAGACGATTCTCTTTAATCTTTGCGGGCACGGACACTTCGACATGGCTGCTTACACTGACTACGCAGCCGGTAAGCTCACAGATAACAGCTACGACGAAAGCGAACTCGCGATGGCGCTTGCTGGCTTGCCGAGTGTCGCCGCATAGAGATGAAGGCCGTAGGCTGATGGCAAACACACCGGTAGTCAGTATCCAGGAGCATGGGCGGGTCGCGACCGTTACGCTCGATCGTGGCTACCGCGCTAACCCGCTGAGTATGCAAGCGCTTGAAGAGCTGAAAGAAGCGGCCGAGCATTTTCACGACCGTCCCGACATCAGTGCAGTTGTCCTGACTGGGCGTGCTGATGGGTTTTGCATGGGTATGGATCTCAAAGATCCGGTGCTTGGGCGGTTGCGAGGCGAAGGACTGGCTAAAAGGCGCCTATCACTTCGTGCTGGCCCGAGCCTTTGTGAAGCGTGGGAAAAGGTTGATGCGATTACCATCTGTGCGATAGAAGGCTGGTGTGCAGGAGGCGGAGCGGCCTTGGCCGTGGCCTGTGACTTGCGCGTGATGGCAGAGTCTGCCCGCCTGTACGTGCCAGAGGTTGAGCGCGGTATGAACATGACGTGGGGGTCGATTCCCCGATTGACTGCGTTGATTGGACCGGCCCGCACCAAGCGTCTTGCGGCACTTTGTGAACAAGTAGATGCGCCGTTGGCCTTGAATTGGGGCCTGGCCGACGAAATCGTGTCAGATGGTCAGGCACTCGCGAATGCGTTGCGCATCGCGAGCAGAGCTGCAGCCTTACCGCCGACGGCCATGAAGATGGTCAAGCATGATGTAAACGTAGCGGCCCATGCTCTAAGCCGGGCGACGGGCCATCGGGACCTGGAAGCTTTTGCGCTGATGGAGCGCTCGGAAGATTTCAGGGAAGGCGTTGAGTCGTTTTTGGCTGGCCGAGGTCCACGGTATACAGGTAACTGATCGCGAATGATTTGATTGGCTTGGCTTGGGCCGGTGACAATCTATGCTTATGCGAAAGTTCGAGAGGTGCTAGCGTAGTGCTGTCGAGCCCCTGATTTTTGGAGATGTCGATGTTTACTTCTCTCGTGCTTACCGTCGTGGGCCGCGATCGGCCAGGGCTGGTGAGCGTATTGTCTAAGCGCATATCCGAGCACGATGGCAATTGGCTCGACTCACGCATGGCGAACCTGGCAGGCCAGTTCGCGGGACTCCTACTGGTTCAGGTGCCCACCGAGCGAGCAAATGCGTTGGTTGCCACCTTGCAGGAACTCGAAGCACAGGGCCTTCGGGTGCTTATCGAGCACGGTGAAACGCCAGCCGCCGCAGTTAGTCAAGCGATGCAATTAGAGCTGACCGGTCATGACCGACCGGGTATCGTGCGCGACATCTCCGAGACTCTGGCGCAGCGCGCAGTCAGTATTGATGAAATGCAGTCTAGATCATTCAGCGCATCATTCTCTGGCGAGACTCTGTTCGAGATGAAGGCCAATTTACGCGTGCCCGAGAATGTCGATCAGGCCATGCTCAAAAGCGCTGTCGAGGCACTCGCCACCGATCTGATCGTCGAGATTCACGTGACTTTGTAGTGCCCGCCACGAAACGGAACCATCCAGGGACCGGTCCCGCTTGTCGCGATAGCTAAAGTCCGATTTGATTTACATCACGAGCTTGATTGTAATCAAGCGGCTTCTCCAATCCTGGTTCGAGACTAGGAGTTGTTCGTTGGAACGATTCCTTGTGCCTGTCTTGGAGAGGTGAAATGAATAACACGTTACTGTTTTCGATTCTGCTGTGTGTTGGATTAGTTGTTTCGAGTGCTGCCACTGCGCAAGCGGGTGACTGCAATTTGCGCGGGCAAAAAGCCAATAACGCTGATTGCAAGGCAATGATCCGCGCTGAGGTTAAGAAGGAGATCGAGAAACTTGGGCTAGCGGCCAAAGGCGCAGCCGATTGCACTGATGTTGCGAAACGCCCGTACAAACCAGGCGCAGCGCAGACCCGCCAGCAGCTAACAAGCAAATCGAGAGCCGCCGCGCATGAGGTTGATCAGGATGAACTCGATGAGTGCCCGCAGTAGGATCCAGGCATGTACCAAGACTCGGGTTTTGTCGGTCGTTGGCTTCACACCAGGGCCTGCGCTGTCGAACTTCGCATGCCATGATGGACCGACCCGTCCTGGCTGAAATATTGTCTTGCGCGTCGGCAGTTTGAAGGCGAGCACTCTGTATCGTTTGCGACTTGAGAACGAGCTTAGGGCGAATTCGTGATGTAGCCATGGGCAGAGATGGCTGCGTTTGTGTCGTTCCTGCACACGATGAAACCGGCTCACTCTGGCGTCTCATTTCGGCATAAACTGCGATGTCCCGGCTTGCATTGAGCCAGGCGCCTGCTGAAGAACCTAAACGAGGAGCACAAACGATGGCCAGTGATACCCGCATAACACTGAAAGATAATGGGCCGCTCTTAGTAAAGTCGCCGCCGACTCTGACTGACTCGGCCGGTAACGCTGTCAATACGCCACCGGCAGCGGCCGCGCTTTGTCGTTGCGGGCTGTCCGCGAACAAGCCGTTTTGTGATGGCGCGCACACCAATGCTGGCTTTTCCAGTGCGCCAGATCACAGCAATTTACGCAACGCGGCGATTGAGTATTCTGGTCAAGTGCAAGGTCATGACATCACGATCTCATACACACCGGTCCTTTGTTCACATGCGGGTGAATGCTCAAAACGGGCCCGCGCGGTGTTCGATCCATCCGCCAAACCCTGGATTCGTCCTGAGAATGGCACGCTCGACGAGACGCTAGACGTTATTGCGGCATGCCCGTCAGGAGCGCTGCGTGTGAGAATCGGCAAACAGGCAGAAGCGCATCTCACGCATGGAGATGTCTCGATTCAGATCGAAAAGAATGGGCCCTATCACGTCAAGAACGTGCCATTGGAAGCTGAGTTCAACGGCGTCGGCGCGAGCCGGGCCAAATACGTTCTCTGTCGCTGCGGGCTATCAAAGAACAAACCGTTTTGTGACGGCACGCACTACGACGAAAAGTGGCGAGACGATCAGGCTTAGACATTGCTGCCCCTTCGACAGGGGGGCTCGCCTAACCGGCCGGGAACAACAGATTCGGCAGCCAAAGCGCCACTGCCGGGAACAACACAATGATGAACAGACCCGTGAGTTCGACGACCGTATAGGGGCCAACTGACCAGTAGATGTCTTTCATCGTGACATCAGGTGGCGCGACTGATCTCAAATAAAACAAATTGAATCCGAACGGCGGTGTCATGTAGCTGATTTCCATCATTACGACAAACAGAATGCCGAACCAGATGGGATCAAAACCATGGGTGGCGATCAGGGGTAGGAACACCGGCAGGGTAATGAGCATGATGCCGACTGGGTCAAGCACCATGCCCAGCAGGAACAACACGAGCATCATGAAAAAGAGTGCGCCCCATTTACCACCAGGGATCAGCTCCGTCATGCCGGTGATGAAAGACTCTGCCCCCATCGCAGTGTAGGCGGTTGAGTAAGCGTGAGCGGCAAACACAATCCAGGTAATGATGGTTGTGAGCCTGAAAGTCCGTAAGGCGGATTCCGAGATGACTTGCCAACTTAGTTTGCGGTTGACCGCGCTTGCACAAAGCGCGCCGAACACACCCACGGCTGCTGCTTCAGTTACTGTGGCGATGCCAGCAAAAATCGCACCCAGGACGAACAGAATAATCATGATCGGGAGCAGCACGGCTGTCAGTGCCCGGAACTTTTCTGGCCACGAGGCGCGCTCTTCGACAGGCAGCGCAGGGCCAAGTTCTGGCTGTAGCCAGCAACGGATAATGATGTAGGTGGAGACCAATACGAATAACAACAGGCCGGGGCCAACGCCTGCTGCAAACAGCTTACCAA
>JBGCFG010000001.1:0-71068 GCA_045106815.1 Burkholderiaceae bacterium | reverse complement strand
AAACAGGCAAACGTCTTGACACCACAAGGGTTGCTCAAGCGCAGCGGCAAAGTGTTCACGAGCTTTCGCAAGCTCGCGCTCGGGTCGGTCATTCAGTTGATCCAGCCGCCGGCTCAAAGTCATGTGAAAACGCCATGTCTCCATGACAAACGGATAGCCCCATTGTTCAAGCATGGCCGTTTGCTTTGTGCTTAGCCGCGCGCCCCGCTTTTCGAGTTGACGATCATCTTCGGCAGATCGAAACACATCCAAACCTCGCACAAGTGTTTCAGCCAGCGCGTTTAATGCGACCGTCGCAGGGTCAGTCTGGCTAGCGGGCCGTAAGGCCAAAAAGCCATCAAGAATCTGCACGGAAAGCCTCGGCATTTGAAAAGCCGGTATGTTCGCTACCAGGCTTCTTGCTGCCTCGTAAAAGTTGTCAGGCGTGCTTCCCTCCGTTAAAGCTAACGGCGGCTTGAGCGTAGCGTGAAAACCGTAGCGACTGGCTGTTTGCGTCAAGTCGGCGTTAACAGGGGAGCTCGCCATCGGAAGGGCAGCCCGCCCGGATTCGACATGCTCCGCGGCGTCATATTCAAGCCATTGCACCCCAGCCGTCCAGAGCGGATGGCTAGTCGCAGGCGCGAAATAGGCGGCTATTCGATAGGCTTGCATGACTTTTCAGTATAGACAAAGGCACGCAAAGCAACATCCCGCAGCGCTGCCCGGCCGTGAACTTCCGTTTTTTACGTCAGTCACATCCTGTTTCATCCGCAGAGCGCTCTTACGGATCAGACGGGAGTCCATCCACGTACTATGTATTAGGGAGAGGGCCATCGTTAGGCAACGAACAGAGTTGAAAACGCTGGCTAGACAACGAATTGCATGACGGTGCACACAGTGAGCATTGCAACCAAAGGCGCGCCGTCTATGCAGATCAACCATTGGAGGTTTGATTGACTCTCGAAGTGACCGACCGAATCACGGTCCCTGACGATTCTGAGTATGTCGACAGGAGCCCCGTGCAGTTTTCGCCCGGCCAGGAACTCGTCCTCAAGAACGCTCGCGTCATCCTTGACGATGAAGTCATCACGGGTTGTGTGCAAACCCGCCACGGGCGGATAGTCTCTGTCGACAGTGGTTCAAGCGCAGCACGCAACGCGATAGATCTCGACGGCGATACGTTGATCGCCGGTTTGGTTGAACTCCATACCGACAATCTTGAGCGCCATATGATGCCGCGGCCCAAAACCAATTTTCCTGCGCAGCCGGCGCTCCTGGCCCACGACGCTGAAATTGTCTCGGCCGGCATCACGACCGTATTTGATGCGCTTGGGGTCGGTGATCCTTACGGTGCAGGCTTTCGTAACCATAATCACAAAGTCGTTGTGGACACGCTCGATCTGCTGGATTCTCATCAGGCGCTCCGGGCCGAGCACTTCATTCACGTTCGCTGCGAACTGCCCGCCCCAAATGCCCGGACGCTTTTTGAACCGTTTATTGGTAACGATCGGCTACGGCTGGTGTCACTGATGGACCACACGCCGGGTCAGCGGCAATGGACAAACATTGAACACGCCCGTACCTACTTCACCGGCAAGAAAGGCTGGAGCGATGCGCGGTTCGACGAGGAGATTCTGAGCGCGCCGCAGCGTCAGGCTGAATATGCTGAACCCAATCGCGAGTACTTCAGGCGCTACGCGACTGAGTGCGCGCTGGCTTTGGCGACCCATGACGACACAACGCCAGAGCAGGTTGATCAGGCTCACCAGGAAGGGGCAAGCATTAGTGAATTTCCCACGACACTGGCAGCTGCAAGCCGCGCAAAAGCGCTGGGCTTAACCACTGTCGCGGGCGCACCCAACATTGTTCGTGGCGGTTCGCATTCGGGCAATGTCGCTGCGGCTGATCTCGCTAAAGAGGGTTTGCTGGATGTTCTGTCATCCGACTACGTGCCCACCAGCCTCATCAATGCTGCGTGGCAACTGACAACTTGCGGTATAAGTCTGCCAGCTGCACTGGCTACAGTGACACGTCAGCCAGCAAAAGCAGCAGGCCTAAGCGATCGCGGCAGCATCCGCCAAAATATGCGAGCCGACCTTGTGCAGGTCAGTGAGATTGCCGGCCTGCCAGCGGTTCGGCATGTGTGGGTTGCGGGCGAACGCGTTCATTAAGCTAATCGTTATTCAGGCTAGCTTGTTCTATGGCCGCCGAGCGCTGCGGTCACTTGTGCCGCCGATTGGCGCACGGCCGCGCTGACATCGGTGATGGTTTGCGTGCTGAATCTTGCGGATGGACCGGACACAGACAACGCAGCAACCGCCTGGCCATGCGCATTGAAAACAGGCGCCGCAACGCAACACATACCGTCATAGCGCTCTTCATCATCGAATGACCACCCTTGAGCCTGAATCTTTGCCAGTTCGGCAAACAAGTCTTTGGTGCTCGTGATCGTCTTTTCCGTGAACGCTGGCAAGCCCGTCTCTTGTAAGCGTGTTTCGACTTCCTCGCGGGTGAGTTCGGCAAGCAAAGCCTTGCCGGCGCCAGACGCATGCATCGGTGAGCGCGTTCCAGGGTTAAAAAATGCGCGGATTGGGTGAGAAGTCTCAACCTGACTGATAAAAACGACAGACCCGCCCTCAGGAATTGCGAGGTTAGCGGTTTCCCCGGTGTTCTTGACCAGCGTTTGCATCATCGTCTGCGCAATCTCAATCAGATTGACCTGACGCAGAAAACCCGTGCCAACCCGAAACGCCTCCACACCAATCTTCCAGCATTGCGAGCTTGTATCGAACTCGGCAAATTGGTGACTCTCAAGCGTGGCCAGCAGGCGATGCGCGGTTGAGGAAGGCATACCAGCCCTTAGCGCGATCTCGGTGAGAGAAATGCGGCGTTCGGTTGCGAGCAGACTGAGCAGTTGAAGCCCACGATCGAGCGCCTGAACTGTCGTGGGGTCGGTTGACACAGTGCTCTTGCGCGGCCGCCCACGTGGGCGCTTGATAACGTCTTCCATCGGTACTCCTATCAACTGAAAAGCAGTCTGCTGTCAGTCGAATTCATAATATTAGTTATTCCCACCGGGAATTAATGGATCACAATTTCGTTTATGTCTTTGTTTTTAATAACTAATCATAATTTTAATATAAAACGGGATATTTTTCCGAAATAGTAGAAAAATCGGCAAGCCCGGCTAAACTCCGGTTCAAGTACACAAACCAAGGAGCAGACATGACCGGTCAAAACCCTGTCTTTATTCCGGGCCCAACAAACATCCCTGATCGCCTGCGGTATGCGATGAGCATTCAGACGATGGACCACAGGGCGCCCGATTTCATCGAGCTGCTGTCTCCTCTCCTGGCCGATCTCAAGAAGGTTTTCAAGACAACCTCCGGGCAGGTGATTACCTTCCCTGCATCCGGCACGGGCGGCTGGGAAGCTGCCATTACCAACACCTTATCGCCGGGCGACAAAGTATTGGTGGCACGTTTTGGCATGTTCTCCCACCGCTGGATTGATATGTGCGAGCGTCACAAACTCAATGTGGAAGTGATTGATTGTGAGTGGGGGACAGGTGCACCCGCACAGTTGTACGGCGAAAGACTCGCGGCAGACAAAGACAGAGAAATCAAAGCGGTGCTGGTAACTCACAATGAAACGGCTACTGGTGTGAAGTCAGATATTGCGGCTGTTCGCCGCGCCATGGATGCCTGCGAGCATCCCGCCATGCTCTATGCCGATTGCGTGTCATCGCTCGCGTCGATGGACTTTCGAATGGATGAGTGGGGCGTGGATCTGGCTGTGTCTGGTAGCCAGAAGGGCTTTATGCTGGCCACCGGCATGGCGATTGTCGGCGTTAGCCAGAAAGCGCTTGAAGCCAGCAAATATGCGAGCTGCCCCCGCACCTTTTTCGACTTTAGCGATATGGCTAATGCGAATGCCCACGGTGGTTTCCCCTACACGCCGCCACTGCAACTTATGTATGGCCTGCGTGAAAGCCTGAAGATGATTTCCGAAGAAGGGCTGGAGCATGTGTTTGCGCGCCATCACCGTATTGCCTGCGGCGTGCGTGAAGCCGTCAAAGCCTGGGGTCTTGAGCTTTGCGCGAAGTCACCAGACTTATATTCAGACACGGTGAGCGCTATATATGTCCCGGAAGGCTTTCACTCTGACGAACTGACCAATCATATTTTTGATACCTATGGCGTGTCTTTCGGGGTGGGTCTGGGCCAGATGGCTGGCAAGGCGTTTCGTATTGGTCACCTTGGTGCGCTTACTGATGTGATGGCTTTGTCAGGCATTGCCACCGTCGAAATGGCGATGGCGGATCTTGGCTATCCGGTTGAACTTGGCTCTGGCACGCGTGCTGCCCAGGAGTACTACCGATCAACTGCACGCGCAGTTCTCTAAAGGCTTGAAGCATGACTACCCTGACCATCCCTCCCTGGAAAAATGTTGTGGCTGCGCACGAGCGAATTTCTGCTCATATCCGGCGCACCGAAATCATCACGAATGACGCACTCGATCAACAAACCGGCGCAAAACTGTTTTTCAAGTGCGAGAACCTGCAACCCCCGGGTGCATTCAAAGTGCGGGGGGCCTCTAACGCCGTCTTTTCCCTGACCGATGAACAAGCGGAAGCTGGTGTGGCCACGCATTCGTCTGGCAACCACGCGCTCTGCCTGTCGTATGCGGCCGGGCGTCGCGGTATTCCTTGTAACGTGGTCATGCCACGCACTGCGCCACAAGCAAAGAAAGATGCCGTGATTGCGTACGGCGGCAAGATCACAGAATGCGAGCCATCCACATCGAGTCGCGAAGAGACCTTTGCCCGAGTACAGGCTGAAACAGGCGGTGATTTTGTTCACCCCTACAACGACCCGCGCGTTATCGCAGGGCAAGCAACCTGCTCAAAAGAATTCCTGGAGCAGGTTGCGAACCTGGATATTCTGGTGGCCCCCATTGGCGGGGGCGGCATGATTTCCGGCACTTGTCTGACAGTGTCATCCATTGCACCGCATGTAAAGATCTATGCAGCAGAGCCTGAACAGGCAGATGATGCTTATCGTTCTTTTAAAGCAGGACACATCATTGCAGATGATGCCCCCGTGACAATTGCCGACGGTCTCAAGGTGCCGCTAAAGGACCTGACCTGGCACTTCGTATCCAACTACGTCACAGACATACTGACGGCCTCTGAGCAGGAAATCATCGACGCGATGAAGCTGAGCTGGCAGCGCCTGAAAATGGTGATTGAACCCAGTTGCGCAGTGCCACTCGCCGTCATTTTGAAGAACCCGGAAATTTTTGCTGGTAAACGGGTTGGCGTGATCATCACCGGCGGCAATGTCGATCTGGACAAACTGCCCTGGATTGTCGCTTAACCTTATTTCAACGGAGAAAGATCATGAACGCACCTGAAAAGATTGAAGAGCTAGAGGTCGGTTACGACGTCCCGGCAATCGTTGGGATGAATGAAGCTGACATCCAAACACCTTGCCTCGTGCTGGACCTTGATGCGCTGGAGCGCAACATCAAGAAGATGGGCGACTGGGCAAAAGACCATGGCATGCGCCACCGGGTCCACGGCAAGATGCACAAGTCGGTTGATGTCGCCCAGTTGCAGGAGCAACTCGGCGGCGCCTGCGGCGTGTGTTGCCAAAAAGTTTCTGAGGCAGAAGTTTTTGCACGTGGCGGCATTAAGGACGTGCTGGTATCGAATCAAGTCCGAGACCCCGGCAAGATTGACCGACTGGCCCGCCTGCCCAAACTGGGCGCGCGCGCGATTGTTTGCGTCGATGATGTCGCCAATGTGGCTGATCTGTCAGCCGCAGCGGTTAGGCACGGCACACAGATTGAGTGTCTGGTTGAGATTGACTGTGGCGCCGGCCGCTGCGGCGTTACGACCACGCCTGAAGTGGTGGCTATTGCCAAAGCCATTGATGCGGCTGACGGTTTGAAATTTTCGGGGCTCCAGGCCTATCAGGGTGCTATGCAGCACATGGACAGCTACGAAGACAGAAAGGCGAAAATCGATATCGCGGTTGCGATGGTTAAAGACGCAGTAGAGACGCTTGGCAGTGATGGCCTGACGTGCGACATCGTTGGCGGCGGCGGCACCGGCTCGTACTACTTCGAAGGCACATCGGGTGTGTTTAACGAGTTACAGTGCGGCTCCTATGCGTTCATGGATGCAGACTATGGCCGGATTCTTGACAAAGAAGGCAAGCGCATTGACAAAGGCGAGTGGGAAAATGCCTTGTTCATTCTGACCTCGGTCATGTCGCATGCCAAAGCCGACAAAGCTATTTGCGATGCCGGCCTCAAGGCTCAGTCAGTTGACAGCGGCTTGCCGTTTATTTTCGGGCGCGATGATGTGGAGTACGTGAAGTGCTCTGATGAACACGGCGTTATTGCCGACCCCAAAGGCGTTTTGAAAGTAAACGACAAACTACGCCTCGTGCCCGGCCACTGTGATCCAACCTGCAACGTACACGACTGGTATGTCGGCGTACGAGGAGGCAAGGTTGAAACCGTGTGGCCGGTCAGTGCTCGCGGAAAAGCCTACTAAGTCGTCAATACCAAGCCCATCATTCGGGAAAATCCCGAAGCATCAGAGAGAAAACTCATGTCCGATACAGGCGTTCTATTTGTTTCAGAGGCAGACTGTCAAAAGCTGGTGAGTCGTCAGGAGGCCTTTGCCGCGGTAGAAGCCGTGTTTGGCGCGATGGCGCGTGGAGACGCGGTTAACTTTCCGGTCATTCGCGAAGCCATCGGCCATGCCGATGCGCTTTACGGCTTTAAGTCGGGCTTTGATCGTGCGGGACTCACCCTGGGTTTGAAGTCTGGCGGTTATTGGCCCGGCAATATGGATAAGGGCCTGACCAACCACCAGTCCACCGTCTTCCTGTTTGACCCAGACACCGGGCAACTGAAGGCCTTGGTTGGCGGCAATTACCTCACAGCCGTTCGTACCGCAGCCTCGTCCGCCGTCTCCATTGCGCATCTGGCCCGCCCAAATGCCAAGGTGCTGGGCATGATTGGCGCTGGCCACCAGGCTCAGTTTCAACTCAGGGCGGCCGTGGAACAACGTTCGTTTGAAAAAGTGGTGGCCTGGAACCCACACCCTGAAATGCTGCCCAAACTTGCCGCAGTTGCCGAAGAGGTGGGACTCCCGTTTGAAGCGGTATCAGCGGAAGCCGTCGGTGCTGCAGCAGATGTCATCATCACGATTACCTCTGCGTTTGAACCTTTACTCATGGCGCCCTGGGTCAAGCCAGGGACGCATATCGCGTGCATGGGCACAGACACAAAAGGCAAGCAGGAACTCGACGCAGCGTTGCTCGCAAGCGCAACCGTGTTCACCGATGAAGTCGCGCAATCCACCTCCATTGGGGAAGCGCAGCACGCGGTCGCATCCGGCGCGCTGAGCGCGTCAGACATTGTGCCCATTGGTGCGGTGATCAACACCACCCACGCAGGCAGATCATCGCCTGATGAGATCACGATATTTGATGGCACAGGGGTTGGCCTGCAAGACCTGGCAGTCGCAGATGTCGCCGCAAGAGCGGCGGAAAAGTCAGGGACTGCCCGGCGCCTGGTGCTCTAAAGATCTCAGAATCAAGTCTAGCGGCTCAACCTTTTTGGCCTTGGCGCGTTAGGACTGAATGCAGGAACTGACCGAAATCCAGATTGCGAATAGGCTATTTTTTGCGATATGAATTGCAGAGTTGAAAACCTCGGCACCAGGCCCCATATTGACTATATCTTTTTGCCAGGAGCCCTTTTATGAGCGATACGCCTCAAACTGCCGGCGCTGCCCAGGGCGGGCAAGCCAATACGGCTAACACCACTGACGTTGTGACCAACGAACGAGTTGAGTCACTGCGCAAGATCACGATATTCGACTACGCACTGCACATCGCCAGTCCGATCATCTCCATGATGAGTCTGACCATCATTGCCCTGATCATCAACTATGTGAAGCGGGACGACGCGCGTGGCACGGTTTATGAGAGCCACATGAATTGGATGATCAGCACCTGTTGGTGGACGCTCCTGTGGCTGGTCGTGACAGGCACCCTGGCATTTATCACCTTGACCCTGCTAGCCTGGACGATGGTGATTCCGATCCTCTGGTACCTGTACCGCATGATCAAAGGCCTGCTAAGGGCAATGGATGAACAACCAGTTAGCTAGGGCCTGTTAACACCACGAGGCAGTTCCGTCATGACAAAACCCTCTGACTCATCGCGCCGCAAACTGCTTGGCAGTCTTGCGGCGCTGCCGTTTGTGTCTGCGGCGTGCTCCACGCCACGCAATCAGATCGCGGCGCCGACTAAGGCACCGTCTCCACCTGGTGTGCTCAGCGGGGAGACCTGGCGGTATCGCCTGATTAACCGTTACAACGACCTGCCCGTAGGTGAGGTGTTGGCAGAGGTCACCCAAGTCGAACCAAAACTCACCGTCAGCTTGACAGATCAGAACGGCGAGTCGCTCGGACAGGAAATCTACGCTTCGCCCTGGCAGGTCGTCCAGGAACCCTTTTACAACGAGACTTTGCAGTTCTCGCAGCCTGTGCCCTTGCTGCCGCCCGATTTGGCTGTCGGCGCGCAATCACAGATGACAACGCGCTATTCACTGGGCGAAGACGGCCGCACCCGGCGCTGGGACAGTCGCACGCGCGCCGTCGGCTGGGAGCGAATTCAGGTGCCTGCCGGACAGTTCGACTGCTTGCGCATCGAGCGCATTGCCTATTTCGAGCCAGCCGGTCTATCAAAGATCCGCGCTCGACGCGTTGAAACACTTTGGTACGCACCGCGCATTAACCGCTGGGCCATGCGCGAGTGGACCGGGTTCTTTATCGATGAAACCACTGTGTCAGATAAGCGCTCTGCTCTGCCAATAGAAGAAAGAGAAGACTCAGTGCGTTGGGTTCTATTGCAGCACTTAGCTGCCCCTGTCGCTCAGTAGGAAGTAACCGAGTCACTGCCCAGTGACTCGATCAACTATTCGGCTAGGGTGAAACCGCTTTTTCTGCGGCCATCATGCCAATTTGCTTACCCATCTGATTACCAACGATGGCTGAGGTTCGATAGTGAACGCCATCAAAGATCCGAGCATCTGACACTTCCTGCGCGAATTCGTCAGGAGAGTGCCACTGGCGTGTCACCCCCGGTAGATTGGGGCTGACTGTCTCAAGCCGGGGTGATGGCGTATCGCCGAGGTCCGCATTCAGTACGCCGGCGATTGCACCTGCGACAATGCAGTGAGCACATGGATACTCCGGATGCATAGGTGTCTTTATCAAGGGCGTCCAGCTGGCAACCCGCTCGGTCCCTTCGTTTCCATCAATATCGCCGTTACGAATTGCGGTAATGGGTCGCCAGAAGCGATGGAAATACTTGGCCTCAAACACTGAAACCAGCGCATCGTCCATTGCTTGCCCGGCAGCCGCGAACAGGCGGGCGTTGCGCGTCAGCTCGCGCCCCTCCATACGCGCCACAGATCGAACGATGGGATAGTAAATCGACGGCACTGTTGCACTCCAAAACAGCGCCATTTCAGTTTGATCGTCTGTGCGCTTTGCGCTCTCCTTGGCGCCAACCAGCAACACCTCCTGGTAGTCCTTTGCCCAGGTTTCACTTGTTAGCGATGGCGGTGGCGGCGGACGCAATGCGCTGGCAGACGGTAAGACCCAAGTGGGTCGGCTTCCCCAGCCCGGGCCCGCAACGCCTGCGGTCGGAATATAAACGCCTGGGCTGGTAATCGGTCGATAAGGGGCCGCTTTTTGGTAGGGGAGTGCCTGACGCCATCGACTGACAGCTTTCTCTGCACGTTTGCCGGTGGCTATGCCAGCGTCCTTTGCGGCGCCCGCCGGGATACGCTCGAGTGCTACGGCATAGGCGGCGTCAATCTTTGCCTTCTGCTTGGGTATCAGTCGAAGCAGCATCGCATGGTTGGCTGCCGCTATAGCCGCCTCAACGGATGCATCTGACACAGGCTGCACACCAAATCTACTGATTGGGTATTGATGCGTGACGGCGTTGGTCGCTTCGTATACGGCTGTTTGCACCATTGCCAGGACGTGATTCCCCATGGCCGGACTCTTGATCACTGAGACTGTGATGTCAGTGGCAGTTTCGTTCCAGTCCACAACCCCATCAGCCTGGACGGGGCCTGCAAGACAAAATGTGACGCCAAGCAATGACAAAGCCTGGACTGAAAAGCCAGATCGCTTAAAAACGGTGACTGGCTTGCGCATCTATCTCTCCCTGATAGTTAGTTGATGGCCTAGCAGGGTCTATTTTTCTGATCGAGCGTTCGCAAAGCGTTCGCGACAGTACTGGACGCTCTCTGCACCCTATCGACCCTCCGTCCTCGAACACCCGGGATGACCGATTTAGGTGCAATCCGGGTCTCGCACATGCCGGTGTCGAGTGGGTAAAACTGCCCGATGACGCCCTCCAAATAGATAAGCCATAATGCACACCGAACGTAAACAGGGAGAGAAATTTGAACCAGAACCCCGCAAGGATTAGCCGCGCCCGGCGCGCGTTTATCACCGCTTCCATTGTCACAGCGGCTGCCACCGCCTGGATGTTGCCTACCCACACGTTAGCGGCTGACAAGCTGAGCGTTGCGGCCATTTACACCGTGCCCGTTGAGCAGCAATGGGTGAGCCGAATTCACAAGGCGCTTAATGCAGCAGTAGGGCGTGGCGACATCAGTTATGTTTTCTCTGAAAGCGTGGCCAATGCCGACTACGAGCGCGTGATGCGCGAATATGCCGAGGCGGGTCACATGATGATCATAGGCGAGTCTTTTGCCGTTGAAGTGGCTGCGCGCAAGGTTGCCAAAGACTATCCCGGCATTTCATTCCTGATGGGGTCCTCCGGGAAACCGCAGGAGCCGAACTTTTCGGTCTTCGACAACTACATTCAGGAGCCGGCCTATCTCACCGGCATGATCGCCGGTGCGATGAGCAAGACCGGCAAGATTGGCATGGTCGGCGGTTATCCGATTCCCGAAGTCAACCGGCTCATGAATGCGTTTATGGCTGGGGCCCTTTCCGAGAATCCCAAGACCGAATTCATGGTGAGCTTCATCAACTCCTGGTTCGATCCACCCAAGGCCAAAGAAGCATCATTCGCGATGATCGAAAAAGGCGCTGATGTCATGTATGCCGAGCGCTTTGGCGTCTCTGATGCGGCAAAGGAGCGCAACATTTTAGCCATTGGCAACGTCATAGACACCCAGGCTCAATACCCTGAAACGGTTGTCGCCTCTGCAATCTGGCATATGGAACCTACGGTTGACGCTTTCATCAAAGCGGTCAGATCAGGCACCTTCAAAGCTGAAGACTATGGTGAGTTTTCAATGATGAAGCACGACGGGTCTGAACTCGCACCGCTGGGCACATTCAAAGACAAAGTGCCGGCCGATCTCATGGCGCGCGTTGAAGCGACGCAGAAAGCTATTTTGGATGGCTCATTCACCGTCAAGATTGACGATAATCAGCCCAAGGCGAGCCGCTAAGCTAACTGCTGGCGTCGGCTAAGCGCATCTGTCAATTGGCTATGGCCGACGCTGCCAACCAGCTGACTCGTCAGCCGACTACTGTGCTTCAGTTGTCGGGCATTACCAAGCACTTCGGTTCGCTGACGGCCAATGACAATATTTCTTTGTCATTGGCGTCCGGTGAAATTGTCGCGCTACTCGGCGAAAACGGAGCCGGTAAATCAACTCTGGTGTCCATTTTGTTCGGGCACTACTCAGCCGACGCCGGCAGCATCACGGCGTTCGGCGAGCCCCTTCCTCCGGGGGACCCTGCCGCTGCTCTGACCCGCGGCATCGGGATGGTGCACCAGCATTTCGCGCTCGCTGACAATCTGACAGTTCAGGAGAATATCGTCGCGGGTACCCGCTCGCTGCTTTCTCTGCGCATGAAAAGTGTGCAGGCACACAGAGACATTACAGAAACCGCGCAGCAGTTTGGTCTCTGGATAGACCCCAATGCAAAGGTCGCCGACCTGTCGGTCGGTGAACGCCAGCGCGTAGAGATTCTCAAGGCTTTGTACCGGGGCGCCCGCATTCTCATTCTGGACGAACCCACCGCCGTTCTGACGCCTCAGGAAAGTGAGAGTCTGTTTGACACGCTGGAGCAACTGGTTGCCAAGGGTTTATCGATTATTTTTATCAGCCATAAGCTTGATGAAGTCATGCGGGTGTCAGATCGCATAGCGGTGTTACGCGCAGGCAAGCTGATTGCCGATTTACCTCGTGGTGAGGCCAGTCGCGATCAACTCGCCGAACTGATGGTTGGCCGGCAGGTTGAGAAGGTGACACGCTCACGCTCAGACAAACCTGCCAAAGCGATCAATACAGCAAACGCGCCCATTCGCTGCGCCCTGATCAATGGGAGAGTCAGAGAGGCAAACCGGCCCGATCACTTCGCCCTGAACGGCATCAGCCTCAACGTACGCGCCGGCGAGATCTTTGGCATTGCCGGGGTCTCAGGTAATGGCCAGAAAATACTTGCCGACGTCCTGTCTGGCATGCAGGCTCTAAGTGACGGCACGCTGAGCATTGACGGGCAAGCCATCCGCACGCATCCGCGTGCTTTCAATGCGGCCGGGGTGGCGCGTGTGCCGGAGGACCGACACCACACGGGAGTCGTGGGTGAACTCAGTATTTGGGAGAACGCCATTCTTGAGCGTTACCAGACAGCGGCGTTCTCGACGCTGGGTTGGTTACGTCGAGGCAAGGCGCAGCAACATACCCGCGCGCTTGTTGAAGCATTCGATGTTCGGGGGTTGAAAGATCGCGGCCTTGCCACCACGACCCGGTCACTGTCAGGCGGCAATATGCAAAAACTGATTCTCGGCCGTGCACTCAGCACCGGAAGTCAGCCCCCTTCACTCATTGTTGCCAACCAGCCTACCTGGGGCCTTGATGTGGGCGCCGTGGCATTCGTCCATGCTCAGCTGCTTCAAGCTGCGCAGGCGGGATCAGCGATTGTGCTGATTTCCGAAGATCTGGATGAGTTGTTTGCGATTGCCTCAACGATTGCGGTGATGCATAACGGTCAGCTCACCGCGCCGCAGGCACCTGGTCTGTGGACGATGCAATCAATTGGCTCAGCGATGGCCGGCACGGTGTCGTCCTGATGTGGATTGAACGCCGCTCTCAACCATCCAGATTGCTCAGCCTGACCGCACCATTGCTTGCGGTGGCTGCAACGCTGTTGTTTAGCTCGCTCCTTGTCGCGATTGCCGGCGCGCCGATTGGCCAGGCCTATAGTCACTTGCTTGAAGGCGCGTTTGGTTCACGCTTTGCCTGGAGCGAAACGCTGACACGCGCAACCCCCCTGATGCTGACGGGCCTGGCGGCCGCGATAGCGTTTCGTGCGCGGCTCTACAACATTGGCGCTGAAGGGCAGCTTTATGCCGGTGCACTGGCTGCCGTTGCGATCGGCGGCGCGCACGGCGGCGCTGCGGCAAGCCTGCCTATGCCTTTATTGTTTGGGCTCATGATGGCAGGGGCCGCACTGGCAGGGGCCTTGCTTTTGCTGGGTCCTGCGCTCTTGAAATCAAGATTGGGGGTCGATGAAGTCGTGACGACTTTATTGTTGAACTTCATCATTCTTTTATTCGTTTCGATGATGCTCGACGGCCCAATGAAAGATCCCACTGCCATGGGCTGGCCGCAGAGTGTGGTGTTGCATAGTGAGCTGGAACTCAGCCGCCTGATGCCGCGCACCAGACTGCATAGCGGCTTACTCATCGGCGTTGGGCTTGCTGTGTTGACCTGGGTCGTGCTGCGCTTTACACGGTGGGGGTTTGAGATCCGCGCCGTTGGACACAATGCCAGGGCGGCAGCGTTTGCAGGCATGCCCGTGAATCGCGTTGTCATCCTGGTGGCGCTGGCTTCAGGCGCAATGGCCGGGTTGGCCGGTGCAATCGAAGTGGCCGGGCGAACGAGCTATGTCACGCTCGATATGTCACCCGGCTACGGTTATGCCGGTATCGTCATTGCGATGCTTGCCGCGCTGAATCCAATTGCCGTGGTGATTGCCGCCGTATTTGTGGCAGGTATGCAGGTGGGCGCAGACAGCATGAGCCGGGCAGTCGGTGTGCCGACATTTATTGCAGATGTCATCGTTGCCGCTTCATTGCTGGCCATGCTGATTGCCGCCATGTTCTCTCATTTCCGACTGCGTCGTGGATAGTCTCTAATGCTCGAAACCTTCGATCTGATGCTGACTGCCCCCTTCTGGGTGGCTGTGCTGCGTATCGCAACCCCCCTTATTCTCGGCACGCTTGGTGTCTTGCTTTGCGAGCGGGCGGGTGTATTGAACCTGGGCATCGAGGGCATTATGGTTGCGGGTGCGTTTAGCGGCTGGTTTGCCGTTTATGCTGGTGCCTCTCTGTGGACCGGCGTTGGTGTGGCCGCGGCAACTGGCGCGGCATTTGGTCTGCTGCATGGTTTCATGACTGTCAGCCTGGCGCTGTCCCAGCATGTCACGGGACTGGGGATCACCCTGTTTGCGTCAAGCCTGTCTTACTACGGTTACCGGGTACTGTTTCCAAAGGTGAGCACACCACCCACCATTGAACCGTTCGAACCCATGCAGTGGTTGGGTGTACCGGTTTTGTCTGATCTAACCGCGATGACTTTGCTGGCGCTCGCATTGGTTGTCATCATTGCCTGGGTGCTCAACCGAACGCCGGTCGGCTTGGCTATCCGACTCGTGGGGGAGAATCCGCAGGCGGCTGAAGGTCAGGGCATTGCGGTTGGACCAACCCGCATCGGCGCCATCGTTGTTGGCTCTGCGCTCATGGGTGTGGCGGGCGCGTTCCTCACCTTGTCAGCCTTCAATGCATTCTTTATTAACATGGTGAATGGGCGCGGCTGGATCTGCATCGCGCTCGTTGTATTCGCCTCGTGGCGGCCGGCCAAAGCATTGCTGGGCGCTGTTTTGTTTGCCTTTTTTGATGCGCTGCAATTGCGGCTGTCGCAAGCTGACGGCGGATTCTTCGGGCTGGAAGTGCCCTATCAGATCTACCTGATGCTGCCCTACGTTTTGTCAATCGTCGCGCTCGTTCTGGTCGCGAGACGGGCCAGCTATCCACAAGCGCTGATGCAGCCCTATCGCCGCGGTGAAAGATAGTCCAGAAAAATCTGAGGCCTGGCTAAGTGCCATGAATTGGTGCACCACAGCAGAGCTGCGCGTTGGCCAACCGTAAAGTTTTGCCACCGTGTTTGGCCACCGTTTGACCTGAACGGGCTTAATCGGTGACAGTACGGGGATGGACGATAACAATTCCGAATCAGTGGCGGGTAACGATGCAGCGCCCAAAGGCCACATCCGCCTGACTTCCCACAGCGCACATGCTGACGGCCATGCGATTCGCTGGGGCGCTTCCACGCCGGGCGAACGTGGCCCGATCGTGGGCACCGTTTCCAATCCCAGCCATCGTAATGTGATTGGCACTCACTCAGGTTCCTACGGTGTTTATCGCGCACTGGCGGTGGCAGCTGGGTCTTTGCAGCGCAGTCATAGAGCTGACCTGACCAACACGATGCCCACCGATGCGCTCGGCCCCTACCCTGCCTGGTCAGACCCGGATCGAATTGTTTCCATTGACCCGTACGGCGCTATCGTGGCGCAGGCGTTTAAAGATCAGATTGAAGCCGGCGTTGACATCAGGCCAACGATTGCTGTCACGAAAGCGCACATTGACTTGCCCGAGATTCGGACAGCAATCGCGTTTCAACGCTTAAAGCCGGACGGGCAAATTCTGCTCGAGAACGGTTCAACCGTCGTAACCAAAATCGCGCTTGAACCCGTCTGGTTTTTGCCGGGTGTGGCCCAGCGCTTTGGTTGTTCGGAAGCTGACTTGCGCAGAGCACTGTTTGAAGAAACCGGCGGCATGTATCCAGAATTAGTCACGCGTTCTGACCTGGAGGTTTTTCTGCCGCCGGTGGGTGGTCAGACTTTATATATCTTTGGTGATCCGGCTAACCTATCTAACCCGGAGATCGCACTGACGGCCCGGGTCCATGACGAATGCAACGGCTCCGACGTATTCGGTTCTGACATTTGCACCTGCCGTCCTTACCTGACCCACGCAATCGAAGAATGCATTCGCGGCGCACAGGCCGGCGGCGTCGGTTTGGTGTCTTACAGCCGCAAGGAGGGTCGCGCCCTCGGTGAGGTCACGAAATTCCTGGTCTACAACGCCCGTAAGCGCCAAATTGGCGGCGACTCCGCGGATAAATACTTTCTCAGAACTGAGTGCGTCGCTGGCGTGCAGGATATGCGCTTTCAAGAACTGATGCCAGATGTTCTGCATTGGTTAGGCATCCAGAAAATTCATCGACTGGTTTCGATGAGCAATGACAAGTTTGATGCGATCACCGGCTCGGGCATCGAGGTGCTTGAGCGAGTCAAAATCCCTGACGAACTGGTACCGGCCGACGCTCAGGTTGAGATTGAAGCAAAGCTGGCCGCAGGCTATTACGCAGATGGCGGACTTGTACCCGATGCTGAAACCCTGGCAACCGTCCGTGGTCGTGGGCTGAGCGAATGATTGCTGACACACTACGCGAGGCTCGCACTATTCGCGAGCGGTGCGCCAACATCACCGCAGCTGTCAGTGCCGGACAATCAAGATACTTTGTCATTGAAAGTGATGCGCTGGAAGAAACAGCTGAACTGGTGGTGGCGACGACACGGAAGCGCTACCCTGCTGGCATCATTCCCTATCACAGCCGGTGGCGTCATTTTGAAGCGGGCAGTATTAGTCGACGCACTGAACTAGATGCGAAGTTACAAGAGATTTTTGGCTCGCCTTCGCCTGTCGAAACCGCTCGGGCCCAGATTGATCTGACCGTCGTCAGCGTTTTACTCGATGCCGGCGCTGGCTCACAGTGGGCATACCATGATTCCAAAAGCGGTCAGGACTATCAGCGCTCGGAAGGGCTCGGCGTTGCCAGCTTCAGGGCGTTTCTTGCCGGCGCCTTTTCTTCAAAGCCCGATGAGCCTTGCCGCGTCGATGGCAGTGCCCTGCAAAGCATTGACAAGAACCGCTTAGCGCACGTTTTTCAGGCCCATGAAGACAACCCGCTTATTGGATTGGAACAACGCGCGACGCTCCTGAACCGGCTAGGTGAAGTGTTGTTGCGCGACCCCGCGAGATTCGGCCCAGACGGTAGGCCTGGCGAAATCTTTTTCCGCATGACCGACAAAGGTCGACGAACAGAAATCCCCGCAGCGGAGTTGCTGCACAGCTTATTGGTTGGTTACAGCGATATCTGGATGACCGGTAGCCAGATAGACGGTCAATCACTCGGGGATACCTGGCGCCATCCGCATGCCGGTGGAGAAGGTCAGACCGCAGGCTGGGTGCCTTTTCACAAGCTGAGCCAGTGGCTCACCTACTCATTGCTCGAACCTTTCGAGAACGGCGGCGTTACCGTTCATTCGCTCGATGAATTAACCGGTCTGCCCGAGTACCGTAACGGTGGGCTGTTAATGGATACCGGTGTGATCAAGCTCAAAGATCCAGCGCTTGCAAACATGCCCATGACGGTTGCCGATGAAGCCATTATTGAATGGCGGGCTTTGACTGTCAGCCTGATCGATGAACTAGCAACGGTTGTCCGCGAACAGATGAATCAAAGCGCAGATCAATTGCCGCTTGCGTGCCTGCTTGAGGGTGGCACATGGGCAGCCGGGCGCGCGCTCGCAAGCGATCTTCGCGGTGGTAATCCACCATTGACCATCGTGACAGACGGAACCGTATTTTGACGCTGTCGGGCTTATCAGGATCGCGCGAACCGATTGAAATCCAGCGTGATGTGGTCTTGTTGCCTGCCCGCGGATCGGCAAAGGAGATGCTCGCCCCTTTGCAACACATTCTGAATCAATCACCGTGGCGCCATATGACCGTCCCGGGTGGCAAAAAGATGTCCGTCGCCAATACGAATTGCGGCACGCTTGGCTGGACGAGCGACACCCATGGATATGCCTATTCCAAGGTCGACCCGCTGTCCGGCAGTCCCTGGCCTCGCATGCCCGACACATGGCGTTCAATCGCCAGCGCCTGGTGTGCCGAAGCAGGATTCGCCACCGACTTTTCGCCAGATGTCTGTCTAATCAATGGCTATGCGATGGGCGCAAGAATGTCAGCACACCAAGACCGAGACGAACTCGATGCTCAATGGCCCATCGTATCGCTGAGCCTGGGCGCTTCAGCGCGGTTCGTCATGGGCGGTGGTCGTCGTACCGACAAAGGCACGGGAATCATGTTGTCGAGCGGAGATGTTTTGATCTGGGGCCGATCGGCTCGCATGAACTATCACGGTGTCGGTGTGCCGCGTCAGTCGACCAAACCTCTGCCTGACCTGGCGAACCTGCCATTTGCGCGTCTCAACTTTACCTTTCGCCGCGCCGCTTAGTGACGGTAACAGCGCCCTGATGATCACCACCAACTCGCAAATCCACTTCTCGCGGAGTCTGCTATGAATGCGCAAGTTCACGTCATTGAACATCCGTTGGTACAACACAAGCTAACGCTGATTCGTGAAGTCTCTCGTTCAACCAAGAGTTTCCGAGAGTTGGTGAACGAGTTGAGCGCTCTTTTGGCTTACGAGGTCACGCGCGATATGCCCATGCATGAGGTTCAGATCGAAACGCCGCTGGAGCCAATGACATCGCGGCTGATCGATGGCAAGAAAATCGTCTTTGTCTCTATCATGCGGGCCGGTAGTGGCATTTTGGATGGCATGCTTGATGTCATCCCTGGCGCGCGGGTCGGCCACGTTGGACTATACCGAGACCCTAAAACACTGGTGGCCATCGAGTACTACTTCAAGTTACCGCAAGACATGGCCGAACGCGACGTCATCATTGTTGACCCGATGCTCGCCACTGGCAACACAGCAGTTGCCGCCATAGACCGCGTGAAAGAAGTGACGCCCAAGTCGATTAGATATGTCTGTTTAGTAGCAAGTCCACAGGGTCTCGACAATCTCACCAACCAACATCCTGATGTCACTGTATATACGGCATCCATTGATCGTGAACTTGACGAGCACGGCTACATTCGGCCCGGCCTGGGTGACGCAGGCGACCGCCTGTTTGGTACACGCTAAAACCTGTCATTACTATGAACGAACTGATCATTAGAAACGCCCGGTTAGCAGGTCAGCCAGAATTGCAAGATCTCTGGTTGCAAGACGAGCGGATTATCGAGATTGGTGTGGGTATTTTTGATGCCCGCCCTAACACCCCTGCGATCGACGCGCAGGGAAACCTGGTTAGCGCGCCTTTCGTCGACCCGCACTTTCATATGGATGCAACCCTGTCTTATGGTCTGCCAAGGGTCAATGAATCTGGCACGCTGCTTGAGGGGATAGCACTGTGGGGGGAGCTTAAGCCGCACCTGACTCAGGAAGCCATTATCGAACGTGCCCTGTCCTATTGCGACTGGGCTGTCGCCAAAGGGCTGCTGGCCATTCGCAGCCATGTTGATATTTGCGACGAACGACTGCTCGCCGTAGAGGCACTGCTTGAAGTCCGCGAAAAAGTTCGGCCTTACCTTGACCTACAACTCGTCGCGTTCCCGCAAGATGGCCTACTGCGCAGCCCTGGTGCCCAGGACCACTTGAAGCGAGCACTCGATATGGGCGTAGATGTTATCGGCGGAATTCCCCACTTTGAACGCACGATGGCTGACGGTGCACAAAGTATCCGCCTGCTCACTCAGTTGGCGGCGGATCGCGGACTACGCATCGACATGCACTGTGACGAAAGCGACGATCCGATGTCCCGACACATTGAAACACTTGCACAGCAAACTCGGGAACTTGGCCTGGGCAGCCGAGTGACCGCGTCGCATCTAACCTCTATGCACTCGATGGACAATTACTATGTGTCCAAACTGATACCTCTTATGGTTGAGGCCTCATTGCAGGTGGTATCGAATCCATTAATCAACATGACGATTCAGGGCCGCCACGACACTTACCCCAAACGTCGCGGTCTTACGCGGGTACCCGAACTCCTTGCCGCTGGAGTGAATGTTGCATTTGGCCATGACTGTGTGATGGACCCGTGGTACTCAATGGGCTCGGCCGACATGCTGGAGGTGGCAGCTATGGGCTTACACGCCTGCCAAATGACTTCACGCGCACAGATGCAGCAATGCTTTGAAGCAGTGACAACTAATGGCGCAAGCGTGATGGGTCTGGAGGATTACGGTGTAGATGTTGGCTGCCGCGCCAACTTGGTCGTGCTACAGGCCAGCGATCCGATCGAGGCAATCCGCTTACGGTCACCACGCCTGTTTGTCATTCGCGCCGGTCAGGTGGTTTCGCAAACCGCCCCCGCCCAAGCCAACTTGAGCCTACCAGGCCGCCCCGGTCAAACGAACTGGATGGCCAAACCTGAACAGGTTTGAGCAAGAAATGAAGCGGCGGCTGGTCATCGTGAACAGCAAGCTGCCGTGAACGGATAGCGCCATTGCGCAAACAAGCTTGCAGGCCGGGGAAAACGCGCTCTTTCGTTTTCGGGCAAGCCAACAGTCGTCAACATGCGATTCTGATTTGGGGCAAGGAAAGTCCCGAAGACATGATCCCAGATAACTAGCGCGCGCCCCAGGTTGCGACCGGCATCTTCCGGCTGGCTTGAGTGATGCCAGCGGTGCACCTCGTTCGTATTCAAAATGTAATTGAGCCAACCGAATCGAAAATCAACGTTCGCATGCTGAAAGATCAACACCGGCATTGAAAGCGCTGCATACCCCAGGACCGCCTCGGGAGAAAACCCGATGAGCAGTGGCGGGACCACAATAAAGCATGCATTCACAACATGATTGAGCGGGTGAAAGCGGAAATTGTTTAGCGAGTAAAGTCTTTGGGTGACATGGTGAGTCGCATGAAGCGTCCATAGATGCTTTGAACGATGATGAAGCCAATGACTGGCATACGCGGCAAATTCAATGAGCAGTGTCACTGCGATAATCTCGAACCACAGGGCAATACTGCTACTTGGCTGGACCAGACCGCCGAGCAAGAGTACAAGAACGATCGGAGCAAGATACTTAAGCAAGCCGTCAAGCACGACAAAGACGACTGCAAAACTCACGATATCGCCTTTGAGATCACCCTGATTCCTGTTCCAAATCGGCCTATGTGGCCAGACACGCTCGAGAGCCCAGGCCAGTCCAATCGTCAGAATCGTGACGAGCGACAAGATCTCTGCTATCAGGCCATGTTGATACATCAGGGAGTACAGCACGCCCATACAGGCGGTGAACCCGAGGATGAATAATTGAGAGGCTCCCTTGCTCATCGGGTTGCCTCGCCTATGACGACTTCACCCTGGCAGCAGTTTTTCAGCAGATAGGTCAGCAGTTTTTGCATAGTTGAAAAATCAGCACGGTAGATTAGTGAGCGCCCGTTGCGATGGCATTCAATAACCTGACCACTTCTAAGCTCCTTCAAATGAAAGGAGCAGGTCGCTGGAGGCAACCCGAGCTTGTTGGCGATTGCGCCTGCAGCCAAGCCAGGCTCGCCCGCGCGAACCAATAAGCGAAAGATGTCCAGACGAGTTTCCTGCGCGAGTGCCGCGAGTATTTTCACTGTCTTAGTTGTATTCATATTTCCAATATTATAGAAATATAAATTTAAGTCAATGGTCTGAAATGAATCAGACCACTAAAAGAGGATTTTGTTCTTCAATTGATCTTCGAGCTTGGGATTTACTCGGCTCAATGGAGAGGCTCGCTTACCCTACCCCACCGAAGAAGATGCCTTCAGATGCGGCAATCCTTAGATGCGGCACTCGTTAGCCAGTTGCTTACCGCGCTTGGTATTGAGCAACATGGACTTGCCAACAATGGTGATCCAGGTCAGACCACTTTCCTTGTTTTCGAGGCGCAACGCACCCGTTGCCGTCTTAACGGCCTGCATTTGATAGCTTTGCTGCCCCCAGCGCAATTCGGCCGCATCCTGACTCGCTGAAACGTTGCGCAACTCTACCTGGCGGTTGAGTTCGCATTGATACGTCCCGGCCTCAATCGAGAAAAGCGGCCGTGGAGCCGGAGCGACCGCAACCGGCTTCGGTGCTTGAACTTTGGGCGCAGGGGCTGCAACGACTTTGGGTTCCGGCGTGCTCGCACATGCACCAAGCAACAAAGCGCCTGCCACTACCAATCCTGATCTCAACCCTTTCATCGACGTCTCCTTTCAGCCCGGAACACCGGGAGTGACGGCAGACAGTGCTGCATTCGCCCACCAAATAAAACCGGATGGTCGGGCTTGGTCGATGTCATTGAAAGGCAGGGCCTATCAACGGCCCCGTTCAACTGACCGCTGGTCAAAAACCAGGTCAGTTCAGGTTTTGCAAATCAGTTAATTCGTTGCTCAGTCGGCGTTTGTGTTGGCCGAAGGATCATCTTGTCCGGCTGTTGGTACGGTGGGTACGTCCATGTCTGCCCCCGGTGATGCCTTCACATCTTTGGCCAGTGGACGTGCCGAAGCCGTTTGACGACGCCGTTGGGATTCTTCCCAAAACCACCGACGCGGCAAACCGTCCGCCGGGTCGAATGCCAGATAATGCTGCAGGTTTAACCGGCAAAAAAAGTCCAGGGCATCGAATGACGAAAAGAAAGGCGTTACTCTGGGCTGCGCCGCTTCCGGATCGCCCGGATTAGTGCGCTCACCAAGTGCGATCTGCACCGGCTCACCATTTCCCTTGATCTCAATAATCTCGAGATCGAGGTGGGACTTCACACGCTCGATAAACGGGAATCTGTCCGGCTCAAATGTGCTGACGATCTCGTCGCGCCGACCAATTCCCCAGGTATTAAATTGCATCTTGGAACCTCGCTAAATCAGACCCGATTAGACGCTAAAAACACTCGAATGTCTTGGACCGTTGACACACGAAATGTATCGTTTTCGTCTCGAACTCGGGCTGGGACGCAGGATAGCGCCGCCCACGCAATCTCCGTATTGGACAATAGATCGATCAGCTTGGGCAAGAACAAGAGTGCATCTCAGGGTCAATTCTGAGGAAGAATATGCTCTATATTGCATCTTTGCTGGACTTATATCGCGTCTATGTCAATTTCTTCGACACAATCAGGTGGGTGACGGTGAGTTATCCACTAATCAGCGATTGACTGGGCGATCAGGCCAATAACCTGCTGGCGCAACCTGACACTGTTTCGCTGGTGACGCTGGACAGCAAGCATCACAACAACCAGACGCTCGCTCGGCGAAACCCAGAAGAAGGAACCACCGGACGACCAAGCGCCAAAATCTCCCGCCTGCACCGGCAGCGGCGACGGAATATCAGCGGGCATTAGAACTAAGCCCAGTCCAGACCGCTGTCGGGCGAGCACAGCAGTTCGCGATTCGCCCAGTGCGGGCAATCGATTCTCGACGCCCGTCTCGAGTTGATGACGCCTCATCATCCCAACACTCAAGCGGCTCAACACCTGTTGGGTGCCAATTCGTCCATCGTTCAGGAGCATGCTGGCAAACCTTGAATAGTCGCCCGCAGTACCAGTCAGACAAGCACTGCCACACTCGAAAATCACGGGATCGCGAGGGTCGCGTACCGGGCTGGCGTTAGCAACGCTTGCCGAGCCACCATCCCGACTGACCAAACGCGTCTCAAGACCAGCCGCAGGATTAAAGCCCGTATCCCACATGTCCAGCGGAATGAACAAGTGACGAAGAAAGAATGTCCCTAGCGTCTGCTGACTCGAGGCTTCAAGCGCAAGCCCTAACAGGTCAAACGAAAACCCCGGCCGCGCAACCTGTCCCGGCGCAAACACGCTCGGCTGATTCGCAATTTGCTGCACGAACGAGTCGGCCGTCATGTTCATTGCTGCGTCCAGGGAGTGCTGCCAGCGCTGTGACGGGCGCACGGGCCGCCCCGGCTTAAGCCCCAAGGGATCAATCGAATGGGCCAGCCCATCTGTTTGACGAATCAGATCCCAAAGTGAGGCCTGTCGCCGCGCAAACGGCGCAAGATGACGGCCCAAATCATCGCTGAGCAACCAACCACCCTGCTCCTGCCAGGAGATGGCAGCCGCTGCGGTTATTGGCTGAGTAAGCGTTGACAGATCAAATACGGCATTGGTGGGCATGTCTCGCACGCGAGCACCATCCAGGTGGCCATAGGCGCGCGTAAGCACTTCCTGACCATCGCGTTTGATGACCAGCACTGCGCCTTGTAGATCTCCTTGGTTTAAGGCGGCGTCAAAGACGCGATCAAGCCTGTCCAGGCGTGTGTTAGACATGCCAGCAACGGAGGGCGCAGCAACGGCCGTGCTAGCCAGCAGGGTGCTTGCGACCAGTGCAATTCCAAGCATCAAACCAGCGTGAGAAAAACGAGCACGGGCGGCCCTGTACTCTTTCCAAGCGCGAGCGTTCTGCACAAACCAACCTTTGGCGAAGTCAGGCAATCGCTTCATCCAGCCATTCAATCCAATGGCGAACGGTATGATCCGTGCCGGTTTGCAAGTGAGTGAGACACCCAATGTTTGCTGACAGGATTTCAGTCGCCCCATGTGCTGTTAGCCCTTGCAGTTTCTGGTCACGCAGTTTGGTTGCCAACACCGGCTGCGTCACGGAATAGGTGCCGGCAGAGCCGCAGCACAAGTGGCCATCAATCACTGGCGTTACCTCAACGTCTAAGGCTCTCAAAAGCGTTTCAACCGAACCTCGAACTTGTTGGCCATGTTGAAGAGTGCAAGGAGGATGAAACACAACCGGGTGATCGGCAGAGCGTTTCATCAATGGCTTGATCTGATCGACCTGCTCGGGCAGGTACTCGGCAAGATCCTTGGTAAGAGAAACAACGCGCGTCGCCTTCTCGGCGTAAGCTGGGTCGTCTCGAAGTAAGTGTGCATAGTCCTTAACCATTGCACCGCAACCAGACGCATTCATGATGAGTGCTTCAGCCGCACCACTCTCAATCAGCGGCCACCAGGCATCAATGTTGCGCTTTGCATCAGCGTGAGAGCCAGGATGATCATTCAGGTGATGCCGAATCGCACCGCAACAGCCCGAGCCTGTTGGCACCAATGATTCAATGCCGAGTTTGTCTAACACGCGGGCAGTCGCCGCATCAATCGCCGGCATCATCGCAGGCTGCACGCAACCATTCAACAAAATCACCTTGCGCGATTGCTGACCAGATGGCCATTGACCGGGGGCCGCTGCATTAGGCACCTTCTTTTTGAGCGTGCCGGGCAACAGCGGGCGCATCGCCTTGCCAATTTTCATGGCCGGATCAAATAACCAGCGTCGGGTCAGGCCTTCGCGCAAAGCCACACGGACGAGCTTGTCCATTGGCTTACGCGGAACAGATTCATCAACCAGCTTGCGACCAATATCAACCAGATGGCCGTAGTCAACGCCGGAGGGGCAAGTCGATTCACAGTTGCGGCAGGTCAGGCAACGATCAAGATGCTGTTGCGTGGCCACAGTTGGTTTGGCGCCCTCAACAACTTGTTTGATGAGGTAGATGCGTCCGCGTGGGCCGTCTCTTTCGTCCCCCAACAACTGATAAGTTGGACAAGTCGCCGTACAAAATCCGCAGTGCACACATTTTCGCAGGATTGACTCTGCTGTGTCGCCGTCAGGCGTCCCTTTGAGCCAATCTGCCAGGTGGGTTTCCATCGAATGCCTTGAAAGTTACAGCCCGGGGTACATCCGGCCGGGGTTAAACAGAGAGAGCGGGTCATACTCTGCTTTCAGTTTGCGGTGAATTTTCTCAAGCGGCGCAGCGAGCGGTTCAAAGACACCGGCTGATTTGTCTCCGCCTCTAAATAATGAGGCAGTCCCGCCCAGGGAGCGAGCCGCTGAACGCACGGTTTGAGCCGGCGCATCGGTACGCCACCAACGCAGCGCACCACCCCATTCGATCAGTTGCTGACCGGGCAGATTGATGCGCGCTGCACTTGACGGCACAGATAAGCGCCAAAGCGGTGTTTGGTCTGCCGCATTGTCAAAGAATGGGGCTTGCTGATCCCGCAATGACTGCCAGTATTGTTCAGGATCTTCCAGTTCGGTCGCGCCGTGTTGCTGGTCGAACACCTCAACCGCTCTGGTCACCGCCGAGGCTGCACCAGAAAAGCGAATATTAAGTTCGCCCGCCTGCCAGCTACTGGCCGAGATGGGCAAGGGTTGTCCACTGAGTTCATTGAGCAAGCGAATAGCGTCTGCTTCCTGAATTGACAGGACAACCGACCGCTCAAGTGTCGGTAGCGGCAGTACCTTAAGCGAGACCTCGGCAATCACACCCAGAATGCCGAGTGAGCCTGATAGCAAACGCGAAATGTCATAACCGGCAACGTTCTTCATGACTTGACCGCCAAACGCCAGCCACTGGCCACGCGAGTCAATCAGGCAGGCGCCCAGCATGTAGTCTCGGACCGCACCGGCTGCCGCTCGTCGCGGCCCTGACAAACCGGCAGCGACCATGCCACCAACAGTGCCACCTGAACCAAATACAGGTGGCTCAAACGGTAAGAACTGACCTTGATCTGAGAGCGCGGCATTCAACTCATTTAGTGGCGTCCCAGCGCGAGCGGTAATAACCAACTCAGTGGGCTCGTAACTCACGATACCGGTCAACTCTCGGGTGGACAAAATGTTGCCTGAAGGCGCCTGTCCGTAGAAGTCCTTGGTACCGCCTCCCCTGATACAGAGAGGTTCCTGACGGCTGTTGGCCTGACCGATGGCTTCACGAATGTCTAGCAGGGCGGGAGATTCAGCAGTCATTAGAATCGCGGTAAATCAGCAAACGGCATCTTGCCATGGTGAATGTGCATCTTGCCGAACTCAGCGCAACGAGAAAGGGTTGGTATGGCTTTGCCCGGATTCAGCAAACCCGGTGAGTCAAACGCAGCCTTCAGAGCAAAAAATGCTTTGCGCTCTGCTTCAGAAAATTGCACGCACATCGAGTTGATTTTCTCAATACCGACGCCATGCTCGCCAGTCACCGTGCCGCCATAGGCCACACAGGTTTCCAGTATGTCCGCACCGAATTCTTCAGCACGCTCCCACTCGGCCGGATCATTCGCATCGAACAGAATCAATGGATGAAGGTTGCCATCGCCCGCGTGAAATACATTGAGGCATCGCAATTGATACTTATCCTCCATCTTTGCGATATCCATAAGCATTGGGCCGAGATTCTTACGCGGAATCGTGCCGTCCATGCAGTAGTAATCAGGCGAAATTCGGCCCGCCGCAGGAAACGCATTCTTTCTGCCAGACCAGAACCGCAGGCGCTGCTCTTCATCGGCTGAAACGGCAATGGCTGTCGCGCCAGCTTCGCGCAATACTTTCTCCATTGCGGCGATCTCGTCTGCCACTTCTTGTTCTGTTCCGTCTGATTCCGCTAGCAAGATAGCCTCAGCGTCCAAGTCGTAGCCAGCCTTCACAAACGGCTCGACTGCAGCGGTGGTTTTTTTGTCCATCATTTCAAGGCCAGCCGGAATGATGCCTGCTGCGATGATGGTCGCAACGGCATTGCCCGCCTTGAGTACATCATCAAACGATGCCATGACCACACGCGCCAACGGCGGTTTGGGCAGCAACTTGACCGTGACCTCCGTCACAACCGCCAGCATGCCTTCTGAGCCAATCATCGCCGCGAGTAAATCCAGACCGGGCGCATCGAGTGCCTCGTTACCCAACTCAATCACGTCGCCCTCAATCGTGACCGCACGAACACGCAGTACATTGTGAACCGTCAGG
Organism: Burkholderiaceae bacterium; assembly: GCA_045106815.1. Taxonomy (GTDB): domain Bacteria; phylum Pseudomonadota; class Gammaproteobacteria; order Burkholderiales; family Burkholderiaceae_E; genus JAUIAI01. Next base: position 43,303 of record JBGCFG010000001.1, on the reverse strand, counting down.
CCGTACTTAAGGCAGTGAACACCGCCTGAATTCTCTGCGATGTTGCCGCCAATCGTGCACGCAATCTGAGACGACGGATCGGGCGCGTAGTAAAGGCCGTACGGTGCAGCGGCGTCTGAGATCGCAAGGTTTCTGACACCGGGCTGCACTTTGGCCAGACGAGCGTGAGCATCGATAGACATGATGCGATTGAACTTCGCCAGCGAGAGGATCACCCCTGATGCGTGCGGTGTTGCCCCGCCAGACAAGCCAGTGCCGGCTCCCCTGGCCACGACCGGCACATCCAGCTCATGGCATACCTTGAGAATCTGTATGACCTGTTGCTCGGTTTCGGGTAAAACCACCACCATGGGCAACTGACGAAACGCACTCAAGCCATCGCACTCGTACGGTCGAGTCTCTTCCTCACGCCATAAGACGGCGCCTTCCGGCACAATCGAGCGCAGCCGCTGAGCGACTTCATGCTGGCGGCCAGACGACGCGACCGCCGTAAAGTCGGCATGCCGTAGTTCGTCAGTGACAGCTTCCGCCGCAACGGGTAATTCGGGTGCATTCATGGGTATGACCTTCCGCGGTGAGAATCACCTTCACAGATCGTTGATTATAAAGGTGAATTCATCGCCAAAAACTTGATGGCGCGCAAAAACACACCCGGCAAACCCTCATCCGGACACCAGGGGGACGACTTGCGTGTAACCCACTCCGGCAAAGTTACTAGCGGCTCTGATGATCCGGCGGGCCCGGGCGGCCCGCATGCCAGCCTTCAGGGCTACTTTCTGCTATTTGCCGGGATGACATTGGTTGGGTGCTATGTCGCGCTGTCCAAGCCACTGACCGCAATCATGCCGGTGTTTCTCCTCGCCTGGTTCAGGTTTGCGATTGGCGCCATCGCGATGGCGGGCTGGCTCAGACCCGGCACAGATGACCAGCCTCTGACCCGCAACTTGCTCGGAGCACTGTTTTTGCAATCGTTTTTTGGCAATTTCCTGTTTTCGATCTGCATGCTCTATGGGATTTCAATGACCTCTGCAACCGCCTCCGGGGTCATCCTGAGCTCGATGCCAGCAATCGTGGCTTTGCTCTCATGGCTGCTGCTGCGTGAATCGCTGAGCACACGCATCTGGTTGGCAATCGGACTCGCAGTTGCTGGTGTTGCGCTGCTTACTTTGTTTAAGCCAGCCGTAGCACCTGGCGCCCCGGAGTCGACCCTGGCCTGGCTGGGCAACCTGCTGGTTTTTTCGAGTGTGGTGTGCGAATCGATCTATGTCATTTTGGGTAAGCGCCTGACTGGCGCCCTGTCGCCACGCCGCATTTCGGCTCTGATTAATTTATGGGGCCTGGCACTGATGACCCCGGTGGGACTATGGCATGCCAGCCAATTCGACTTCGCTACGCTTGACGGCGCTTCATGGGCCCTACTCATCTTCTATGCTTTAGCGGCAAGCCAATGGTCAACTTGGCTTTGGCTGAGCGGACTAAAATCGGTCCCCGCCAGCCAGAGCGGAGTTTTCACGATCGCCATGCCGCTGGCTGCAACCGCCATAGGCGTCAGCTTTCTTGGTGAGTCTTTGCACTGGATTCATGCGCTCGCGTTTGCACTCGCCTGCGCTGGCATACTGCTCATTACCACCGACCGCCGGCCTAACCGAGCAAATCGGGCATAAGACGCATTGCAAGCGATCGTCAACTAAGGGCACTTGCAATGGCAGCCGATTTGACAGACTTCAGGCAAATGGGCAAATTGCACCTAGCTTGAATCCCCGCTGCAGGAGAGACCGGCTAAACCCGGCGCCGAAGGTGAAACGCCCCAACAAACTCTCAGGCAAAAGGACCGCAGCGGATAAGCTCTCTGGAGAGTAATCAGGTGAGTCGCAACACCTGATTCGCCGAAGGTTGCAGTCTGCCACCGCACCAAGCGATGCCAGCCGAATCTCTCAGGCACAAAGGACAGAGGGGGCTCCGACCATTTACCGTATGGAGCCCTTGCTGTGAGCGAAACCACCCCCCAGGAAAACCCCGCCGAACTACGTTATGCCGCCTCTCATGAGTGGGTCCGATCCGAGCCTGACGGCAGCTACACCATCGGTATTACCGATCACGCTCAGGCGGCGCTTGGAGAACTCGTTTACGTCGAGTTGCCTGACGTAGGAGATACCTTCGATCAAGGCGCGCAATTTGGCGTTGTGGAATCAACGAAGGCAGCCTCAGATGTTTATCTGCCTGTGGCTGGCGAGATCATTGCGGTGAACGAATCACTCGCCGACAATCCGGAAGCCGTCAACGAAAGTGCGTTTGATGCCGGCTGGTTGGTCAAGCTCAAGCCAAGCGATCCGGCGCAAATTGACGCACTGCTCAGCGCCGCTGATTATTCCTCGGGGCTCGCATAATGAAAGACGACGGATTGATCGGCCGCGGCCTTGAAAACCTGACTGGCAATGATGAGTTTCATCGACGTCACCTTGGTATCAGCCCGGGGGACGAAGCGCAGATGCTCAAGACCCTCGGTATCAACTCGCGGGAAACCCTGATTGAACAAACCCTGCCCGCCCCTTTGCGGCTCACGAGTGAGCCCACCCTGCCAGAACCGGTTACCGAAGCAGCAGCGCTTAGCGAACTTGCAGAGATTGCCGGTCAAAATCAGGTTTGGCGTTCCATGATCGGCTGCGGGTATCACGATACCCTGACACCAGAGCCCATCAAACGCAATATCCTGGAGAACCCAGGCTGGTACACCGCTTACACGCCCTATCAGGCCGAGATCGCTCAAGGCCGGTTGGAAGCGCTGCTGAACTATCAGCAAATGATCATCGACCTCACCGGCTTACCAGTTGCCAATGCCTCGCTGCTTGATGAAGCCACAGCCGCGGCCGAGTCAGTGGCCGTCTGTCGGCGCGCATCCAAGAGCAAGAGCAATCGCTTTTTTGTCACCGAGAAAACACACCCTCAGGTGCTGGCCGTGATGCAAACGCGTGCTCGTCACGCTGGCATTGAACTCGTGGTTGGTTCAGTCGAATCGCTTGAACCGGAAAGCGTATTCGGTGCCTACTTTCAGACCCCTGATACTGAGGGCTGCCTGCATGATCATACCGAGATTATCGGGCAAATCCAGGCCGCTGGCGGTCGAGTCTGTGTGGGCTGCGACTTGTTGTCACTGATGCTGGTTAAGTCGCCCGGTGAAATGGGCGCTGACATAGCGATCGGATCAGCCCAGCGGTTTGGTGTACCGATGGGTTTTGGTGGTCCGCATGCGGCGTTTATGTCTTGCACCGAAAAGCTGGTGCGGATGCTCCCTGGCCGAGTGATTGGCGTGTCAACAGACGCAACCGGTGCGCCCGCGCTACGAATGGCGCTGCAAACACGCGAGCAACACATCCGCCGCGATAAAGCGACTAGTAACATCTGCACCGCTCAGGCATTGCTTGCCAATATGGCCGGGTTTTATGCGATCTATCACGGCGCGCACGGATTGCGCCGGATTGCAATGCGCATCAATGCACTCAGTCGCCTGCTGGCCGATCAACTGAAGCCACTCGGTTTGACACCGCGCCATGACACCTGGTTTGATACGCTTGTGTTCGATGTTGGCGACAAAGCTAACGACGTCTGGTCGCGCGCGCAATGCAAGCGCATTAACTTGCGACGCCTGGGTGCTCAGGCTATTGGCGTGAGTCTCGATGAAACCACTGGTGTGAATGACGTTGCCGACCTGATTGAGATATTTTCGGGCACTGCGCTTCCTAATCAAACGCTCCAGCAGGCCGCCGCGGACATCATTCTGGAGCCCACCTCGATCAAGCCTGAAAACCGCCGGCACAGCGATGTGCTCACACACCCTGTCTTCAATCGCTACCACAGCGAAACCGAATTTATGCGCTACGCCAAGCGTTTGGAGAACAAAGACATTTCACTCGTTCATTCAATGATCCCGCTGGGCTCTTGCACCATGAAGCTCAATGCGGCCAGCGAGATGGCGCCGATCAGTTGGCCCGAGTTTGCGCACATGCATCCGTTTGCGCCTGCCGAGCAAACCCGTGGTTACGCGCTCATGCATGAACAACTTGGTGAGTGGCTTGCCACGATTACCGGATTTAGTGCCGTGTCATTTCAGCCCAATTCCGGGGCGCAAGGTGAATATGCCGGCTTGATGGCGATCCGCTCCTACCTTGATGCCCAGGGCGAAAATGACCGGCAGGTCTGCCTGATTCCAGCTAGCGCACATGGCACTAATCCAGCGTCGGCCTCCATGATGGGAATGAAAGTTGTCGTTGTTGCCTGTGACGAAGCGGGCAACATTGATTTGACCGATTTACGCGCCAAAATCGAGACTCACCGCGAATCAATTGCCGCTCTCATGGTGACTTACCCGTCTACTCACGGTGTATTTGAGAGTGCAATTGCCGACATTTGCGACATGGTTCATGAGGCCGGAGGTCAGGTCTACATGGACGGCGCCAATCTCAATGCGCAAGCAGGTCTGACCAGCCCTGGCTTCATCGGTGCCGATGTTTGCCACCTGAACCTGCATAAGACGTTTTGCATCCCGCACGGCGGCGGCGGCCCTGGCATGGGCCCGATTGCAGTGGCTGCGCATCTGGCTCCGCACCTACCTGATCATCCGTTTGTGAACGAGAGCGCCCACGCCAACACCGTTTCCGCCGCGCCATACGGCAGTGCCTTAATCTCCACCATTTCGTGGATGTATCTGCGCATGATGGGCGGCAGTGGCATTCGCGTTGCCTCTGAATTGGCTATTCTGAATGCCAACTACATTGCGGCACGGCTTGATTCATCCTTTCCGGTGTTGTATCGCGGCATTGAAGGGCGCATCGCACACGAGTGCATCATTGACTTGAGAGACTTGAAGGCACGCTATGGCGCCACGGCTGAAGACGTTGCGAAGCGACTCATGGACTACGGTTTTCATGCACCAACCATGTCGTTCCCTGTTACCGACACGCTCATGATCGAGCCGACCGAATCAGAGTCGTTGCCAGAGCTTGATCGGTTTTGCGACGCAATGATTTCAATTCATGGCGAGTTGGAAGCCATCGCGAGCGGTCAATTCGACGAGATCGACAATCCCCTCAAGAACGCGCCACACACGGCTGAGGAAATGGCTGGTGATTGGACACATGCTTACTCGCGCGAGCAAGCAGCTTATCCACTACCCTGGGTCAGGCAGGCCAAGTTCTGGCCGCCGGTAAAGCGTGTTGATAATGTTGCGGGCGACCGCCATCTGATTTGTACCTGCCCGCCCGTCTCTGACTATGCTGAGGTGGCTGAATGAGAACAAGCGCATGACTTCGGCTTCTGACGGCCTGCAACGCCTGGCCCTCGAAAACCTTCATGAAGGGCTTGGCGCCCGAATGGCGGCCTTTGCTGGCTGGCGGATGCCTGTGCAGTATCCTGCGGGACTTAAAGCGGAGCACCTGCATGTGCGCCAGCAGGCAGGCCTTTTCGATGTCAGCCACATGGGTCAGATTCGCGTCACACCTCGCAATGGCAAAGTGGCCACCTTGCACAAACAACTTGAGGCGGCGTTGCCCGTTGACTTTGTCAACTGGCGCCAAGGGATTCAGCGCTACAGCCTGCTCTTGAATGATGACGGCGGGATCGAAGACGATCTCATGATGACCAACCTGGGAGAATCCGTTTTCCTGGTGGTTAACGCCGGCAATCGCGATGCCGACTTCGCTCTACTGAACGAGCGTTGCCCAGAACTTGAGTTTGAGTGGGTTGATGCGGCGCTGATCGCTTTGCAGGGACCTAAAGCGGGCGCTCTGATCAGCGAATTTGATGCGCACGCGGACGAATTAAGCTTCATGCAAACGAGCTTCCTGAATCTTGAAGATGCCTATTGCTTCAGCGCTCGGTCAGGTTACACCGGTGAGGATGGATTCGAAATTTCTATCCCCACTGCGGCTGCCGAGCGGGTGGTCTCACAACTGCTGCGCCATCCGAGCGTTAAACCGATTGGTCTTGGCGCGCGTGACAGCCTGCGATTGGAGGCTGGCCTGCCCCTTCACGGACAAGATATTACTGCCGACACCACACCCCATGAAGCAGGATTAGGCTTTGCCATTGCGATGTCCCGACGAGTCGGCGGCAACAAAGAAGGCGGCTATCCAGGCGCGGCCACCATCGCGGAGCAGGCGGTACGGGGCACTCAGCGCCGGCTTGTCGGTCTGACTTCGCCCGAAGCCATACCCATTAGAACGGGCGCTGCCATCTTCAACGAGCGTGAGGAACAGGTTGGCACTGTGACCAGCGGCACCTTGTCGCCCAGCCTGGGGCAGCCAGTCATGATGGCTTATCTGGATACCGCAGTATTGAGCCAGTCAGTGCCAGGCCAGCTATTTGCCCAGGTGCGATCTAAGCGACCGGCCATCAATATTGCCAAGCTGCCATTTATTGAGAAACGCTACAAGCGCTAAGGCAACAGCGCAACTCGGTGCCCCGCTAGAAACTTAAAAATCTCCTCCCACGGTGGCGGGCAATTATTGTGACCACAATCGGCCAGCAGCAGCTGGCTATTGGCAGCCGTTGCAGCCAGGCGCTTCCCATGCTCAACCGGAATAATGCGATCTTCACGTCCGTGATAAACAAACACGGGCGCGCGTAAGTCTTTCAATGCAGCGGCTGTATTGAACGGGTCTTTCACTAGTACTGATGGAAACAACTTCTCGGCGACAAGAGCCGGCAGCGAGGTGTAAGTTGACTCTAGTATCAGCGCGGCAACAGGCCTCTCGGCCGCGAGAATTCCGGCAGCCCCGCCTCCCATAGAGCGGCCATAGGCAACAATGGCATCAGAGTCGATTTCCGGCACCGTCAGAGCGTGATCAAATGCGGCGAGCGCTGCCTGCCGAATAGATTCGAAACCGGGCTTGCCGGGCGCGCCGCCATACCCCGGGTACTCGAGCAGCAAGACGCCATAGCCCTGGTCCAGCCACGGTTTGAATCGGTGAGTCGACCAATACGCCACCTCCGCATTGCCGTGCGCATAAATGACCAGTGGAAACCGAGCTTGATCGGCGACGGCGGCGTTGCTGGTATTGGCTGCATTAGTCGCCTTAGTCGAGCCAGCAGGTGGCATGAAGAGGGCGTAGCCCGCATCTAGAGTCCACTTTTCAATTCCCTCAGGCAATGGCCTGGGCAATTCAAACGGCGGTGCGGGAAAAATCAGTGCCCGCTGGCCAACATAAAACACAGCGAGAGCCGCTCCGGCCAGCACACCCGAAAAGACTAAGCCGATGAGAACGCGCTTCATAGATCTCCACAAAAACAAGCATTGATACTATGTCGTGAGGCGATTCGCGACAACGCGTTGATTCGAATAGCTGAATCAACACTCGACAGTCTACGTTGTCACAGAAGATCACGCTGCGCGCCGTGGACCAAAGCTGGCTTGCCTAGAGTGTCTGGACCGGTAGATCACGCAACCGCTCGCGCACCGAAACCGGATACTTCTTTCGAAGCTGACGCCACCGCTCAAGTTGTTTCTCGAAACCCGATTGCTTACTGATGAGATCCCACTGCAGAGCCGCACGGGTCAGAGCATAGGCAGGCTTAACTTGTTTGGTCAGTGCTTTATGTAGCCAGACATTAAGTGTGTGGAAGTACTCACCCTGCCCGGCCAGATAAAGATCAGGAATTGACGCCGACATACTCTGGCGATGAACCTCGAGAAATTCAGGCGAGTAGATCTCGCGAATGTCTGGGTCAAAATAGTGCTCGGCACGGAACGGGTCGAAGAACCCTTCACGCTGACGAACAGCGAGCGTTGACATCTCCGAGGTCGAGGCATAAAGCGCAAATAAGTACGCTATTTCAGGATAGCGACTTGAAGTCGCCACGACGTAGTTCCAGCCCCAGTTGAAGTACGGCGTCGTGACCAGTTGACCATCAACCCACCCGCCCGGCGTACTACCGAAACTCAGCTTTCCCCGCATCGCCGACTCAGGTCCATTCAAGAATTTCTGGGAGCCGCCCCAACCGATGTTGCAATAGACGTCGCCTTTCGCAAAGCGCGTCCAGTTCTCGAACAAGCCAAGCCTGTCGGCCTCCGGTGCCAGATACTGACTGACGCGAATCATTTCTTCAAGCGCCTGAACCCCTTCATCAGAGGCTATCTGTGGGACCAGCGTATCAGAGAAGGGCCAAACCCCTTTGGAATGGAATCGCACCCACCATTCCCACGCCAGATATCCCTGAGTACGAAACAACAGACCGCCATACTGCCCCGCGTCGGGACGATGAAAAAAATCGATTTGCTGATCCAGGTCAGCCCATGTTCTGGGCACGCTCAAAGGTTTGCCAAACCTATCGTGGTACCGCGTGCGCTCATCAGCACCTTCCTGCATCTCACGGTGATAAAACATGAGGTAGGTGTCGCCATCAGTCTGGAAGCCGTAGATCTTCCCATCATAGCTATCACCGATGTCATAAAGAACGCCCGACCTGGCTCGATCTGTTTCGTAGCGAGCGGCATAGCGATTGAGCGGAGCGATAGCACCTGACGAAACCAGATCAGGCAACGAAAACGTAGCGGGTAAGGCCAGATCAGTATCCCCATAGCCAGACATCGCATCTAGTGCAAGCCTATTGCTGACACCATCGATCGAGGTTTCTTCGATTGCGACGGAAACGCCTGTATCTGCTTCGAACGCCTGCACTAGTGGCGCAATATTCGCTCCCGAACCTACCGGAATTAGCATCTTAAGCTTGATGGGTTGCGCGGCCGACAACCGACGGACGTGTTGCGTCACCGCTTGGCGAGTGACAGTGCTCTGGCCGGTTTGGACATGAGACGCGAACGAGCTGGCCAACGTACCCAACGCAACAGTTGACACTGTCTTTAGCACGTGACGACGTTCAGGCTGATCGACTGCCTTAGCTTTGTTTTTCATGCTGGCATTTGGAATCCGGTGACTTTTACTTCGCGACACCTAATTCTCGCTCGGTCTATGACCAATTGCCGCACGAATCAACAGGAGCAATCAAACTTAGCTAGAAATTGGTATGCATGATCGGTAGCCATTTGATCGTGACCGGTCGATTGTCTAAGGCGGTGCGTATGACATACGTATACCTGTTGACTGTTCTTTGACGAAAACCCGCAAAATCAGGTGGCCTACCAAGTCAATGGATAGTTACTCCGAAAAATTCCGTGAATTCCAAACCCCCTACGCGTTCAGCGTACAAAAACAGCGTTATTTTTCGCCTCCGAGCTACCTTCTTGTTTATGGCATTGGTAAGTTGCGGAGCAACGGCTTTTGGATTTTGGCAACTTGACAAGCTAGATGGCTCTCACGCCCAACTGGTCGGCGGTGCCGTGCCCACTTTGCGCCATACCCATGACTTACAACGCGAGCTTTCAGAGCTTCTGGAATTAGCCTCTCGAGTCGCCAACGTTCGGACGGTCAACGCGCTTGAGACCCTGAAGACCGAACACACGGAAAGAATCAGCGCGATTCAAGAAACGATTAGGTCGACTAAGTGGCCAAGCCATACCCAGCAGACACGCACGCAGATCGCAAATTTGTTAACCGCCTTGCAAAAAATTCAAACTGCCGGTTTTGCGAGACAGACAAATGTTATTGAAATTGGTGAGAGACTGCGCGAGGGCTGGAGAAAACTACGACGAACACGCGATGAATTCCGAGAGCTAGTTGAACCTTTGCTCGTTGAATCTGTAACAAGGCTGAAGCCCAATGATCTTCAAATTGATGGGGTTGATTCGAACGCAGTTCTTGAGCGACAAGCGTCAATTTCGGCGCAAGTCATCAGCCAAATGAATCTCACCCAGATTGGCTATCGATTCAGCGCTTTGATGGACACTGCTGAGAATCGACTGCCGGATGCGTCTGGTGAGGCTGTTAGTGCTTGGACAAAGAAACTCAGATTTGAGTTCAATGGCGTAATGCAGGTGCTCATCAGACTAGAAGCAAACGGCGATAGAGAAAAGATTGCCCGCGCGCTCGGAGCCACCAGAAAGACTCTTTTTTCCGATAGTGGCGTCGTGTCATCCATGACCAAGCGAGCCGCAGTGTATGCAGACCTCAATCAATCCAGCCTGCAGCGCCTGGCACTAGTCGACAGTATTAGCAACTATGCGAACCGACTCGTAGCCACTGCATCAAATGATGCAGACAACGCTAGTGTGAGCTTCCGCAATGATTTGACTAGAGCCGTCTTGGTCATGGCCATCACCATGATATTCGTTTTGATCGTGCTGGGTTCGGTTTGGGCGTTGGTGGTCGAACGACAAATCAATCGTAGGATGAGTCGCCTGACAGAGACCGTTAGCGCGATCGCGGACGGCGATATTGATGCACCTGTGGACATTGCTGGGAATGACGAGTTGGGGGAAATGGGGGCAGCGCTGAATATCTTTAATAGCAATGCGACAGAGTTACGTCGATCCAATGAGGAACTGGAGTCGTTTGCCTATGCGGCCGCGCACGATCTGCGCTCCCCTTTAAGGGCTATTGAGAATCTCGCTCAGTGGACCCTCGCAGATGCCGGGGATACACTTCAGCCAGAAAGTCAAGCAAACCTCAAAAAATTAGTCAGCCGCGCTAACAGGCTCTCGAAGTTGCAAGCCGACTTGCTGGACTACTCCAGAGTTAGCAAGACTGACACTGAACAAAGGCCACTCGAACTGCTGCCATTCATCCAGAACATTCAGGAATTGCTAGATGTTGATCACCGGTTCCAGTTCAATATTCAAGTGCCCAGAAGACTCATGGTTGAAGTTGCTGAGATTCCGTTACGACAAATCCTGATCAATCTCATGACGAATGCGATCAAGCACCATGATCGCGATTCAGGTGAAATAAGCGTGCAGGCTAAGGTTCAGGAGTCCCGGCTGCACATGAGTGTTAGTGATGATGGGCCAGGTATCGAACCACAATTTCATCAGAGAATATTTAAGTTGTTTCAAACCCTCAAATCGCGTGATCTGGTTGAAGGCAGCGGCCTGGGCTTGTCATTTGTTTTGAAGCAGGTCGATCGGTGTGGTGGTCACATTCGGGTCGTCAGTGACCCAGCCAATCAGCGAGGCGCCAGCTTTGTCTTCGATCTACCTGCACGTCTGATTGAATGCGAGATCGATAAAGCAACGCCTTTGTCGCCTGACCTAGCTCAAGAGTTGGCGACCGAAACGATATAAAAACGGCCGAGGAGTATTGAGCATGCCGCCGGGTTAGGATAGGCAGCTTTATCCGGAGCATCATGTGATTCAAAAGCCAGACCCTCTCTTTATGCCGCTGACGGCTGGCGCAATTGATATGCCGAACCGCGTGGTGATGGCACCTCTGACAAGACTACGAGCCAATAGCGAGGATGCTCCTCACGCACTCCAGGTAGAGCACTATCGCCAAAGAGCCAGCGCCGCGCTCTTGATTACAGAAGCGACGCAAGTTTCCCCGCAGGGCAAAGGCTATGCTGGCGCGCCCGGAATTCACAGTGAAGCGCAGCTTGCAGGCTGGTCACGAGTGACCGAGGCCGTTCATGCGGCCGGTGGTCGAATTTTTCTCCAACTGTGGCACGTTGGACGGATTTCCCATCCGTCACTGCAACCGGGCGGAGCATTGCCGGTTGCGCCATCAGCGCTGCGACCCGATGGACACGTCCCTACCTATGATGGCCCGCAAGACTTTGTGACGCCGCGCGCGCTGGAGACAAGCGAGATACCCGGCATCATCGAACAGTTTCGTCACGGCGCAGCAAATGCCAAAGCGGCCGGGTTCGACGGCGTTGAAGTTCACGGTGCGAATGCCTATCTACTTGACCAGTTTCTTCGCGATAGTGCCAACCATCGTACTGATGCTTATGGCGGCTCGATTGAGAAGCGGGCGCGCTTGCTCCTTGAAGTCTGCGACGCAGTCGCCAACATTTGGGGGCCTGATCGCGTTGGTGTGAGACTGTCGCCATCAGTTCAGAACTACGGCATGTCCGATTCCACGCCGGCTGCGACCTTTGCCTATGCTGCCTCGCAACTGAGCAAACGCCAGTTGGCATTTTTGCATGTCGTTGAACCCAGCAGCCCGCGCGGGGATCCGAACGACAGAATCGTCGACCCGAAAGTTGTGCGCGATGCATTTGACGGCATCTACATTGGTAATGGCAGCTATGACGCGGCGCGAGCCAGGCATACGATTGAGTCGGGACGGGCCGACGCCATCTCGTTTGGCCGACCCTTCATTGCCAACCCCGACCTACCCCTGCGACTGGCTGGCGACCTGCCACTCAATGAACCGCTGCCAGAGTTCTACTACGGCGGCTCCGAGCGTGGTTACAACGACTACCCCACAGCGCAATAGCAGAAACCCGCCGTCCCAACGACGGCCCTGCTTAGCTGAACTGGCGAACGTCCGACGCGGTCTCCTGACCGAACTGGTTTGAATACAAGTGCTTTACGATCACCTGAGCACTGGCCTGCGCCGACGCGAGGGCGCCGTCTCGTTTCATTGCCTCAAATCTTTCTTTGGCAGGAAATCGGTCTGTGCTCGTAGCGCGAATTTGAGCCTGCATTTGAGTATCAATGACACCGGGCGCAAGGCTTTCAATGCTGAGATTCGCAATATTGTCAGCAACAACCGCGCGTGCATGGTGATCTAGCGCTGCTTTGGTAGCGCAATACACACTCCAGCCAGCGTAAGCATTGCGAGCAGCGCCGCTGGAAATGTGCACGACCCGTCGGTCCGTAAGGTCTGGCATGGCCGCGCCAGCCGTGATGCGCACAAAAGCATCACAAAACATCAACGGCGCGGAGACATTTAGGCTAACGGCTAATGCAATGTTACTGGCGCCCTGCACACCGGGCGGGCCGATGGGCTCAACTACACCAGCGTTATTGATGAGTACCGCCCTTTTGGCGCCGGCAAGAAATGCTGCCAAAGAACCAGTCTCTAACCAATCACATACCACCTGGCTATCAGATAGATCCAGCAACTGCTCAGTCAGTCTGTCATGACCGGCAAGAGCTTCATGGCCAGAGCGGCTGATGGCCAGTACGTGATCGCCCCGCTCCAAAACGGCCTCAGTTAACGCCGCTCCCAAGCCCTTCGAGTGTCCCGTGATAATGACCTTGTTCAATGCCTGCTCCTATCAATGCGATTCAGTTGCTCAAGACACAGCCGACCCAGAATCATCGGGGGTAATGTCTTCCACACCCAGTTGCTCCATGAGGAACGCGAGCTTCGTCTCAAGAATTTCGACCCGTTTTTCCAGCGCGTGCACGCGAGTATCGGACGAAGCAGTCTGGCGCTCAACGAGCGACGACCGATCTGCATTTGCATTTATATCGTTGCCCGACATGGCAGTTGGTTGCGAAGCGGCCTGTGCCATGATGTTTTCAAGGTCCGCGTCGCCACAAAGCAACTGAGCCCATCGAGACTCCCGCGCTCCTGGCTGACGCGGTAACTTGACAACCAAGGGGCCATCCTTTCGTTCAGCGAGCTCGTTCAGGTATGCCTCGACGGATGAGTTATCAACGAACGCATACCACCGCTGACTATTGGCACGCAGCTCAGCGACGGTTTGTGGTCCGCGCAGAGCGAGCACCGCGAGCAGGATCATGCCGTTACCCGCCACACCGAGCGCACGCGCTGCATTTTGTTCGTAGCGCATGACACGCGAGCCTGATGACTCAATGACCCAATCGCGTCGTCGCAGCGTTTCAATTGCCTTCAGCACATCCTGATCGGTGAGTGACATAACGGGCTCACGTGCTGTTTTTTGATTGCAGCCTGAAACCAATGCCGAAAGCGACATCGGGTAAGTATCGGGAACCGTGCGCTGCTTTTCCATCAGCACGGCCACGACGCGAGCTTCAGCCGGTGTCAGATTAGGATTTTTCATGATGATCTTTCGTCAGGGGCATGTACCCGGTTGAGCGGCAAGCCGCGCCATGGTTTGATCGAGCGCAAAGTAAAGATTGAGCGCATGCTTGCCACACCAGGCAAGCGCGCCAGAATGTGGCGGTGAAGACGGTCGTAGTCTGCGATGCTGGCGGCCGCGACCCGCAAGATGTAATCCGATGTGCCAGACGTGAGCTTGCATTCAAGAATTTCATCATCATTCATCACGGCTTGCTCAAATGCCTGCAAAGCTTCCTGAGCCTGCGAGTTAAGAGAAATCTCAACAAAGACTTCAATTGTCAGCCCAAGAGCCGACGGATTCAGGCGCGCACCATAACCATCGATGATGCCAGACGCCTCCATCAGCTTGACCCGCCGATGACAGGCCGATAGCGATAAACCGGCAGCCCCAGCCACCTCCGCCATGGACTGGGCTGAGTCAGCCTGCAGCCGCTCCAAAATCGCTCGATCGATTCGATCCATCGATAAAATTCTCGATAATTTAAAGAATGTTGAAATTTTATCCTAATAAGCAATCGAATTTTGCTCGAATTTGAGAACCTATTTCGGTGACTTTTAGGCATATTTGAGCGGAACCGGCCGGCCGGCCGCCTTGACGATAGAGACAATCATGCTGATCGGGACCCCCAAAGAGATCAAGAATCACGAGTACCGCGTTGGACTGACGCCAGAAAGCGCTGCAGAACTGATTACCCACCAGCATAAAGTGATCGTACAAAGTGGCGCTGGCGCTGGCATTGGTGCCGCAGACGCGGACTATCAGAATGCCGGCGCGACAGTTGTAGAAACAGCTGCCGAAATCTTCGCCCGCGCCGACATGATTGTGAAGGTCAAAGAGCCACAGCCGAATGAGCGGAAGATGCTGCGCGAAGGCCAGATTCTGTATACCTACCTGCACCTGGCTCCAGACCCTGACCAAACGCGCGACCTAGTGGAATCTGGCGCTGTCTGCATCGCGTATGAAACGGTCACTGACAAAACCGGGGGCCTGCCACTCCTTAAACCTATGAGCCAGGTCGCAGGCCGCATGTCTATCCAGGCAGGCGCAACTGCGCTAGAGAAAGCACACGGTGGGCGCGGCGTCTTGCTGGGCGGCGTTCCCGGTGTGGCGCCAGCCAAAGTGCTGGTGATTGGCGGTGGCGTGGTCGGGATGAATGCAGCACAGATGGCGGTTGGCCTGGGGGCCGATGTCACGATTCTCGACCGCGACCCGGAAGTAATGGAGCGACTTGGCATTCACTTTGGTGCGAGTGCCAAAACACGTTTTTCCAATCAGGCAAACCTGGCCGAGACGGTGGCCTCGGCTGACCTCGTCGTGGGCGCAGTTTTGATTCCCGGCGCCGCTGCACCAAAACTTATCAAGCGCGCCATGCTCTCCACCATGAAGCCGGGCGCCGTGTTGGTCGATGTTGCGATCGATCAGGGCGGCTGTTTTGAGACCTCGCGCGCCACGACGCACGAAGAGCCCACTTATGTTGTTGACGAAATCGTCCACTACTGTGTTGCCAACATGCCCGGTGGCGTTGCGCGCACCTCCACCTACGCCCTGAACAATGTGACCTTGCCCCACGCATTGCGTATTGCGGATCATGGTTGGCAACAGGCGCTCGCCGCCGACCAGCATCTGTTGCAAGGGCTTAACGTCTGGGCTGGCAAGGTTACTTGCGAACCGGTTGCAAACGCCCTGGGATATGACTTCTTCCCGCCAGAACAAGCCCTGCAGGGTTGAAGCCTAAGGGGCCACATAGCAGTTGATTCGGGGCTGGCTCACGCCCTGAGCCAGTCAATCTCTATCTTGGGCGGTCGAAACACTCGACAGGCCCAAACAGATGGAATTCATCACCCGATCCGAGTCGCCTCTGGCTGACTTCCTGCGTCACCTTGCGCCGCAAATTTTAGTGCTATCACCCGCGATGCTCATTCTGCGAAACATCGACCTGGCGCAATGGACGGCAACTGAAGCACTAAAAGGCTTGGTTCTGCTTATTCTGCTGGCGCTCTGGGGACACATGGCCTGGAGCAACGCCGCACAATATGCTGCACAAACCTTCGCCCCGCTGTACCGACTGTTCGGACACGGCAGACGACGCCCCGTGCTCCCCACGGATAGGGAACTCACGGGTGCGAGACTATTGTGGCGCCTCACTCGTCAACTGTGGCGTACTGATCGACGCCAATGTCTGCATCTACTCGTCACCCCGGTTGCGATTGGCTCGGCGCTGGCGATCGTTCTGGTGGCGGCCTGGAATGCGGCAGCATTGGTTTCACGCGCACCCTGATCAATCGGTCATGGCAGCAAGAGTCGATCGCGTTAACAGCACTTCAAGGTCGACATCCCGTGGCGTTAAACTAGTGTTCGTCCATTGCTCATTTGTGCAGCCCAATGTTCCGCTTGCAACTTCCACTCGCCTCCATACCGTTTTCCCAACTGTGCGCCGTTGCAATCCTGACTGCTGCATTAATCAGCAGTACTGCGTTCGCCCAAACAGATGACTTCGCTGCTGCCAGCCAGGCCTATAAAGCTCGCGACTTTGAAACAGCGCTTGAGAAATTCGAATCGTCTGCCCAAGATGGCAATGTCAACGCCCAGTGGATGACGGGTTTGATGTATCGCACAGGGCGTGGCACCGAAAAAGACCCAAAGCTCGCATTCGATTGGTTCAACCAAGCTGCAGAAGCCGGGCATGCGGGCGCCCAGGCTGATATGGCGCAGATGCTGCTCGATGGCGACGGGGTCGATCGCAACGATGGCCAGGCTGTTTTTTGGTTTGCCAAAGCAACCGATGGCGGCGACGCTCAAGCGCGCATGAGTCTGGCTCAACTCTTTGAACAGGGCCGCGGCATTGAGCAAGACTACAACGAAGCCGCTGATCTGTATCTTGAGAGCGCCATTCAAGGCAATTCAGACGCGCTGTACAAGCTAGGCGAGTTTGCTGAACTAGGCCTTGCTGCCCCAAAGAGTCTTTCGGACGCGCGCAACTGGTTTCAAAATGCCGCTGACCGTGGGCACCTTGCAGGGCAGGAGCGAATTGGCTACTTCCAGGAAGAAGGGTTGGGCGGGTTTGAACAAGACTGGTTTGACGCCGCACAGTTCTACCAACGCGCTGCTGCCAAAGGACTACCTGCCGCTCAGTATCGTCTTGGAAAACTGTATCTCGATGGACGAGGCGTGATGCAAAACACTGATCTTGCGCTGCGCTGGATCAGTCTCTCGGTTCGTCCGACGTCACTTGGCGAACCGCCTGCACAAGCGCGCGGCACATACCAGCGCTTAGTAAGCGGCAAGACGGACGCACAAAAACGCCAAATTACGGCATACGCCAAGAGTTGGCGCCCGACGAAACGCAACAAAGCGACGCCCCGGGCTGCTAGCGCATCGCTAGGGCCCTGGCTGACGAAATAGTTGTCGTCAGGCCCAGAGCTGACTGCTCCGCAAACACTTCTTTAGTCGGCTGAATCGCCCACCTTAAAACGCTCATCGACCGGTACCTGCATGGCGGTCATCATGCGATTGCCTTCCGTGGCCAGGCCGATGATGTCAAGCATTTCATTGTATTGCGCATCAGTCATGCCTTTTTGACGCGCAAAGTGCGTGTGCGTATGAATGCAGTACTCGCAATCATTCATGATCGAGACAGTCAGGTAGATGAGTTCCTTGACCACCGGGTCTAAGGTGCCCGGTCCCATGACAGCTTTAGCCTTTGCCCAGTTGCGTTCAAGCATGGCCGGATGATTAGCCATCGCACGCCACGAGTTGTTTACATAGTCAGTGTTTCGGGTCTGGCGAATGTCATCAAACACAGCCCGCGCCTGCGCACTTGCCGTTTCGTCGGTAAGCAATTTCACTGTTGCCATGGTGCCTCCTTTTTGGGGGGATTGATTACCTGTTTTTTTCCTTTCCTACCTTGCCAGCAATCGCCAAAGCGAGGTCACCTCACTCACTCTGGCTTCATGCAACGGATCTTCAGGATCCTGGGTTTTAGGATGCTGCGGACGAATATCGGCTTTGCCTGCTGCAACCAAACCCGCCGACTCAATCTTGTTCATTAAGTCTTCACGGCTGCGAAGACCAAGACGCTCTGCAATGTCCGACATCACCAGCCAGGCCTCACCTCCTGGCTCAAGATGTTCTACGAGCCCTTCGAGAAACGCGCTAAGCATGGCACTACGTTCATCATAAATCGCCCGCTCAATTGGCATTGCCGGGCGTGCCGGAATCCAGGGTGGATTGCAAACGATAAGATCCGCCCGTCCCTCAGGAAACAATTCGGTTTGTTGCAACTGGACGTGTTCGCTCACGCCCAGCCTCGCAAAATTCTCCTGTGCGCATTTCACAGCGCGAGGGTCGCGTTCAGTGGCGATCACGGTTTCAATCCCTCGCCGGGCAAGCAGGGCTGCAATAACGCCCGTGCCGGTGCCGATATCAAATGCGCGTCTTGGTTGACCGGTCTGGGAGGGCAAGGGCGCAGCGGCAACCAACTCAAGATACTCACCCCTGACTGGAGAGAAAACGCCGTAGTGTGGATGTATTCGGTTGTACGGACCGCCGAGTAGCGCCACTTCCACGCCCTTAAGACGCCATTCGAATGCCCCCATCACACCAAGCAACTCGCGCAGCGAAACCAGGGTGAGAAGCGGTTCGCCAGCCTCATCAAGCGGTGCCGGGCCCCATGCCTGCTCGCACGCCTGTGCGACGTCAGGCGCGCGCCGCAGTTCGATGTTGTAGTCAGCCTGCAGGGGCACCAACAAAAGACCCAGCGTGCGCGCGCGCTGCGCGCGGGCCACTCGCATCTGATTGAATCGCTCAACAGCCTCCGGCGGTTGCTCTTGTCGCTTACGCGCTTTCGTTCGCCTGGCCTGTGCCGATCGATCGAGCCGCCTAGTCACTGCCTGCAAAAGCTGGCGAGCATTTTGAAAGTCTCCGGTCCAGATGAGCCCTGTTCCCTCGCTGGCCATTCGAAAAGCCCGATCTGCAGTTAACTCGTCATTGACAACCTGCATCCGGCGCGGTGGTTGCGCCCCGCTCTCGGAGCGCCAACACGCACTGACAGGCGATCCTTCGTATTCCCAATGAACAAGAACTGGGCTTGGTTCAGACATGACTTTCGATAAATGAATGGAAGGCTGTGAAGGCTACACGATCTTTGCTATCGTTGATGCACCGCACCTAAAACGCCGGGAGATTTCATGCTCAAACTCAAACCCAACTGTGAATGCTGCGATGTTGATCTGCCACCCGCAGCCGAGAACGCACTGATTTGCACTTTTGAGTGCACTTTCTGCACTGACTGCGCCGACCGGCACTTCAACTGGGTCTGTCCCAATTGTTCTGGTGAACTGGTAAAGCGCCCTATTCGCCCGCCGAAGATGCTTGTCAAACACCCTGCCTCCACAGAGCGTGTGAGTAAGTCTCATGCGGCCTGTGAGGCACAAGCTGCTGCATCGTGAAGCCCATCCTACTTACTGGGTTTGAGCCGTTTGGCAAATGGCGACTCAATCCGTCACAGGTCATCGTTGAGGACTTTGCTCGGATGCCGCCTGTGCCCAATCTCGTCTGCCAGGTTCTTCCCACAGTTTATGAGCATGCGGGTAACAGGATTCGATCGCTGATTGCAGAGCACCAACCGCAAATCATCTTGTGCCTGGGCCTGTCATCGCAACGAAATCTCATTTGCCTTGAACGGTTTGCGCTCAATGTTGATGATGTCTCGCAACCTGACAACTCGAAGTCTGTGAGGCAGGGTGACCCGATTGACCCAGTCGGGCCAGCGGCTTATCGAACCAATGTTGATTTGGAACCTTTGCTAAAGGCTCTGATACACAACGGACTGGCCGCCGAGATTTCCAATCATGCGGGCACCTATGTCTGCAACCATGTGTTTTACCAGGCGCTACGCGCCAACCTTGAGGCAGGTGGCCAGGCTGGCACGCTCTTCATGCATCTGCCGATCGTAAAAGAGGCTTTGGAGGGGGAAGCAGCGGCGCAGTGCGGCTGGACAGTCGGTATGCTGACCCAGGCCGTCGAGATTGTCCTGACCGGGTTGATTCAACAATCACCCGAAGCCAATCAGTAAGACAAGGTAAACACCAGACACAGGCGCTCGATGCGCCGCAATTGGCGCATCATTGCTGCATCGCGATTGCCGGATCGACCTGATGATCCAGCGCAGCAGCCAATAACGCCCGGGTATAGTCGGTTTGCGGATGATCAAAGATGTCTTCGGTCGTTCCATGCTCAACAATTTTGCCGCTCCGCATGACCATGACATCGTTGGCTAGGGCGCGCACTACTTTCAGATCATGGCTGATAAACAGATAGGCGAGGTCATGCCGAGCCTGCAACTCACAAAGCAGGTCAACAATCTGGGCCTGTACGCACATATCCAGCGCACTGGTTGGCTCATCGAGCATCACAAACTTAGGCTCAAGCGCCATGGCGCGGGCAATCGCAATGCGCTGACGCTGCCCCCCGGAAAACTCATGGGGATACCGCTCCATGAAGCCAGCCGGGATACCCACTTCTTCCAGGGCCTGCGCAACGCGCTCACCGCGGGCTCGTTCGGGCATATCCGGGCTCTGAATGAGTAAGCCTTCTTCCACGATCTGTCGGACTGACATTCGCGGCGATAGTGAGCCGTAAGGATCCTGGAAGACCACTTGCAGGTCTTTGCGCAGTGGTCGCATCTTACGGGCGTTAAAGCGATTGATCTCATTGCCCAAATACGCAATCCGCCCTTCGGAGGCAATCAGCCGCAAGATAGCCATGCCAAGCGTTGTCTTGCCAGATCCTGACTCGCCAACGACCCCGAGAGTTTGACCGGCCCGCACTTCAATATCGACGCCATCGACTGCTTTGACATGCCCGGTCGTGCGCTTGAGTAAGCCTCGCTTGATCGGGAACCAGACTCGTAGATCTTTTGCTTCGACAACAACTGGGCGTGATTTATCTGCCTTGGGCGGTGCACTAGAAGGCTCTGCCTCTAGCAGCTTGATTGTGTAGGGATGCGTTGCTTGTTCAAATATTTGTTCAATAGGCCCCTGCTCAACAATCTCACCGTTTTGCATGACGCAGACGTCTTTGGCGAAATGGCGCGCGATTCCGAGGTCATGCGTGATCATGAGAATTGCCATGCCAGTTTCAGCCTGCAATTGTTTGAGCAACTTTAAAATCTGGGCCTGCACCGTGACATCAAGCGCGGTGGTTGGTTCATCAGCAATCAGCAAAGCGGGCTTGTTTGCTAGCGCCATTGCAATCATGATGCGTTGGCGCTGCCCTCCAGACAATTGATGCGGATAACTTTGTAAGCGGCTCTCTGGCTCCGGTATGCCAACCCGAGTCAATAGCGATACCACCTCGCTTCGAATGGCTGCCTTACCTAGCCCCTGATGCCGCTCCAGCACTTCGCCAATCTGCTGCTCAACCGTGTGCAACGGGTTGAGCGAGGTCATGGGTTCCTGAAAGATCATGGCAATGTCATTGCCTCTGACTCGTCTCAATTCAGCGCTATCGGCGCCCAGCAATTCGTGTCCGTCAAAGACAACCGACCCGCGCGGATGATGGGCCGCGGGATACGGCAACAACTTCAACACCGACAGTGCCGTGGCCGACTTTCCAGACCCAGACTCTCCGACCAGCGCAAGGGTTTCCCCTCTGTTCAGCGTCAGGCTAACGCCCCGCACTGCATGGGTTACCTTCCCCGCCTGTCGGTAGTCGACGGCCAGGTCATTGATCTGAAGCAAGGGTTTAGCGGAAGCTGTCATGCGAATGTTTTTCTGGGATCAAAGGCATCTCGCACCGCTTCGCCGACAAACACCAACAAACTCAGCATCAGGGACACAACAAAGAATGCCGTCAAGCCAAGCCAGGGTGCCTGCAGGTTAGCCTTGCCCTGGGCAAGCAATTCACCTAGCGAAGGTGAGCCCGGCGGCAAGCCAAAGCCGAGAAAATCCAAAGCCGTCAGGGTCGTGATTGAGCCGGAAACAATAAACGGCATGAAGGTGATCGTGGCCACCATGGCATTAGGCAGCAAGTGCTTGAACATGATCTTGCGATCAGACAGACCAAGGGCACGAGCGGCCCGAACATATTCAAAATTGCGCCCACGTAGAAACTCCGCACGCACCACGCCAACCAGCGCCGTCCATGAAAACAGTAGCAAGATGCCCAACAACAGCCAAAAGGACGGAACGATAAATGCTGCGAGGATAATGAGCAGATATAAAGTCGGCACGGACGTCCAGATCTCGATGAATCGCTGCAGCAAAAGATCAGTCCAGCCACCAAAATAGCCCTGAGTTGCGCCGGCTGCCACACCGATCACACTCGACAACAACGACAACACTAGACCGAAAATGACCGAAATCCGAAAGCCGTAAATCAGGCGCGCAACAACATCTCGGCCCTGGTCGTCAGTACCCAGCCAGTTCATATTGCCCGCAATACAGTTTGGGTCCTGCAGACCGCGCTCTGGCTGCGGGGCGCCACCGTCAACCGGTTCGCGTGCCAGCGGATACTGAGAACATGCCTGAACTTCATCAAGCAACCATACCGGCGCCGACGGCGCAGGTGTCGGCAACTGATTGTTAACTGTGCGATAGCTATAGCGAACGGGCGGCCAGATCATCCAGCCATTGGCATCAATCTCTTCCTGAATAAATGGATCACGAAAATCGGTGCTGGCCAGAAAGCCACCAAACTTTTCTTCAGGGTAGTCGTTGAATAGCGGTATTAGTAACTCGCCCTTATACGACGCCACAATCGGTCTGTCATTAGCCAAAAACTCCGCGAACAGGCTCAGCACAAACAGGAACATGAATATCCACAGCGACCAGACACCACGCTTGTTCGCCTTGAACAAGGCCATGCGGCGCTGATTCAAGCCAGACAATCTGAACAAGGCTTTGGGTGCCTCTGGTACCGTTGCACCAGGCATGTTGGGCGTGGAGGTCAGATCAGTCACTAAAGTGCCCGCGCCTCGAAATCAATCCGCGGATCTATCCAGGTATAGACCAGATCGCTTATGAGATTCGTGATCAGGCCGAGCAGCGAAAAGATATACAGCGTTGCAAAAACCACCGGATAATCTCGATTGATGGCCGCCTCGTAGCCAAGCAAGCCGAGCCCATCGAGCGAGAAAATCGTCTCGATGAGTAGCGAACCGGCGAAAAATGCACTGATAAACGCACCGGGGAAGCCAGCCACGACGATCAGCATGGCATTGCGAAACACATGGCCATAGAGCACCTGACGCTCAGTCGCCCCTTTGGCCCGGGCGGTCATCACATACTGCTTCTTAATTTCGTCTAGAAATGAATTCTTGGTCAGCAGGGTCATCGTCGCGAACGAGGAAACGGCCATGGCTGTCAGCGGTAAGACCAGATGCCAGGCATAGTCGAGAATTTTTTCCCACCAGTTCAGATCTGCAAAATTGTCAGAGACCAAACCTCTCAGTGGGAACCAACTCAAAAAAGAGCCACCCGCGAACAAGACCACAAGCAGGATTGCGAACAGAAAACCTGGAATGGCATAGCCCACGATAATCGCGCCAGAGGTCCAGACATCAAACCGAGAGCCATCTCGCACGGCTTTCGCTACCCCAAGCGGAATTGAAATCGCGTAAGAAATAAACGTCAGCCACAAACCCAGCGAGATGGAAACGGGTAGCTTCTCTTTGATGAGTTCCAGTACGGAAACATCCCTGAAGTAACTTTCGCCAAAGTCGAACGTCAGATAGTTCTTGATCATTAGCCAAAACCGCTCGTGCGCCGGCTTATCAAACCCAAACTGCTTTTCGAGCGACTTGATGAAGTCTTCATCCAGGCCCTGGGCACCGCGATAACTTGAGCCTGACACTGATCCTGCCGCGCCCTGAGCGCCCGCACTGATTTCGCGCCCACCGCCGCCGATTCGGGCCGTAGCGCCAACATCTGTCCCTTCCAGTTGAGCCAGCACCCGCTCTACCGGCCCACCAGGCGCAAACTGAATGATCGCGAAACTAATCAGCATGATGCCAAGCAAAGTTGGAATCATTAGCAGTAGTCGCTTGACGATATAGGCGCCCATCAAATCAGCCTTCAGACATCGCTAAAGAGTAAGCCGTCACGAGCCGCGTTTGATTTTTTTGGCTTTGTCCGCATCAATCCACCAGGTGTCCAGAATGCCGCGAGTGTACGGCGGTTTACTGTCGGGCTGGCCAAAGATATCCCAGTGAGCCACATTATGTGCGGCTTTGAACCAATGGGGCACCCACAGATAATGGGCTCTGAGGGCTCTATCCAGTGCCCTAACGGCGATTGTGAGGCTCTCACGATCCTTGGCCTGGATAACATGGTTAATCAGCTCATCAACCCCTTTAGATTTAAGCCCCGGCAGGTTCGAGCTACCGCGCATATCAGCATTACGCGAGGCAAAAATCGTTTCCAGTTCAACACCCGGCGTCTGGCTCATGGTGGAGCGGCGTGTGGTGACATCAAAATCAAAATTCTTGAGCCGCTCCTGATACTGGGCAGCTTCAACCTGGCGAATACTCGCATCAACACCCAGCAACTTCAGGTTGCGAACAAACGGTGAAATGATGCGCTCCATGGTGGGCGAGAAAATCAGAAATTCAACGGTCAGAGGCTCGCCCTTGGCATTGACCAACTGCCGGCCCTGTCGTTTCCAACCCGCCTCAGATAACAACTGATTGGCCTTGCGGAGCAGTTTTCGATCCTGCCCACTTCCATCGCTCACCGGCGGTACAACCGCTTCGCCAAAGGTCGCCGCCGGCAGATCAGCACGCAACGGCTCTAACAAGGCCAGTTCGGCAGCATCTGGTTTGTCGACTGCCTTAAGTGGTGAGTTCTCAAAGAAACTCGTTGTGCGTTTGTACAAGCCAAAGAACAGATTGGTATTGGACCATTCAAAGTCAAAAGCCAGCCCAAGCGCTTCCCGAGTACGCGGGTCGGCAAATTTCTCGCGCCGCATATTGAGGAAAAAACCCTGAGCACCCGATGTTGTTTCATCGAGTAGCGTCGCTTTAATTAGCCGACCCTCTTTAACCGAATCGAGGTTGTACTCTGTCGCCCAGTGTTTGGACGTAAAGTCTTCACGCAGATCAAGCTCACCGGCCTTGATCGCCTCCAACTCAGTTGCGCGGTCGCGGAAGTACAGCAGCTTAATCTCATCGAAGTTGTAGCGCCCAACATTAACGGGCAAGCCCTTTGCCCAGTAGTCATCACGCCGCTCATAACTGATGAAATTACCCTGGCGCAGACCTTTTACTTTGTAGGGCCCTGAGCCCAATGGTGGTTCAAGCGTAGTCTTGGTGAAGTCAACCTTGTCGTAATAGTCACTCGATAAAACGGGCAGGCCAGAGACGAGCATCGGCAGGTCGCGAACATTTTCGCCGGTAAATTCGAATCGAACCTCATGCGGTGCGACCGCCTGAACCTTCTCGACGTTGCGCAATGCAATTCTGAAGCTAGGATGTCCCTCCGCCTTCAGCAACTCGAAACTGCGCACCACATCTTTCGACGTTAGCGAAGAACCATCAGAAAACTTTGCCTCGGAGCGCAGCATGAAAGTTACGCTCATGCCATCTGGCGCAACCGTTGCCGACTTTGCAACCAAACCGTATACGGCATCCGGTTCGTCGTAGGCCCGAACCATCAGAGTGTCAAAGAGCAGGTCAAGTCGCTGAGCGGCGTCTCCCTTCAGAATGAATCCGTTCAGGCTATCGAATGTGATCAGGCCGGCCGTGCCAATCGTGACGATTCGCCCGCCCTTGGGTGCCTGCGGATTCACATACTCAAAGTGCTTGAAGTCGGCCGGGTATTTAAGATCGCCAAACGCCGAAAGTCCATGCATCGGCGCTGCCAAGCCCGCTACCGGCATCACCAGAGCCGCCACTATCATTAATGGTTTCAGCATCCTGACAGCGCTCTGCCTGAGCGCATTACCTACTGGCCATACCACTGCTTGCATCCTGACTTCTCCAGTCCATGAGCGATTTAACGTCGCCGACAGATCGTCGGCATGCCAGATAGTGCCATGAAGCAAGCCCCTTAGCGGGGTAACCGGCGGCATCCGTAGGCTTGGGTTGACGATTGATACCCGAAACCGGCTATTCCGAAGCACTAATCATCACATTTACCCACCGCTCGCCCCCTTGAAATGAGCTTAAGAGTAGCAATGATGACGACGGCGACGGCCACAGAAAAAGGGCCCGAATCAATCGGGCCCTTTCTGCCTAACCTGAACTTAGGTTCACCTCATTGCTGCCGCTAAACCTCAGCATGGGCGTCGGTCAGCGACAGGCTCTTACAGATTGATCAGTAAAGTGCGACTGGGTTACCGGGTGAGCCGGTGGCGCCTTTCATTTTCAGAGGTGCCCAGGTAAACAAGAACTCATAGGCTTTGTCTTCAACCAGTTGCGACAAGTCCATGTTTTCAAGGTTCCAGATACCGCGTTTGGTCTGCAACTTGATGTGACACTCGAACGGCTGAGTCGTCTCACCGGCAGAGCCTTTGCCGACTGCCTCCACGGCCCAGGTATCGGCGCCGGTCAGGATGATCTTCTGCGCTGCCATGTACTCGCAGGCTGAAATACCAAAGCCTGGCTCGCCCGAATTGAACTTGGCTACCCGCTTGGTTTTTTCCGCGGCATCAAAGCTATCCCATTTTTTGGGATCCCAGAGATTGCCGTGACCTGTATAGAGAAAGACACAGTCGCCTTCACCGATGGGGGCGATCCCCTGTTTTTTGACCATTTCCTTCACATCATCGGCGGTGATGATGCCTGGGTCTTTGGGATCGTTCTCAGTGGGGATAGGCAACACACCGCCCCTGAATGCAACCGCATCCAGCAACACTCCCCGACAAACAAAACCCTTTTGCGCCACATGTTCAACACCGAGCGGACCGACACCATAGGCGGTAATGGCCGGGTCATCAAGGAAGCGACCGTTGTAGAAGAACTGTCCTTTCGAGGTGGTCACGCCAATATGCCCCGGGCCATCGAATTGCGTGCCGATTTGGCCAATTTCTGTCGACAGGTATTCATCGTTGTAGACCAATTGTTGTGCGCCAAACGGCCCACCGGTCGGCAAACCCGGGATTGTCATCCGCCAGCCGCGTGAGCCAAATGCAGGCGCATCACCAGCGTAGATTTTGCCCAGTGTGGCAACCTTGCCTTGCTTTACAAGCCCAACCGCTTTCATCACGAGTTCGGGCGTCGTACGGTTTGCCGCGCCTACTTTGTCGTCTGGCCCCCATTCAGTGGGCGCCCACTTATCGGTAATCGGCTCATCATTAACGGCTGGGTCCGCCGCCATCAAGATGCTTGAAAATCCGAGGGCGCTTAACGAAACGACCGCGGTCAGGGTGTGCCTAAACATAGTGTCTCTCCATGATTATTGTCGTGCCGATGTCGTGCTGATGCCCAGCGCGCATCCACGCACCATAGGCTAGCAAGACTGTCCTGATGTCACAAGCACCGCGATAGGCCCGAGAAAGCTTATGATGATGCGTGCGCTGCCAGGCGGATCTGCCGCGAGAAACCGGTGCACTCAATTTTCGGGAGGCAACATGGACAGGTTTAATCGCAAGGTGGCTGTTGTCACCGGTGGTGCCAGCGGCATAGGAGAAGCCACGGTCCGCAAACTTGTGAAAGAAGGGGCACGCGTCGGGTTTTGTGATGTTGACCAGAGCCGTGGAAGCGATCTGGCAAACGAGCTGAACACCCACGAAACGGATGCGGCTCTATTCGTACCCGCAGATGTCAAAGACTCCGCGCAAGTAGAAGCTCTACTTGATGACACGGCCCGATACTATGGCCGACTCGACATTCTGGTGAATAACGCGGCCAAAAGAAACTTCATGGATGTTACAGAGGCCTCATTGGAAAGCTGGGACGACATTCTGCAAACCAACCTGATGGGCTTTATTCATGCGGCGCGCTCTGCCATTCCTAAGATGCAGGATGTTGGCGGTGGCGTGATTGTGAATCTGGCGTCAGTTCGGTCAGTTGGTGCAGGCAGCAAGACAATTCAATACGACACAACCAAGGCCGCCATATTAGGGTTGACCCGGAACCTTGCACGCGATCACGCCAGTGACGGCATTCGGGTTGTCGCAATAGCGCCAGGTCCTATCTACACATCTTTTCATGAGCAACGCGCTCAAGCGCACGGTGAATCTGATGACCAATACAAAGCGCACTTCGGCGCCGGTACGATGCTCGGGCGGCCTGGCACCCCGGAAGAAGTCGCCAACGCGATTGCATTTGTGGCATCAGACGAAGCCTCGTTTGTCACTGGCACCTGTCTGTTCGTTGACGGTGGCTTGACGGGAGTGGGCGCAGGATGACGATTCGCGCTGCGATTGCTGGTGTTGGTGAGTTTGGCGCATCGTTTCTATTCAGGCATGCGCGGGCTGACGGCCTGTCAGTTGTCGCAGCCGCTGACCCTGACCCCAATCGCATTGACCGCGCTGCAAAGCTTGCAGGTTACGCGAGTGACCAGATCCAACGGTGCGATTCAGCTGCACAGGCTCAGCTTGCACTGCAGGGCGGCCAATTCGTGTCCGTGCCTGATGCGACTTTACTTTGCAGCCTGGCGATTGACTTTATCGTCGAGGCAACAGGTGAGCCCGAGACTGCTGCCTCCATTGCTCGCGATGCGATTGATGCTGGTATTAATGTCGCGATGGTGACCAAGGAGTGCGACAGCGTCGTCGGCCCCATTCTGCAAAGGCGCGCGCAGCGGGCTGGCGTGGTTTGCACTGTCGTGGATGGCGACCAGCCGAGCCTCACCATGGGCCTGGTGGAATGGGCGCAGCGGCTTGGCCTCAGTGTTGTGTGCGCGGGCAAGGCCAGCGAATACGACTTTGTCGTCGATCAAGCGACTGAGACGGTGACGGCGAATGCTCGTAGCCAGCATCTGCCAGGAATAAACCAGCTGTGGCGATCAGATGCTCGGAGCGTGGAGCAAATCGTCTTACAACGGGCCGAGCTGATGGCGGCCTGGCCGCATCGCACAACCCCTGACTTGTGCGAGCTTTGCTTGATGGCCAACGCGACCGGATTTCGACCAGCAACCCCTGAATTGCATGCTCCTATCGCTCGCACACTTGAATTGCCAAACCTGTTTCGACAAAAGGCAGCCGGCGGTTTACTGCGATCTGACGAATCTCTCGATATTTTCAACTGTTTTCGACGCTCAGACGAAATCAGCTTTGCAGGCGGCGTGTTTGTCATCGTTGAATGTGATGATCCGGCCACCTGGCAAGTGCTTAAAGGCAAAGGCATTCCCATGAGCGACAACGCAAGCCATGCCCTGCTTCACAACCCGGTGCACCTGCTGGGTCTCGAAGCGCCGATCAGCCTAATGAGGGCTACACGCTCAGGTCAGCCAAGGCGGTTTCTAACGCAGCACTATGATCTTGTTGCTAGAGCCAGCGCCGACCTCCCCGCCGGCCATCAGTTAGCACTTGGCCATCGCCACAGCATTCCGGACCTGACACCCATGCTGCAGCCGGCCAGTGCGGTGTCTGATCAGACGCCGCTGCCTTATTATCTTGCGGCCAATCGAACGCTTGCTGAGCCAATCGCTGCCGGCGAGGTGTTAACAGGCCGGCATATCTTGAAGCCTGCATCCTCCACCTTGTGGGCTCTCAGGCTAGAGCAAGACCAACTCAACGAACAGGGTTTGAATTGAGCCAATTTGACCAAAGCAGTCTCAAAATCATCGACGCCCATCATCACTTCTGGGATCTCAAAAGCAGCGGCATTCACTATCCATGGCTGCACAATAAAACGCCAGAGGCGTTTTTTCTGGGTGACTACACCCAACTGAGACAGAACTATCTGCCTGTCGATCACCTTCGTCATGCTGGTGACCACCTGATTGAGAAGACCGTCCACGTTGAGGCTGAGTGCAGCCGTGATGAACAAGTCGCTGAAACACGTTGGCTTAGTGAGTTACACGTCAAAGCCGGTCTGCCCAGTGCAATCGTTGCCCATGCTTGGTTTCACACAGCCAATGCAGCCGCCGTATTGGAAAAACAAGCGTCGTTTTCACTAGTGCGCGGCATACGCTCCAAGCCTGTCACGCGCTCATCCCCTACTGCGTCGCTTGCTTCAGTTGAGGGTTCGATGCAAGACCCGGCGTGGTTAGCGGGGCTAAAACGCTTACGCCAACATAACTTCTCGTGGGACCTGCGCGTCCCAGCCTGGCACTTAACGGAGGCTGCCGATGTACTGCAGCAAATTCCAGACACCCCAGTCGTATTGAATCACACAGGCTTTCCCTGGAATAGAAGCGAAGAGGGTCTGGCTATGTGGCGTGAGGGCATGCAGGCGCTGGCAGCGCATCCGAACTGCTTTTGCAAATTGTCTTGTCTTTGTCTGCCAGACGGACCGTGGGATTACGATAGCAACCGCGCCCTCGTGCTTGAGGCAATTGATCGCTTCGGTGTGGAGCGCTGCATGTTCGCTTCCAACTTTCCAGTCGACGGTTTGCGCGTGGATATGAATACTATGTGGCGCGATTACAAACGTATGGTGAGCGATTTCAGCCCCGCGGACCAACAACGTTTGTTCTACGGCAGCGCCGCGGCGTTTTATCGGGTTTAGTGGCAGTCGCCGTAGCACCCCTTCAGTCCAATGCCTTTACTATCACCTTAAGATGATGAGCAGACAGCCCACAAAGATAGCCCCCATTGCCGCGATTGTTTGCCAACTGACCGATTCTTTGCGAAAGAAGAGCCAACCCAGAATGAGGGTGAATGCCGGCGTTGTCGATACTAGCGGCGCCACCAGCGTGACCGTCCCCAACTCAAGCGCCTGATTAAGGCCCACCAGGCCAACCGCATTGAGCAGTCCGGCAAGACCGAACCACCAATAGCCGCGATTGAACCGAGGCATCTCGTGCCCCCTGACGCCTTGCCAGACACCCAACACAATGAGTGACACTAGCGAACTGACTAGCGCAGCTGTCATGGGTGCCGGCAAATCATTCAAGCCGACTTTGACCACATTGTGCGAAATCGCTCGGCAGGCAGCCGCCCCTAATGGGATGATCAACGCCCATAACGGCCAGGAAGATCGGATTTGGCGCGACTGCAATGCGATAAACGCAATACTGCCAATCACAATCGCTGTGCCGAGCAATTGGTCAACACTCGCCAGTTCTCCGAGTAAGACAAACGCCAGCACGATCGCAAAGACCGGTGAAGTCGATGTGAGCGCAGACGTGATAGCGGGGCTTAGGAGTCGAATACTCCAGGTATGCAATGTCATCGACAAAGCGGGCACGATGAGACCGCCGAGCGCAAACCAGCCGATTGCGGGAGACATAAGCGACGCCGGCTCAAGGTAGAACGGCGCCAAAACCAGCAAAACCCCAAACCCAGCCGCAACAATCACGAGC
Organism: Burkholderiaceae bacterium; assembly: GCA_045106815.1. Classification (GTDB taxonomy): domain Bacteria; phylum Pseudomonadota; class Gammaproteobacteria; order Burkholderiales; family Burkholderiaceae_E; genus JAUIAI01. The sequence continues at coordinate 12,011 of JBGCFG010000001.1, read as the reverse complement.
GTACCGCTGCGCACGTTCATGTATTGCAGCGCGATTAACTGGATGTGATTGGCCAATCCGAAAACGATGCTGACGGACAGCGCAATCGCACTGACCAGATAGACGGAATCGGACATCAGCACCCTAGTGACATTGATCCGGTCACTATACTGCGTTTCAAAAAATCGCCGTTTTGGCCAGAACAGCGCAATTAGTTGATTATTCATTAATTGAAAAATCATCTAATTGCGCTAATATCGGTGGAAAGTTAGTGTCGCAAACCTGCACGTGATTTAACCCGCTTAATGGAGCTTGACCCTTGGCTCAACGCCATTCACCAATAGACTTGACCGATCACATTCCAGCGCTTTGCCTGGCGCTCGGCTCAAAAATTGCGCTGCATGCCAAGCGCAATGGCGCCGCCCCGCTCGATCTCGATCTGTCTGAGTGGCGGATCGTTCAGGTCCTTGGGGCGTTGGAACAGTGCACGATCTTCGACATTGCTGATCGCATCGCGATTGACCGCGGCGGCACCAGTCGGGCGGTTCTGAACCTCGAGCAAAACGGCTACGTCATTCGCACGAACGACCCCGCAGATCGTCGTCGCTCATTTGTGGCCCTCACCAAAGAAGGCTGGCAGCTTCATCGCAAAGTCGTCGCATTTTCGCGTGCACGCGAGGAGCGGCTGTTGAAAAGCGTATCAAACGCTGATCAGCGTCGGCTACGGGGCTTACTCAACACGCTCATTGGCGAAGCCCATCTCATGCTCGACGAAGCGTGGGTGCCACCGAAGACCTGATACGACCAAGCACAGAGGCGGTCGGGCAAGTGGCCACACGAAACGAAACCTGAAGCAATCAATATTTCCGAAGGAGAACCTCATGGCAAATGCCGCGATTGAACCGCTTATCAAGAACGCCTGGTACGTTGCCGCGTGGTCGCATGAATTGGGCGATAAGCCCCTGGCGCGCAAACTACTCGGCGAAGATGTTGTTCTCTTTCGCACCGGCGCAGGCAATGCTGCAGCGTTAGAAGACCGATGCTGTCATCGCGCCGTCAAACTCTCATTGGGTAAGACGGTTGAAAACGGGGTTATGTGTGGCTATCACGGCATGGTGTTTGACTGCGCCGGTAAGTGCATCGGTAACCCAGGTGAAATGCTCAACCCGAATCTGAAAGTCCAGGCGTATCCAGTCGTTGAGAGACAGCAATTTGTTTGGATCTGGATGGGTGACCCGGCGCTGGCCGATGAAAGCCTGATTGTTGATTTCCCCTTTCACGAGCAGACCGATCAATGGAACTTCAAGTTCGCAAAATACGATATCTCCGCGAACTACATGCTCATGATCGACAACCTGATGGATCTGACGCATCTTGGCTATGTTCATGTGTCAACGATTGGCGGTAACCCAAGCGAGCACGATGATGCTGAGCTTGAGACCAAGCGCACCGACAAAGGCGCGCACTATGTGCGCTGGATGATGGCCTCAACCCCGCCACCATCGTTTGTGTCTGCAGCGGGCTTCAAGGGCAAGGTCGATCGCTGGCAAGACTTTGAGTACGTTGCCCCCGCATCGGTTTTGCAATGGGGCGGTGGCCATGATGCCGGCACCGGCGGCCGCGAAGACCGTAACATTCCCGGCGGCATCGGCGTCAGACTGTTCCATCATGCAACCCCGGCAGACGAGACGAATTTTTATTACTTCTTTTCAACAGCGGTGCGGGGCAAAGGCGCTGACGATCCAGCCAATGAAAAATTTCACCAGGACATTCTTGAGGCCTTCCTTGAAGATAAGCTCTTTCTGGAGTCGCAGCAGGAATCTATTTCGAAAGATCCGTCTCGCCCCCTTATATTGAGAGGTCATGACAAAGCGGTTGCCTATGCCCGTCAGGCCGTGCGCAAGATGCAGACAGAGCAAAACACCGCGACGTCTGAAGCGCCTGTCGCGATGGCCAAATAGGTTCATTGCAACCAAAAGAGACCGACCGGCAGGCGAGAGACCGACTCGCTCTACTTCATTTATCCTACGGCCGACGATGCTATCGGATCCCGGTTTCGTGATCCCGATTTCAGTTTGCTATCAATGACACCATGCTGAACTTAATGCTTTGAAGATTGCTGTCACCGCCCTGATTTGTCTTATCGGCCTGTTGATCAACATGGGTGCCTATGCACAGACCAAAGCTGCAGGCGTGCGCGAAGTATCCGTGCAAGCGATGGCTCGAGACGATGCAATTCGCGTCATGGTTTGGTACCCAAGCAAGCATGACGGGCCAACGTCAGCCATTGACAGTAACGCCGTTTTTGCCGGTGCGATGGGGCAACTCGAGGCGAGTCTTGCACCCGGACAGTTTCCCCTAGTCTTGATCTCGCATGGCGGGTTTCGGGCCGCGCCAGTCCACGCAGGCTGGCTGGCATCAGCCCTGGCCTCACGAGGCAATATTGTCGCAGTCGTCACGCCGCCCAAAGCCAAGCCTGGGCCGCCACCCGCCAACGTGCTCAGCGAATTGGTGCTTAGACCGCAGGACTTGTCCGCTACCCTTACCGAACTGAAGAGAAATACGACCTTTAAAGCGCACATCGACTTTGATCGGGTGGGTGCTGTGGGGTTTTTTCTGGGCGGTTATGCTGTCCTCGCGCTGGCCGGCCTCGAACTTGATCCAGACCAACTGGCCAAAACCTGCCAACCGGTGGTTCGTTCGGTCGATTGCCGTTGGCTGCGCAGCGGCGGTATCAATATGCAAACAACCGACTTGACGCCAGTCGTGCGATCAGTTCAGGACTCGCGTATCAAGGCGGTGGTTGCAATCGACCCTGAATGGATGCACGGTGCGTCGCCGTCCGGTTTGGCTAGGATAGAAACCAGCACTCACATCCTTAATGTCGGCGAATCGGGATCTACGGGCAATGTCCTAAATGGTGCCTCAGTCAGTCGGGGCATCCGCGGCGCCACCTATTCGATCATCAAGGAAGCTGGCAGATTCTCGAGCTTCAGCATTTGTCAGGACAAAGGGCCAGCCATCCTAAAAGCGGAAGGCGAGGATTCCGATCTTTGTACAGACGGCAAGACGACAAGACCCAGAACTCAGATTCATCAAGAACTCGTCATGCTCATCTCGAACAAGTTGGCGCACGGATTCAGCCGCTAACAGCTGAATTCGGTCTCTGTCATCCGGCTTCTCACCCGATATAACTAACCCTTCGCGGCGATTCCAAGCTCGCCCAGAAAAAGAAACAATGCAGTCATCAACAGCCAATGGCTAGATTTTATGATGACGCTGTCCCCTGCACTCGGTTTTCTTGGTCTGTTCAAAATAGCGCTCAACGTCGCAACCCCGCTGCTGGTAGGCATTGCAGGTGTCATCCTCTTTAAACATCGGCTTGTTGCCGGGAGGTGCCTGCTGGTAGCCGCTGCCCTCATTCTGCTTGGCGTGGTTGGTCCGATGTTTGCCCCGGAAACGCTGCGCTCTACCGGGGTGAATCTCATGTCGTTGATATGTAGTAGCGGTTGGTTTGTAGCCGGCGTCACCCTGGTTTTTTTGGGCATTAACCATCGGTCCCAAGAGTCAGGGCAACAGGTTGCCACCGAATCGCGTCGATGAGCATTCCCGAGGCGACTGATCTGCTGGCGGGTATGCTTAACCCGTTTCTTTTCCTGGCAGTCGGGTTTTTTTGGTTGGTGTTGTCTCCCCGGTTGGCAGGCAGCTGGTTTCTCCTGGGAGGGGGCTGCCTGCTATTTCTCAATGAAGCACTGGCCTATTACGAGGCCACCCATCAAACGACTTCGTCGTGGGTGAACACCATGCCCTATGCCATTAGCACTGAAGCCGCGCCAATCTTGTTAGCGGTTGGCATCCTGCTTGTCGCGCGCGCCAAATCAGCTGAGTCACGCTCGCACCTATCGGGGTAAGTTCTCTCGGTGTTCCGAGACTTGAAATTCAAGCCACCTTAAGTCGGGGCGTGTTCTGGCAATGGCTGCGCGAAGTCAGTAGACTTGCGCTCTATGAAAACACATCTCTTTACCAGTCCCCTGCCTGACGTCGAGCTGCAAGAAGTCCCTCTGACGACTTATGTCCTCAGGAAAGCCGCCACGATTCCCGACCACCCTGCGATTATTGAGGGCCCGACGGGCCGAACCATCAGCTTTGCCCAACTCTCTCAAGCCGTTCATGAACTGGCCGGTGGCTTGCTCGCAGAGGGCTTTCAGCCCGGCGACACTGTTGCCCTGGTTGCGCCCAATATTCCCGAGTACGCGATTGTGTTTCACGCAGTTGCGGTCTGCGGCGGTACCGTCACAACGGTCAACCCGACCTACGGCGCCGACGAAATTCGCTTTCAACTCAATGACGCCAAGGCCACTCGATTAGTCACCATCGCTGCGTTTGCTGAGACTGCAGCCGCGGCAATGAAAGACTCGCCTGTCAAAGAAATGATTGTGATTGGTGACGTTCCAGGCTACCGAAGCTTGAGCGAGATCAAAGGCCCGGCTGCAAAGCAAGTGGCGGTAGATCTACACAAGCATCCGGTTGCGCTGCCCTACTCCTCAGGCACGACCGGTCTGCCCAAAGGCGTCATGCTGACGCACTACAACCTTGTATCCAACATCATCCAGACCAACGCAGCCGCGCGGTATCAGCCCGACGATTCAGCGCTGGCGTTTCTGCCCTTCTTTCATATCTACGGTATGCAGGTGCTGATGAACAGCCTGCTGGCCGACGGCGTCACCGTTGTGACCCTGCCGCGCTTTGATATGGAGCAAGTTCTCGGACTCATTCAGCAGCACAAAATCACGCAGCTTTTTGCTGTGCCGCCGATTATCCTGGGCCTGGCCAAGCATCCAGTTGTAGATCAGTACGATGTGTCGAGTCTGCGCAAAGTGTTCTCAGGCGCTGCGCCGCTTGGCGGCGAACTCGCCCAAGAAGCAGCGGGCCGAATCGGTTGCTCGGTCGTGCAGGGCTACGGCATGACCGAAATGAGCCCGGTCAGTCATCTCACGGTTGGGAATGATTTCAAACCCGGTTCCAGTGGCGTGACCGCGCCGAACACGCTCTCAAGAATTGTCGCGCCAGACGGCCAGGACTGCGGTCCAAACGAAGAAGGCGAATTGTGGGTGAAAGGGCCGCAGATCATGCTCGGCTATTTGAACAATGAGAAAGCCACTGCTGAAACGATCGACGCCGATGGTTGGCTACACACAGGTGACATTGGCTTCATTGATGATGACCACCACCTCACGCTGGTAGACCGGCTCAAAGAGCTCATCAAAGTCAAAGGCTTCCAGGTGGCACCGGCCGAGCTGGAAGCCCACATCATCACGCACCCGGCGGTTGCAGATGTCGCGGTTATTGGCATACCCGACGAAGAAGCAGGCGAACTGCCCAAAGCGTTTGTCACGTTGAAGCCGGGCCAAAACGCCACCGAGCAAGACATTCAGGCCTACGTAAAAGAACACATGGCAACCTATAAACAGATTCGGGCCGTGGAGTTCATTGACTCGATTCCCAAGTCTGCGAGCGGCAAGATTTTGCGCCGCGAACTCCGTGAGCGAGCCTGATCATGTCCACTGATTGGCAACCCAGCCAGCGCTACCCCGACCCCTCTGTCGTGGTGCTCGACGATAGCTTTGCGGCGTACAAGCTGCCGCTGACAAAAGTCGAGCGCATTGCGACTGGGTTTAGATGGTGTGAAGGACCGGTCTGGTTTGGTGATCAGCGCTGTCTGATTTGGAGTGATGTACCTGGCAACGGCATGTATCGATGGGATGAAGCCACCGGGGCGGTCAGCCCGTTTCGTGTGCCATCAAATAACGGCAACGGTAACTATCGCGATTTGCAGGGACGCCTGCTCACTTGCGAGCATCGCAACCGTCGTGTGGTTCGCACGGAGCACGATGGCAGCATCACGGTGCTGGCTGATCGCTACGACGGGCAACGGCTCAACTCACCCAACGATGTGGTTTGCAAATCTGACGGCTCTGTCTGGTTCACTGACCCGAGCTTTGGTATTTTGGGCAACTACGAAGGCATCAAGTCACCCCCCGAGCTACCGACCAATGTGTATCGAGTCGATGGTGACGGTTCAATCTCTGTCGTTGCTGAAGGCATCAATCAGCCAAACGGGTTGGCATTCTCGCCTGACGAGTCGATTCTCTATGTCGTTCAGTCCCGCAGCGAGCCGCGCAGCATTCTGGCGTTTGATGTTGTCGATGGTCGCTCGCTTGCCAATCAGCGCATGCTCATTGATGCCGGCCCGAAAGGCACCCCCGATGGTTTCCGCGTTGATGTCGACGGCAACCTCTGGTGTGGCTGGGGGATGGGTGAGGCAGGCCTTGATGGCGTGCACATTTTCAACCCGCAAGGCAAATTGATTGGTCGTATCGATCTGCCAGAGCGTTGCGCTAACCTGTGCTTCGGAGGTTTGCATCGTGACCGTTTGTTTATGGCTGCCAGTACCTCGGTGTATTCACTTTTTGTAAACACCCAGGGCGCGACCATACCCGGTCAGCCCGCGTAGGCAAATGCTATGAACAGTCTCTTTGCCCTGTCAGACAACGCCAAGAAAAGCTTTGAGCAAGATGGCGTGACCGTTCTCAGGAAAGCGGTCAGTACTGACTGGGTTGAAACACTACGCGCCGCCATCGAGCGGGATATTGCGTCTCCCGGCCCGTTTTTTCATGGCTACGAACCCAAAGACGGCCAGGGCCGCTTTCACGGTAACTTGAGGCTCTGGCAGCACGACCCTGACTTTCGTACGTTCTGCTTGGAGTCGTATTTACCAGCGCTGGCCCGTCAGTTTTTTGGTGGTGGCCGAGTCAACATGTTGTATGACCAGCTCTTTGTCAAAGAGCCTGGCACAGCTAACCGCACCCGATGGCATAACGACCAACCTTATTGGCCTGTGAGTGGCAGCCAGGTGATTTCGTTTTGGATTGCGCTTGACCCGGTAAGTCAACACAACGGCGCGTTGGAGTTTATTCGTGGCTCGCACCTTTGGGACCGATGGTTTCAGCCGCATAGTTTTGGTGAGACCACTGCGATTGGCTACGACATCAACCCTGACTATGAAGAGATCCCTGACATACAAGCCAGCCGTGACGACTACGACATTCTGACCTGGGACTTAGCACCAGGTGATTGCTATGTGTTTAGCGGCATGACTGTGCATGGTGCGGGCGGCAACCGAGGCCAGACTTTACGCCGACGAGGCTATACCGTTCGCTACACGGGCGAAGATGTTCGCTACGACCCACGCGTTGGTACATCAAAGCCGCTTCACGATAAGACGCTTAAGACCGGCGACAAGCTGAATGGTGACTTGTTCCCCGTGTTGATTGAATCCTGATGCGGTTAGCCAAAGCACACTCATAAGCCCTCCCATCGGGCAACGACGGAGAACCCAAGATGGCCTCAACCATAGAAAGCATTGATACGATCACGCTGGCCATTCCGTTCACCCACCCAGGACCGCCTACCGGGTTTGGCGGCACCATCTGGACCAAAGCCAGTTACTTGCTGATGCGGGTCACCACCTCTGACGGCATCGTCGGCTGGGGTGAAGCGTTTGGCTACAACGCTATCCCGGCCACGCGCGCTGCGATTAATGACATCATTGCGCCATTGGCAACCGGGAAAGACGCCACCGATATTGGTGCCCTGATGCAAAGCCTTGAAAGGCCGCTTCATTTGTTTGGGCGAAGCGGACCGGTGCAATATGCGCTCAGCGGCCTAGATATTGCGCTTTGGGATATTGCCGGTAAGCGAGCGGGCTGCTCTGTGGCAAAGCTGCTGGGTGGCGGCAGCAGAAAGACAGCGCCCGCCTACACCAGCTTACTTCGCGCCGGCGACACGGCTTCCCTAACGACGGTTTGCGAGGCTGTTGCAAAGCAAGGCTTTGATGCCGTCAAGCTGCATGAAGTTGAACCTACGCTCGCGGTCCTGGCACGCGAAGTCCTCGGCGCCGACACGGCCCTGATGCTCGATGTGAATTGCGCCTGGGATGTACTGGCCGCGCAGGAGGCTGCACGCGCACTGGCACCAGCAGCACTCACCTGGCTAGAGGAACCCGTGTGGCCTCCCGAAGACCTGACTGGCTTAAACCGGGTTGCGGGCATTGGTCCGCCGCTGGCGGCTGGCGAAAATATTGCTAACGCTATCTCATTCGTCGCACCAGCTCAGTCTGTCGGACTCGACTATCTGCAACCCAGCGTGACAAAAGTGGGCGGTATCAGTGCATTCCTGCAGGTTGGTCAAACAGCGCGCCTCGCAGGCAAACGCCTCGCGCCACACTCACCTTATTTTGGGCCCGGCTATCTGGCGACACTGCAAATGGCATCTGTCTTTCCGGAAATTCATTGGGTCGAATATTTTGGGATGACCCTGGATGCGCCTGTATTCGGCGGCGTTGAAAACCCAAATGAGAAAGGCGTCATCACCCTGCCCGATGGTCCTGGGCTCGGCTTTGACCCAGACCCGGAAGTCCTTAAGGCGTTTGCAATCTAGAGCGAAGCCAAGCCATCGCACGAAGCCTGATCGTCAGCGCGTGACGATTTGAGCCTTCAAGACAGGCCCGGTTTCTTGACGAGCCGTTTCTGTTTTGGGTTTAACACTCGCTTCCATTGGTCGCGGGCAACGCACACGCGGTATGCGAAGCCGCTGAGGGATATGCCTGCCATACCGGCGCAGATAGGCAAACTGGGCGCGATAGGCTTCCGCCTCATTGGCCCGGATCACATGGCAGGTCGCATTGAGCTCGACCCCCTGCTCAAGGTGCTGCAGAAAGTGCACCATTTCATGCACGATGAATGACCGGTCCAACACCCGCCGGGCGTCGAAAGTTTCTAAGTGAATAATGCGGCCCTCGCCCACATCATACGCAGCCGCGACACGCGCACAGGTGTGCGGTGCATCGGGGCAAACCGTTCTGCCTAGCGCATCAGCACTGGTGGCCTGAACAGGCGGGACATCGATAGCAAGCGGATACTCGCGGCCGGTGAGCTGGGCCGCCCACTGAAGCAAGCGTTTGAGATGATCGGCATCAAAGAACTTCAGATTCTTTTCAGCGATTGTCGTTGAGGGCGAGACTGGCGTTTGCGCGAATGCGCGTTCTGGCGCGAAGCTAGCAAAGCACGCTGCCCACACCACACAAACTGCCAATGAGGGCAAAAGAGATAGCCGCATGAGGGGAGAGGCGCAACCAGATGTTGCACGTGTGTCTTTGACACCTCAGACCCTAACTGGTCATGTGCCACCCAGCATCACCACAACTAATGAATCAGCGCAAAATAGCCGCAAATTCATTGTTTCGCATTTTCAATCGCAGACAAATCAGCCATTCGCTAACAAGATGAGACATCGCGCGAATGGCGGCCGCACGCTAAAGCGAAAAGATCTTGCCTGGATTCATGATGTTGTCCGGATCAAGCGAGAGCTTGATTGAACGCATCAGGTCAACGGCATCCTCACCAGCTTCTTGGACGAGAAATCCCATTTTGTGCAGACCAATGCCATGCTCACCCGTGCACGTGCCATCCATGGTGAGTGCCAGTTCTACGATTTCATCGTTGAGTTTTTCGCAGGCGGCAACTTCATCGGGATCATTGGGGTCTAGCAACAGCACACAATGGAAGTTACCGTCACCGACGTGACCGAGGATAGCGGTGTAAGTATCAGCTTTGTCGAGAATCGCCTGCGCGCCTTCGAGCGAATCGGCCAAACGGGAAATGGGGACACAGGTGTCGGTACTAATTGCGCGGCAGCCTGGACGCATTTGCAGCGATGCAAAGTAGGCGTTGTGTCGCGCATTCCAAAGGCGGGTGCGGTCTTCGGGCCGGGTGGCCCACTCAAAATCAGCGCCGCCATTTTCACTGGCAAGTTCCTGCACCACTTCAGCCTGCTCTTTGACGCTTGCCTCGGAGCCATGAAATTCAAAAAACAAAGTGGTCTGTTCAGGCAGCGTTAGCTTGTCGTGCTTGTTGATGGCGCGAATTGTGTTGGCATCCAAATACTCAGAGCGAGCAACCGGTACGCCCATTTGAATGGTTTGAATGACGGTGTCCACCGCACCGCGAATGGTCGGAAAGCTAACGGTTGCCGCCGAGATCGCCTCAGGCTGTGGATAGAGTTTGACGGTGACTTCCGTAATGACGCCAAGCGTGCCCTCACTACCAACGAACAGGCGGGTCAGATCGTAGCCGGCGGACGACTTCTTGGCGCGGGTCCCGGTTTCAACGATCTTGCCCTCGGCCGTAACCACCTTTAAGCCGAGCACGTTCTCGCGCATGGTGCCGTAGCGCACGGCATTGGTCCCCGAGGCGCGGGTAGCCGCCATGCCGCCAATCGAGGCATCAGCACCCGGATCAATCGGGAAAAACAGGCCAGTGTCTTTCAGCGCTTCATTGAGTTGCTTGCGGGTCACGCAAGCTTGCACTGTGGCGGTCAGATCTTCCGGGTTGATTGAGATGACCTCATTCAAACCCGACAAGTCAATGGAGATGCCCCCCTGCACAGCCAGCAGGTGACCTTCGAGCGAAGACCCAACGCCAAACGGAATGATGGGCACTTTGTGCGCTGCACATAGTTTAACTACCTGTGCCACCTCATCAGCCGACTCAACGAAAACTACGGCATCGGGCGGTACGGGCAGGAAAGGAGACTCGTCCCGGCCATGATGCTCCCGAATGGCCTCTGCCTGACTCAGCCGCTTGCCAAACTGCTCCTGGATGGCGGTGATGAAGGCCTCGGGCATTGGGCGTTTGAGGGCTTCAAGGACGGGTTTTGGCTCGTTCATGGGGGTCTCCGTAGTTCGGGGCCGTTGGGGCCGGCTCGCTTAGCCGCCTGCCGCAGGCATATGCCTGAAGAATAGCCTAAGCACTTCAAATCATGGGGTTGAGACCCCGTTGGGTTAAGCAGTGCCGTGGCACACTTCACACCCTTTCCTACTTTCCACAGAGTTTAGCGTTATGGCCAACCGATTGTCCGCAATTGCAACCCGAACCGGTGACGATGGCACAACCGGCCTAGGCGACGGCAGTCGCACGCCTAAAGACGCCATTAGGGTGCAATCGATGGGCGATGTGGACGAGCTTAATTCGATGATTGGATTGCTGCTGACGGAGAAGCTGCCCGACGCTGTCCGTGACGATCTCACGGCCATTCAGCATGATTTGTTTGATCTCGGTGGCGAGCTTTGTATCCCGGGATTCGAGAATATTTCGGAGCCGCAACTTGCCCGGCTCGACGAAAACATCGCCCGCTACAACGCCGATCTGCCCCGCCTGGCGGAGTTCATCCTCCCGGGTGGCTCTAAATCAGCTGCGATCGCGCATTTGTGCCGCACGATTTGCCGCCGCGCTGAGCGCTCGGTCGTGACCCTATCCAAAGATGGCGCCGCCAGAGCGCTGTGCCAGCAATACCTGAATCGACTGTCCGACCTGATGTTCGTCCTGTCCCGCGTCTTGAACCGCGCGGACGGCGGCACCGACGTGCTCTGGCAACAGGGGAAAAACAAACCGTCTGCTGAGTAGGTTGGAAATTCGGCAGCGGGTGGGGGTGTCTGGCTGGGCGAAAGGCTGCGGTCCGGCTTTGCCGGACTGCCCAAGCTTGAGGTGGGGATGGGGGGTCTGGCAGAACTCGCTTCGCTCAGACATGCTGCCAGCCTGATCCCCCATCCCCACCTCAAACTTGGCTTGCCTTCATTCGCCCAGCCAGACACCCCCACCCGCTGCCGAATTCATGTAGCAGTCGCTTTGTGCGGGCAAAAAAGAAAAACAGCTGCCTGCGACGGCATGGCGAGTCCCTCAATACACCTCGCAGTCACCCCCTTCCCAAACACCCCTGATGCCTGGCCCGCAGTAGCCAACCGCCACCCAGATTCGGCGAGGGTCGGGGGCTTTGGACGGGGGGATTCAAGGCAAGCCGGCGGTGGGGGTTTGATCGGGGATCAGGCTGGCAGCGTGTCTGAGCGAAGCGAGTTCTGCCAGACCCCCGATCAAACCCCCACCGCCGGGTAGTCCGGCAAAGCCGGACCGCTGCCT